>CAVPCE010000044.1:0-14380 GCA_963702295.1 uncultured Acidobacteriaceae bacterium | reverse complement strand
CCCACACAAAGATCACGTCAGCGTGCTGAAAGTGTCCGGAGCGGTAGATGGTCGCCACCACGACGTCGCCGAGCACGACAAACGCCACCGCTGAGGGAATCACGAAAAACGCAATCTGCTGCAGGCCGAAATGCAACCGCCGCC
The DNA here is from genome assembly GCA_963702295.1 of uncultured Acidobacteriaceae bacterium. GTDB lineage: Bacteria > Acidobacteriota > Terriglobia > Terriglobales > Acidobacteriaceae > Palsa-343. Next base: position 14,236 of record CAVPCE010000044.1, on the reverse strand, counting down.
GAAGATCGCCGGCAATCTGCTCGGTCGTGCCCACGGCGCTGGACATGGCCGGAAGCTCGGCCGCCGATACGGCCATGCCGAACAAACTCACGGGCAGCGTATAGAGCGTCTGCGCATAGCCCAGAGCCGCCACCGCCGACGCGCCCAGGAAGCTGCCCAGCCATGAATCGACATAGGCGCTGATCTGCACGACGCCGCGGCTCACGAACACGGGAAAGAAGTTCCGCGTCACCGTGCGCACATGTTCACTGCCAATGCCCACATGCATCCGAAGGGGCCAAGGAAGCGCAGGACGGTGGGCAACTGGACCGCGAACTGCAAGGCGCTGCCGATCACTGAGCCGATGGCCAGCAGAATGGCCAGCCGCGACTCGGTGTGATGCCGCCCGCCCCACACCAGCGTGGTAATCAGCGCTGCATTCCAAACCACCGGGGCGGCGTAGGACAGAAAGAATTTACGGTGGCTGTTCAGAATCCCCAGGCACCATGCGGAAAGCACCAGCAGGGCCGCGCCGGGAAACAAAATCTGCACAATGCGGATGGTGAGCTCGCGGGTCGCACCGCGGAAACCGGGAGCGATCAGCTCGATGAGTAACGGCGTGGCGAAGACGCCCGCCGCGACCAGTACAGCCGTAACCAGCAGCAGCAGGGCAAAGACTGCTTCCGCCAGTTGCGACGCCTCTTCGTGGCGGTTTTCCGCGTTCAGCCGCGCGTAGACGGGGATAAACGAGGCCGAGAGAACGCCTTCGCCGAACAGATTCTGCAGGATATTCGGTATGCGAAACGCGGCACGAAACGCCCCTGCGGCGTCGGAGGTGCCGAAGTAGTGCGCAAAGACTCGCTCACGCACCAAGCCCACCAGACGGCTGAGCAAGATGCCCGCCGCCACGGCTGCCGCGTGGCTTTTCGATCCTGAATCCTTCGGTTTCTGCTGGGTGGGTTGGGTGTCCAAAGCACGATTATAGGGGGGAGAAAACGAAATCAACCTCCCACTGTCGATGGATCGACGCCGTGGAACCAGGTACAGTAAGAGCCGCGCCCATGGAGAATTTCCGGCTGAAGGTCTTTCGCACGGTTGCCGACGAAACGAGCTTTCGGCGCGCGGCGGAGCGCCTGCACCTGAGCCAACCAGCCGTGAGCCAGCAGATTCAGGCGCTGGAAGCCGAACTCGGTGTAGCGCTCTTTGACCGCGGGAAAGGGCGGGTACGTCTCACCGAGGCCGGCATGGCGCTGCTTCCGTTTGCGCGCAAAGGGGCCCGCCTGGCTGAGGAAGCGATGGCGGCTCTCGACATTGCCCGAGGCGAGACCGCCGGAACACTGCGCATCGGGGCTTCCCTCACCGTCGCGCAATACATTCTTCCCCGCATGTTGTGAGCGTTTCGGGAGCTGCATCCGCGTGTCGAACTGTCGTTGGTCAGCGGCAACACTGAAAACATCCTCGCCGCTGTCAGCGGGGGCGCCATCGATCTCGGCATCATCGAAGGGCCTGCATCCAGCCGGGAGGTCTTCCGCCAGCGCATTCTTGAAGATCGCATGGTGTTGATCGTCGGCCGCGATCAGTGGCCGCCAAAGGCTCCCGTACCGCTGCGGGCTCTCACGCAGGTCCCGCTGCTGATGCGCGAACGCGGCTCCGGCTCCCGCCACGTCGTGGAACTCGCTCTTCGTCGTGCTGGCCTGCGTCTGAAAGACCTTCATATCGCGATGGATCTCGACTCCATCGTCGATCATCTCCGCCGTTGAAGTGGGCCTGGGCGCCGGTTTCGTCTCGGAGTGGGCGATCCAGAAAGAACTCCGCCTCGGTACGGTGCGCGTCATTCCCGTGAAAGACCTCGACATTCGGCGATATATGACTCTCATCCGACGCTTCGGGCCGATTCCTGAGGGTCCGGCCGGCGCTTTTGAGCGTTTTGCGCTGGCGCTGGTTCACGGTTCTCGCAAACCGCAATAAGCTTTCCTTATCACCCATCCAATCTTCCGTCTGGACCGTCACGGCCTGCGCCCTGACCCTAGGACTATGGTGAAGAATCTCTTCTTTCTGGGCATCACCTGGCCGCCAGCGGCGTGCTTTCACCGCCCTTCGCACTGGCCGCCGGACTTGCCTATGGATTGCTGACCGCGCACGACTACCACGTGGATGCGCGACGCCTCTCGAGATTCTGCTCCAGACTTCAGCGGTTTGCCTGGGATTCGGCATGAACCTCGGCGAGGCGACCGCGTTGGCCGCTCGGGGTTCCTCTACACAGCCGTCGGCATTACGTTCGCCATGCTTGTCGGCATCGGATTCGCGATGCTGTTGCGCGTGGGAAAAACTAGGGTTTCCTGATCTCCGCCGGTACTGCCATTTGCGGAGGCAGTGCCATCGCTGCACTGGCGCCCGTCACGGCGGCGAGCGACGAGGCAATGGCTGTCTCGATGGGTACGGTCTTTGTCCTGAACTCCGTCGCGCTGTTCATCTTTCCCGTAATCGGACACGCGTTCCACCTTTCCCAATCGCAGTTTGGTCTCTGGTCCGCACTGGCCATCCATGACACCAGCTCCGTGGTCGGAGCTGCGGCGCGGTATGGGACGGTGGCGCTGGCCATCGCCACCACAGTCAAACTGGCTCGCGCATGTGAGTCGTTCCGTTGTCCATTGGCACTGCGCTGGTGCGCCGCAGCCGCGCAAAAATCCATCTTCCCTGGTTCATTCTCTTTTTCTGCCTGGCGGCGGTGGCAAACAGCGTTGTGCAGTGGTTTCATCCGGAATACATACAGCTCGCCCGGCTCGGTCGTCTCGGATTGGGCGTGACCCTTTTCCTGATCGGCACCAGCATCACGCGCGACAGCCTGCGGAAAGTCGGCGCGCGTCCTCTCCTGCAGGGCGTTCTGCTGTGGATTGTGGTGGGAACAGCTTCGCTGCTGCTGATCCTCCGAGGCTGGATTCACCTGTAATGCGGTTCCGCGTATGATGCTCTCGCGGTCCGAACCTTCCTTCTGCCGGGTCCGGATGCCATCAGCTTTCGAGCAGAAATATCATGGGACCGGAGTTTCCGGCCAGGGAGATCGAACGATGCTGATACAGAACGCGAGATTATGCATGGTGGCCTTGCTGGCCACGGCGGTTGCCGTTCCGATGTTCGCCCAAAGCGGCGAATCCACGTTCAAAGCGAAGTGCGCCATGTGCCACGGACGGACGGCCTGGCCGCGGGCCCTATGGGCAAGGCAATGAAAATACCCTCCGTGAAGTCTCCGGATTTTATGAAGCTGAGCGAGTCGGATATGGTGGCGGACACCAGCAACGGCAAGAACAAAATGCCTGCGTACAAAGGGAAGCTGACCGACGCTCAGATCAAAGAGGTCGTTGGCTATATGCGCACTCTGGAAAAGTAGTCCGACGGTACCGGGTGTCGGGGGCCACAGCCGAAGCTGTGGCCTTTGTGCTGTTCGGGGCCTGATCCACGAGCGCAGGCTTCCGTTTTCTCGGGACATTCCCTTTCCTCACCGAAGCTCACTTACGGGCTGGACTTCCTGTCTGCGGAAAAGAGGCCGGAGGTAATCTTTCTCTCCTCGTTTGTACTTTTCCGGCACTGGAACCTCAGAATCTACAACGAAAGTACCAGAGATGACTTACTTGGGTAATTCTCCTAAGTTACCTTCTCCTGCTACTGTTGCCCCATATCGGTACAGGGACTGACCCCTGCGAACCCGGCGAGCGCCGCCGCGGCATGCGGGTCAGCAGTTTCGCCCCGAGGCCTTCCGACAACGCGAGTTCCCCCGGCCTGGGCTGCAGAGAACTCCCTTCGAGGACCCGTTATGACTGCTCCGTCTTCTTTCTGCCTGCTCTCTTTCTCTCGCTCACTTCGGCGCATTTCACAGATGAAATATGGCGCATGGCTGGCGGGCGCGGCGCTGCTGAGCGTACCTCTCGGTCATGCGCAGAACTTCACATCGTTTCCCGCCACGCCCGTAGCGACAACGACGCCGGTGACGCAGTCTGTGACGGTGAACCTGCAAGTGGCCGGCACAGTGAGCAAGACGGCGGTGCTGACGATGGGTGCTCCGAACCTGGATTTCACCGAGTCCGGATCCGACAGTTGCGCCGGCATCAGTTCGGGAGGCTGCACCGTCACGGTGGCGTTTGCTCCTAAATTTCCCGGAGCGCGCAACGGCGCCGTGGTGTTGCTCGACGCAGGCAACAACATCCTGGGAACGGAATATCTGAGCGGGATCGGCCAGGGTTCTTTGGCGGTGATGGTCCCCGGCTCGATCGGCACGGTTGCCGGACAAAATGGTGAATGGACACAGGTCAATGACGGCCATCCAGCCACTCAGGCGGACGTCTATCTCCCCACCGGGGTGGCGGTCGATGGAAGCGGAGACATCTTCATTGCTGACTCGCACCACAACCGTATTCGCGAGGTCTATGCATCGGGTCCAAACGCCGGCACGATTACGACGGTCGCCGGCGACGGCACTGCCGGATACGACCGCACTGCCACCGTGGCGACGAGCACCTCCCTTGATTTACCGGGTGGGGTCGCGATCGATGGAGCGGGCAATCTCTACATTGCGGACACCAACAACAACATCATCCGCGAAGTGAATCTTACTTCGGGCAGCATTCGCACCGTCGCCGGAACCAGTACGCCGGGCTACATCGGCGACAACGGGCCCGCGACCGCTGCCGAGCTGAACTCGCCGCAAAATATCACCATCGATCCCGCGGGCAATCTCTACATCGCCGATAGCGGCAACAACGCCGTGCGCGAAGTGAATGCCTCGACCAATATCATCACCACCATTGCCGGCGACCCAACCGGGACGCCGGGCTTTTCGGGCGATGGCGGCCTGGCGACGGCAGCGCTGCTGAACGCTCCGTACAGCGTCGCCCTCGACGCTTCCGGCAACCTGTACATCGCCGATTCCGGTAATAACCGGGTGCGTAAGGTGGATACGACCGGCCATATCAGCACGTTTGCGGGCAGCGCCAACTCCGGATCTCTGGGAGATGGCGGAGCTCCGACATCCGCGGAGCTTTACTCACCTCTCGGTGTCGCCTGCGACCCGGCGGGCAACGTTTATATTGCAGACGCCCGGAACTATGAAGTAAGGAAAGTCAACATCGCTTCAGGCATCATCACTACGGTGGCGGGCAGCAACGCCAACAGCACCTATGGCGACGGCAAGACTCCCTACACCTACGGCAATAATCAGCCAGGCGAAAACTACTCCGGGAACGGGATCGCGACCGGAGCCGGCATTTACGCACCCTACGGCATCGCCGTCGATGCAGGCGGAAACCTGCTGATCGCCGAGTACTTCGATCACCTCATTCGCGAGGTTTACGCAAATTCCGCCACCATGTTCTTCAATGGAGAGCTGTGGCAGAACCAGGTGAGCCCACCGCAGAACCAGATCATCGAAGACGACGGCAATCAACCGATGTCGCTGGCAGCGCTCACGCCCGATGCCAATGCCGCGGTGAACACCGCGACATCAACCTGCTCCGCCAGCGTGGCCGTGGACGCCCGGTGCACAGTTGCCGTGGAGTTTGCTCCTACAGATGCGAATCCGCCCAATCCTCTGGTCGGCAACGTGACAGTGAGCGGCGATCCCGCCGACTCTCCTCTTCATATCGCTGTGGTGGGACAAGCGCTCGGGCTGAACGGTGCGATCGTCACGCTGAGCTCGAATCAGAATCCGGCGATTTATGGGCAGACGGTCACGCTGAACGTCTCGGTCAAGCAGGATCCGAATTCCAATAAGGGCACGCCCACGGGCACAGTCACGTTTACCGACACCTTTGGCGGGGTAACGAATCCGATTGGAACCACGCAAACGCTCAATGCGAGCGGCAACGCGAGCCTGCAGATTTCCAGCCTCGCGGTAGGCACCCACATCATCACAGCCAACTACAGCGGCGATACGTACTACAGCGCCTCTTCGTCGAACCCGCTGTCTCAGGTCGTGGAGGAGCAGGTCACGGTCACGCTCTCCAGCTCCAGTCCGAACGACACCTCCACCTTCGGCACCTCTGTCATTTTTACGGCGAACGTGGCGGTCTCGGGCGGCATTACTCCCAGCGGGGGCGTTTCCTTCTACAACGGCGCAACTTACCTGGGCAGCGGTACGTTGAACGGAGGAGGGCTCGCGACTTACGCGACAGCCTCTCTGCCGGTTGGCGCCAACTCAATCACCGCTACCTATACCGACACGAATAACGTTACCGGCACGTCATCGCCGCTGACGCAGACCGTCGAGCAACAAACCACCAGTTCGCTCATTTCCAGCGTCAATCCCTCGATCTTCGGCACGCGCGTGACCTTTACGGCGACCGTGGTGGCGAGCGGGTCAGTGACGCCCACCGGAGCGGTGACCTTCTTCGATGGCGCTACTCAGATCGGAACCGGCACACTCACCGCCGGTGGGACCGCGACGGCGGTGGCCAGTTTCCAGACCGCTTCCCTCTCCGCGGGAACGCATGCAATCAGCGTCTCCTACGGCGGCGACCCGGATAACTTCAGCAGCACGTCGGCGGCGCTGACGCAAACGGTCAACATCGCTTCAACCACCACCGCAGTAACGGCCAGTGCCAATCCGTCCATCGCCGGCAAGGCAGTGACCTTCACGGCTACGGTCACTGCCAACAGCGGAGTGGCCGCGGGCACTGTCAACTTCTACAACGGCGCGACCCTGTTGGGCAGCGGAGCGCTGAATGGCGCGGGTGTGGCCAGCTACACGACGGCCAGCCTCGCGGTCGGCACCTACTCGATCCTGGCAGGCTATCAGGGGAATGGGAATGACTCGGCCAGCACATCGGCGGCACTGCCCTTCAGCGTGATCCAGGCCACCACGGCCGTGCATCTGGTATCGAACAAGGTTTCGGTGGTCGTCACCAACCCGGTGACCTTTACCGCCACCGTAACTGGCAATGGCATTACACCTACCGGCAGCGTCACCTTTAAGGATGGTACGAATACGCTCGGATCGGTGATCCTGAACGGAAGCGGAGTGGCCGCTTACACGACCTCGTCGCTGGCCCTTGGGGCGCACAACATCACCGCTGTGTATTCCGGCGATGCGAAGGACGTCGGCGTCACCTCCGCGGTTCTGGTGGAGACGGTCACCGCGTACGCCACACAGACGAATCTTGCCACCTCTGCGACCAGCCTGAACACGGATCAGCCTCTGACCCTCCTCACCACTACCGTCTCCACCAACGGAGGCGCGGTGAGCGGGACGATCACCTTCATGAATGGAACCGCGACGCTGGGCACAGCGGCTGTGGGAGCGAACGGCACGGCGACGCTGACCATTAACCCGAACAGCGGCACCTATAACATCACCGCCCATTACAGCGGTGATGCGGTCAACGCTCCTTCCGTTTCGAATGCGGTCACCGTTAATGTGAGCGAGGCGACCGAGTTCACGATCGCTCTGAACCCGACCTCGGTTTCGATTCCGACGACGAAGTCGCAGTTGATCACCATTGATCTGGCTTCGGAGAACGGCTTCACCGACAAAATGGCGCTGGGCTGCGACTCGCTTCCCTTCTCGGTCACCTGTAACTTTGCCAGCAACGATGTGAACCTGAACGCTAATGGGACAGCTTCGGTTCAGCTGACGGTGGATACCAATTCCCCGCTGGCGTCGGGCTCGCAGCAGTCGAAGAATGAGATGCCGGGCAGCAATGGCGGACTGCTGGCCGCCTGCGTCTTTCCGGGAGCGGCGTTCTTTGGATTCGCCTTCTGGCGCTTCCGCAAAAATGCCGGTGCCCTGAAGGCTCTGGTTGTGATCGCCATGCTGGCGGGAACGACCTTCCTGATGACGGGCTGCGGCGGCTTCTCGCTGAACAGCGCCAAGCCTGGCAGTTACGTCATTCAGATCACGGCTACCGGCACGCAGACCGGCGTCACCCACGTCGCCAACCTGACCGTTCAGGTCACGCAGTGAGCGGAGCTGGAATCATGAAGAAATACGCTGGACTTCTCTGCTCTCTGCTGTCCGCCGGACTTCTGTTCGGCGCGGTTCCTGCCCAGGCGCAGTCACCCGAGTCCGCAACCGGTGACTGGTCCTCCCTCTCAGTGGGCGGTACATTCAGTGCGACGCGGCTGCAGTATGGGCAACATTGGCTGGAAGGCGGCGGCGTTTTCGTTGACGGCAACTTCAACTGGCGGTTCGGCGTCGAAGGCGAAGCGAACTGGGCAGTCCTGAACCAGTTGTCGAACACCCACACGACGACGTATCTGGTGGGACCGCGGTACCAGCTGAATGCCTTCCATAACGACCGGTTGCGACCTTATGTGAAGTTCCTGGCAGGCGATGGCGAGTTCAACTTCCCGTACAACTACGCTCATGGCAGCTACTTCGTGATCGCTCCTGGCGGCGGAGTCGACTATTGGCTGAACTCTCGAATCCGTCTGCGTCTGGGCGACGTCGAGTATCAGTACTGGCCAGGATTCACCTATGGTCCCTCGACCAACCTCAGCATGAGCGTTGGCGTGCGTTACCGCATTCGCTGACACTCGATATCAGAGAGGATCGACGCTGGGCGGCCGTTCATCCGGGGAAAGAGCCGGCTCCTCATTCCTGGGTGGCCTGATCGGTTCAGGCGGCGTTGTTGCGGGCAGGATCTGGACCAGGGTTGGTTCGGCGGGCGCCTGCTGCGCCATGGCCTCTTCGTGCTGGCGGCGCGCTGCGGCATCGATGTCCACGGGAACGCCGCCGGGAACGATCTCCGGAAAGCCATACTTGTGCTTCAGGTCGGCTGTGTAGTGGACCATCACGAAGAGCAGCACGATGGAAACCAGGACGGCAAACGCTGAACCTTCAGGACCCTGGTTGCCGCCGGTGATCCACGCAGGTCCAATCGTATTGGTGATCAGGACCGGCGAGGCGTTCATGGATCCGACGATGGGCAGGCCGAAGAGCACGCCCATCACGGCGACCCAGGCGAGGTGGAATCCCCAGCTCACCCAAAGGGCGCGCGTGCGCAGGACGGCCAGCCCGAGCACCCATCCAAGGAAGAAGGAAACCAGCATGGAAGCTGTGGTGGTTTCGGCGCCGTGTGTGCGCCAGATGGCGTAGATGACGGCCATGAAGAGGGTGCCGAGTCCGGAACCCATTGCTTCGACCAGGCGCTGGAAGGGATAGCCGCGGAAGGCCATCTCGATGGCGAGCGTGCCGAAGGCCATCGCGATCAGGTCGAGGACCGCAATCAGGAACTGATGGGCGTTGGTGAAGGCCGTAATGACGAGGCTGCCGATGAGCGCCGCGGGCAGGACGCAGGCGATGACGCCTGCCCAGCCGATGGCGGCGCCAAGGCCGAATTCGCCGAACCAGCCGGGTCGGACGATGAGGGCCGTTGCTCGGGCGGGATCGAGTTTCCGCTGGCCGAGGCGGCTCATGGTCCAGTAGCCGAGGCCGAGGAGGAAGACGAGGAAGAGGCGGTAGAGCGGATCCTGAAAGTCGCCGGCTGTGAGTCCGGAAGCGGCGCGATTGGCGATCAGGTCAGCGCAGAGGAACCAGGCAGAGGCGATGAGGAACCAGCCCAGCGCGCTAAGTCGCTCGATAAACGTCACGCTGTGACTCCGACAGACGGCGATGCGGGTGGAAATACGTTCATCAGGATGGTTCGATGCCTGCCGGTCAGACGGTGTAGAACTGCGCGATGTTGCGGAACTTCTCGTAGCGCCGCTTCAGGAGCTCTTCGAGGGGAAGCGATTTCAGCTCGCGGAGATGCCAGCGCAGCTTCTCCGCGAGCAACTCGGCAGCTTCAGGGGGATCGGTGTGCGCGCCGCCTTCGGGTTCGGGGACGATATCGTCGACGCAGCCAAAGCCGCGCGCGTCGTCCGCGGTGGCTCTGAGGGCGACCGCTGCTTCGGCGCGCTTCGCGGCATCGCGCCACATGATGGAGGCTCCGGCCTCGGGCGAGATGACGGAATAGATAGCGGTTTCGAGGATCAGGACACGGTCGGCGACGGCGAGGCCGAGCGCGCCTCCCGATCCGCCTTCGCCGGTGATGACGGCGATGGTGGGAACGCGCAGGCGAGACATTTCGCGGAGATTGCGGGCGATGGCTTCGGCCTGGCCGCGCTCTTCGGCGCCGAGTCCGGGATTGGCGCCCATGAGATCGATGAGGGTAATGACCGGGCGATTAAATTTCTCGGCCAGCTTCATGGCACGAAGGGCTTTGCGGTAGCCCTCGGGATCGGGCATGCCGAAGCGGCGGTGAATCTTCTCTTTGGTGGTGCGGCCTTTGAGGTTCGCGATCACCATGACTTCCTGGCCTTCAAAGCGAGCCATGCCGCAGCTGACCGCAGGATCGTCGGCAAAGGCGCGATCGCCGTGAATCTCGCTGAAATCGGTGAAGATGCGTTCCATAAAGGCGAGAGGGTCGGGGCGCTGCGGGTGACGCGCCAGCTGCGTTTTGGCCCAGGCCGGAGGAACCGGCTCCGGCGGCAGATTCGCGGGTACCTGATCGGTCATAGAGGGAGTCGAGTCCGAATTCGATTGTATGGATGGTTGAGGGGCGGGAGCAAATGTACGTAGCTGGTAGCCCGTGACTGGCAGCGGGTAGCGAGCATGGGGTACCCCCCTCGGGGGTGGTGATGCGGTGTTTGATTCTGCGGGAGTTGCGGGATGAAGGCGCGCGGAGTATGTGGCAAGCCGCTCAGTCGAAAGCAGATGGCTTCGAGGCCGGAGTGCTGCACTCGCGGCCGGAATGCAGCAGTCGAGGACACGAGGGTCTGCGGTGTTTGATTCGCGAGCACTTCGCTCGAGTCCGGGAATGCAGCATTGGAGGTCATGACGAGTTTTCCAAAGGAAAAAGGCCGCTCGTGGCGGCCTCTTCCGAGGGGGTTTTTTGTTTCTACCCCCCTATCTTCAGAATACCAAGTCCGGCCAGGTTTGCTGCCAGCGATTCCGGAGCGGATCTGGTCTGTTTTCAGCGAACTGGATATTGGTAATGCTTGACAATGAAAAGCTGGAGATTCGGTGGGCGCCGACTTTCGAGTTTGGTAGCGCACAGTTCTGCCGCCAATGGATGGGCGGCCCTTGGAGAGAAGAGGCTCGGGGGCTAACGCCCATTTCTGGAGGGGGCGTTTTCGACCCGACTCAAGGGGTGCCCTGTTCCAAAGGCTGAACCATCACTGCCTGGGCCTTGTGACAAGCAAAACTCCGGAGAATTCTTGCGGGAGGTCTTGGCCAGGACGGTGAGTGCGGTTGCCGGCAAATGAAGCTTCCGAATAACCGGTGACTCGACCAGAATGCCGCGGGTTGGATGAGTGACCTGGCGATGATGCACTCATCGACGACGCTAGACATCGCAGGACAGAAATCCCGTTCCCGGGATTATCGATCGGGCGTGTGGGCCGTGCCTAGGATGAGTCCATTGGTCTGAAAACACCGATAGAGGCCAAAAGACCAGCGGGATCTTCCGCCCAGGCGAATTGCTTATCAGTACAGCGGTGGCAAGCCCATCTTCTGGATGACGGAGCGATAGCGCGGGTCGGCGTGGAGAAAGTCGAAAGCGGGGTCCGATTGAATCAGGAACAGCATGAGTGGATCGCGTTCATTTGCACCCTGCTCAAGCAGGGCAAGAGTCTCAGCATGCTCACTGAGTCTCCCGCGCAGGTCTGCAAGCTCGAATGTAGAAACTCTCCTGGTTCGCGCCCTTTTTTCCGCTGCAGCCAACCGGCAACGAACCGCAGCAGGGTAGCCCCCGGTTTCGAATGCGCGGCGAACGGCGGCCGACAACGATGGATTTCCTTCATCTGAAATCAGGCGAGCGAGCATCTCAACGGCGTCCTTATCCCTGCCTTTCCAGTGATAGCTATCGGACAGATCTTCGAGAAGATCGAAAGACTGGGAAGTCTTTCAGGCGCATCTCTCCATCACTGATCGCAGCATCGAATTGGCGTGTGCACATGTATAACTCTGCCATCGCCCCCGGATACTCGAACGGGTTGATCGCTGTGGACTGTTTTTGCACTGCGATCGCTTCGTCATAGCGTCCCAGCGCGCAAAGAACCTTCGCGTGTAGCTGGAACGACTCGGCATCGTGAGGGTCCAATTCATTGGAGCGGGTAAGCTCCTTGAGCGCCTCCGCCCCATCCCCCCGGTTGAAGAAGATCATGCCTCCGAGAGTTGCGTGAGCTCGTGGGAGACTGTCGTCGAGTTCCACCGCCTTGCGGGCTGCAGTCTCCGCCTGCGGCAAGGCCTGACGGGGATCGAGTTCACCCATCATCGCCCCCTGTGCGTAATAATCCGCGAGCCCCGTCCAACCGAGGGCGTAATCGGGCTGAATATCGACGGCCTGCTGGTAGTACCTCCGGGCATTCTCATTGCGTCCGAGGACCCATTCGTAATGGCCATGCAAGTACGCGTCGTGAGCTTCAGGATTGATATAGCGGCCGCCGGCGTGCGGCAGAGTTGCACTGTTCAAGCGAGCGGCAATGGCCCTGGCGGCAACCTCGGGCAGCGCAGCAACATCGTTGCTATCGCGGTCGTAGCTCTCGGCCCATAGATGACTGTCCGTGTCGCCGCGGACAAGTTGCAGGGTCATGTGCACCTGGTTACTGGAGCGCGAGATTGAGCCTTCGAGGACAGCGTCAACCTTGAGCGCGCGGGCGATTTCCGGCAGCGACCGGTGCGCGCCCTTGAATTGCATGGCGGAGGTGCGGGAAACGATCCGGAGGGTGGAATCCTTGACGAGCATGGTCGTCAGTTCGTCCGTCATGCCGTCGGCGAAGTACTCCTCATTAGGATCGCCGGAGAGATTGCCGAGGGGGAGAACGGCGAGCGAGGCGATCGCAGCGGGAGTCTCTCGATCGAGGAAGTGGGCAGCCAGCGGATGTGGGCCGAGGGTGAGTATAGCAATCGTAACGAGCACGAAGGCACATAAGGCAGTGACCAGCCAGAGCCTGTGATGGGGTTTGGCAGCCGATGGAATGACGGACGTTGCAGAAACCTTCGGCGGAGCAGCAGGTGCGTCGACCGGATCCCCAGAGGGCTGAGTTGGCTCGGTGACTTCTGGCTCAACGGCCTTAACAGGTGCGATGAAGCGATAACCAGAGCCGGAGATTGTCTGCACAAACTGCGGCAGGTCCGACCTGTCATCAAGAATTTGCCGAATTTTACGGATTGCCGTGTTGATTCCGTGTTCGATATCGACGAAGACTTCCCGCTCCCAAAGGCACCCGGCAATTTCATCCCGGGTAACAACCTGTCCGTGTTTGGTGACCAGGAGGACGAGAAGTTCGAGAGGCTTCCGCTCAAGCTTGACCCTGCGACCTTTGCGGCAGAGCTCAAATTTGCCGCAATGGAGGCTGAAGTCGCCGAACTGATAGACGACAAGAGGCACCGTCTCCCTCCGCAAAGTTGCTGAAGTATAGCATTGGTCAACACCGGACGGAGATTTCCCTCCCAGGTTCAGCGACTTACGTCTTCACCTTTCCTTACCTCTCAATTTATCTTCCTGCATTGTTCCCGAACTCGAATTGGGTTTTATTTCGTTCGAGCCGGCAAGTTCCCGGCACAGGAGGAAGTCATGAGATCAGGAAATTGGAAAATCCTGCCGGTGCTGAGCGGGCTGGCACTCGCAACCATGGTTGGTCCCTACGCCCATGCCGGCTGCGGCCTCTATAGCCCAGCGCCACACGCCGCCAGTTGGCAGCCCCAGATCGCCTCTCCGCGACTTGTACTGGCGGCCTTCACCATTGACGACGATGATGCCACCCCGCAAGAACCCAGCATCGTCGGAACCTGGAAACAGCATTGGATCTCCGAAGGCAGTGAGGGAATCCAGGACGGCACCGAGGTTGATGCTTCCTACGCTCAGTGGCACAGTGACGGCACTGAAATGCAAGTCTCCGGCATGCGTGCTCCCTTGACCGGCGACGTTTGCGTTGGTGTATGGATAAAAACCGGCGCGCGGACTTATCGGCTGAACCACTTTGGAGTCTCGTACGACTCCACGGGCCAAATTCTCGTCGGTCCCGCCCGCCTTCAGGCATGGCTAACCCTTGATGCCAAGGGGAATTCAAGCTCGGGAAGATTCACCCTCGATCAGTGGGACGAGGCGGGCAACCTGCTGGCCCACGTGCAGGGTAAACTCATCGGAACCAGAGTGACCATGGAAACCGGATTCCAGAGCGTTGAGTGAGTTCAATCCTGATTGGCAATCGCGGGTCTCGCTCGCGCTGACTGGATCGAAGCGTGACCTGCGTTTGCAGCTAACTGTCGACCGTTGCTATCAGT
>CAVPCE010000043.1:0-43084 GCA_963702295.1 uncultured Acidobacteriaceae bacterium | reverse complement strand
CCCCCTCCGCAGCACGCTGGTGGCGGATGGCGAGTCCATTCTGGACCGCGTCTACAACATCGATCGAGGTTACGAACGCATCGAAGAAAAGCTGCGCGGTGTCGGAGCGCAGATTCGCCGCATGGGCAACGTCTTCGCCGAGAAACGCGAAACGGAGATGGCCACGCTGTAGGCGCGAATGACATATCCGTCCCGTGGAAATTGAAGTCCACGAACGATCTGTCATCCTGAACGAGCCTCCGAATTCGTTGCGCTGCTTTTGGCGCAACATCAATTCAGACGCGAGTCGAATGGACCTGCATTTCTCATCCCGCGGCCGAGATGCCGCGGAAGGGCATCGGCAGCCGTGAACATCTTTTGTTGAGCCAGTAAAAGAATCACCCCCAAACCGCCCGGCATCCTACGCAAAAAGGAGTCACCACAATGGCCAATGCCGAGGATCGCGCGCTGCGCAAACAGCTGGTGGAATTTCTGCGGGGCGGGAGCGCCCACGCTGAACTGAAGTCCGTCGTCGATGATTTTCCCGCCGAGTTGCGCGGGAAAAAGCTGAAAGGGATGCCGTACTCGGCCTGGCAGTTGCTGGAGCACATGCGCCGCGCCCTGCACGACCTGCTCGACTTCTCAACGAACTCGCACTACCAGGCGATGAAATGGCCGGACGACTACTGGCCTAAGGAAGCAGAACCCGCGGACAACGCCGCCTGGGATGCTTCAGTCCGCGCGGTGAAGAAGGACCTGGCCGACTTCGAGAAGCTCGTCGGCGACCCGGAATCGAATCTCTATGCCGAGATTCCCTGGGGCGAAGGGCAAACGCTGCTGCGCGAGGTCCTGATCGCCGGCCAGCACACCAGCTATCACCTGGGTCAGTTAGTCGTGCTGCGCCGTGAACTCGGCGCCTGGAAGGACTAGCGCTGGCAACCGAGGCTGATCGCCCTATTTTCGCGGCTGGGGTGGTTCCTGGGGTGTGGACGAGGCAGGCGGCGCGTCCTCAGTCCAGATCACTTCGCCTGGCCGCGCGTAATGGAGTCGTTCGCGCGCCTCGTGCTCAATCGCATCCGGATCGGTCTTGAGCGCCTTCACCTGCTGCTGCAGCTTTGTATTCTCCTGCTGCAGCTCGTCGATGTGCTTGCGGATGGCCGCGTCTTCGGCGCGCCGCTGTTGGTAAACATTCACGCCGTTCTCGCCAAAAATCGCATGGTAGCCAAAGAAGAGGGCAGCGACGATCACCGCCGCGGTCGCAAACCGCCGCCGCATGCGGTACAGAGCCCGTCCGATGCGCTCCGGAATTCCGGCTTGTCGCTGCTCGCCTCTCACTCGCTCCGTCCGTAACACCCGATCACTGCATCACCCAGTCCCTGGCTGCCTGGCTCAGCGGCTCCTGGTCGCTTTCCCGGCGCGCCTCGGAATAGACACGCACCACCGGCTCGGTTCCGCTCAACCGATAACAGACCCACGAACCGTCGTCCAGAATCAGCTTCAGACCATCGGTCCGCACCACCTGAGTAACCTTGCGGCCGCCCAGTTCCGTTGGATCCGTCTTTATCTTCTCAGTGAATTGACCCTTCACCTCGGGTGTCAAGCGGAAATTCTCGCGATAGGGATAAAAGGAACCAACCCTGGCAAATAGCTGCTTCAGTTGCTCACCCAGACTCTTGCCACGCACCGCCACCATCTCGGTCGCCAGCAGACCAGCGATGATGCCATCTTTCTCGGGAACATGCCCGCGGATCGTCAGGCCCGCGCTCTCTTCTCCGCCGATGACGATCTTGTCCTCGTTGATCAGCTCGCCGATGTACTTGAAGCCCACCGGCGTCTCATACAGTGGAATGCCCTTCTCGTCCGCCAGCGCATTAATCAGGTTCGTGGTGGCCACGGACTTGGCCACGCCGTTCTTCCACCCACGCGTCTCCACCAGGTAATCGAAGAGCAGCGCGATGATGTAGTTCGGCTGCATGAAGGTTCCGTCGGCGTCCACAATGCCGAAGCGGTCCGCATCGCCGTCGGTGGCGATGCCGATGGCGGCGCCGGTTTCCTTCATCTTCTTCTTGCAGTCGCCCAGCAAATGATCGTCCGGCTCCGGCGCATGCCCGCCGAACAGGACGTCCCGATAATCGTGGACGGTAGCCGTCTCCACCCCATGCTCGCGGAGGATGTGGCAGCTGTATCCGCGTCCCGCTCCCCAGAAGGGATCGAAGACAACCTTCAGCCCTGACTTTTTGATGGCCTCGAAATCGACGAGTTCAGCCAGCCGCTTCAGATAGTCGGGCTTCACGTCCGCTTCGTCGTACTTCGCATCGGAGTGGGGGGACTCGGCCGCAACATCGCCCAGCGCCCGAATCTTCGCCTCGATCTGTTGGGTTACTTCGGGCAACGCGGGCGCGCCGTCGGGCGTGGAGTACTTGATCCCGTTGTACTCCGGCGGATTGTGGGACGCGGTGAAGTTGATGGAGCCGCCCGTTTTGAGCTGCCGAACCGCATACGAGATAGCAGGCGTCGGGGCGGATCCGGAATCACAATGGGCTTGACGGCGTGCGCGGCCAGGACGTTCGCCGCTTCCGCCACAAACATCTCGCCCAGAAAACGCGGGTCGCGGCCCACCAGCACGGTCTTCGGCCCCGGCTGCGAGGCCACATATTGCGCGATGCCGGCCACCGCGCGCCGAATGTTGCCCAGGGTGAAGTCTTCCGCAACGATCGCGCGCCACCCCGAAGTTCCAAACTTGATTTCGGCGGTCATATTTCTGTCCTTGTCGTTATTGGCCGTATGATGCTTGCAGCCTGAACCGCAGTCGCATCCGGTCCGCATCGATGATAGTACCCGCGTCTGACGTTCGCGTGATTCTCTCCACCGCCGGTTCTTCGGAAGAGGGCGAGCGGATCGCCCGCGCCCTGGTCGAGCAACGGGTGGCCGCCTGCGTGAATATCGTCCCGAAGATCACTTCGGTGTATCGCTGGAAAGGCGCCATAGAAACGGCCGGCGAAGTTCTGCTGCTGATCAAGACCAGCGCCAGCCTGGTGGAGCGTGCCGAATCTGCCCTGCGTGCGGCCCATTCCTACGAAATTCCTGAGGTGCTGGTCTTCAGCCCCGTTTCAGGGCATGCGGACTATGTAGACTGGCTCATCCGGTCGGTGCGGGAACCGGAGTAATTTGCCGCAGGATTTTGCGTTCGGGCAACTGCTGCACGGCGCGCGTCATCCCACCGGCTTCCGCTTAATCCCCGATTCCGGCCCTGTTCGAACTATGCCTCCGGCGACGGAAGATCCCAATCCGCAACGGGCTGAGATCGATCGGTTCATTCTGAGCGAGATCGACAGCGTTCCTCATCTGGAAGCCCTTCTGCTTCTGTGGAACAGCCGCCCTAAACAGTGGCCGGTTGAAGAACTGGCGAGCTTCATCTATATTCCTGCCGATCGAACCCGTGAAATCCTCCAGGACCTCCAGAAGCGTGAGCTGGTGGTGATGACCTTCTCCGGTTGTTTCTACAATCCCAATTACAGCCGCGAAAACCTGATGGAAGAACTGGACCGCACCTATCGCCGCGAGCTGGTCCGCGTCTCCAACATGATTCACTCCAAAGCTTCGCCTGCGGTCCGGGAGTTTGCCCGCGCCTTCAGGTTCAAGAAAGACAAGCCATGAACGCGATCGCCCCGGCCGTTTATATTCTTGGATTCCTGGTCACCCTCGCGTGCGGGGTCCTTCTGTTCCGCGCGTATTCCGCTGTGCGCAAACGCCTTCTGCTCTGGAGCGCCATTTGCTTCTGCGGCCTCGCGCTGTCTAATCTGCTGGTGTTCGTCGACCTTGTTCTCCTGCCCAACGTCGACCTGTACCTGCTGCGCCTGATCACTGCCGCCGTTGCCATGCTCCTGCTCCTCTACGGACTAATTTGGGAGGGACAGCAATGAACTACACCCCTCTGCTGGAAGGCTTCCTGCTGGGCGTGATCGCCACCGCTTCGGTGATCGCCGGCATCTTCTTTCTCCGGTTCTGGAAAGACACGCGCGATTCGCTCTTTCTTGCGTTCGCCCTGGCGTTCCTGATCGAGGGCGTGAATCGCGGGTTCCGCATCTTCTTCGCCCATCCGAACGAGGCGAGTCCGTGGATCTTCCTGGTCCGCGCCTGCGCTTTTTCATCATTCTGGCCGGCATCGTCAACAAGAACCGGCGCTCCAGCGCATAGATCTGCCCCAGAGAGAAAGGGTGCAGAGCAAGCCTGCACCTCTTTTGCTGAGCGGGCGCTCGGGACCGCTAGGCCTCGTTCACTCCGTGGCACTTCTTGTACTTCTTGCCGGATCCGCAGGGGCAGGGATCGTTGCGTCCTACCTTTTCACCCACGCGCCGCGTCTGAGGCGTGGAAGCGTCGCCTCCGCCCGCCATCCGCGCGTGCTCCAGCTCCCGCTTCTTCTTGCGCTCGAATTCCTTCTCCAGTTCATCGATGGTCGTGGAAGGCGTCCGCGACGGAGGCAGGGGAATGGGGGGCGCAGCCGGCAGGCGATGACCGTTGCCGCCGGCGCCATCCGCCGAAGCCACTTCAGGAGCCGCCGGAATCGCGGGCCGCGGCCGCGACGGAATGTCCACAGGCTGACCGTCCGGTCCCACGATCTTCATCAGGAAGAGGAAACGTACCGTGTCCTCCTGGAAGCGCTCCATCATCGTCTCAAACATCTCGAACGATTCCTTCTTGTAAGCCACCAGCGGATCCTGCTGTGCGTAGCCGCGCAGCCCGATCCCCTCCTTCAGGTGGTCCATGTTCAGAAGGTGGTCCTTCCACAGGCCGTCAATGACGCTGAGCATAATCATCCGCTCGTGGAAACGCATCGCCTGATCGCCGATCAGCTGCTGCTTCGCGTCGTACTTCGCCTTCATCCGTTCGAAGATGGTTTCGCCCAGCTCATGGCGGGTCATCTGGGCGGTATCCACGCCCTCCGCATCCGAGGTCGAACCCGAACTGGGAAACCATCTTTTCGTTCAGGCCCTTCAGATCCCACTGGTCCGGATGCACCCGCTCTCCCGCAAATTCATCGAGGAGATCGCTCAGGAGATTCGGCACATAATCTTCGACGATGAGTTCCTTCTGGTCCAGGCCCTCCAGCAGCTGCCGCCGCAGGCCGTAAACCGCCTCGCGCTGCTTGTTCATCACGTCGTCGTATTCGAGCAGGTGTTTGCGGGCCTCGAAGTTCTGTCCTTCAACCGCTTTTTGTGCCGCCTCGATCCGGTTGGAGATCATGCGCGATTCGATCGGCATGCCCTCTTCCATGCCCATCTTCTGCAGCAGCGTGGAAACCCATTCGCGCGCAAAGATGCGCATCAGGTCGTCTTCGAGGGAGAGATAGAAGCGTGAAGCCCCGGGATCGCCCTGGCGTCCCGCGCGTCCGCGGAGCTGGTTGTCGATGCGCCGCGACTCGTGCCTCTCCGTTCCCAGGATGAACAGACCACCCGCTTCAACGACCGCCTCGTGATCTTTCGCCGCGTCGGCAGCGTGTCCGTGGTAGACCTGATCCCAGTTCTCCTGGGTGGTCTCGTACTCCTGCCCCTGGTAGTAAAAGCGCAGCATGCCCGGGGCGGCCATGGGATTGATAGCGCCTTCGGCCGGGGAAATCGCGCGCGCCATGGATTTCTTCACCAGTTCCTGGCGAGCTACAAAATCGGGATTGCCGCCCAGCAGAATGTCGGTGCCGCGACCGGCCATGTTGGTGGCGATCGTGACCATACCCAGGCGGCCGGCCTGCGCTACAATCTCGGCCTCGCGCTCGTGGTATTTCGCGTTCAGAACGACGTGACGTACACCCTTGCGCGCCAGGATTTGCGAAAGCAGCTCTGACTTTTCAATGGAGGTCGTTCCCACCAGGACGGGCTGCTGCTTCTCGTGGAGTTGCGCGATCTCGTCAGCAACGGCAAAGTATTTTTCTTTTGCCGTCCGGAAAACTACATCGGGATTCTCGATGCGCAGGAGCGTACGGTTAGTCGGAATCACCACGATATCCAGCTTGTAAATCTCGCCGAACTCCGAGGCCTCAGTCTCCGCCGTTCCGGTCATGCCGGCCAGCTTCTTATACAGGCGGAAATAGTTCTGGAAGGTGATGGTCGCCAGCGTCTGGTCTTCGCGCCGAATGTTGACGCCCTCCTTCGCTTCGACTGCCTGGTGCAAACCATCGGACCAGCGGCGCCCCGGCATCATGCGCCCGGTGAATTCATCCACGATAATGACTTCCCCGTCCTTTACCACGTACTGCACATCGCGCTTGTACAGCGTGTGCGCCTTGATGGCCGTTTCGACGTGGTGCTTCAGATCCCAGTTTTCCGGATCGGCAATGTTGCCGATGCCCAGCAGGCCTTCGATCTTCTCCCAGCCTTCGTCCGTCACGGAGATGGTCTTGTGCTTCTCATCAACGACGTAGTCACCCGTCAGAATCTTCTCTTCCGGACTCTTCTCGATCTCCTCGCCCTGCTCCAGAGATGGAATGATGCGATTCACGCGCGCGTATTTGTCGGTTGTCTGATCGGTGGGACCGGAGATGATGAGCGGAGTTCGCGCTTCGTCGATCAGAATCGAGTCCACCTCGTCGACGATCGCGTATTGATGTCCGCGCTGCACGCAGTCGGCAAGCTCGAACTTCATGTTGTCGCGCAGGTAGTCGAAGCCGAATTCGTTATTCGTGCCGTAGGTGATGTCTGCGCCATAGGCTTTGCGCCGCTGATTGTCGTCCAGGTCGTGGACGATGACGCCGACGGTGAGTCCGAGGAATTCGTAGATCTTGCCCATCCACTCGGCGTCGCGCTTAGCCAGGTAATCGTTCACGGTGATCACGTGGACGCCGTGTCCGGCCAGGGCATTCAGATAGCACGGCAGAGTGGCCACGAGCGTCTTGCCTTCGCCGGTCTTCATTTCGGCGATCTTGCCCTGGTGCAGCACCATGCCACCTACGAGCTGGACGTCGAAGTGGCGCATGTTGACCACCCGCCGCCCGGCTTCCCGCACCACCGCAAACGCCTCAGGCAGGATTTCGTCCAGCGCCCGCTTTTCGGCCTCACGCCGGGCTTCCTCGTCGGTGATGCCTTCGAGAGCGGCTGCGATCCGCGCTCGAAATTCGGTTGACTTGGCGCGCAGCGCCTCATCGCTCAGGACCTGCGTCTGCGGCTCGAGCGCGTTAATCGCCTGGACCTGGGGCAGCAGACGCTTCACCGCCCGATCATTGCTGGTGCCAAATACCTTGGTAAGAACGTTACTTCCGATCAAAATTGAATCCTTCGGCGGTCACTGCAGCCTCGCGTCCATCAGTCGCGCGCCGACGTGGGAAACCGCCTCTCCCGTGAAGAAAAACAAGGGTTCCTCCTTCATTTTAATCGAGCTTCCGCCTTTCTGCTGTGTCAGACGGCGGCCGGATTCGCGGATCGGGGTGGGTTGTCCAGAGGGCCGTCCGGGGATCCTCCCGGGTGCCCTGGATTAGAGCGCTCTAATCTTCCGCATCTGCGGCTCCGATTTCCTGCATGAATGCTGTTCCGGAGCCGCATCTCGCTTTTGATGGCACTGTGTCTGGCGCCGGCTCTGCATGCCCAGGCCGCCTGGCTCGGCAGCCCTTCTGAGTCCGACCTGACCGGAGCATTCCCCCGGACTGCCGGGGTCATTCTCGTTCCGCCGCAACCGGTTCGGCCTTCCCTTGCCGGGCTGGCCCCCGGCGACTGGACCCTCCTCGGCGCGGCGGCGGCCTTACGCTACCTCGACTATCAAACCACCGTAAAGGCCCTCTCCGATCCGGCCGATTTTCATGAAGTGGAACTGCCCCAGGCCCTGGTGGACAATCATTCGGGCTTCGCCTTCTTTGAAGGCGGCACCGTCGTCGTCAATTTCTGGGTCTATCGCCTGCTGGTGCGCCATGAGCATCGCCGTCTAGCTCGCGTCGGGCAGCTCATCAATCTTGCAGCGGTAGGCGGTACGGTCGCCTTCAACGAGTACAACCTCGCGAAATACTACCCGCACACCAGCCATCCCTGATGTCGAATCGCCGTCACAGTGTTTTTAGATACGCTTTCGCGCGATCCAGATCGGGGAAGAGCTTCTCTTCTTCCTGAAATGCCGGCGGGTGCACGCAGCGGCGACCGTTTCGCTGCTTCACCGGATACTTCAGGTGCAGCATCTCGTGGTACATCAGGTATTCGATCGCATAGCGGGGAGTTCCTCTGCGATCGAAAACCCGGCTCACCATGATGGTGTTGTGCGCCGGGTCGTAATGCCCCAGCAGCCGCCGAGCCGTGACTTCGCTCCAGGTCAGCCGCGGACGCCCCATGAGCCCGTGAAAGAAGCGCCGGTTCAGGACTTCGAAAACTTCGTCCAGATCGTAATGCTGGCCCTGCGCTGACCCGATCCGCTTGCGGCCACGCGTCTGCCGTATGCGCTCACTTTGCCGCATTACCGCCTCGCTGCTGGTGAACCGGCGATAGCGCTGCGCCTGACCCGCGTCCACAGGCTTGCGGTAGAGCTTCGCCAGAAGGATGTGAGCGATGGCCCGCAATACAGGCTGTGGCGCACCCTCCAGCAGATCCGAGAGATTAACGCGAATCCGCCCCTCGCGCAGGCGAATGGTTGTGTTCAGCGAGGTGAAGCGATAGAAGCGGACTTCAATCGGCGGCATTGGAGCGCGCGGCCGCAGGGCTCGATACTCTTCCGCAAACAACTCCGCCAGGATTGCGCTCACTTCGATTCCGAATCTCGCACAGCAATCTGCGGAAATCAAGGGGCTCGCCCGAAGCGAATGACGACGAAAGCGCACGCCCGCGCCCTATACCCTGCGCGTGGCTCCCTGTAACCTGTCTTCATGCAGGCCGTTTCCACCGAACGTCTCGTCCGACCCGCACGCAACCTCCGAGGCAGCCTTCGCCTGCCCGGAGACAAGAGTATTTCCCACCGTTACGCATTGCTGGGAGGTCTGGCCGAAGGCACAACTCGGCTGGCAAACTTCTCCACCGGCGCCGACTGCGCGTCGTCGCTTGCCTGCGTTGCGGCCCTGGGTGCCAAGGTTATTCGGCGAGACGACCATTCAGTCGAGATCACCGGCGGGCAATTTCAGCCCCCCGCTGCCCCTCTCGACTGCGGCAATTCCGGTTCAACCATGCGCATGCTCTCCGGACTGCTGGCCGCACAGGCCGGTAGCTTCACTCTTATCGGCGACCCCTCGCTGAGCCGCCGCCCCATGGAGCGTATTCGCAAGCCGCTGACGCAGATGGGCGCCCGGATCGACCTCACCGATGGGCATGCGCCACTCACTCTGCAGGGCGCCGCTCTCACAGCCATTGATTACGCAACACCGATCCCCAGCGCGCAGGTGAAGACGGCCGTTCTGTTCGCCGGACTACAGGCGCAGGGAACCACGATTGTTCGCGAAGACGTTCGCACCCGCGATCATGGCGAGCTCGCGCTCCGCGCCTTCGGAGCGACTGTGGAGCGGGCAAAGGATTCCGTCTCCATCGCCGGCGGCCAGCAGCTTCACGCCATCGAAGCCACTGTTCCCGGCGACATCTCTTCCGCCGCTTTCTTCCTCTGCGCCGCTGCGCTCTTTCCCGGATCGAATCTCCTCATCGACGACCTTGGCCTCAACCCAACCCGCGCGACTCTGCTGGACGTGCTCACCGCGCTGGGTGCTCACATCGGTGTCCTCAACCTCGAGACTAAGAATGATGAGCTGGTGGGGACGGTCAAGGTAAACGCGCCGCCGCGGGGACTGGGAGGCACCACCATCTCCGGCGCGCTCGCGGCGCAGCTCATCGATGAGCTGCCGGTGCTCGCGGCGATCGCGCCCTATACACAAAACGGCATCCGCATCCGTGACGCGAAGGAACTGCGCGTGAAGGAATCGGACCGCATCGCGCTGGTCGCTGCCAACCTGCGCGCGATGGGCGCCGAGGTCGCGGAGTTTGACGATGGTCTCGATATTCCCGGCGGCCAGACGCTCCATGGAACCGCCATCGATGCCGGAGGCGATCACCGCATCGCTATGGCGTTCTCCGTTGCCGGGCTGCGGGCCACCGGAGACACGCTCATTCGCGGCGCCGAATCCGCCGCGATCTCCTTCCCTGAGTTTTTCGATCTTCTGGACAGAGTGACAGAGCGGTAAAGCTCGGGAAAAGCCCGGCTCACTCCACCGGCTTCAGAATCGCGTCCAGCCGATCTGGCGTTCCCCTCCACCCGCTCCAGATGCGGATAGCGCATGCCACCGTGGTAATCCACGGTGACGGCCTTGATCTGGTCGCGGTCTTTCATCAGCAAATTGATGGGCGTGGTTTCCTTCTCCGCCTCCAAAATGGCTTGCTTGAGCTTGTCCGAGGAGTACGTCTCTCCGTTGACCGCCAATAAGTCCATTCCGGGAACCAGTCCCGCCTTAAATGCCGGGCTGTTCCACTCCACGCTGCCCAGGACCCCGTCCTGCATCACGCTGAAGCCGATGGAATCGGCGAAGCTGACCCCGAAACGAGGGTTGGCCGCCTGCTTCTCCCAGGAGGGAGGCTTGTCGTTGTAGACCAGCCTGTACCCGCCCTGCGTGAAGCCGTTCATCCGGCACCTGTGGTTGCAGCTCGTAGACGCGCTCGCGCAGGAACGACCGCCAGTCATAAGGCGCACTTCGTTTAGCGCCTTCACAACTCGTCGAAGTCATACGGATCGGTGATGAAGCTGCCGTTGTAGACGCCGTAGAAGAGCTTCGCAGAAATCATCCAGAGACTTCTTGCCGTCGGTCAGCTCACGGATTTTTGTGTCGGCATCCAGCCAGATCAGCATGCCCTTCCTGGTAATAGTCCTCCGGGCGCTGGCAGCTTACCCAGCTGACCGGGCGGCTCTGGGAGATGGTGGGCTGATTGGTGGTGTCCACCAGCGGCCGCCAGTCACGACCCGGGCTGACTGGCGAAGTTTGCGGCGATGCCCGCGAAGATTCGCGTGTTTCCTCCGGGGTCCGCATCCCGGAGCGCGCGGTCAGCACGTTGCCCCAGTATTGCGTCATGCCTTCGTACACCCACAGCAGGTCGTCGCGCATGGGCACGTTGAAATTTGGCGTCCACAGATCCGCGGGCCTGCGGAACTTTCCGTTCCAGGAGTGCGTGTATTCATGCGCCAGCAGATCGCGCCCGCGCACGCCGGCCGCCCAGTCTGTGAAGTAATTGGCCCGTGTCCGTCTTCGCTGGACTGATGGTGCTCCAGTCCCTGCCCGCCCACCACGTCGGTCAGCATGAAGGAAGATCGTAATGCTTGTAGTGGTGCGAGGCGTAGAGCTTTGTCGGCCTGGATCGACCAGATTCTTGTGATCCTGCAACTCCTCCGGCGTGATTTCCAGATCTTTTGCTTCATCGGCCACGATTCGAGAAACACGGGTCGTCAGCGCCTGTCGACAGGTCGACGCGCTTGAAATACTCTCCGGCGATCAGCGGCGAATCCACCAGCGTGTTCAGCGGGGTCTCTCTGAAATGGACGGTGTCTCCATCGTGCGAGGCCGTTTCGAGTGCCGTCGCGTATTTCCATCCGCTGGGCAGTGCGATGTTCGGCTGGAAGTGAATATCTCGAGAGAAATGGCCGGCCGGATACAAGACCACCGTGTTCCATGCCAGGTCCGCTAGTTTCGATGAGATTTCGATCCGGCCCTCTGCCGGACGAACCGCCGACAGATAATCAAAATTGACGTCCAGTGTGTTCACACCTTTAGGCACTTCGATGTGAAATGCATAAACGTCCACGCGATCCCGCACCCACGGGATGCTCTTCCCATCCGCCTTCACGAACAGCCCCGCAACCTTCTGGATCGGTCCTGTTGGCGAATGATTGCCTGGAATCCACGCCGGGTACAGCAGCGTCAGTTCCCCAGCCTTCACTGGAATCGTCTCGTGCACTTTCGCCACGCGATCCGTCGTGTCCGTCAAATTCACGTCGAGGGTGATCGTGCCCGGATACGGCGTGTCCGCAGGAGTAGCGATCGGCGGCGGCATCGGGACAGGTTCCGGCTGTGGCTGAGAATTTTGTGCACCGAGAGGAACCGCCAGGGCGAGCGCGGCGAGCAAAAGACAGCAATTCCGCATAGTCGAGCAATCTCCGCAAATAATCTGTAGGCCCGAAAAAGTACGCGCTCGATTCTACAGGACCAGGACAGGCGAAAAGAGCCTGAAGCCGGGCATAGCCAATTTCGTTTGTCCTGCCCTTACGCCCTGCCCTCCGCTGTACTCTGGTGCGGTGCAACCATCGCGCCGTGCATTTCTCAAATCCGGAGCAGCGCTTTCTGTTACCGCAACTTTGCCGGCTCATGTTCCATCTGCCACCAGTCCAGGCGCTGCTGGCAGGCTGCACCAGTCGGTCTGCCGGTGGTGCTACAGCGGCATCACGCTCGACCAGCTTTGCCAGTGGGGCGTGCAGATTGGGCTCCGCGGCGTCGACTTGCTCGAGGTGGCGGAGTATGAGGTCCCCCGCCGCTATGGGTTGCTTTGCACGATGGGCTATGCCGGCGGCGGAACGATCACGGACGCCCTGAATCGCACCGAGAACCATCCCGCCATCGAGGCAGCCTTCCGCAAAAATATTCCGCTCGCGGCCAAAGCCGGCGTGCCCAACGTGATCACTTTCTCCGGGAACCGTCGCGGCATGTCCGACGACGAGGGCACTCGCAATACGATTGCCGGCCTCAACCGTCTAAAACCCATAGCGGAAGATAATGGGGTCACGATCTGTCTCGAACTGCTCAACAGCAAAATCAATCATCCGGACTATATGGCCGACCATACGGCGTGGGGAGCGCGCGTAATGCACGAAGTCAATTCCGCGCGGGTCCGGCTGCTCTACGACATCTACCACATGCAAATCATGGAAGGCGATCTCATCGACACGATTCGCCAGAACATCGGCGTGATCGGACACTTTCATACCGGCGGCGTCCCCGGGCGTCACGAGATCGACGCCACGCAGGAAATCCAGTATCGGGCGGTTGCGAAAGCCATCGCGGATTCCGGATTCGCTGGCTATTTCGCCCACGAATTTGTGCCTGCTTTGGATCCTTTTACCAGCCTGCGTCAGGCCGTCGAGATCTGTACCGTCTGATCGACATTCCCGAATTTTCAGGAAGACCCTTAAGGGCCCTTGCGCTTCCGAGCAACCTTCCGGCGCTGTTCGCATCGCAAGTGATTTCGGCGTGTGCACGAGTGATTCGGGCAGGGTCAGCTGTGACAATTGGACCGCGCATGCCGGGCCGGGTCCACCGTAACCCAGAATCGCACTGACGAGGTATACGCCATGGTTTCCCCGCAGCGAAAGTTTCCGGCTGATACCGGTCTTGCTGCACCTGCACCGCCGCAATCGCAACTGCACATTCCGCCATCCGCGCCACAAAGGCCTCCGGTCTCCCGTCGGTGGCGCCACAGCTATTCGTGGATTATTGTCTTTCTGGTCCTTGGGTTCTGGTACGTCGGATTCGGCTGGGGAAACTCCGGCGGGTGGATCTGGGGAAACCGCACCGCATCGGTTCCAGTGGCAGATGATGGCGAGCTGAGCGGGACCGGCGTGGCGATCCTGGAAGTCGCGAACAAGCAGGACTACGTCGGTCAGACCTTTCAGGTTCGCAACGTATCGGTAGACCACTGGTCAGGCGATCGCGCTGTCTGGATCGGATCGCGGCATAGTTATCTCCCCATGCTCCTGATCCTTTCCTCTGCTTCCCCGCTTCCACCGCAACTCGCAGGCGCGTCGGGTACCGGCAATCCTGGAACAGGCCAGTCGACCGATTCACCCTCTGGCGCTGCCGGAAACCCGCAACGCCTCGATGTCACGGGCAAAATCGTGAAGGCGCCGCCCAACGCACAGGCAAAGCAGCAGTGGAACCTGAGCGATGAGGACGTGGATCAACTCGAAGAGGAAGGTGTCTACATTCAGGCAACGGCCGTGCAGCTGGCGAAACGCTGACCCGACGGAGCGCGAACCCAGGGGTCAGTCCCCGAACGGCGCCAGCAGTTCAGGTCGAGAGCGGGCTTACCGCAGTTCCGCTTCCCTGCGTTCCTTCGCCCGCTCAAAAAAGCGCTCCATATATTTCGTGTCGAACTGACCCTTGCGGAATTCCTCATCCTCAAAGACCTTCTGGTGCAGCGGAATGGTCGTATGGATGCCCTGCACGATGAACATGCCGAGCGCCCGTCGCATCCGCGCCATGGCCTCTTCGCGGTCATGACCGTGAGCAGATCAGCTTCGCAATCAACGAGTCGTAGTAGGGCGGCACCACGCCTTCCGCATATTGCGCCGTATCCACGCGCATGCCGTTGCCGCCGGGCACGTTGAAGGCGGTGATCTTCCCGCCTGACGGCGTGAACTTCTCCGGGTGCTCGGCATTGATGCGGCATTCGATCGCGTGGCCGCGGATCGTCGATCGGCTCCGGCACGATGTCGACAGCTTTTCTCCCGTCGCGATGCGCAGTTGCGCCTTCACCAGGTCGATGCCCGTCACCATCTCGGTCACCGGATGTTCCACCTGGATGCGCGTGTTCATCTCGATGAAATACAGCTTGCCGTCCTCATCCATCAGGAACTCGATGGTTCCGGCATTCTGGTAGCCGATCGTCCTCGAGGCACCGCTTCAGCGTCTCGCCATCTCCTCGCGCATCCTCGGCGTCACCTGCAGCGAAGGCGCCTCTTCGATCAGTTTCTGGTGGCGGCGCTGGATTGAACACTCGCGCTCGCCCAGCGACATGCACGTTGCCATGTTCATCGGCCAGCACCTGGAATTCGATGTGACGCGGCCGCTCGATGAACTTCTCCATGTAGAGGTCCCCGTTGCCGAACGCATTCGCTGCCTCGCTCTGCGCAGGCTGGAAAAGCCCGGGCAACTCCTCAGCGGAACGCACTACACGCATGCCGCGTCCGCCGCCGCCCGCCGACGCCTTCAGGATCACCGGATATCCAACCGTCTGCGCCCACTCCCAGCCCTTCCCCTTCGCTCTGGATCACGCCATCGGATCCGGGGAGAATGGGCACCTTCGCCCTCTTCATCGCCTGGCGCGCCTTTTCCTTTTCGCCCATCAGGCGCGTGACCTCGGGCGGCGGCCCGATGAACTTGATGTTCGACGCCCGGCATACCTCAGCGAAGTTGGCGTTCTCGCTCAACAGGCCGTAGCCGGGATGAATCGCATCCACATCCGCGATCTCCGCGGCGCTGATCACCGCGGGGACGTTCAGGTAACTCTCCGCCGATCGCGGCGGCCCAATGCAGATGGCTTCGTCCGCAAACCGAACGTGCAGCGCATGGCTGTCGGCTTCGCTGTAGATGGCGACCGTGCGGAGCCGATCTCCCTGCAGGCACAAATCACGCGCAGCGCGATTTCGCCACGATTGGCGATCAGAACTTTACGCATGAGCTAGTTTCTATTTTACGGGGACTGCAGCGTCCGCAAAGAGCTGCTGGCCGTATTCCACCGGCTGACCGTTCTGCACAAGCCGCTTCACAATCTCCCCGGCCCCATCGCTCTCAATCTCATTCATCAGCTTCATGGCTTCCACAATGCAGAGCACCTGGCCCACTTCCACCTGGTCGCCGATCTTGACAAACGCCGGCGAGCCGGGCGAAGGCGACTCGTAGAACGTCCCGACAATGGGTAACTTCACGATGTGCAGACCGGCGTCCGGGTCTTCAGCGGCAGTTGCTTTCCGCAGCAGCGGGCGTGGCGCTCGCCTGCATCGCCGGAGCGGTTCCCGATGCCGGGAATGGCTGCCGGAACCGCCGCCGCCTGCGCCTGCAGCATCCGTGCCAGACCCGCCAGATCCGCGCCGCCTTCCTGCGCGAATTTGATGCGGACCTTCAGGTCGCCGCGTTCCAGGTCGAATTCGCCAATCTTGTTTTCTTTGAGGAACTCGATGAGCTCCTTCAGTTCGTTCATATCTTCGGCATTCATCGTTTCGCTCTCGCGCCAGCCGCTCACCCCCGTTTAAAGCTTCAATCCAGCCTTTGATCGCCGGCGTCAGAACTCGGCCTCCGCTCTGCGTCACAGCCACCATATCTTCAATCCGAATACCGAACTTCCCCGCCAGATAAATACCCGGTTCGATCGTGATCACCATACCCGGTTCCAGCCGCTTTTCCTGCCCCGCAGCGATGCGAGGCTGTTCGTGAATCTCCAAACCCCACACCGTGCCCGGTCGAATGGGTGAAATACTTCGCCAACCCGGCCGTGCGCAGAACACTCCGTGCCGCCTCATCGATGGCACCGCAAGTTGCTCCGGTCGCACCGCGGCAACCGCAGCTTCCTGCGCCTCCAGGACTTTGTCGTATGCCGACCGTTCTTTCATCGCTCGCGCGTACCCCATGCACGGTCCGCGTCATATCGGAGCAATAACCATTGAGGATAACACCGAAGTCCAGTGTCACGAATCCCTTGCGCGGCAGCTTTGCCGGGGTCGCGCGACCGTCGGCATGGCCGATCGCGCCCCTGAGGCCACGATCGTCTCGAACGACATCCCTTCCGCCCCCAGGCCTCGTGCCAGAAACTCCAGTTCCGCCGCCACTGCCATCTCCGTTACGCCCGCCTCAATCCGCGGCAGCATGGCCTCAAACAGCGAGCATCCCAGCGCGGCCGCCTCTTCCATCTGCCGCAGCTCACCGGCGTCCTTCACCATCCTCAGTTCGGAGAGCAGAGGCTTCTTCATGGCGATGAAGAATCCGCGCCGCTGTTTCGCCGGCACCGATGAGCGCATCAACTCCAGCCCGGCAACCGAAGTGTGCTCCGCATCAAACCAGGCGTGTTGCGCCTGATCTGCGAGCCATGCGCAGGCATCCTTCATCGCGGATTTCGGCGCAATCGCCACACGCGCGCCGCGCGTTTCTTCCCGCGCCTGCATCGTGTAGCGTCCGTCCGTGAAGAGCACTGCCTTGCTGGCCGTCACCGCCAAAGACGCGTTCGACCCGGTGAATCCGCACAGCCACCGCACGTCCGGCAAATGCGTGATCAGCAGGGCTTCAACGGACCCCTGCCTCATCGACCGCCGCAAATCCCGCCACCGCCGGGAACGATACTCGTCTGCTCTCTGCATCTCGATTGATAGTAAAGAACCAGACCCGACGGGGAAACCCCGAGTTGAGAATCTCCTTTGACCGTGTACCCGGCGTTATACTCATCCCGCATCTACGGGAGGTTCACCCATGCACGTGCTTCGCAGCATCCCTGTTCCTCGTCTTCTTCTCGCCGCCGCTCTGGTTGCCATGCCTCTTTGCGCCTCAGCGCAGGCGCCGGCAAACACTACGATTCTGCATGCTGCGGAAGCGGCCAAAATCCTGCCCGACGCGGTCTACTTCGCCGGAAAATCCGCCGGCACCCAGTTGCGCAACGCTGCCGGCGTCCACTACGCCGACGGCTCTTACGTTCTGGCCGTCCTGGTGGACACCTCCGGTTATTCCACTGCTGTCCAGGAGAAATACCAGGGCTACCTGCTCACCGAGATCCCGCTCGACTTCGGAACCCATCGTCTGCCAGCCGGAGCCTATGGAATCGGCTTTGTTGGCGATCACTTCGGCGTAATGGACATCGGCAGTCACGATTTGCTGCAGTCGGCCGCTGCTCACGACGCGGCCATGAACCGACCCATGCCTCTGCAAATCCTTCAGGGGACCTCAGCGGCTACTTACAGACTCTGTTTTGGGCGAAACTGCGTTGAATTCCATCGCGCGAAGTAGTGCCGCTGGAGCCTGCATGTGACCATTCGTGTCGCGGCCCCATCTAAACAATTGGGCAGATGGAATTCCCGCATAAGAAATACACCTTTTCTGTCCGGATGAGGTGGGTTGATGAGAACACTCTTTTACCTTTCAGGATTGCTGACGTTAGTTCTCTTAAGCCTGCTCGCCTCGCCTCAGGCTTTCGCGCAAAACGAAAATCAGGGAGAGGGTCAGGCAATTGTGACCGTTCTGCCGAAGAAGAACTCAGCACCACCCAGCGATGTCGGGCAACAGGCCATTGAGATATCCGTCAACGGCAGGAAAACGGCTGTCTCAGCCTGGCAGCCCCTTCGCGGCGATCACGCAGGCGTCGAACTGGTTCTCCTGATCGACGAAGGCGCGCGCGCCAGCCTTGGTCGCGAGATGGAAGACATCACTCATTTCGTCCAGAACCTTCCGCCCAACGTGAAGTTCGCCTTCGCTTATATGGAAAACGGCCGAGCGGCTCTTGCGACGCCGCTCACCGCCGATCATGCCCAGGCGCTCAAGAGTCTGCGCCTGCCGATGTCGCAGCCCGGAGAGAGCGCCAGCCCTTATTTCTGCCTGTCTGATTTGGCGAAGCGCTGGCCTTCCAACGATCGCGACGCGCGGCGCGAAGTCATCATGATTACCGATGGAGTGGACTCTTATGAGCGCCGCTACGATCCGGAGGATCCCTACTTGTTGGCTGCGATCCAGGATTCTGTCCGCGCCCGCCTGGTGGTCTATTCGATCTACTGGCGCAACGCAGGCATGGCCGACCGCACCCAGGCTGCGAACAACACTGGCCAGAACCTTTTGGCTGAGGTCGCGCAGGGCACCGGAGGCAATACCTACTGGATCGGCTTCGGCAATCCCGTCTCGCTGCAACCCTATTTCGAGGATGTCAACCGGCGTCTGCAGAATCAGTACGAACTTGGATTCACGGTTCCGCTGCACGGCAAAGCCCAGGAGGAGACACTCAGGGTCAAGGTCAGCGCTCCCGACAGCAGTGTTACAGCGCCTCAGCAAGTGTGGATCGCCCCCGCCGCAGCGCCACAGCAGTAACTTCTCCTGCAAATGAAAAAGGCGCGCCGACGGGTGCGCCTCTCTTGTCCTTCTCGAACTCGCTTCAGACGGCCAGCTGATTCACCGGCAGACTCTCCACGTCATCCGACTCCGTCCCATCCGAAAGCCCGCCATACCGTCGCTCCCGGCGCTGATAATCCTCAATCGCCTCCAGCATGTGAATCCCGCGAAAATCGGGCCACAACCGGTCGGTCACAAAAATCTCCGTATAAGCAATCTGCCACAGTAGAAAGTTCGAAATCCGCATCTCTCCGGAAGTCCGGATCAATAAATCCGGATCCGGCATATGCGCCGTATAGAGATGGCGATGAATATCCACTTCACCGATCTGATCAGGCCGCAGCCCCTTTCGCTGCATCTCGGCCGCCAGCCGCCGGAAGGCATCCACCAGTTCCGAGCGTCCGCCGTAATTCAGCGCCAGTGTCAGAACGGTGCCGGTGTTCTGTCGAGTCGCCTCCGCCGCCCATTGCATGCGTCGCGCACTTCGTTGGGCAGCTCGTCGGTGCGGCCGACGTACTGGATGCGCACATTGTTGTCGTTCATGCGCTTCACGTTGCTGGTGAGATAGCTCTTCAGCAGCCGCATCAGGAAATTGACTTCTGACTTTGGCCGCTTCAGGTTGTTTTCCAGCGAAAACGCATAGAGCGTCAGCCATGGCAGCCCCATGCGCGATGCGGTTTCCACCACGTACTGCACTGCCTCGGCGCCCTGCTGGTGGCCGAAGAAACGCTTCAGACTGCGCTTCCCGGCCCAGCGTCCGTTGCCGTCCATGATGATGGCAATGTGCTGGGGCAGGCGCTCAGGATCGAGGCGGCGGTAGACCGCTGCCTCGTCCTGCGGCAGTTCGTGAACACGGCTGGAATTCAGTAGCAACGGTCCCCTTCAGGCGGCTCCCTGGCAGACGTAAGACGGACGCGCACGTTGCCACGTTGAGTGGCAATCGCTGTGTGCGCGCGCTGCCGCGGAACCCCGGGAGCAGTTCCCTCTCTGCCAAATTATACAGACCGGAGTCGCCCCGGACGTCGCTGCGCCGAAGTCCCAAATGACAGGATCTTCATCCTGCCGGAGCTACGCCGGACGACGACGCCCGCAGGCCATTTCCCGAACCTGATTCAGGAACATGGAACGCTGAAACGGATCCAGCTGCGCCACCAGCGGAGCGATCTCCGCCAGGAATGGGTCGGCCAGCACCGCCTCAGTCTCCCGTGCCCTCCGGCTCTGCCCATCCCGCAGCAGGTCGCAGATATTGACCTGAAGCGCAGTGGCCAACCGCTGCAGCGACGAGAGCGTAGGCACCGCTTTCCCATTTTCGATCTTCGAAATATAGGTGCGCGGAACCTGCATGCGCCCGGCCAACTGCCTTTGGCTCAGGTTGCGGCCGTGACGCACCTCGCGAACAGCGCGCGCCACGTTGATGCCCTCAGCCTCCTCTGCACTCTGCGTACTGGCAGACACCAGTTGCGGAGACAGCGGTTCGGGCTCATCAATTTCGAGGGGCTTGTGGCAACGCCTGCACAGGGAATTCGACGTGCGGAATTGCACCAGGCTACAGAAGTCGCAACGAAGTACCTCACGGGTCTCAACAGTTGCTAACGAAGTCGCCATAGATTGTGCGGAACGCCAGAGCGTGCGGTCCGGATTGATTCGGGTTGGCGGACTTCGCCTTTCCGACCTCAACCTTTGAAATACATTGCAGGGAGGGTATCCTCCTTGTCAAGTGAAAACTGCGAGACTCCCCAAAGTTTCCTTCTAAATGCCAGGAAAAACCGAAACGGAGAATCGGCGCCAATGCCTCACGCTTCCTTCACACGCGAACATGCCTGGACGCTGCTGAACGAGCACACCCAGTCGCCCAGCCTGATCAAACATGCGCTCGCTGTCGAAACCTGCGTTCGCGCATATGCAGAGCGAGACGCAGACGCCGCAGGTCTCACTGGCCAGGACCGTGCTGCCCTGCTCGACCGATGGTCGGCGACCGCGCTGCTCCACGATTTCGATTATGAAAAACATCCCTCCGCGGAAGAACACCCCTTTGTCGGCAATGCCATCCTGACAGAACAGGGTTGGCCGGAAGAAGTCCGTACCGCGATCCTCGGGCACGCGGAATATTCCGGCGTCCCGCGCGAAACGCGGCTCGCCAAAGCCCTGTTCGCCTGCGATGAGCTCGCCGGCTTTCTCACTGCCTGTTCCCTGGTGAAGCCGACAAAATCCATCCACGACGTCGACGTCGCCGGCGTGAAAAAGAAAATGAAAGACAAGGCCTTCGCCCGCGGCGTCAACCGCGACGATATCGTGAAAGGCGCTGCCGAACTCGAAGTTTCCCTCGACGATCACATCGCCAACTGCATCGCGGCCATGCAGGCCAATGCTGAGGTCCTCGGCCTGCAGGGGACGCCGCCGCAGAATGCCGCCCCGGACAACGGCTGAACCTGACGGGTTATCTTGCGCCGCCGTGTCCGCTCCGATAGAGTGGTCGCGCGTGCTCCAGCTACAAACGCTCAACGACATCCTCTTTACGATTGCGGAGAGCCGCCGCGACCGCGCCATGCTCTGGCAGGACGCTGCAGGCTCGTGGCAGCCGCTCTCCTCAGACCAATTTTTTCAGAGGGTCCGCGCCGTCGCCGAGGCGTTGACCTCCTGGGGCATCCACAAGGGCGATCGAGTTGCCATTCTCTCTGAGAATCGCTGGGAGTGGGCGGTAGCTGACTTCGCCTGCCTCGCCCTCGGTGTCGTCGACGTCCCCATCTACCCCACGCCTGCTGGCGGATCAGATCGCGCCTCTGCTGGTTGACTCCGGCTCGCGCGCAATCTTCCTCTCCACCCGCGCGCAGTACGACAAGATCGCGTTCGATCCGCGCCGCCACGCCGCTCGAACACGTCATCATCATGGATGAGGAAACCGTCGTCGGCGCCGAGATCTTCTCTTCTTCTCCTGAACACCGGCAGCAACAAACAGGATCCCGCGTTCGAAAGCACGGCCCGGGCCGTCCAGCCCGCCGATCTCGCCACCCTGATCTACACTTCCGGCACGACGGGCGAGCCTAAGGGCGTCCTGCTCACCCACGGCAACATCGCAAGCAATCTCAATTACTCGCTGGACGCCTTTGGCCTCCTGCCCACCGACTCGTGCATCTCCTTCCTGCCCCTTTCACACATCACCGCCCGCCACCTCGATTACGCTCTGTACGCCAAGAACGTCCTTGTTGCCTACTGTCCTTCTTTCGAAAAGCTACCCGAAGCGATGCAGGCCATCCGTCCCACCGTCCTCGTCGCAGTCCCCCGCGTCTTCGAGAAGGTTCGCCAGGTCGCGGAGCAGCGCGCAGCCGAGTCCGGCATCAAGCGCCGCCTGTTTGCCTGGGCCCAGTCAGCTGGTCAGCCGCATCGGGATGAGATTGCCGCAGGCCGCACGCCCGCTTCCCCATCGTGGAAAATCGCCAACGCCATCGTCTATAAAAAACTCCACGCCGGATTCGGGGGCAGCGTCCGCTATGCCATCGCCGGCGGCGCACCCCTCGGCCTCGATACCGCCCACTGGTTCGCCTCGATGGGCATTCGTATTCTCGAGGGCTACGGCTTGACCGAAACCTCACCGGTCATCGCCATCAATACCCCGCAGGCCAACCGCATGGGCTCCGTGGGTCGGCCCCTTCCCAATGTCGAGTGCCGCATTGCGGCCGACGGCGAGCTTCTCGTCCGCGGTCCCAGCATCTTCCAGGGCTACTATAAAAACCGCGGCGATGCGGAAACGATCGATGCCGAAGGCTGGTTCCACACCGGAGACATCGGCCACATCGACGCCGACGGCTTCCTCTTCATTACCGACCGCAAGAAGGAGCTCCTCAAGACATTCCGGCGGCAAACTCATCGCCCCGCAGCCGATCGAAAACAAGCTCAAGGCCAGCGTTCTCGTCGCCAACTGCGCGCTCGTCGGCGACCGCCACAAGTTTGCCTCGGCTCTGATTGCCCCCAACTTTGCCTCCCTTGAGCCCTGGGCCAAAGAGCGCGGCATCGCCGTCAATGCCCGCAACCATCTCGTCGAACACCAGCAGGTCCGCGCTGCATACCAGGCGCTCATCGACCGCGTCAATGCCACGCTGGCCAATTTTGAAACCATCAAACGCTTTCGCCTCGTCCCCGACGAGTGGTCCCTCGACTCCGGAGAACTCACGCCGAGTCTCAAGCTGCGCCGCCGCGTGGTCGCCCAGAAGTACGCCCGCGAAATCGCCGAGTTCTACGCCGATGAAGCGACATCCACGCGCTGACCCCTGCCCCAGCACGCTGTAACCTGTAGCCTGTACCCTGCTCTTCGGAGGCTCCTTTGCCCGAAATTCCGCCGTATCCGCTCACGCTCGACGGTTCAAGCCTGCTGCACCAGATGTTCCGCTTCGACTGGCCCGCCTGGCGGCGCCTCGACGCCGCAGCTCGCGACAGCGTGATCGGAGAAGCGTCCTCGCTCCTCGCACCCCTTGAAAAGGGCTCTTCTGAGGGCCATCCGAATCAAAGCGCCCTCTTCGCACAGCTCGGCCACAAGGGCGACCTCCTCCTCGTTCACTACCGCGATACGATCGAGCAACTCGCAGAGGCCCAGCGCGACCTCGCCCGGACCGAATTCGGCAGCTTTCTTCAGCCCACCCATTCCTATCTCTCTATCGTCGAGCTTGGCCTCTACGAATCATCCTCGAAGCTCTACGCCCAGCTTGCCTCCGAGAATATCGAGCCGTACTCGGAACAGTGGGATGCCCGCGTCCGCGAGACCATGGGCCGCCAGGCGTCTGCCATGTCCATGCGCCTCTATCCCGCTATTCCCGATGCAAAATATCTCTGCTTCTATCCCATGGACAAGAAGCGCGGCGAGCAGGTCAACTGGTACTCCACCTCCATGCCCGACCGCGCTCGCATGATGCAGGACCACGGCCTCATCGGCCGTAGATTCGCCGGCACCGTGAAGCAGGTCATCTCCGGCTCCATCGGTCTCGATGACTGGGAATGGGGTGTCGACCTCTACGCCGACAATCCAGGCGTCTTCAAGCAACTCATCTATGAAATGCGCTTCGACGAAGCCTCTGCCCTTTATGGCCTCTTCGGAGCCTTCTACGTCGGCGTGCGGTTGCCGGTAGCTGAGCTCGGCTCCTGGCTCAGTCCCGGGGAAATGCCCGTCCACCACAGGCTCAAGTGAGAGTATTCGTCACCGGTGCTACGGGATTCGTCGGCAGTCACGTCGCTCGCGAGCTGGTCACCCGTGGCGCCGCTCTGCGCCTGCTCACGCGCCGCACCAGCAATCTCGCCAATCTCGAAGGTCTCCAGGCGGAAACCGTCACCGGCGACCTTCTCGAGCCGGAATCCCTGCGCAGCGCCATCCGCGGCTGCGGCGCCGTTATGCACGTCGCCGCCGATTACCGCTTGTGGGTGCGCGATCCCGAGACCATGTACCGCGTCAACGTCGAAGGCACGCGTGCGTTGCTGCGCATCGCGCGCGAAGAGAACGTGCCGCGATGCGTTTATACCTCCAGCGTCGCCACCATGGGCTTTCACTCCGACGGCACCATCGTCGATGAAACCACGCCGGTTTCTCTCGCGGACATGGTCGGCCACTACAAGCGCTCCAAATTCATGGCCGAACAGGCCGCCATTGAAGCCGCCCGCGCCGGACAGTCGGTGCTGATCCTCAACCCAACGACGCCAATCGGCCCCAACGACCTGAAACCGACGCCCACCGGTCGCATCATCGTCGACTTTCTCAATAAGAAGTTTCCCGCCTACATGGACACCGGCCTCAACCTCGTCGATGTCGCGGAAGTTGCCCGCACTCACGCCGATGTGCTCAATCCAGCCCTGGGCCGTTCCGGCGAACGCTACATTCTGGGCGGCGAAAACCTTACCCTGAAGCAGATTCTTGACAAGATGTCCGCCATTACCGGCCTGCCTTCCCCCACCATGAAAGTCCCCCACTCCGTCGCCATGGTCTTCGCCTTCTTCGACGAGACTTTTACCGGGAAGATTCGTGGCAAAGAGCCTCGCGCCACGGTCGAGGCCGTCCGCATGGGCCGGAAGAAGATGTTCGCGTCCTCCGCCAAAGCCGAGCGCGAGCTTGGCTTCCGCAATGTCCCCGTCTACGAGGCCCTCCGTTCCGCCATCGACTGGTTCCGTGCGCATGGGTATGCGCCTCCCGGTGAAGAGGCACGTCGATGAACACTATCGCCATCGTTGCCGCCCTTCCCTCCGAGCTTGCCCCGCTCACCCGCGGATGGCAGCGCTCGGGAACCGTCCTTCGCGGCC
This sequence comes from uncultured Acidobacteriaceae bacterium, assembly GCA_963702295.1. Lineage (GTDB taxonomy): Bacteria > Acidobacteriota > Terriglobia > Terriglobales > Acidobacteriaceae > Palsa-343. Next base: position 18,051 of record CAVPCE010000043.1, on the reverse strand, counting down.
GCATCGGCGATCACGACATCCTCGCCGCCGCCGCCGGAATGGGCGCCCGCGCAGTCACGCGAGCCTGTGAAGCTGTCCTGGCCGCGGCTCCTCCGCATGCCCCCATCGACACCCTCATCTCCATCGGCTATGCCGGTTCCCTCTCCTGCGGGCTGCGTCCACCCGACGCCTGCGAGATCCGCGAAGTGCTGGACGCCGCCACCGGCGAGCGCTTTCCCACGGACCCGCTGCCAGAGCATTCTCCGCCCCCGATCAAGCCCCAGCGGCTCGTCACGCTCGACCGCGTGGCCGATCCCGAAGCAAAGCGGCGCCTTGCGGAACAGTACCAGGCCACCCTGGTTGATATGGAAGCGGGCGCCGTCGCCCGTTTCGCCTCCGCCCATAACCTCAGGTTTCTCTGCCTCAAGGCCGTTACCGATGGCCCCAATGACCGTCTGCCCGACTTCAACCGGTTTGCGACCCCGGACGGCCAGCTCCGTTTCCCGAGCCTTATCGCGTGGGCTCTCCTGCATCCTGGTTACTGGGGGCCATTACGGCGTCTCGGTCAAAACAGCCGTCAAGCCGCCCAGGAGTTGTCGAATTTTGTTTTACGCGCCCTCTCGGGTTCGATAGAGTGATCCACAGAGTTCCCCATGGCTACTGCGACTTCAAATGATTTGCAGCAACACTTTGCCCCTGTCCCCACGACCATGCGTGCCGCGGTTTACCACGGCATCAACGACGTCCGCGTTGAAACCGTTCCTGTCCCTGAGATCGGCGCCGGCGAAGTTCTGATCCGGGTCCACTCCTGCGGCGTCTGCGGTACCGACCTGAAGAAGATCCACACCGGCTCCCATTCCGCCCCGCGCATCTTCGGGCATGAAATCGCGGGCGTTATTGCGGCCGTTGGCGACGGCGTGCGCGATTTCGCCGTCGGCAGCCGGGTTATGGTCTTCCACCACACGCCCTGCGGCCAATGCTATTACTGCCGCAAGAAGACCTTCGCCCAGTGCAACGACTACAAGCGGGTCGGCTGTACAGCCGGCTTTGAACCCTCAGGCGGCGGCTTTGCCGAGTATGTCCGGGTGATGCCGTGGATTATCCGCAGCGGCGGTCTGATCCATATCCCCGACGGCGTGTCTTTTGAGCAGGCCGCTTTCGTCGAGCCGGTCAACACCTGCTACAAGGCCATCCGCAACCTTAATCTCGCTCCCGACGAAACCGTCCTCGTCATCGGCCAGGGACCCATCGGTATCCTGCTGGCGTCCATCGCCGCCCGCACCGGCGCCAAGGTTCTCACCTCCGATCTCTATCCGGCCCGCCACGCGGTCGCCGCGGCTTACGGGCTCAAACACCCCATCGACGCCAGCAAAGAGGACGTGGTCGCAGCAGCCCACGCCGCCAGCGAAGGCCGCGGAGCCGATGCGGTCATCCTCGCCGTGGGCGGCAACGCCCTCATCCGCACCGCCATGGATGCCGCGCGCCCCGGCGGCCGCATCCTGCTCTTCGCCGCCACCCAGCATGGCGAAGCCATCTTCGACCCCGCCGTCGTCTGCATGGATGAAAAGTCCCTGGTCGGCTCTTATAGCTCCTCCTTCGAGATCAACGGCGAAGTTACAGACCTTGTCTTCGGAGGTTATCGCACCGATTTCGACCTGACCCGGCTCATCACCCATCGGTTCCCCCTGGAAGACGCCGTCCAGGCCATCCAGGTCGCCTCGAACCCAGGTCCGCAATCCCTGAAAGTGTTCATCCACCCATAATTTGAGACAATAGAAGTGATGGCAGCGCAAATGACAGCCGCCGTGCTGCATGGCCGCGAGGATCTGCGGATTGAACAGGTCCCCATGCCCCGAGCCGGCGCTGGAGAAATCGTTGTCCGTGTCCACGCCGCGCTCACCTGCGGGACCGATCTCAAGGTCTATCGGCGCGGCTATCACGCCCGCATGCTCAAGCCCCCCATTCCTTTTGGACATGAACTTGCCGGCACCGTGCATCAGGCAGGCCGGGGCGTTACCGCCTTCCAGGCCGGAGACCGCGTCGTCGCTCTCAACTCCGCCCCGTGTGGCGAGTGTTATTACTGCCTGCGTGACCAGGAAAACCTCTGCGATAACCTGATCTTCAACAACGGCGCCTACGCGGAATTCCTTCACATCCCTGCCCGGATTGTCGAACGCAACACCCTCCGCATCCCCACCGGCATCCCCTTTGAGCACGCCGCTCTCACTGAAGCGCTGGCTTGTGTCGTCCGCGGCCTCGATGAGTGTCAGCCGCAGTCCGGAGATACCATTGCCGTCATCGGTGCGGGCCCCATCGGCCTTATGTTTATGCGCGTCGCCGAGCTCTACGGCCTGCATGTGATCGCTGTCGTAAAACGTGATGAACAGGTAACCGCGGCCCGCCGCTTCGGAGCCGCCGAGGTTGTCCAGATCACCAAAGTTAGCGACCCGATCGCCGCCGTGCGCGCGCTCACTCCCCATCGACGAGGCGTCGATCTTGCCATCGACGCAGTTGCTACTCCCACCGCCTGGCAATGGGCCGTGGATATGGTCCGCAAAGGCGGCACCGTCAACTTCTTCGGCGGATGCGCAGCGGGAACCAAGGTCGAGCTCGACACGAATCGACTTCACTACAACAACATCACCCTGCGCGCCAGCTTCCACCACACGCCCGCGGCAGCCCGCAAGGCCTTCGACCTGATCGTCAGCGGGAAATTCCGGTGCAGTGACACCATCACCAGTCGCGCCCCGCTCTCAGAGCTGAACCGCGTCTTCCGCCGTCTCATGAACCGCGCGGGCGATATCAAAACCGCCATTATCCCCTGAGCCGGCAATGTCCGTTGATACCGTACAGCATGACTTGATCGAAAAGGGATGGTCGGCGCTTCCTCCCGAGTACCGCACCCCAGTTACTCCCCCCACCCTCGAAGAAGCCCGCGCCTGGTGCCGCCGCCTGGCCGAAACTCACTATGAGAACTTCCACGTCGCTTCCTGGTTTCTGCCGAAGCGCCTGCGTCCACACTTCCATGCCATCTACGCTTACTGCCGCGTGTCCGACGACCTGGGCGACGAGGTAAGCGACCGCGACGCCGCCCTCGCTCTGCTCGATCTGTGGGGCGCCGAGTTAGACGCCTGTTACCGCGGCGAAACCTGCCATCCCGTATTTGTCGCCCTGGCCGAGACCATCCGCATCTGCGACATCCCCAAAGAGCCCTTCGCCGATCTTCTCGTCGCCTTCCGCCAGGACCAAACCGTCACCCGCTTCGCTACCATGGCCGACGTTCTGGACTACTGCCGCTACTCCGCCAATCCCGTGGGCCGCATCGTCCTCTACGCCTGCGGCTATCGCGACGACGAACGCTTCGCGCTTTCCGACAAGACCTGCACCGCCCTCCAGCTCGCCAATTTTTGGCAGGATGTTCGCGTGGATTACGCCAAAGGCCGTGTCTACATTCCGCAGGAGGACCTGGATCGCTTTCACGTGGACGAGGCGAGTCTTGCCGCCCGCCACTTCACTCCGGAGTTCCGCCGTCTGATGAAATACGAAGTCGATTATGCCAGGGACCTTTTTCAGGCCGGCCTCCCGCTCATCGGGATGGTTGACTCGGAACTCGCCCTCGACATCGATCTCTTCTCCCGTGGCGGCATGGAAATCCTCGAGGCCATCCGCCGCCAGGACTACAACGTCCTTCGTGAACGTCCGGCCATCTCGAAGCCGCGCAAGCTCGCCCTCCTGCTGCGCGCGCTCACCCAGAGAGCCTTTTCGAGGAGCGCCGCTTGACGCTCCCGGGCCATGGCCCCGAGCACGATCGGGTTTCAAACCCCCAACTCGCCGCGGCCTACAGAGTCTGCACGCAAATCGCCCGCCGCCAGGCGAAGAACTTCTACTACGCCTTCCTCGCTCTTCCCAGGCATAAGCGTGACGCCATCTGCGCCGTCTACGCCTTCATGCGTCACGCCGACGACGTCTCCGATGACGAATCGCGCAGCCGCGCCCAGCGCCGCGCCGACCTCGCCGCGTGGCTCGACTCCTGGCATCGCGCCGCAGCGGGCGCCCAAACGACCGACCCCGTCTTCCTCGCCCTCGCCGATACCCGCCAGCGATTCGCCATTCCCATGGATCTGCTCGACCAGCTCGTCCATGGCACGGCTATGGATCTCGACACGACGCTGGACGAAAAGGCGGCATATGGAGAAGCACAGGACGCTCGCCCGTGGGATACCTACGCCACCTTCGATGACCTCCGCCGCTACTGCTATTACGTCGCATCCGTCGTTGGACTCGTCTGCATCCGCATCTTCGGCTACTCCGATCCCCGCGCCGAAAAGCTTGCTGAAGATACCGGCATCGCCTTCCAGCTCACGAACATCCTCCGCGATATCCGCGAAGATGCCGAACGCGGACGCATTTATCTTCCGCTCGAAGACCTCGACCGACACGGCGTTCGCATCAGTGAGATCGCCTCCCTCCGCGATGGCTCTCACATGACCCTTAACCAGCGCGAGCTCCTCGAAGGCCTCGCCAAACGCGCTGAGGATTACTACGCATCCGGCCGGCAACTCCTGCCGCTCATTTCGCCCGACGCCCGACCTGCCCTCTGGGTGCTCATCACGATCTACCACCGCTTGCTGCGCCGCATTGAACGCCGTGGCTTCGATGTGTTTTCCGAGCGCGTCTCCGTGCCCCTCACCGCCCGCCTCAGCATCCTTTTCCGCGGCCTCATCCAAATCCTCTTCAATCGCCTGACCGGGGCTGCGAGTCAGCATGCCTGAATCCGTCACCGTCGTCGGTGGCGGTATCGCCGGCATCGCCGCTGCCTGTGCCCTCGCCGACGCGGGCTACCGCGTGCAGCTTCTCGAACGCCGCCCTTACCTCGGCGGACGAGCCTCGTCCTATGAACATCCCGGAACCGGCGAGATCATCGACAACTGCCAGCACGTCCTCATTGGGCGCTGCACCAGCCTCATCGACCTCTATCGCCGCCTCGGCGCTGCGGACGCAATCCGTTGGTATGACCGCTTCACCTTCCTCACCCCGGGCGGCCCGCCCAGTATCATCGAGCCCGGTTCGCTGCCCGCGCCCTTCCACTCAACACTCGCGTTCCTGCGCGCGCCTGCGTTTTCCCTCGCCGACAAACTCGCCATCGCGCGCGGTCTCAGTGCGTTCATGCCCGGACTTCCGCCCGACACCAGCGAAAACTTCCTCCACTGGCTCCGCCGCCACGGGCAAACCCAGCGCGCCATCGATCGCTTCTGGAAGCCGGTCCTCGTCTCAGCCCTCAACGAAGACCTCGACCGTATCTCGGTCCACTACGCTGCCAAGGTCTTCCGCGAATCTTTCCTGATGTCCTCCCAGTCCGGCCGCATGGGCATTCCCGCTATCCCGCTTAGCGAGCTCTATAGCCGCGCCATTGGTTACATTAATGCGCGTGGCGGCGAGGTTTCCCTGCGTACCAGCATCGACAGCATCGCTCCCGAGAAAGATGGATGGCTCCTCTCCGCAACATCCGGTGGCACATCTCGCGGGATTCCCACCGATGCCGTCATCCTCGCGCTCTCGTTCGAAGCCATGGCAGGGCTGCTCCCATCGCTGCCGCAAAATCCCGCCGCCCAGGATCTCGCCGCGCATCTCGCCCGGTTCGAGCACTCACCCATCACCGGCATCCACCTCTGGTTCGACCGGCAGATCACGGACCTCGATCACGCCGTGCTCCTCGATACCACCATCCAGTGGATGTTCAACAAGTCCCGGCTTCAGCCCTCTCACCGCGGCGGCGAAGGCAGCTATCTCGAACTGGTCGTCAGCGCCTCGCGTTCCCTGGTTCCCATGCAGCGCCAGGCCATCATTGACCTCGCCCTCGGCGAGCTCGCTCAGTTCTTCCCGTCCGTAGCCGAGGCCAGCCTCACTAAAGCCGCTGTCGTCAAAGAGGTGCGCGCGACGTACTCCGTCCGCCCGCTTCTGGATGCTGTCCGCCCCTCGGCCATCAGCCCCTGGCCTGGGATCTTCCTGGCGGGCGACTGGACCGCCACCGGTTGGCCCGCCACCATGGAAGGCGCGGCCCGCAGCGGCTACCTTGCCGCCGAAGCCCTCACAGGGAGCCAGGGACTCCCGCGCAACTTCGTCGCTCCTGCATTGGCTTCCGCAGGCCTCATGCGTCTTTTCCGGCGCTAAGACTTTAATTTCATCAACATGCGGTATATGAGATCGCTATCGTTCGTCCGCAGGCAGGCCACCAAACCCAACTCTAGTACTTTCCTAAAGTTACCGATGAAATCCACCTAAAAAGCCATTTCCTCACACCCCGTTTTTTGCGATCATGAACGTCTTCTCCCCGATGAAGCAAACCTGAACGGGCGTTCAGGTGTCCCAATGATGGGAGCTTACTAATGTGGTTCCTGAAAATGCATGAACTGCTGAATCACCTGTCGCACCTGAGCAGCTATCTGCCGGCCCTGCTCATCACCCTTGGCGTGGCGGCTCTCGTCGGCTGCGCCGTCGGTTGCAACTGCTCGCCCTGCAAAGAAAAGGACGATCTGTTCCGCCGCGAAGTCTACTGACACGCGCTCCACGACGCGATCCAGGCCCGTTCTTATCCCAGAGCCTGCGCGATTTCCTGCCCGTTCGGCGATCCCAGACCCGTGCAGGCGTCCCATCCCGGCCCAGCCGAATACGCGCCGTTATTCCCCTGCGTGATATCACGAAAATCTGTTTTGTCCGCGTAAAGCGTCGGGTTCACAAACCCGACCGGCGAGCCTTTCTGCTGGTTGATCAGTGCCACCAGTGCAGCCCACAGCGGAGCCACCGCGCTGGTCCCGCCCACCACCTGCTTCTGCCCGTCCACCAGGATGTTGTACCCACTCTCCGGCGACGCGTCCCCCGCGACATCCGGCACGCCGCGCCCGCTGCCTTTCACGCCTGCGCCGCTCTGCCACGTCGGCAGCGCAAACGAGGTACTGTACCCACCCCCGGTGGCCCCTCCCTGGCTGGCCAGATCGTCCCAGACAACTTCTTCCGTGATGGCGCTCCCGGTTCCGATCAGCTCCGTCCCGCCGCACGCCAGCACATGCGGGCTCGATGCGGGAAAGTCGACATGGTTCTTCCCGTCGCTCTCCCCATCCGTGGACCCGTTATCGCCCGAGGCCACCGTGATCGTCACTCCCAGAGCCGCCGCCGACTGGCACGCGTTATCCAGCGCCGTCACTGAAGCCGCCATCCACGTGGATTCCGGCCCACCCCAGCTGATCGACAAAACCGAAGGCTGATTTGTGGTGTCATGTACCGCCGTCGTGATGGCATCGATAAATCCCTGATCGCTGTTCGGCGCAAAATAAACCGCCATCCGTGCCCCGGGAGCGATCGCGCCCGCGACCTGAATGTCCAGAGCCACCTCGCCATCCGCTCCGTTGGGATCCCCCGGCGCATTCGTCCCGCCATCTACCGATACTGCTACTACGGTTGGCGGCGTCAGACCCAGCCCCTGAAAATACGTATTGATATCGCTCGTGTTATAGCCGCCGCCCAGTTCCAGAATCCCGATCGTCTGTCCGCTCCCATTACCGCTCGTGGGAAATCCGTACAGTTGAGCCACCTGCGGCGGATTGAAGGGCTTGGGCTGCGGAGAAGCCTGAGGCCGCTGCTTCTTCTTCAGGTCCTTCAGATACCGGCAGTGCGGCTTGGCCACGGGCCGCGCATCCAGGCCCAGAACCGCCTCCACCATGTCCGCATGGGGGTCCTGCATGGACATCTGCCCGGTGTAGGCATGGAACCGCTTTCCTCGCATCCCGGGAGTGTCGGAGTCTTCGTAATCGTGCAGTTCTACACCGAAGGCCTTCTCCATCGCCGCAGCCGGACCCCTCACTACCATGGTCCGTCGCGACAAGCTCGACGCCGCCTCATCCACGGTCAGCCCGTGCTGATGGGCCAGGGCGCGCAGCGCTTCAAACGTCGCCGGATCCGCCGCGTACTGGGCATCGAACTCTGCGCGCGACAAATGTCTCCCGCCCAGTGCCTGCAGATCCAGTGGATTTTTGCGTTTTACGATCACCGACACGCTGATTGTTTGTTGTGGGGATGTGCGGCCGATGTGTTGAGCATGCGCAGGCGTCGCGCGCTCGGTGTGAGGTAGGACGACACGCTTCTGAGCGGGGGAACTCATAGCTGAACCTCCTGGAGATGTTTGGAAATACTATCCCAAATTCAGGAAAGTTGGCGATGAATTTCCCGGGGTTCGGCCTTCAGCAGGTTTTTCGGTCCCCTTGGGCCGGCGGCGAAGAAATCACCAGAAACCGTACCCCCTCCCGCGTCGCGTTCATCGCCTGGTGCGGTGAGCCCGGCGGCACTTCCATACCCTGCCCCACACCCAATCCATGCTCGCGGCCGTCCATTTCCAGGGTCAATTCGCCTTCGAGCACATAGAAGAACTGCCTGCTTCGCGTATGCAGATGCCGCTCCTCACGTGCCTCCGGCGGCATCTGTTCCTCAATCACGCTCAGCCCCTCGCTTCGCACCAGATGCCAGCCGTCGCATGCCGGACCCTGCTGCTCGCCCCATACATAATGCTCCGCCGTCTCCACACTCACCGGCATCATCGCTGCCCCCTCGCTCGCCTTCTGGCCCGGCACCAACGGCGATTCGAGCGCCGCCTTTGAACTAACCGCTTCCCAGCTGACCGGTTCTTCGCTGACCGCTCTAAGCTGACCGGCTCTCGCCTGACCGCTTCTCAGCTCCCTGTAGCGAGCCACGCTCGCTACAGCGGAATATTTCCATGTTTCTTAGGCGGATTTTTATCCCGCTTCCCTTCCAGCATCTCCAGCGCCGCAATCAATCGCCGTCGGGTTTCATGCGGCAAAATCACCGCATCCACATAGCCCCGCTCTGCCGCGACATAAGGATTGGCAAATTGCTCGCGGAACTCGTGCACCCGCGCCGCCTTCGCCTCCGCCAGCACCTCTGCTCGTCGATCCTCGCTCAGCTTGCCTTCCTTCGATTCCGCCTCGCGCACCGCCGCCGCCAGTTCGCGTCCGTAAACGATATTCACCGCGCCCTCTGGCCCCATCACCGCGATCTCCGCCGTCGGCCATGCAAAATTCACATCGGTGCGAATATGCTTCGAGCTCATCACGCAGTACGCCCCGCCGTAGGCCTTGCGCGTGATCACCAGGATCTTCGGCACCGTGGCCTCTGCGAACGCGAACAGCAGCTTGGCCCCATTGCGAATAATCCCGCCATACTCCTGCTGCGTTCCCGGCAGAAATCCTGGCACATCCTCCAGCGTGATCAGCGGAATATTGAACGCATCGCAGAAACGCACAAAACGCGCGCTCTTCACGCTGGCGTGATTGTCCAGCACCCCAGCCAAAAACGCCGGCTGATTCGCCACGATCCCGACCGGCCGCCCATTCATGCGGGCAAAGCCCACCACGATGTTCTTCGCGAAATGCTCGTGTACTTCAAAGAAGTAGCCGTCATCCACGATGCGCTCGATGACTTCCTTCACGTCATACGGAAGGTTCGATTCCGTGGGCACCAGATTGTCCAGCTCACGATCCGCACGGTCCACAGGATCCGAGCATGGCCGCCGCGGCGGATCGTCCAGATTGTTCGAGGGCAGAAAACTCAGCAGTTCCCGGATCATCGCCAGGCACTCCGCATCGTCGTGCGCCATAAAGTGCGCCACCCCCGACACCTCGTTGTGCGTCGTCGCCCCGCCCAGCGCTTCCTTCGTCACTTCCTCGTGCGTCACGGTCTTGATGACATCCGGCCCGGTCACGAACATGTACGAAGTCTTGTCCACCATCAGGATGAAATCGGTAATCGCCGGCGAGTACACCGCCCCGCCCGCGCACGGCCCCAGGATCGCCGATATCTGCGGAATCACTCCGCTGGCCAGCGTGTTGCGCAGAAAAATATCTGCGTACCCGGCGAGCGAGACTACCCCCTCCTGAATCCGCGCGCCCCCGGAATCGTTCAGCCCGATCACCGGCGCGCCTACACGCATCGCCGTCTCCATCAGCTTGACGATCTTGCCCGCATTCGCCTCTGAGAGCGACCCGCCAAAAACAGTAAAGTCCTGCGCGAAGACGAACACCGTCCGCCCATCAATCCGCCCGAAGCCGGTCACAATCCCATCGCCGGGAATCCGCTTCTCAGCCATCCCGAAATCGGTGGCCCGATGCGTCACGAACCGGTCTGTCTCCTCAAACGTGCCCTCATCCAGCAGCAGCGCGATCCGCTCCCCGGCCCCCAGCTTGCCTTCCTTATGCTGTTTGGCCCGCCGCTCCGCGCCGCCACCCTCTTCCGCCAGCCGGTTGCGCCGCTTCAACTCATCCAGAACATGCTTTTCCATGCGTCACGGATTATAGCGTTCGCGCATCGGCCGCCCCAGCCCCTTCGTGCGCGGAGTCTCCCCACTTCTGCCTTCGCCCGATTATCCTGAGAGGCGATGACCCACGCCGCCTCTGCCGCCGATGCCGACGCCGCCAAAAGGATCGCCGCCCTCCGCGACAAGATCCGCCACCACGAGCACCTTTACTACGTGCTGGACAAGCCGGCAATCTCCGACGCCGAGTTCGATGACCTCATGCGAGAGCTTCAGCGCCTCGAGCGTGAACACCCGGCCCTCGTCACGCCCGACTCCCCCACGCAGCGTGTCGGCGGCAAACCCAAAGAAGGCTTTCCCAAGGTCGCGCACTCGCGCCCCATGCTGTCCATCGACAACGTCACCAGCGAAGAGGAGCTTCGCGACTGGGACCGCCGCGTCCACTCCTCTCGCCGGAGAAAAAGCAAAGATCGGCTACGTCTGCGAGTACAAAATCGACGGCCTCTCCATGGCCCTGCACTACCGCGCAGCAGCCGACGGCTCCGCCCACCTCTCCCGCGGCCTCACCCGCGGCAACGGCACCATCGGTGAAGATGTCACCACCAACGTCCGCACCATCCGCTCCGTCCCGCTCTCCATCCCCGCCGCCGCGCTGAAGAAAGCCGGTGTCCCGGCCACCTTTGAAGTCCGCGGCGAAATCGTCATGCCGCTCGCCGCCTTCCGTCAAAGCCAATGAGGAAAGGGAAGCCCAGGGCCTCGATCCCGCCGCCAATCCCGCGCAATTATGCCGCGGGCACCATCCGCACCCTCGAGCCGAACATCGTCGCCCAGCGCCGCCTCGACTTCTACGCCTACTTCCTCCTCACCGAAAGCGGCGAAGACCTCCTCCCCGATCAGTCCGAGGCCCTCGACGCCCTCACCGCCCTTGGCTTCCGCGTCAACCCTCATCGCGAAGCCATGCCCTCGATCGACAAGGTTTTCGCCTTCGTCCAGAGCGCCGAACAACGCGTAAAACTCGGCTACGAAATCGATGGCGTCGTCATCAAGGTCAACTCCGCCGCCGTGCAGCGCCGCCTCGGATACACCGGACGCGCCCCCCGCTGGGCCGTCGCCTTCAAGTTCACCGCGCGCGGCGGCATCACCCAGGTCGAGGACATCAACATTCAGGTCGGCCGCACCGGCAAGCTCACCCCCGTCGCCTTGCTCACTCCCGTCTCCATCGGCGGCACCACCGTCTCCCGCGCCACGCTCCACAACGCCGACGAGATCGAGCGCCTTGGCCTCCTCATCGGCGACTACGTCAAAGTCGAGCGCGGCGGCGACGTCATCCCCAAAGTCGTCGAGGTCGTCGAAGACAAGGAGCATCCGCGCGGCCACAAGAAATTCCACTTCCCCACCCACTGCCCCGACTGCAACAGCGAAATCGTCCGCACCGAAGGCGAAGTCGACTACCGCTGCGTCAACATCGATTGCCCCGCCCGCCTCCCCGGCAGCCTCCTCCACTTCGCCTCCCGCGGCGTCATGAACATCGAAGGTCTCGGCGACGCCGTCGTCACCAGCTTCTCGAACACAAACTCGTCCGCAGCATCTCGGACCTCTACTTCCTCACCGACGAGCAGCTCTCCCAGCTCCAGCACGAAGTCGTAATGAAAGATAAAAAGACCGGCCAAAGAAGACCCGCATGCAGGCCCTCGTCGGCCCCAAAGAGCGTAAGGACCTTCTTGCCGAAATCGAAGCCTCAAAGAAAGCCGGTTCGGCCCGCGTCCTCTTCGGCCTCGGCATCCGCTTCGTCGGCGAACGCACCGCACAGCTTCTTGCCGAAGAATTCGGCTCCATGGAAGCCCTCATAGCCGCCAGCGCCGAAGATCTGGAACGCGTCAACGAAGTCGGCCCCCGCGTCTCTCAGGCCATTCGCGAATTCTTTGACGAGTCTCGCAACCGCGACCTCGTCCACCACCTCGAAAAGGCCGGCCTGATCCTCACCGCCGAGAAGCGCAAGAAGTCCTCGCAGCTCGAAGGCCTTACCTTCGTCCTCACCGGCACGCTGCCAAACCTCTCGCGCGAAGACGCCAAAGCCAAAATCGAAGCTGCCGGCGGCCGCGTCTCCGGCTCAGTCAGCAAAAAGACAAATTATGTCGTCGCCGGCGAAGAAGCGGGCTCCAAGCTCGACAAGGCCCGGGAACTGGGCGTCGAGGTCATCGACGAAGCCGCGCTCAGCAAGATGCTCGGCAGAGCCTGATCAAAAGAAAAGGGAGCGGATTCCGATCCGCTCCCCCACTTTCAAACCAACTTCGGTTTAGTGCACGACGTTCTGGAAAAGCGGCGACTGCAGCAACGCCGAGAACTGGCCGTCGGACGCGACGAATCTCACGCTCAGCGTTCCCGCTGCGGAATCGATCGTCGTGTCGTCGATCGCCTGCTTCTCGATCGCCGTCCCGCTCACCTTTTCATACATCGCCGCCGCGTTCAGCAGCGACGACATGGTCGCCGCCGTGATCGTGTCCGACGTCAGCACGAACAGCGAGAACTTCACGCCGTTGTTAAAGTTCATCGTGTAGCTCGAACTGAGCAACCGCTTTCGCACCTGCTCGTAATCGGTCAGCTGCGCGGCCTGGCCCAGCAGGGAGTGCATCATGTACTGCGTGCCCTCCTGATCGAGGATGCTCCACAGCGGCTCCGTATCCACCTGCTGCATCGCCGCCAGCATGTCGTTGTTCGTCTGGAACGACGGAGTTAGCCCATCCCGGCAGTCGAGCGCCGGCTTGATCGAGTCGGTCGAGCCGAACAGCATCGTGGTCGGGTTCAGGAAGGTCACCAGCATCCCGCTGGCGCCCATCGGATACAGCTTGTTGTTGCGAATCATCATCGGCTTGATCTTCCGCTTCTGGAAGTTCGCGAGAATGTCGCTCATCTGGAACTGCCCCTGCGCCAGCCCCACTACCTTGATGTTGTTGCTGCTGCCGCCCACGCGGAAGGCTGCAAACGCCAGCTCTTCCACGTCGTCATTCTCGTTGAAGCCGGAGCTCTTCAGAGCCGTTTCCAGCTGCTTCAGCTCAGGAGGCAAAATCCGTGCCTTCAGGTTCATGGCTGCGGGCGAGTTCTGCATCACCCGGTAATCCACCACGATCAGCTGCTGCACGTCATGAGGAATCGCGGACCGAGCATCGTTGTCGAGCTGCGCCGCGCGCGCGGGCACCACCAAAGCTGCAACTGCAGCCAAAGCCGCTACAAAACTGAAAAGCAATTGTTTGCTAAATCTCACCTGTGAACCTGCTCCCTCTGCCGGGGCTTCCGGCCGAGCGTTGAATCCGAAGAAATCTGCTGGGGTATTGGACCCCGGGAGGCGGCGAAACGACTCGCTCGCTTCCCGCCATATGTCAATTTTACGCTGGGTGGGCCGCAAGGCTGTCTACAACGTTGGTTCCTGCGGTACCCAGGATTCGCGCTCCTTCAGCGCCTCGCCGGCCAGGGCAGCGGATGTTCCAGCCGCCGCTCCAGCACCTTCAGCTCAGGATCGAATCCATCCAGCAGACGCAGCCACTCGCTGTTTTGCTCAAGGGCCGCCTCCGGGATCAGCCCAATCAGCTCGGCGCGGGCGGGCGCGGCACCGTGCTTAAGTGCCTTTTCCTTCACTGCCGCGAAGGCCTGCCCAACCGACGTACGGGTGTAATCCGTAATGTTCATCGATACCTGTGCCTGACCGTGAGCCGAAACTCCCATAGCCTTTACACCCGCCAATCCGCCGCCAGACTGGCGAATCTCCTTGGCAATCGCCCGGGCGACCGAAACCTCCGGCGTATCGAGATACAAATTGAAGGCGATCAGAAACCGCCGCGCTCCCACCGCTGAGGCTCCGGCCGTCGGATGCAGAGCAGGCCCTCCCACGTCGGGCCGCCGCGCCGGCTCCCGGTGCACCGCGTCCCGCAACCCTTCAAACTGTCCCCGCCGAACCTCCTCCAGCATCGCCCGATCCGGACGAGCTGCCGCCGCCTCGTAGAAATAGACCGGAACCTGATACCGCTTCCAGATTTCGCCTCCGGCCTGCCGCGCCAGCAGCGCGCATTGCTCCAGCGAGACACCCCGCACCGGAACGAAGGGGATCACGTCCGCCGCGCCGATCCGGGGATGAACGCCTTCCTGAGCGGTCAGGTCGATCAGTTCCGCGGCTCGCCCAGCGCCACGAATAGCCGCCTCCACCACCGCTGCCGGCGGCCCGGCCAGCGTCACTACCGAGCGGTTGTGGTCGGCATCGAGCGACCAGTCCAGCAGATGGGCTCCTTCGACCGCCATCGCTGCGACGATCGATTCCACCACCTCGGCCCGTCGGCCCTCCGAGAAGTTTGGCACGCATTCAATAAGAGCATCGGACATTCGGTCAGCCAGTCATGCGCGTGGGTCGGAGAGGGGATTGTAGTCGTTTGCGTCGCGAATTCTCATCATGGCCCGGGCGACGCTCACTTCCGGCTCCACCAGGTATATCCGATCTGGAACGCGACGCTGCCGTTCACCCCCGGATTCTTGTCCCCCAGCGAAGCCGACGAGATGTGGACGCCGCTAATGGCCAGCATGATCGACTGACCCGGCTTGCGAAAGTACTGGATTCCGACGCCGCCCTGCGGGGAGAAGTTGAAGACCGAGGTTCCGCCCGGCTGCCCGTGAGGCACCAGCACGTCCGGGGGAAACTTGTGGGTGGTGTAGATCAGCCCGCCCGCCGCCTGGAACCAGGGAGCAATCCTGCGATGGGGCGTGAAGTCCCAGCGCAGAATGATCGGCGTGATGCTGGCACCGGTAAAGGTTCCCCCGCCCACAGGGATCGTTCCCTCATAATCGAGGCCACTGATCGGGTCGTAGTAGAGCTGGGGCTGGGTGTGCGGCGCGGGCGTAAACGCCTGCCAGTACGGCATGATTTCGCCTGCATACTCAAATTGGCCGCGGAAGAATCCGTGAAACAGCGGCGGAGTGATGACCTTGCCGACCCGCAATCCCGCAGCGGTGAAGTGAAAGTCGGAGCGGGCGCCGGCGCCGTTCATGTACTGGAAGAACGGACCGTATTCCCACGGCCGTTGAGCCAGCGCAGACTTTGCCGGAGCGTCGGACGCGATGTCGGACGCGCTCGTTTGGGCCGACGCCGATGTGTCGGACACAAGCGGCAGCGCAACAACGCAAGCCAGTGCGAAAGCGGACGCGAAGGAGGTAAATCGGCGGGGAGTCATCGTGACGGGCATCTTCTCCGTAGGGAACCTTCGGGGCAAAGGAAAGGCCGCCTCCGGGCGGCCCTTCGGATCAGGTCAGGCCGGCGATTAGCTGGTCACTTCCTCCAGCTGTTTCGCATCCATGTCGAAGTTCGAATAAACGTGCTGCACGTCGTCGTGGTCTTCCAGGGCTTCGAGCAGGCGCACCATCTGGGCGACGGTCGCCCCTTCCAGCTTCGTGTAAGTCGAGGCGACCATCGTGACTTCCGACATGACCGTCTCGATCTTCGCATCGCGCACCGCCTGGGCCACCGCTTCAAACGAAGACGGTTCGGTGATGATTTCCCAGGTCTCGCCTTCGTCGTTCAGATCTTCGCCGCCGGCTTCCAGCACGATGTTCATCAGCTTCTCTTCGTCGGCCGCCTCTTTAGAAACGGCGATGATCCCCTTCTTCGAGAACATGAAGCGAACCGAGTTCGGCTCACCGAGGTTGCCGCCGTGCTTGGCGAAGGTGTGGCGGATCTCCGAAACAGCTCGATTGCGGTTGTCCGTAGTGGCCTCGACAATAACCGCGACGCCGCCGGGACCGTAGCCCTCGAAGGCGATTTCCTCATAAGTGGCGCCGGGGAGTTCGCCGGTGCCGCGCTGAATGGCGCGCTTGATGTTGTCGTTCGGCATGTTCTCAGCCTTCGCCGCCGCGATGGCGGAACGCAGGCGCGGATTGCCGTCGGGATCGCCGCCGGATTTCGCGGCGATGGTGATTTCCTTAATCAGCTGGGTGAAGATCTTGCCGCGCTTGGCGTCGAGCGCCCCTTTTTTATGCTTAATGGTCGCCCATTTGGAATGGCCGGACATGGAAACCTCAAACGTCGCTTGTATCGCGGGAAATTTGGGGCAAAGGGCCGGAAATAAAGGCGATTCCGGGAATGCCCGCAACGGTTGAGTATAGCAGAGCGCCGAGCCGGTGAGGCGAGCCCGTCGTTCGGCCCCGACAGGGCATCCGACGGAGGTCAGGCCTGGGGGAAAATGGGAGTCGCGCCGGTCGCGCTCGCAATCAGGTACTTCTCTTCTTCGCCGGAGATGGGCTGGAAGTTCTGGGCCACGTACATGGCGAGCGGAAAGTAGCGCTCGTCACCAGGCGGAAGCGCGGCGGTGATGCGCTGGGAAAGCGTCCAGCGCAGGGCCAGCGCGGCCTGCTCCGGTAAGGAACATGGCTGGTACCACTCCTTGGGATTGGGCTTTTGCGCGTGCTGCATTTCGGCCGGCCATTGCGATTTCGCCATCGCTTTAATAGCCAGCATGCCTGCGCCCCTTTCATGCACCCGGGCGATCACCCGCGGCCCAAAGTTCTTCTGTGAAGCCAGGACAAAATTGACGGGAAACAGCACCGTGTCGAAGTCAAAGTGGTCGAGAAGAGCCAGTGCAGCCTCTTCCGAGTGAGCTGAAAAACCCAAATGTCGGATCTTGCCGGCCTTCCGTCCTGCCTCAAACGCTTCCTGCGCACCGCCCGGACCCATGATGCGGTTCACGTCCTCCATCGTGGTGACAGCGTGATGCTGGTAAAGGTCCAGGTGATCCGTCCCGAGCAGCTTCAGTGAGTCATCCAGCGCCGCCGCTGCTGCCTCCTTGTCGCGCTTGCCGGTCTTGCAGGCCAGGAAGAAGCTGTCGCGGTAAGGCTTCAGTGCGGGGCCCAGCAGTTGCTGCGCGTCGCCGTAGCTGGGAGCGACATCGACGTAGTTGATGCCGGCTTCATGCGCCTGGGCAACGGTATTGTTGGCCACCGCCTGATCCGCATTCATGATGACAATGCCGCCCAGTCCGATTATCGAGAGATCTCGGCCGGTCCTGCCCAACCTCCGCTTCGGAATCGGCCTGAATCCCTCGTTGGAAAGTGAAGCCCCCGGCGCGGCCGCGGAGAGTCCCGGTGCGGCTGCCAATGCTGCCGCGATTGCGCCCGTCGTAAGAAAACTACGCCGATCCATAAGATCCCCCCTTATCTAAGAAGTTAACACCGCCCTGGCAGGTCTGCTGTCCGTCCTTCGCGCCGAATAAACGGTCGGCGCGGCTGTCAAAAAGGCTATTGTGCAGCCCGGCGTTCCAGCTTCCCCAGCTCTGCCATCACCTCAGCAGCCTTGGTGTCGCTCGCAGGGCCGTGGGTCTGAAAGACGACGTGGCCCGAGGGATCGGCCAGCAGCACATAGGCGACGTTTTTGTTGCTCGCGCCCACCAGACCCTCCCACTTTCCCTCATCCGTATAAAACGGCGCCAGATGCGACTTCTCCGGCTCGTGCACCGACCGGCGCATGCCGTGCATGATCATCTTCATGATGAAGGACGGAATGCCCTGAAAATCCGCCAGCTCGAGGTAATCGAAGCGCGAATCCTTCGTATACAGGGGTTGGAAGCGCTTGTTCCATGCCCCGCTGTCGTCGCCGCCCTTCGCCGAAAAGGCAATGACAATCACGATTGGCTTTTTGCTTCCGGACGTGGGCAGCACGACGTGACTACTGTCCAGCGTGGTTACATCGATACGCGGAATCTGTTGTGCACAGACTGGCAGAG
>CAVPCE010000042.1:0-9744 GCA_963702295.1 uncultured Acidobacteriaceae bacterium | reverse complement strand
GTGTGGACATTCACCAGTCGGGCGTGTCGCGGCACCTGCGCATTCTCACAGAGGCAGGCTTGGTGCAGATGCGCCCCGATGGACAAAAGCGTCTCTATTCCCTGCGCAAAGAAGCTTTCGAGCAGCTTGAAGTTTGGGTGGCGGCATATCGCCGCCACTGGGAGGCGCGCCTCGACCGCTTGGGCTCCGCACTGGAGCGCAGCAAATCCGCCGTCAACACCGGTCCTCAGGAAACCATGAACCCCGTACCCACGAACCAAAGAGCACAGTTCTCAATCGAACGCACCTATAGTGCCTCAATCCTTGATGTCTGGCAACTGTGGACTACCAAGGCCGGAATCGAATCCTGGTGGGGGCCAGAAGGATTTGACGTTACCGTAACTTCGATCGATTTGAAGGCGGGCGGCCAGCTCGTTTATTGGATGACGGCTACGGCCCCTCAGCAGATCGCATTCATGAAGCAGCACGGCATGCCTCTCTCCACCGAGTGCAAAGTCACCTACATTGAAGTGACGCCACCATCCCGCTTGGCCTATAAGACACTCACCGACTTCGTGCCTGACGTACCTCCTTACGAGGTAGTCACCGTCGTAGATTTGGAGTCAATCACCGGCGGCGTGAAGATCACCGTTACTTCCCAGGCCATGCATGACGATGTCTGGACGGAACGCGCTCGCGCCGGCCATGAGAGCCAATTGCGCAAACTGGATGCGCTGATGTCCGCAAAAGACAAGACGGTACGCTCATAAAGCCCTGGATCCGCAGCGTCCTTGCGGTTGCTGCCGGCTTCCTCATCACAGCCGTCGCATCCACCATGACCGACGCGATCATGCACGCTATAGGCATATTCCCGAGATCGCCAGGGTCCATGTCCAATTCGCTGTTTGCCCTCGCTTCGGCCTATCGCGCTCTCTTCACCGTGGCTGGAGGTTTTGTGACCGCACGGCTAGCGCCGGATAGCCCCATGCGACACGTCTGGATTCTTGCTGGGATTGGATTTGCAGCGGGGCTCGCGGGCATGGTTTTCTCTTCGTCGTCGGTGGAGCACAACTCGGACCAGCATGGTATCCGGCGCTGATTGCAATCGAAGCCATTCCTTGCGTATGGTTCGGTGGCCGGCTGGCTTCCGGTGTCGCAACCGCTAACGATCTTGCGGCAGCACATGCAAGCCTCTAACGTATTTTCTCAATCACGAACGAGCTTGGATTAACTCATCCGCCGATTTCTTTAAGCCGTCGGGAACGTTGGAAGGCGTATCCGTACGTCGGTTCCTTTTCCAATTTCGCTAATCACGTTGATCGTTCCATGGTGACGCTCGACGATTTCACGGGAGATGTAGAGGCCGAGTCCGTTTCCCAAGTCGCCTTTTGTGCTGTAGAAGGGTTGAAATAGGTTGCGAAGTGTTTCTTCGCTCATTCCCTGGCCCTCATCGCGAACAATGATTTCCGTAGCGTTGGCATGGGCGAAATAGTTGAGCCAGATGCGGCCGCCGATGGGTACTGCCTGGAGAGCGTTGGAGACGAGATTAGCGAGCACCTGCGTGATTTGGTCGAGAGTTCCGTAAACGGTCACGTCTATGTCGTTTTCCACGATGACTTTGACTGCTCGGTTTTGGATTTTGCCGGCATATAGACGGAGGACATCCTGAATTATGTCGAGTACCGGGCCACACTCCGGCTTTTGTAAATCTTCGCGGGACCAGCGAAGTGTCTGCTTGGTGATCGCGGAAATACGCTGTAGTTCGCTATCTGCGCTCTCAACATAACCGCGTGCAACGATGTCATCTTTGAGATGGTTTGAGAGCAGGAAATGGAGATTGACTATGGCTTCTAGTGGGTTATTGATTTCGTGAGCGATCACGCTGGTCATCCGTCCGCTAAGCGCTAGCTTTTCAGTCATGCGCAGTGCTGATTCGCGCTGACGCCGGTCGGTGAGGTCGGTGCAGGTGCCCACCCAGCCGGCACGGGTTTGGTCCGTCCGAAGGTAGGGAATGGCGCGGACGAGGTTCCAGCGCTCCGGCTTGTCGGGATCCGGCCAGAATCGCACTTCCAGGTCGAAGGGAACTCCATTCGCGACGGCCTCTTTCCACGTGTTGGCGCATCGGGCTTGATCCTCGGTCAAAATGGCCTGTTGCTCGTACCAGCGGCCGCGCTTTTGGAAACCCTCCTCCAGCCAACGCTGGTTGACGTAGGTGAGTTTGCCATCATCATCGGCTGTCCAGACCGGGTGCGGAAGGGCATGCGTGAGTTGGACGAAGCGGGCCTCTCCGAGTTGAATCGCTTCTTCAGCCCGCTGGAGACTGATGGTTAAAACGGCACCCCGGAAGTCCGTGGCCGACTCGATCTCCATCTCGGTCCACGGCGAGCTGGTTCCGCTGACCTGCTCTTTCCATGTCGCGAAGGAAGTTCGGGGATGAAGGGTCCGGGCTTTCTCGTCGGCAACGGCGGGTTGTCCAGCCCATCGCACTGTTCGCGGCACTTCGGGACGGAACCACATCAGATAGCTCTGACGAACATAGGAAATGCGGATGGCGAGCACGCCGCTGGCGACCCCGGCGAATTCCGCAGCCCAACCGATCTGCGATGCGATACTGTTGCTTGAGAAGACTTCCATGTCCCGGGTCTCTTCCATCCATTCCGCAAGCCTTCGAATATTTGATTCTCCTGGAGTATTGCCGACGGTTCTGCAGTTCCCGTCGATGAACAGCGCGGCTCCCTCCGCGTCGGTGATCTGAATGAGCTCTTCCATCTGGTCGGCCATGGAGTTGACATAGTTGTTGTCGGCCGCCATGTGGGTAAGAATCCGGCGCTGCGCTGCGTGGAAGTGAACCATCTTATTGAGCCTGGCATCGGAGCGAAAACTTAGAGTTGGGTCGACGAGCTTGGTGAGGAGATCGCATGACCTTCGGACCAGAAAAGGTACCGTGTGCGGTGAAGCATGATGTCCGCTGATTAGACCCCAGAGCTTGCCTTCGCAGATGATCGAGATCGACATCGAAGAGAGGATCCCATGTTGCGCATGTACTCCAGATGGACGGGGGAGACGCTGCGCAGCATTGCGTTGGAGAGATCCAGCGAAACGGCGCCCACGTTTCTGAAGGTCCAGCTTTAAGCGCAGTGCCTATCTTGTGCAGCGAGACCGCGAAATGGAGTGGCGAAGGAATGTAGGAGGCATCCGGGATTATGCGAACGGTATTGAGAAGGTAGAGGTCCCTGGCTTGCTGGGGTATATCCGAGGCGGGAAACCTGAGGCAAAGGTAGCTGGGGAGCGATCCATCGTTCACTTCACTGAGCACGGTTCCATGGCCGGCCTCGTCGAAGCGGTAGAGCATAACGCGATTGAAGTGCGTGAGGTCCTTGACCTGAAGTGCGAGAGCATCGCAGAGTTCCTGCTCAGAATGAAACTGACTACAGCATGCTGACAAAATTGGTGAAGACCTGATTGGACATGTCAGGGCTGCTCGAGTCGATCTACCAACTCGAATTCGACGATACGTTGCAAGCCTACTTGATGCGTGACAACCGTGTAGAGCCTGCCGCGCATTTGGAAGGCCCCGAGGTAGGTGACTACTCCCGGCCGCTGGCCGATCCCGGAGCCGGAGAGCGCCCAGCACCTCACGCTCGAAGATGGAATCGACCTCTGCCCCGAGAACGAGTTCAAGCGGAACTTCGAGAAGTTCGTCGGTATTCTGGCTGGCGCCGACAATGTGACAGTCGAGCTTGTCGAGCAGTAGGAGAAAGCCATGACGCTGGATGCTTCCGGGAATGCGGATCGGCTCGTCTTCACAGCGTTGGAGAGGCGAATCGAGTCGGTCCGAGGAAGAGAACGAGAGGGGAACGTCATTTTGACTGTTAACGGTCATCCAAGACCGATTTCTCCTGCATCCACTCGCCGAATGTCGCGAACATTGCTTTGGCCGAGGCTACGACCCTGTCCGTTTCATCATGGGGAACTTGTTCTCTTAGCATTCCGCAGAATTCCTTCCAAAAAGAGCCGGTTTGTAAACCATGACCGCGGAAGAACGCATTACCATGACCATCGGTCAGAGAAAGAGCCATCTGAACTTGACGTGCGATGATCCGGCCACCAAGTGTGGATCCTTCCATCACGTACATGGCACCAAGGAGGCTCGGTAGATCGGTGATGAAAGGGAACGTCGCGCGATCTTGCGGCGGTGATATCTGAAACCAGGCCAAGTCACCTTCGAGCAAAGGCTTGCGATTCCTGACAATAAGGAGTGCGCGCAACCAATCCGGGGCGAGCGAAGGAGCTTGTTCTTCCCAAGCTGCAACGATTCCATGCAGTTTACGGAGACAACGGACATACCCGGCCGCATCAAGGTCTGCCTTCATTAACGGCAGAGCATCCTCCGCTGCGTGGTGGTCTGCTTCCGTTTGCTGCCTCAGAGTCTCGATATTCAAGTAATGTCACCTTTGAACATAGGCTCATGCGCAGGTGATCTACTTATACGCTTATCTTGGACTCTATGGATTCCAGGTATCTAAATCCACGGACGGGGGTGCAGAAGCTAAAGCCGAACCGGACATGCCTCTGGCCATCAGCTTGTTAAATTAAGGGCAAAGCACCAATCACAAAAGGCAGAGGTTTACAGGGCAGAGGTCGAGGGTCCGATAAGGGTCCAATAAGCGTTGCCAGGGGTACCTCAGAGCGCCAAAAGAAGCCATCCGTGACGCTTAGTTTCAATAGGTTACCGCTCGCCTCTGTACTGTCACGGCAGAGGTCGCGGGTTCGAGCCCCGTCGTCCCCGCCAGCTTCCTCAGAATACAAACGCCCCACCGGCATAGGCGATCCGGGTTCAGCCGCGCCCGCCTCACGCCCTGGACTCGGTCCGCAAAAGGCCCCGTCGCCGTCTACACTGCATGCATCAGAGCTGTCCCAGCTTTGTTGTCAGGAAACCAAAATGCGCTTCCGTCATTCCTCTTCTGCCCTGCTTCCTCTTCTTCTTTCGCTGTGCTCTCTGACCCTTCCCGCTCAGGAATCCAGGCTTGCGGCCGCAACTTCTTCAGCACTCCGTAATGGCATCACCGTCGAGAATGCCGCATGCACCGAGCAGATCACTGCCCTCCGCGACGACGTTCTCCGCATCCGCCTTTGGCGCGGTTCAAACCCTCCCGAGGACGCCTCCTGGGCCGTCCTTCCCGAAGCCCGCCACAGTGCGGTGGCTGTCGCTGAAGCGAATGGTCCGGACTTTTTCGGATTCCGCACCCGCTCTCTGTTGGTGAAGGTCGATCGCCAAACCCTCGAAATCACCATCGAAGATCTCTCCGGAAAGATTCTCCAACAGGATGCTCGTCCCGTCCGCTTCGACGACGCCGCGTTTCGGATTTACAAAAAGATGCCGCTCGACGAGCACTACTTCGGTCTGGGCGACAAAACCGGTCGTCTCGATCGCCGTAACGAGGCCTTCACCCTGTGGAACACCGACGCTTACCGCTTTCAGGAATCCACCGACCCCATCTATAAGAGCATTCCCTATTTCATGACTTATCGAGCAGGTCAGGCTCTGGGCGTGCTGCTCGACAACACCTGGCGCTCCAGCTTCGACTTCGGCAAGGAGACCGCGACGGCCTATTCCTTCGGCGCCGTCAGCGGCCCTCTGGACTACTACGTCTTCTATGGCCCCTCACCGAAGCAGGTCGTCGAAACCTACGCCTGGCTCACCGGCACTCCGCCTCTGCCGCCTCTTTGGACGCTCGGCTTTCAGCAATCCCGCTACAGCTACATGACCCAACAACGCGTGCTCGATGTGGCGAAGCGCTTCCGCGACGATCGTATTCCCGCCGACGCTCTCTACCTCGACATCGATTATCAGGACCAGAATCGCCCCTTCACGGTCAATCGCACTGCTTTTCCCGATCTCGGGGGATGATCGCGCACCTGCGCGCGGAAAACTTCCACCTCGTGCTGATCACCGACCTGCACATCGCGAATCTCCCCGACCACAACTACGCGCCCTATGACACCGGCATCGCAGGCGATCACTTTGTAAAGAATCCCGACGGCTCGGTCTACACCGGACGCGTCTGGCCCGGCCCCGCCGTCTTTCCGGACTTCACCCGCCGGCAGACTCGCGCATGGTGGGGCACGCTCTATCGCGGATTCCATGACGATGGAGCCGAGGGCTTCTGGAACGACATGAATGAGCCCTCCATCTTCGACTCGCCGACCCTCACCATGCCCCTGGACGTCGTCCACCGCATCGATGAGCCTGGCTTCCACCCGCGCACCGCCACCCACGCCGAGATTCACAACGTCTATGGCATGGAGAACTCGCGCGCCACCTTTGAAGGCCTGCGCACACTCGATCCCAATACCCGTCCCTTCGTGCTCACCCGCGCCTCCTATGCCGGCGGCCAGCGCTATGCCGCCACCTGGACCGGCGACAACAGCAGCACCTGGAACCATCTCCGCCTGACCACGCCCATGCTGGAAAACCTCGGCCTCAGCGGCTTTGCCTTCAGCGGCGCCGATGTCGGCGGCTTCGCCGGAAGCCCATCCCCCGATCTCCTGACAAATGGATCGAGGTGAGCGCCTTCCAGCCCATCGATCGCGACCACACGGAGAAGGGATCCGGCGGATCAGGAACCCTGGGTCGGCGGCGCCGCAGCAGGAAGCCATTCGCCGCCGCTTCATCGAAGTTCGTTACCGCCTTATGCCGTATCTCTACACCCTCGCCGACGAGGCTTCGCGCACCGGCCTTCCCCTCGTCCGGCCGCTCTTCCTCGAGTTCCCCGATGCCGCACCCGACCGCCACCCTCTCGATACGGATCTCACGGCGGGCGGCGAATTCCTCCTCGGCTCCGACCTGCTCGTCGCCCCCGGCAGCTATCCCGACGAGGCCGGCCCCTACGAGATCGAACTTCCGTCGTCGGACTGGTACGACTTCTGGACCGGTAAGCGGGTTCCGGCCCAGGCGGGCTCCGCCGGCGCCGCAGCAGCGATTCAGACCAGCGGCCCTATCAACATCACGGCTCCTTCGGGTCCGGCCCAGCTCCCTGTCTTCGTGCGCGCCGGCTCCATCCTCCCCATCGCCCCTCTGGTGCAGAGCACCAACCAAACCCCGCAGGGGCCGCTCACCCTGCGCGTCTACGCCGGCGAGCCATGCAGCGGCAATCTCTACTCAGACGACGGCCGCACCTACGACTACCAGCACGGCGCCTTTCTGCGGGAATTCCACTGCCGAATCGACCAGCAAGGCTTGCACCTGGACATCGGCGCCCACCAGGGCTCCTGGCCCGCATGGTGGAAGGAGGTTCGCGTCGAAGTCTACGGCTGGACCGCCGCTCACGGAGAAGTGGACCTGAACGGCAGCAAACACGAAACCTCAGTTGCCCGCGAGAAAGATCACCTGGCTTTCACGATGCCCGATGACGGCAAGGGATTGAAGATCGACATAAGATAGATTCGCAGTGGACGACGCGTGCCCGGCGGGCAGGAAACCTTCCGCGTGTCACGGTTTGCACTTCACGAAATCCGGAGGTCCGGAAATGAATCTGTCACGACGGGCATTTGCCAGGGTAGCCGCACTCAGTGCCACCGGACGCGCACTCGCTGGCGCGCTGCCAGGCCTGGCTCAGGTGCAGGGAGAACATTTCAACACCGCGACCGCGCATCCGGTGCCCTCCATCCAGGACATCGAAACCCCCGAACAGAAGAACGCGCGCATGCAGTGGTTCCGCGAAGCCCGCTTCGGCATGTTTATCCACTGGGGTCTCTATTCGATTCTCGCCGGGCGCTGGAATGGCAAGGAGGTCCCGGGCATCGGCGAGTGGATCATGAACCGCGCCTCCATTCCCGTGGAGCAGTACAAGGCGCTCGCTGCCCGATTCAATCCAACACAATTCAGCGCTGCCGGAATCGTCAGCCTCGCCAAAGCCGCGGGCCAGAAGTACATCGTCATTACGTCGAAACACCACGACGGCTTTGCGATGTTCAATTCGAGCGCGAATCCCTTCAATATCGTTCAGGCAACGCCCTTCAAACGCGATCCCCTGAAAGAACTGGCCGCTGAGTGCCGCCGGCAGGGCCTGAAGCTCGGCTTCTACTATTCGCAGGATCAGGACTGGACGGCGCCCGGCGGAGCGGCCTACAAAACCGGCGATCACCAGCCGCCCACGTATCACTGGGACCCGGCGCAGAATGGCAGCTTCCCCGACCTATCTCGAAACCAAGGCCATCCCTCAGATACGTGAGCTGCTCACCAATTACGGCGAGTTCCCCGCAATCGTCTGGTTCGATACGCCCACGAAAGATATGACTCCGGATTTGGCCGGAAAAATCGTCACGGTTCTCAATCAACATCCAAAGCTCATCTGGAACAATCGCCTCGGCGGCGGCTACCAGGGCGACACTGAAACGCCCGAGCAATATATCCCGGCTCGCGGCTATCCAGGACGCGACTGGGAGTCGTGCATGACGATGAACGACACCTGGGGCTACAAAGTCGACGACACCAACTTCAAGAGCACCGAGACGCTGCTGCGCAACCTGATCGATATTGCCAGCAAAGGTGGAAACTACCTTCTCAACATCGGCCCCGAAGCCACCGGCGAGGTCCCGCAACCCGAGGTAGCTCGCCTCCATGAAATGGGACGCTGGCTGGCGGTCAATGGCGAAGCGATCTACGCCACCCGCCCCACGCTCTTCGGAGACGAAGCAGGCTCGTTTTCCCCCACAGAAAAAGATGAGGATGGCAAGCCGAAGTTCATTCCCAGCTGGCAGTGGAGATCGACAACCACGGCCGATCGGATTTACATCCACCTCTTCGAGTGGCCCGGAACCACCTTCCACCTCAGCAAGGTTCCCCGTCAGGTCACTGGCGCCTGGCTCCTGGCAGATTCAGCGCGCAGCCCCCTGAAAGTCACCCGCGCCGCAGACGGCATCGACATCGCCCTTCCCGCGAAGGCGCCCGATCCAATCGCGACTGTGCTGGTGCTGAAGACCGCATAGTCGCGCTGGCCGCAGTATCCGATACAGCCTTTTCAGGGTTTCCCGATTTACTCGCCAATACGCCGGTAAGCCCGCGGCCTTCGGTGATCGTATAGATTCGGTCAACGCCAGGCAGTCTTACCTTCTCCACGAAACCACTCGGCCAGTGAACTTCAACAAGGCTCACGCTCGTGGACTTGCCGAGTCCGAAGTGCACTCTCTGGTCGCTGGACGAAAGATAGCTGCCTCCGCTCAGCACATCGCCGCGCTGGCGCACGCCTCCCGCCGTCAGATACACCGCCGCCCCTACGGCATCCCTGGGACTCTTCGGCCCACCGATCAGCTTCATTTCCACCCAGTGGTTATCGTCGCGACTCACGTTCCGCAACAATACGGGATGGCCGTCCAGAACATTAACGACGACATCGATCTTGCCATCATTAAACAAATCGCCGAATGCGGCGCCGCGGCCGGCAAACGTCTCCGCCAATCCACTACCTTCGACCGCCGGAACGAGCTCAAATCGTTTTCCCTGCAGATTGCGGTACAGCAGCGGGCGCTGCGCGAAACTGGTCCCCCAGTCATGTCGATCCACCTGTGGATAGACATGGCCGTTGATCATCATCGCGTCTTTCCACCCGTCGTTATCGAAGTCAATGAATCCCGCGCCCCATCCGAGAAACGGAATGCTGTCCTGAGCGATGCCCGTCTGATAACTCACATCGGTAAAGTTGGCGCCGCCGTCGTTGCGATAAAGCACGTTATAGTCATCGGAGAAATCCGTAACCAGCAGAT
>CAVPCE010000041.1:0-15611 GCA_963702295.1 uncultured Acidobacteriaceae bacterium | reverse complement strand
CCTCGCCTCAAAACTCAAGATAAACATCGTTCCTGGCACCATCGTCACCGCCTCACCTGACCCTTCCTCCTCCTCTTCTCCCTCTGTCCTCCTCAACATTTCAACCTTCATCTCCTACACGGGCGAGATCCTCGGCTCCTATAACAAGAAGAACCTTTGGCACCCTGAACGGCCGCATCTAACATCCACCGGGAAGGATGAAGAACATACCATTATCGAAACCCCCCTCGGCCCGGTCGGAATTCTTGTATGCTGGGACCTCGCGTTTCCCGAAGCGTTCCGCGCACTGATCCGACAAGGTGCAAAGATTGTCATTGTACCCACCTTTTGGATGGCTACAGATTGCTTACCAGAGGGTCTGCAAATCAATCCAAACGCTGAGGCTTTGTTTCTACGTAGCGTGCTGACCGCGCGTGCATTCGAGAATACGTGCTGTATCATTTTCGTCAATGTAGGCGGAAAGGCGGAAGATGGGTACTGCGGACTAAGCCGGGTGGCCATGCCCCTCGTCGGGGCCGTGAAGGGGAGTTTTGACGGTCCGGAAGAGGGAATGAGGGTTGTGGAAGTAGATATGGAGGTTCTGGAGATAGCCGAGAGGAACTACAAAGTTAGAGAGGACCTGGCGAAAGAAGACTGGCATTATGGGTATAGCCACGAATCGTAATCAGATATTCAACAGAGGAATTTTATCAGCTTTTTAGGCTTCGCATCATGGAAAGCTCAAAGTGGCAATACCAAAACCGATCCATGGAAGAAAGTGGCATATTTGCAGAATTTAACACGATTCTGTAGTGTTGTGTCAGTAGTGCCTTTTGCACAGTGAGTTGACGAACTTACACAGAGCAAAGAGTACATTAATGCTACGTCTGCAAGTTGGATTCTGCTCCGGGGTGAAGTATGTCGTTAGGCATCTAAGACTCAATCAGGGAAGATTAACGTGGGCTATTGCGCGCATCCGGGTCTTCTCGAAAAGGATGAGTTGCAGGATATCAAGGGGCTATTTGCTATCATAGGGAGGGACGACTGGCGACTCAATAGCCCTCTATTAGTCTCAAGATATTAACTATCTCTAGAGAAAGATATCTTGCTAACTTCCGCACCAACCTCGAGCGTCTGCAGCGCTACTCCCGTTGCAAGATCCCATAGCCTGACTGTCCAATATGATGCAGACGCCAACCGCTTGCCGTCCGGGGAGATTGTGACGGTTTTAGCCATGCTGCTGTGACCCTCAAGTGTCTGTAGTGCTGCTCCCGTTGCCAAGTCCGATAGCCTGACCGTCTCGTCATATGATGCAGACGCCAGCAGCTTGCTGTCCAGAGAGAAACCAACGGCGTGAATCCCGTTTCCGTGCCCCTCGAGCGTCTGCAACGCCGCTCCCGTCGCCAGATCCCATAGCCTGACCATCTTGTCACTTGAAGCAGGCCCAGAAGCTTGCCGTCCGGAGAGAATGCGACAGTCTTGACTGAGCTGCTGTGAAATTGGAGCGTCTGAGGCGCCACTCCCGTCGCCGGGCCCATAGCCTGACTCTATCGTCACTTGATGCAAACGCTAACAGCCCGCCGTCCAGAGAGAATGCGACGGCGATGACCCATCCCCAGTGGCCTTCAAGTGTCTGCAGCGCCGCGCTCCAAGTTGATTGTACTTTCGGCAGCTTTCGTATTTAACTAGGGATTAGCGTCTTGAATTGTCTCCGAATATTGCTATTCTCTAGGGTGAATACGAGGGCCGACGTCATCAGTGTCGAGTCTCGCGGAGCACGAAAGCGTACACGTCAAGAAATTGGCCTGGGATTTGATGAGCAGATAGAACGACGTCCTGCTCAGAGAGCGGGTATTACAGGAAAGACGTGTGCTGCCCCTGAGAACGCATCCTATTGGTTCTAATCGTTAAGTGGTATGATGACTCTAACAAACTCGATGGTCTCGAAAGAGGACCAAGAGCACGATGAGGGTACCAGAATCAACCAAGCCTCGACCAGGGTCGACCAAATGGTTCTGTTACCTTTGAGGGCGCTCAGGGCGTTGCAGAACGAGGTCGCAGAGCTGAGCCGTATGTTCGTGATGTTCAAGAAAGACGCTGCCAAGCAGCTTGAGTCATACGGTGATACCCTCAACACTCGGTTAGCTTTTAACGAAACAGACGAATGCTTCAGATGATTGTGGTGGTCGCAGCACGCAAGTTGATCTCGAGGACCTAGCAGCTTGAAAGGTTGTCGTGAAAAGAGTACGACGGCTCTCACCTCGAATTCATGGCTGATATTGTTGGCGGCGGAAACAAGTCAAAGGTTGGCAATCGCTTCGTCTAGGTAGCATCTCCTCTGTAGAAGCTAGCCATGATGGCAGTTGCCCCTCGGCCACAGCCTTCAAAGCATTCTCGATCCCGAGATACGAGCCTATGTCAGGCAACACCTCCTAGAATACTATGTTGCTTAGTTGTGCAGACGTACGTATGAGAGTAATTACGCGCAGCCGCAATTTGTAGGCCTTCGCGAGGATGTTGAGCGGAGCGAGCGAACGAATGTTTCGTTGTGGCTGTTAGACTGTATAGACATTATTGAATCCTGTGTTGATGGAAGCCATTGACAGCGGCTCGCGCATGATTCAAGCTGAGAAACCGAGACGTCACTCTAAGACTTGAGACAGGAAGTCTATCTCCACTACTATATAAATGAGAGGCTATCCGTAAACCTCAAAGACATCGGTCGGAAGATGCAAAATCTTGCCGGTAGGATTCTCGAGGGCTTCCATAACGGACGCGAATAGGACTTGGGTAGATTTGTTAGAAGTATCATGATTGTTTGATCCTTTCCAATCCGATAGTAGCAGAGGTGCGGTTGGGAACCTTCTTTGCACCATTGCTACAAGATCGGCACAGTTGTCGCCAACGTCAATACCTCGCACCTCGTTGTCACTTGCCGCAATGGCAACGTAACCTGTACGCCATGGTTGGATAGTAAATTCGATTTACCCATGCCGAAACCGGAGTGCGGAACCGAACCATACCGCCGCAGATCGAGATACCACTGGAAGGCATCGATTGGCAACTGGTGCTCCTCAATGCGCTTTTTCAGCAGGTCGTAGGAAGCGATACGCTGCGATCCGCCGATGACTTCGCCGTAGCCTTCCGGTGCCAGAACGTCGACGCAGAGCGCAGACTCCGGGTCCTGCGGATCCGGCTCCATGTAGAAAGCCTTGACGGCGGCAGGATACCGGTGAACCATGACGGGCCGGTCGAATTGCGAGGAGATCCAGGTCTCATCGGGTGATCCGAAGTCGTTGCCGTACTCGAAGGGCTGCTCGATCAGGCCCTTTTTGTGGGCTTCGTTCAGCAGGTCGGCGGCCTCGTCGTAGCGGAGGCGCGGGAAGGGCGGCTTGATGGCCTCGAGCTTCCGCGGCGTCGCGGTTGATGGTCCTGAGCTCGGGGAGCACGGCGGGTGAGGACGCGGTCGACAATGAAGCTGATGAAGTTTTCAGCCAGGCCCATGAGGTCGTCGAGGTTGGCGAAGGCCCATCTCCGGCTCCACCATCCAGAACTCAGTGAGGTGGCGACGGGTCTTGGATTTCTCAGCGCGAAAGGTCGGTCCGAAGGGAGTAGACCTTGCCCAGGGTGAGAGCGGTGTCTCTCGATGTAGAGCTGGCCACTCTGGGTGAGGTAGGCCTCCGTCGCCGAAGTATTCGACAGGGAAGAGCGTACTGGTGCCTTCGCAGGCGGCGGGGGTGAGGATGGGCGGGTCGGTGAGGATGAAGCCGTTGTCGTCGAGGTAGTCGCAGTGCGGCCTTGATGATTTCCGCGCGGATGCGGAGGATGGCCGCCTGGCGTGGGGTGCGGATCCAGAGATGGCGATGCTCCATCGAGGAAGTCGGTGCCATGCTCTTTGAGGGAGATAGGGCTAGGGATCATCTTCGGAGACACGCTGCAGGACCTGGACGTTCTCGACGTTGAATTCGTAACCACCCGGAGCACGTTGATCGGCGCGGACTTTGCCGGTAACGATGACAGAGGACTCGTGGGTGAGACCCTCTACGGTCCTCGAAGACCTCGGGCGATACGGCGGCTTTCGGTACGATGCCCTGGATGGTGCCGGTGCCATCGCGGAAGATGGAAAAGAGCAGCTTGCCGCTCGCGCGCAGGTTGTAGAGCCAGCCGTGCAGGGTGACGGTCTGACCGTCGCGCTCGCGGATGCGCGCGATGGTGGAAAGAGGAGCCTCTGTGACCGTCGCTGTTTCCTGTCTTGTGTCCGGCATGTTCTGAACCTGTTCTTTCGTTGATCAATCCTGCTTTTTTGCCGCGTCGATCTTTTCGAAGGCGCGCTTCGCCTTTTCCGCCACGGAGTCCAGAGTTTCTCCCAGCTGGTAATGAATCTCGAGGACGCCGGCCGGACTTTGCGGAGCGGCCTTCAGTTCGGCCAGCGTGTCGTTCCAGGCGATGGTACCGTCGCCGGGCCAGAGGTGGGCATCTCTGTCCCCCTTTGTTGTCGTGCAGGTGCGAGGAGCGGATGCCGGCTCTTAAGCTCGCCCAGAGCCGCGCTGACACCGTCGCCGAGATGGGCGTGGCCGACGTCAAGGCACACGCCGATGTCCTGAAAATGGCCGGAGGCGAGAATCTCGACGAGGTGCGCGGGACGGGTGACTTCGCCTCGAAGATTCTCCACCAGAATCTTGACGCCGAGCGGGTTCGCAAAGGCGCGCAAATGTTCGAGCGCGGTGATGGAGTGCTCCAGAGAGCGCCGGTCCATGTGTCCTCGCGCTCGCCCAGGTGGAGGATGAGAAAACGAAAGGGTATCTGCTCGGCGACCTCGAGTGCGCGCTTGATTTCGTCCATAGCGTCGATGCGGCGGCTCTTCTCGGGATGAATGACGTTAACGGCCGGAGCTCCGCTGCGGCCCATCTCGAGATCGGGGAATATGGGCGCGTGCATGGAGAAGGGCTCGACGGTATTCGAACCGAACCAATCCGCCAACTCTCGGACATGGGGCCGACTACCGTAGTCGAAGTGTTGCCTGGCCGCGAACAACTCCACGCCCTGGGCTTCGGCGCGGGCAAAGGAATCGAGGATTCCGGGATGCAGGCGTTGCTGCAAAAAGACGTGAGACGAGATGACGTTCAGCATGAATGGAAACCGAAGGATTCCCTTCTATCTTCTCATCTCATGAGTGCAGGCGGCGGGGGCGGTGTGGGTCCGCCCCAGCGTCTTTCGGCCGATTCGGATTACTCGGCCGCGACTTCCTCGCCCTTCACTGTGACCGCAACGTGAGCTGTGACCTCCCGGTGCAGCTTGACCGGCACGTGGAATTCGCCAGTGGACTTGAGCGGCTCCTCCAGCTGGACTTTGCGCCGATCGATGCTGAAGCCCTGTGCGGCCAGTTGCTGGGCGATGTCCACCGAAGTGACAGAGCCGAAGAGGTGGTCGCCTTCTCCGACTTTGCGGGTGAAAGTGAGCGACACGGCGTTGAGCTGGGTAACGAGCTGCTCGGCCTCCGTCTTCTCTTTCGCGGAACGGCGCACGGCGGAGGCCTTTATCTGCTCGATGACGGCCTTATTGGCCGGCGTGGCTTCCATGGCGAGGTTTTTGGGCAGCAGAAAGTTGCGGCCATAGCCGTCGGCCACCTTCACAACGTCGCCACGGTGGCCCAGATTCGAGACGTCTTCTCTTAGAATGACTTCCATTGCAATCTCCTGTGACGGCCGAGAGGCCGCCAGCGATAAAAAAGTCAGCGAACCACCGCTCCACTGAAAGCCCGTCAGCAAGAGCGGTGCGCCGCGTTAAAACCGCGCTGCGAAAGGCAGCAGGGCGATGTTGCGCGCCTGCTTGATGGCCTTTGAGAGCCGCCGCTGGTGGGTAGTGCAGACGCCGGTGAGGCGCCGAGGGACAATTTTGCCGCGCTCGGCGACAAAGCCCTGCAGCAGCCGCACATCGCGATACGAGATGGCGTCGATCTTCTCGGTGCAGAACTTGCACACCTTCTTGCGGCGGAAAAATTTCCGTCCGCCCGGACCGCCGGGGCCACCGGGGCCTCGTCCGCCGCCGGGGCCTGAAGGCCGTCCCGCGGGAGCTTCGGAGCGTGGAGTTGGAGTTGTTGATTCGTCAGCCATATTGGTTCCTCCGGCCAGCCACCGCGAAGGGCGCCGGCCCATTGCTCAAATTTTGTCGTCGCCGGGGCGCATTTACGCGTTGGCGGGGGTTGCAGACTCCGATTCCGCCGGTGCGGGCGCAGCCGCTGGAACGGGTGCTTGCGGCGGTTCGGCCGGGATGGCGCTCAGCTTTTTACGGCTGGCCCGGATGGCCCTGACCTTGGCGAGCCGCTTTTCTTCCTCGTCCATCCGCACAGTGATGAACTTGATCACCGGCTCGGACACGCGCAGGCGGCGCTCAAGCTCCGCGATCAGCACACCGTCGGCATCGATGGTGAGCAGAACATAGTTGCCGTCGTTGAACTTCCGCACCATGTACGCCAGCTTGCGGCGTCCCAGCTTCTCAGTGGAACGCACGGTTCCGCCGCCGTTGGTAACGGTTTGCTCGAGGCCGGCAATCAGCTTGTCCAGATCTTCGTCCGCCACATCCGGTCGAACGATAAACATTACTTCGTAGAAACGTTGCATCGTCTGTTACTCTTTCCATCCGGCCAAAGGCCGGCCAATCAAAATTCGCTTCCGTCGTTCCCTCTACTGCGCCGCGGGGCCATTCCCGGAATCGTCCCGGCGGTTGAACTCATTCATGGCGGCGGAAATGCCTTTTGCCACCACCATTTCGACGGCGCGCGCCACCCGGTCAAGGACCGGATCGATCGCCGCCAAATCCCGTTTGCTCATCGGCGTGAGCAGGTAATCCTTGCCTCGCCGAAAAGCTTCCTCGCGAACGCCGGGCTCGGGACCTACCCCGATCCGAATTCGCCACCAGTCGTCCGTGCCTAGTGCGCCGGCAACGGAACGCGCGCCATTATGGCCCGCCGGACTACCTCTCTCCCGCACCCGCAAGGTTCCGAGAGGCAAATCCAGTTCGTCGTAAAGCACCAGCAGGTTGGCGGCGGGGTCGATGTCGAGTTCGTCGACGAGGGCGCCAACCGCCAGCCCGCTCAGATTCATCCAGGTTTCCGGCTTGGCCAGGATCACTTCCCGGCTGGCGATGCGAATCTTCGCGGTGAGGGCGCGGGAGCGGCGATTGGCCACTTCCGCGCCAGACTCATCAGCGATGCGATCAATCGCCAGAAACCCCGCGTTGTGCGGTGTGAACTGGTATTCGATGCCCGGATTCCCGAGCCCCACCACCAGAAACGCGCCACCTTCCGCCGGCACTTACTTTTTGCCACCCTTCTCCGCGGCCGGCGCAGCTGCTGCCGCACCTTCCGCCGTTTCCGCCTTGCCCTTTTTTACCACTTCCGGCTCCGCAGGAGCCGCTCCTGCAACAGCAGCCTCGGCCTCGGGCGTCGCAACTACTTCTTCCTTGATCGAAACCACGTGCGCAACCGGCGTCTCCTCCGGGGTGAGAAAACGAAGGCTTCCGGAGTGCGGCAGATCGGACACGCGCAGCACCATGCCGAAGGTGAGATTCGTGACGTCGACACCGATGCTCTCGGGAATATCGCCGGGGAGGCACTCGATCTCGACCTCGCGCAACATCTGGTCCATGATGCCGCCCTGCGTCTTGACGCCAACGGCAATGCCGGTGAGCTGAATCGGGACTTCGACACGGATGGGCTTATCGAGCGCAATCCGCTTGAAGTCGATGTGGATCAGATTGCCCTTGATTGGTTCATACTGCCAGTCGACGATCATCACTTTCGCCGTCGATCCGGCGACAGCCAGATCGAAGATCGAGTTATGTCCGGTTGCCGAATGGAGGATCTTCTGAATCTGCTTTGGATCGACCTCGACCGCGATGGCGGGCTGAGCCGCTCCGTAGACGACGGCGGGCACTTTGCCTTTGGCGCGAACGCGGCGGGCGGCATTTTTGTTGAACTTACCCTCGCGGGCGACGGCACTAACGGTTTCCTGAGTGATCATTGTCCTTTTCCTTCGGGCACGGGGAATTAGCTCTTAGCGTCCTGGCTGCCAGCTTTTTGCCCCGCTCCCTTCTGTACGGCCGGATTGACGACCAGCCGCCAATTCCTGTTTTGCAACTTGACAGCTAATAGCCAGAAGCTGATAGCCAAAAGCTGCGGCTCACTAACTAAACAGCGTACTGACGCTGGTTTCCATGTGAATGTTGAGGATGGCGGCGCCCAGAAGCCCCGCAACCGAAAGCACTTTGATCTTTTCCGAATCCCGGAGCCCCTGCGCTTCCGGACGGAAGGGAATCGAATCCGTGACGATGACCTGCTCCAGCCGGGAGTTCGTGATGCGCTGAACCGCTTCGCCGGAAAGCACCGGATGGGAGGCCGCCGCATAAACACGCGACGCGCCCTGTTCCAGCAGGGCGTCCACCGTCTTCACCAGAGTGCCGGCAGTGTCGATAATGTCGTCCACGATGAGGCAGGTCCGCCCCCTGACATCGCCGATCACGTGCATCACTTCGGTGACGTTGATGTCGGTACGCCGCTTATCCACAATCGCCATGGGAACCCCCATTTTGGTGGCGAAGTGGCGGGCCCGCTCCACGCCGCCGGCATCCGGCGAGACCACGGTGAGGTCGGGAAGATTGAGCCCGTTGAAATAGCTGATCATGACCGGGCTGGCGAACACGTGGTCGACCGGGATGTTGAAAAAGCCCTGGATCTGCGCGGCGTGAAGATCCATGAAGAGAGCGCGATGGGCTCCAGCGGTGGTCATCAAATCGGCGACGAGCTTGGAGGAGATGGCCACGCGCGGACGATCCTTGCGATCCTGGCGAGCATAGCCGTAATACGGCACTACCACGGTGATGCGGCCGGCTGAAGCACGCTTGAGCGCGTCAACCATGATCAGCAGCTCCACCAGATGCTGATCCACCGGATAGCAGGTCGGCTGCACGACGAAAACATCAGCGCCGCGGACATTCTCGAGGAGCTGGAAATAGACTTCCCCGTCGGCAAATCGCTGCATGCGGGTCTCGCCAAGCGTGACGCCGATGTGCCTGCAGATGTCTTCTGCCAGTTCGCGATTGGCCGTGCCGGAAAAGATTTTGAACCGCCTGTCTTCATTCGATACGCGCGAACGCCGCGCCTGCGGCTTCGCTTTGCTTCCATCTGCCTGAGCCACGCCGGTTGCGGGCGCGACCCCTACCATCTCCACCGTGTCAGTCTTCACAAGATCCTCCAGCTGGTTTGCATGGCATCCTGCTTTCGTGCATGGCCCGACTTCCAACCCCTGGCTGGGCGACCAGGATTCGAACCTGGACAAAGTGCTCCAAAGGCACTTGACCTACCATTAGTCGATCGCCCAGTAATGAAACCTCAAATCCCGCCCGCTCTCGACTTTCGGGTCCCCGGTCCGGCGCGCCTTTCGCCGGACTGGGCAGAAAGGCACTTGACCTACCATTAGTCGATCAAACCGTCGTTGATCGCTTTGCCCTCTGAAAACCTGCACCCTACTGCTCGAACATCGTGCGCCAGTATTCGTCGCGCGGCAAGGTCCTGGTCCGCAACGATCGAATTCCAGCATTGCTGAGCCTCCGCTCGGCGGCCGCTGCTGCGGCTTCGGAGCCGTACAGCCCAAACAGGGCTGATCCCGAGCCCGAGAGCGCCGCATACAAGGCTGTCTCCTCAGGGTCGTGGGAGTCCGCAAGAATGCGCCTGATTGTTCCGAGAGAGGGATACTGCCGGAAGACGACCTCTTCGAAGTCGTTTTCGATCCCGGTTCGGACAAGCGCAAGAAGCGGATTCATCTCCGACTTCCCGGCGAGGTCTTCGCGTAAGGCGGAGACACCGGAGGAGTGCGTGCCATCCCCGGTGGATTGTGCCTCCGGAGGCCTCGGCGCAAGCACCGAGGCGAGAGCTCGACTCAACGTCAACAGTTTATCGGATGGGGATGGGGTGGTCAATGCAGGTTCCGGCAGGGGATGGAGCGCGTCCCAGTCGCGATAGGCCTGAGGGGTAGAGACGCCGATCTCGGGCAGGGCCAGGACACATGCGGTGACAGGCAGGTCAGACAGAGGGAAGACCTGTTCTCCACGCCCGCTGCCGAGGATAGTTCCGCCAAGCAGAAAGAGAGGCACATCGGAGCCGACTTCGGCAGCAATGCGCAGCCGTTCCGGATCGGGCAGAGGCGGAGCCCCGCAGCGGCCCAGTTCCCGCTCGAGTCCGAGGAGGGCCGCGACCGCATTCGCTGAACCGGCGCCGATGCCGCCCTGGACAGGAAGGCGCTTGTCGATATGAACGCGGACCGAGGCGGTGGTGTTCATAGCCCGCAGCGCGCGCTCGACTATCTTCCAGACGGTGTTGCGGGCATCGAGCGGCACGCCCTCGTGATTGCTGGTTATGTGGATGGAGGTTGCGGGGGCCGGGTCTGCCTCAACGGTCAGAAGATCATGCGCCGCCAGGGTCTGATAGCAAGTAGCCAGCGCGTGGAAGCCGTCCGCGCGGGGCGGGCCGATGGCCAGTCCCAGATTGATCTTGCAGAACGAGCGGACGGTTGCGGGCATCGCTAGAGGATGTAGCGGGACAGATCCTGGTTTTTCACGATATCGGCGACCATCAGGCGGACGTACTCGGGATCGATCACCATGACCTTTTCCGTGCCGTTGGCGGTTTCACGCTCGATGACGGGCAGGGGTGCGGTTGTATCCTGGCCGACAGCGGCTAATTCGACGACCGTTCCACTGTCCTTCCCTTCGCCTTTCTGCGAGGCGCGCGTCAGATCGGGGGCGAGGAAGCTGATCTCGTCGAGCACCTTCTCCATGATGGTGTGCAGGCGGCGAGCGCCAATGTTTTCGGTGCCCTCGTTGACCCTGAACGCGAACTGCGCCATCTCTTCGATCGCCTCGGGCGTGAATTCCAGCTTCAGCCCTTCGGTTTCGAGCAGAGCCGTGTACTGCCGGACGAGCGAAGACTTGGGTTCCGTCAGGATTCTGACAAAGTCCTCTACAGTGAGCGACTGCAACTCAACGCGGATGGGAAAGCGGCCCTGCAGCTCGGGGATGAGGTCGCTTGGCTTGGAGACGTGGAACGCTCCGGCCGCGATAAAGAGGATGAAGTCCGTGCGGACCATGCCGTAGCGGGTGTTGACAGTGGTGCCTTCGACGATGGGCAGGATGTCGCGTTGTACGCCCTCGCGGGAAACATCGGGCCCGTGACCGCCTTCGCGGCCGGCGATCTTGTCGATCTCGTCGAGGAAAACAATGCCGGAAGTCTCGACGCGCTCCACAGCCAGTCGCGTGACCTGATCCATGTCGATCAGGCGGCCTTCCTCTTCCTGGACGAGGTATTCGAAGGCGTCGGCCACTTTCATCTTCCGTTTGCGGGTGCGCTGGCCAAAGATGTTGGGCAGCATGTCCTTGAGATTGACGTCCATCTCCTCAACGCCCTGATTGGAAATGATCTCGAAGGAGGGCGAATTGCGCTCGCGGACGTCGATTTCGACCATGCGGTCATCGAGCTTGCCTTCGCGGAACTGCTGGCGGAGCTTTTCCCGCGTGCGGTGATGCGAATCGCCTCCGGGGGGCGGAAGGGTGATGGTGTTGCCGTCGACCTGGGCGCTAAATCCCGGCGTGTTGGGCGGTGCGGCCTGGCCCGAAGCCGCCGGCTGCTGGGCCGGAGACGGCAGCAGCACGTCGAGGAGACGCTCTTCGGCGTTCATCTCGGCGCGGTCTTCTACCTCCTCCAGCTTTTCCTCGCGGACCATATCGATGGCAATCTCCACCAGGTCCCGCACAATGGAATCAACATCGCGGCCGACGTAACCGACTTCCGTGAATTTGGAAGCCTCAATCTTGAGGAAGGGCGAGTTGGTCAGCTTCGCAAGACGACGCGCAATCTCGGTTTTGCCGACGCCGGTAGGCCCGATCATGATGATGTTTTTGGGCATGATCTCGTCAGCCAGCTCGGGCGGGAGCTTCTGCCGGCGCATGCGGTTGCGCAAAGCGACGGCCACGGCGCGCTTGGCGGCCTTCTGGCCGACAACATATTTGTCCAGCTCCGCGACAATCTCGCGCGGAGTCAGTTCCTCAAGCGACAGTTCCTGGTCTTCCGCCGTACCCGGTAAATAAATGGCCATCCTGCGGCTCCCCTGCTATGCGTGCAGCTCTTCGATTGTGATCTTGTCGTTGGTGTAAATGCAGATTTGTCCGGCGATGCGGAGGGCTTTTTCGGCGATATCGTGCGCGGAAAGCTCGGTGT
Organism: uncultured Acidobacteriaceae bacterium; assembly: GCA_963702295.1. Lineage (GTDB taxonomy): Bacteria > Acidobacteriota > Terriglobia > Terriglobales > Acidobacteriaceae > Palsa-343. The sequence continues at coordinate 3,364 of CAVPCE010000041.1, read as the reverse complement.
TTTCCATCAGCGCCTTCGCCGCGGCTAATGCGTACGATCCACCGCTGCCGATGGCGGCGATGCCTTCATCCGGCTCGATCACGTCTCCTGAACCGCTGATGAGAATAGGTTTGACTCAGGTCTGCGACGACGAGCAGGGCCTCGAGACTGCGCAGCATCTTGTCGGTGCGCCAGTCCTTGGCCAGCTCCACAGCGGAGCGGCCCAGATTGCCCGGCATACTGTTCCAGCTTTGTTCTCGAAGCGGCTGAACAGCGAGAAGGCATCAGCGGTGGAACCCGCGAATCCGGCCAGAATCTTGTCCTGATAGAGACGCCGGATCTTCCGGGCGCTGTGCTTGAAGACCGCTTCTCCCATAGTCACCTGACCATCGGCGGCCATCACAACGCTGCTGCCGCGCCGCACGCAGATCACCGTGGTAGACCGGATCCGGGGGCCATTGCCAGCCGGGCCGGAAAATGCATTCTGACGGAAAAACGACCGCCTGAAGCGGCCGTTTCTGCACTCCTGTGATTCACCATGTCTTCTTTGAGTATAGCGCAGCTACCAGTAACTCCCCGGCTGCGCAATAGCCCGGTTCAGGGACGCCGTGTCGGGGATTCTGAGCTATTCTTCAACTAATCAGCATTTCATTTCTCTTTTCTGTTCGGAGTTCCTGGATGTTGCCCCCTTCGCTGCGCGATGGCCACGTGATCGGGACGGTTGCGGCTGTGGTTCTTTGTGTAGGGGGCGTGGCGACCTATTTGGTGCTGCGACGGCGCCCGACTCCAGAGGAGATCGAGCGGGAGCGGCGAGCGGAACTGGTTCGCTCGGGACGCATCATGGACGGGACGATTCTCGACATATCCGAGTTTGAGGCCGTCCCGGCAGCGGATCGGCGTGCCGAAATTCATTTCATCCTCTACAAATACGAGATCGGAGGCGTGGCCTACGAGTCTTCACAGGATGTATCCGCCCTGCGCGATCTTGTGAATCCGGCAGAGCTCCGGCTCGGGTTTCCCTGCTCGGTCCGTTACGATATCCATCGGCCGGAGAACAGCATCGTAGTGGCGGAGAACTGGAGCGGGCTGCGAAACACTGCGCAGTCGGTTCCAACGCGGCCTCCGGCCGGACGCAAGTCCCGCAACTCCGCGTCAGCCCGGTCCACGCCGGGGCAGACCGTCTAAACTGAACACGTATGCACGTCCACGGCGCGAACACCCGAGCCACGCAGAAGGTGCTGCGCTTGTCCCTGATCGCAACCGTTGCGTATGTGCTCCTCACGCTGTTCGCCGGGTTACGCGCCCATTCGCTGGCATTGATTTCCGAAGCTGGCCATAATGCCTCCGACGCTCTGGCCCTGGTCCTGTCCTTTGTCGCCGTCTGGTTCCAGACCCGCCCTGCCACCGACCGCAAGACCTTTGGCTACCAGCGCGCCGGCGTGCTCGCGGCGTTTCTGAATGCGGCGGCGCTGATTCTCATTGCCGCCTGGATCGGGTTCGAGGCTATGCGGCGCTTTAGCCATGCCCGGCAGGTCCAGCCGGATTTGATGATGGTTGTGGCGGCGGCCGGGGTACTGATGAACGGCATCATTGCCGCTCTGCTGTGGCGAGTCAGCCACGACGTGAACATCCGCAGCGTATTCATCCACATGCTGGGCGATACGCTCTCAACGGCGGCGGTGATTGTGGGCGGGGCGGTGATTAGGTTCACCGGACGCACCTGGGTGGATCCTGCGCTGTCGCTCGGGATTGCGGCGCTGATCCTGTGGTCTTCGCTGGCCATCGTCCGCGAGACCCTCAATATCCTTCTGGAAGGCACGCCGCGCGGTATCTCTCTCGGGGATATCCGCAGCACACTAACGGCGATTCAGGGCGTCGAGGACGTACATGATCTGCACGTCTGGAGTCTGGGCTCCAACAACCACGCGCTCTCGAGCCACATTACCATTGCCGATATTCCCCCTTCAGAAAGCACTCGGATCCTGACTGACATCAATCTCGTGCTGCGGGAGCGCTTTCGGATCCACCACACGACGCTGCAGTTCGAGCACGTGATTTGCGAAGTGGCTCACGGCTGCCTGATGGCGGTGGACGAGGGCGATGAGCATCGTCATCACCATTCCCACGAGCACGCGCATTGAAGACGGATCCTGCCGGAACTCTGCGGCGCCACAGGCTGATCTCCTGCCGTCGCGGGCAGATTTAGATTCTCGATCACGTCCGGCTGAAGGCCGCCGCCCGAGAAGGCTACGTCACAGTGCGCAGTCTGTTCCAGAGCTTCTGCGGATAGATGGGTAGCCCTCAGGCAGTTAAGGCTGCCGCGCCTGCGAAGGTACGCGTTGGCAGGAATACACGGATGCAGGCACCGGAGAACTCCTGATCGTCGCTCTGACCGATGTGAATCGAGCCTCCGTGCTTCTGTACGATGCCCATGCTCACCCAGAGACCCAGGCCTGTGCCGTTTGCTCCCTTAGTGGTGAAGAAAGGCTGAAAGAGCCGGGAGACGGTTTCCGGCGGAATACCCGGCCCGCTATCCGCAATTTCAATAAGGGCGCCGGAGCCTCTGAGTTCCGCAGCCTCTGCGCGTTGGACTCGAATGCGAATTCGCCCCTTCGGGCCTGAGGCGTCCATCGCATTAACGATCAGATTGGTCAGGACCTGGCGGAGCTCGGCCGGAAAACCTTCGACGCTTAGAGAGTCGGCGATCTCGGTTTCCACGCGTAACCCCTGATGCTGCAACCGCCGATCGAGCAGGAGCAGCACACCGTCAACCAGCTCGCGCAACTGGATTTCGATGGGAGCTTTGGGCTCGCGATAGAGGCTGAGCATGGTGCGACTGATTTGCATGGTGCGTCCCAGTTCCTGCTGCGCCAGACGGAGATACTCGGCCCGCCGTTCGGGATCGGTTTCCTGGTCGAGCAGGTAGTGCAGATTGGCGACCGAATCCAGAGGGTTGTGAATCTCGTGGGCGATGCTGGCCGCCAGGCGGCCAGCGACTGCCAGCTTTTCTGATGCAACGAGGGCCGACTGCATCTGCCGCTCTTCAGTCACGTCGCGAAAGACCAGCACCACGCCGATCATGTCGCCGGGGCCGCTGGTGATGGGCGCCGCACTGTCATCGATTACCGCCTCACGTCCACCGCGCGCAATCAGGACCGTATGATTCGCCAGGCCGATCACTTTGCGCAGGCGGCGTACCTTCGCTACGGGATTCTCAGCGGCCTGCCGGGTTTCTTCGTGGATGATGCGGAAGACGGTATCCAGCGGTTTTCCCCGCCCGTCGGCCAGGCTCCAGCCGGTCAGCTTCTCGGCAACGGCATTCATAAAGGTCACCTGGCCGTCCATATCGCAGGCAATGACGGCGTCGCCGATGGATTCGAGGGTG
>CAVPCE010000040.1:0-15466 GCA_963702295.1 uncultured Acidobacteriaceae bacterium | reverse complement strand
CGACGCGACCGGAATTGATCGTGATGGCGTCATCGATGGATGCGGGCACCTTGAAAACGCAGCCGCCGGCAAGCAGAGCGGGCACCACGTCCGCGAACAGGCGCGGTGCGTCGCCGATTGAGCAGGCAACATGAATTTTCCACCCCTGATCCCGCATGCGCCGCCGGGTGGAAGCGAATAGCGCCCAGTTCACCGCCTCATCGCGGGAACTCACCGGCGCGCCAGTCGCTGCCGAGATGAGTGCGGACGTCCAAGAAGCGCTTGGCGGTACAGCTCGCGGATTTCATCGGCACGGCGCATCAGGTCGCCGCATCGGCGCTATCCCGACATCGTCAACGCCTGCGGGCACGCGCCGGTCGTGCCCTCGCACCACATGTCATGGGCCGCGATGATCTCCGGCAGACTTAAGCCGCCGCGTTCGGCGAGCACTCGGATGCGATTTTGCGCGACCTGTTTGCGTACCTCGGGATCTCTTTCCATGTCGGAGTGATTTTTTTTGACGGCGTTCCGTATTTTGCTCTGCATTTTGGCGTCCATGCGATTTCCCCATCTTAGCTTGGCTGGTGTGGATCGTGGCGATCAGGGCGTGGCGGCGACAGTTTTGGTGCTCGGGATTTCTTCCGCGTCCCGGTTCAGGTTCAAAAGGTCGTTCAAGATCGCCAATATCGTAATCGTCGTCGCCGCTGGCGGCCTCGCGCACGAAATATGAGCGTGTCCAGAACGCGGGGAGAACAGGCGAGGGTGTTTTCGTTGAAGTCCAGGCGCAGGCCGCTGCGATCGCCCAGCGGCGGGTGATACTCCTTCATTTGACGAACCGTGGTCGATGGCTGCGGGCTCTGGCTTCTCGTCTCAGTCATGAGCGCCTCGCATCCGGATCGCTTCCGCATGGCCCACCAGTCCTTCAGCATTCGCGAGGCGGATGGCAGCCGGCCCGAGCTGCTGCACACCTTCCCTGGAGTACTCCTGCACCGTGATTATTTTCAGAAAATCCAGCACGCTCAGACCGCCGCGGGTCCGTGCCAGGCCGCCGGTAGGCAGCGTGTGATTCGGGCCCGAGATGTAATCGCCCAGTGGCTGCGCCGACCATCCTCCGACAAATACCGAGCCGGCGTGACACACCCACGCCAGATCTGCATGGCTGTCGATGGTGAGGTGTTCCGGGGCGATCCGATTCGTTAGTGCGTGACTTCGTCCACGGAGCGCGCAACGATAGCCAATCCGTGTTTCGCGAGCGCCTGGGCGGCGATCTTATTGCTCTTTGCGCGGAATTTCGCCTCAGCCATCACGGCTCGAGCAAGATCAACCTGCGTGGTGATCAGGATCGCCATCGCATCCGGGTCATGCTCCGCTTGCGCGACGAGGTCGGCGGCGATGAGCGCCGGATCGCCATTCTCGCTGGTGACGACGATCTCCGTAGGTCCGGCCAGCATGTCGATGGCACAATCGAAGGCCACCAGCTCCTTCGCAGCCGTCACCCAGGCATTGCCGGGGCCAACGATCTTATCCACCCGCGGCAAGCCTGCCGTGCCATACGCCATTGCCGCAATCGCATGCGCGCCGCCAATCCGGTAGAACTCTGTGAGGCCCAGCATCGCCGCTGCGGCAAGGGTCTCTTTGGCGGGACGGGGAGACACCACGACAATCCGCTGCACGCCCGCAACCTGCGCGGGAATTGCCGTCATCAGAAGGGTGGACGGTAGCGGATACCGCCCGCCGGGCACGTAACACCCCACCGAATCCAGGGGGAGGACCCGCTGGCCTGTTGTTACGCCGCCGCTGCTTCCAGGTTGAACTCCTTCGGTCGCTGCCGTGTCGCAAAGGCTCGGATGTTCCGGGCCGCCGCCTTCAGAGCCTGCCGAACCGGCTCGGGCGTGTTTTCCCAGGCGAGCAGTTCGATTTCCGGAATCCGTAACGGCGCCTGCGATGAAACACCATCCAGGCGGGAGCGCAGCCGCAGCAGCGCAGTATCGCCACCTCGTCGCACCGAATCGACAATCCGGCGGGTCTGGGGCCGGACCCTATGCCAGGCAGGGGCACGGCGCTCCGTCAGCGCCGCGATCTTCTCCCGTCCGCTTCCGGTTGTGCGAATCAGCTTCACAGAACCACCTTGTTCAATGGGTATTCAACAATGCCCGTGGCCCTGGCCGCCTTCAGTTTTGGGAGGACTTCACGAACCGTCCTCTCTTCCAGAATCGTGTTGACCGCTACCCACTCGCGTCGCTGAGCTCCGATACGGTCGGTGAATTCAGCGCGGGCAGAACGCTCAGAACATTCTGCGAGGTTTTCCTTCTCCACGTTCAGCATCAGGCCCACTTGCCACCTGCGCATCGATCGCGCCGCGCAGCATGAGCGCCAGAGTTGTCCATTTTCTGCGCTTCCAGGGGTCGGCGCAGGCGCTGCGATTGGCGATCAGGCGTGTCTCGCTCTCCATTACCGTGTCGATAATGCGAAGTGATTGGCCCGTGAGAGAGCTGCCCGTTTCGGTCACCTCGACGATGGCATCGGCGAGTGTTGGCGGCTTCACTTCCGTCGCGCCCCAGCTGAACTCCACTTTGACGGGCACCCTCTTCTGCGCGAAATATCGCTTCGTCACCTCGACCAGTTCCGTCGCGATAATCTTTCCCTCCAGGTCTTCTGCGCGCTCCAAGGCGAGTTCTCCGGAACCGCCAGCACCCATCGCACCCGCCGCCGGCTCTGCTTGGCATAGACCAGGCTGGTAATGCTTTCCACATCCAGCCCGCTTTCCACCACCCAGTCGATGCCGGTCAATCCGGCGTCGAGGACGCCGTGATCGACGTAACGAGCCATCTCCTGCGCGCGGATCAGCATGCATTCGATCTCGCGGATCGTCGATGCTGGGGAAATAGGAGCGGCCATCTGCGTAGATGTTCCATCCTGCACGCCCAAAGAGGGCGATCGTTGCATCCTGCAGGCTGCCTTTGGGAATGCCGAGACGCAGCTTGTTACTCATGCCCGCACCTCCGCGCCAGCGGTCAGTGGTCGTGTGAAGCAACTCACCGTCCCCTCGTGGCACACCAGGCCATCCCCTTCCACTTCCACCCGGAACAGCAGCGCGTCCTGATCGCAGTCGGTCGAGGCCTCCACGATTCGCAGCCGATTGCCGCTGGTCTCGCCCTTCATCCAGAGCTTCTGGCGCGTGCGGCTCCAAAACGTAACAAAGCCGGTTTCCTGCGTCCTGCGCCAGCTCTCCTCGTTCAGAAATCCGAGCATCAGCACCTCACCCGTGCGCGCATCCTGCACGATTCCGGGCATCAGGCCATCCATCTTCGCAAAATCAATCGTCGGTTCGGTCATTCGCTCCTCTTTGTGGGCAAAAAGTCAAAGCCCGCCAGCGCTCTCTGCGCCGGCGGGCTTTTCATCGGGTTGGTGTGTCTAACTCAACCTGGAATGCAAAGATTCGCCGGCACGCTCGTCACGTGATGATGGTGATGACGATGATGGCGGTGAATCTGCATCTGTCTCCACCTTAGGATGCAATCCGGCGGCCTGTCAACTGCCTGACGTTTCAGGAGAAAGAATTTCCGCGAGGTGGACAGCGCGGCGCGCAGTGTTCTGGGCGATCTGCTCGCGACAGCTAAACCCATCCGCGACCAGAATTGTCTCAGGCGCCGCGGCACGGACGGCGGGGAGGAGAACCCGCTCTCCAAGCACCTGAGAGACGTCGAACTTTTCGCGCTCGAACCCGAACGGCCCCGCCATGCCGCAGCATCCGGAGTCGAGCAACTCCACGGCAGCGCCGGTGCGATGAAGAACATCCATCTCCGCGTTGATCTTCAGAACCGACTTATGGTGACAATGCCCCTGGACAAGAACCCGTCGGCCTGTGAGATCCGGTGGCCGGAATACAGGCGCATGACGAACGAGAACCTCGCTGAGCAGGAGCGTCTGGTCGCGAAGTCGCTGCGCCCGCTCATCCGCAGGAAAAAAGTTCACCAGTTCGTCGCGGAAGACGCTGGCGCAGCTCGGCTCCAGGAAAACGAAGGGCAGACCGGAGTCAATCTGCGGAGCAAACTGGCGCAGAACCTTCTTCAGATATTCGCGCGCCTGTCGCAAGAATCCAAAATCATACAAAGGGCGGCCACAGCAGACGTGCTGGCGCGGCACCTCCACGGAAAAGCCCGCGCCTTGCAGCACGCGTGCCGCCGCTCGCAGCGACTGAGGGTGGTAATAGTTGTTCCATGTATCCGGCCACAGCAGTGCTCGTGGCTCGCCGGCGACACCGTCGCGGCTCGGCGCTCGCCACTCAGCCTGAAAACTTCGCGCCGCAAAGTGTGGCAGTCTTCGCTGCTGGGCCACTCCCAAAGCTGCCTTTGCGGCTTGGGAAATGCCGGGAATCGCCAGCGGCAGGTTCGCCAGACGCGGTGTAACCCCGGGAATGAGCGACGCCGCATGCGCCAGCCGATCCATGAAGCCAAATGCATAGTGCTGCAGCGGCCGCAGGCGCTCGCCGTAGTAGTGCGCCAGGAACTCGGCCTTGTATGTCGCCACGTCCACATTGACCGGGCACTCGCTCTTGCACGCCTTACACGACAAGCACAGATCCAGCGCCTCGCGAACGCCTTCGTTGTGCCAGTCGGAAGCCAGCACCTCGCCCTGCATCAGTTCCCATAGCAGATGCGCGCGGCCTCGCGTGGAGTGCCGCTCTTCGCGCGTGGCCATATAGCTGGGGCACATCGTTCCGCCGCTCGCCTTGCGGCATGCTCCCACGCCTACACACCGCAGAGTGGCCTCATGGAACGAGCCATGGTCCTCCGGAAACTGAAAAAATGTCTCCGGCTGCTTCGACTCGTAGCCCGCTCCGAGGCGCAGGTTCTCTTCCGGCTGATACACCTCCTCCGGAGCGATCATCTTGTCGGGGTTCATCCGATTGTCGGGATCCCACAGCGCCTTGAATTCCCGGAAGGCCTGCATCAGCTCCGGCCCAAACATCTTCGGCAGCAGCGCGCCACGCGCCTGTCCATCGCCATGCTCACCGGAAATTGAACCGCCGTGCGCGATCACGATATCGGTGGCGCGGTCGAGGAACTCACGGAATTTGCGAATGCCAGCTTCGCTCTCCAGATCGAAGTTGATGCGCGTGTGCACGCATCCCTGTCCAAAGTGGCCATACATCGGACTGCGGTAGCCATACTCTGCCATGAGTGCAAAAAGTTGCCGAAGATAGGAGCCGAGCCGCTCCGGCGGCACCGCCGCGTCTTCCCATCCCTCCCATCCATGAGGCTCGCCGGGAACGAAAACCGTCGCCCCCAGCGCCGACTCGCGTACCCGCCAAATGCGCGCGGCTTCGTCTGTTGCGCAGAGTCGCCCCACCGGCGATCCAGGCAGCTGCCATGCCGTGGCGATCAGCTCACGCGCCTTTGCTTCGGCCTCGGCGTCGTTTTCGGCCCCAAATTCCGCCAGCAGAAATGCCCCGCCCGGGGGCAGCAGTTTTACTTCCTCCTCCGCGAGGTGCTTTCGCTGCATGAAATCCAGCAGCATAGCATCGATGCCTTCCAGACCGATCGGACCGTGGCGGATCACCTCAGGCACAGCGTCGGCGGCGAGAAAAGCATCAGGGAATCCAAGCACCGCCAGGCGACGGCACGGCGGACTGTGCATCAGGTCCAGGGTCGCGCTCACTACCGTTGCCAGCGTGCCCTCGGCGCCCACCAGGGCGCGAGCCACCTGGAACCCGCGCTCGGGCAGCAGCTCGTCGAGGTTATAGCCCGAGACGCGCCGTGGAATTTGGGGAAAGCGCCGCCGAATCTCGTCCGCGTATCGATCGCGAATCCGGCGCATGCCCGCGTAGATTGCGCTCGCTCGTCCTCCCCGCGCGATGATCGCCGTAATTTCCTCTTCGGTCGTCGCGCCCACCGTCATTCGGGTGCCGTCGTACAGGACCACATCGAGCGAGCGGATGTTGTTCGCCGTCAACCCGCCCATTACGCTGTGGGTTCCGCAGGAATTGTTGCCGATCATGCCGCCGATCGTGCACCGGCTGTGCGTGGCCGGATCCGGAGCAAAGGTCAGGTGATGCTGTTCTGCGGCCTCGCGCACCCGATCGAGCACGATTCCCGGTTCCACAACGGCGCTCTTCCGCTCCGGGTCCAGTGAAACAAGGCGCCGCATATATTTTGAAAAGTCCAGAACAACGGCGACGTTGCAGCATTGGCCTGCCAGACTTGTTCCCGCGCCGCGCGGCAGCACAGCAGCGCCTAGTCTGCGGCAAGCGGCCAGGGTGGCTTCGACGTCAGCCGCATCGCGTGGGATGACAACCCCGATCGGAGTCTGCCGATAATTCGAAGCATCGGTCGCATAGAGCGCGCGTGAGGCCGCATCGAAGCGAATCTCTCCCCGCACGGTGGCGCGCAGGTCTGACTCTAATTCGTGGGCTGCGTCGAATTGTTCGTGGCGGCGCAACGGTTGAATCACTGGCAACTCCACGCCCATTCACAGCTCCCTGCGCAGCCACGCGATCTCCAGCGCCTCGGACTGCCGCAACACGGGATTCTGGTTGTACCGCTCGACCGGCACAAATCCCATCGAGCGATAGAGTTTATAGGCGGCCTGCATGCTCGCCGGCATCGTGTCCAGATACATCGCGGTGTAGCCGCGCTCGCGTGCGGCCTCTACAACCGCCTCTGCCAGGCTCCGGCCCAAACCCGCCCCGTGATGCCCGGGCCTCACCCAAAGCCGTTTCATCTCACAGGCGCGTTCCTGCGGTAGTCCGCCGGGAATTTTCAGCGGTTTCAGCGCTACACACCCTGCCGGTTCCTCCTGTGCAAACGCCAGCAACACAGATCCGTCTGGTTCGGCATACGCGCCCGGCAACTCCGCCAGTTCCTTCTCCAGGCTCTCCACGCAGATGTGTTCGCCGCCGACGGAAGCGTTCAGGTACTCGGCATACTCGCGCATCAACGTCCGGCACAGCGCTGCATCATTTGTCTCTTCCCACTGTGCTGCCCGGATGGAGTGCATACCCGCATGATACCGGCGATCCGGATCGTTGCCGCGTCGCGCCCCAGCGCGCCAACCTGATATAAAGGCGCGCATGACGAAATGCCCCTCCTGTTTTGCTGTCCTGGCGAGCCTGTCTCTTTTCTGCATTGCCTCCGCTCCCGCCCAGACCGCGGCTGCGGCTCCCGTGCATGACCCCCGGATCACGCAGCTGGTCGACTTCCTCGGCCAGGTCAAAACGATTCGCGAAACGGCGCTCTCGCCGGACGGCAAGCTTATCGAGTGGGATGTCGCCGGCCACGGCGGATCAGGAATTGAGGTCGCGCCCCTCGGCAATCCTTCGGCCGCGCGTAATGTCACCGCCTGCGCATCCGGCGATCGCGGGCAGGAGAACAATGCGGTCTTTTCGCCCAATTCGCAGCAGCTGGCGTTTTTCTCCAGCTGCAATGCCGAACACAAAACGGCCATTTATCTGGCCGACGCCTCCGGTTCCGCTGCACCCCACCAGTTGGTGCAGCTCAACGGTTTTGCGAAAGAGATGCAGTGGTCGCCGGACGGCAAACGCCTCTCGTTCCTCTACGTGGAAGGAGCGACGCGCCCCTCGGGTGCTTTGGCGGCGGAGAAGCCGCCCTCTGGGGTCATTGGTGTTGAAGGCCTGGAGGTGCAGCGCGTGGCCGATGTCGACGTGTCCACCGGACAGCTCACCCAGATCACGCCCCCGCATCTGCATGTCTTTGAGTTTGACTGGTCGCCCGATTCTTCCCGGCTCGTTTATGTAGCGGCTCCCCCGCCCGGCGAAAACAACTGGTGGATCGCAAAACTCTACACCCAGCAGCGAACCAGGAGCCCACCGCGATCCTCGATCCACAGACCGTCACGGGATCGCTGCACGGCCTGCAGATCGCTGTACCCCGCTGGTCCCCGATGGCCAGCGGATCGCGTTCATCGGCGGACTCATGTCGGACCAGGGTTCGACCGGCGGCGACATCTACGTGATGCCGGCAAGCGGCGGCCAGCCGGAAGATGCGACCCCGGATCGCCACGCCAGCCCCTCCTGGATTACGTGGCTCGACAATGAGCAGCTGGGCGTCGCGGAGTTCCGTGGCGGTTCCTCGCACCTGTTCGTCTACAACACCCGCACCCACGAAGACTCCCCGGACTATAACCTCACGCTTCCCGGTTCCGTCGGCGCCGGCGGCCTCGAGATGAGCGTTTCCATCTCGAGCGACAACAAGGTCGCCCTGATTCGCTCTTCGTTTGAGAATCCCCCCGAGGTTTGGGCAGGCGACCTGATGGACCTGCGCCAGATCACTCATGTCAACGATGCAGCAAGACCTATGTGGGGCAAATCCGAATCCGTCGAATGGGACAATGACGGCTTCCATGTGCAGGGCTGGCTGCTGCTCCCCGCCCACTATGACTCTTCAAAGAAGTACCCGCTGATCGTCTTCGTGATGGAGGGCCTTCCTCTGCGGTCGTGCCCCGCTGGCCGGGCGTGGGTTATGGTTCCGTTCCCTTCTCCGCGCTCGACTATTTCGTGCTCATGCCCAATCCTCGCGGAAGCTATGGCCAGGGCGAAAAATTCACTCAGGCGAATCGCAAGGATTTTGGATATGGCGACCTCCGCGACATCCTGGCTGGCGTGGACGCCGTTGAGAAGAAGTATCCCGTCGACGATCACCGCCTCGGCCTTACCGGCTGGAGCTACGGCGGATTCATGACCATGTTCGGAGTCACCCAGACCCATCGCTTTGCGGCCGCCGTCTCCGGCGCAGGGCTGTCCGACTGGCTCAGCTACTACGGCGAGAACTCCATCGACCAGTGGATGATCCCGTTCTTCGGAGCTTCGGTCTACGATGATCCCGCGGTCTACGCCAAAAGCTCTGCGATCAACTACATCAAGAAGGTGAAGACACCCACCCTGGTTGTCGTCGGCGACCGCGACGGGGAGTGTCCCGCGCCGCAGTCGTTTGAGTTCTGGCATGCGCTGCGCGATCTTGGCGTTCCCACGGAGCTGGTCGTTTACCCCAACGAGGGTCACGGGTTTGTCAATCCGGCCCACCGTGTCGACGTCCTGGAGCGAGCTCTCGGCTGGTTCCAAAAATACATGCCCTAAACCCCACGCCAAATCGACCGCGGACCCTGTCCTGCGCCCCGGAAACACCCCACCGAGCCACGATGACGGCTTCCCGGCGGCTGTGCTGGGGCCCCTCTCGTTTGTTATTCTGAATGGCACCCGGTCCTTTCTGGTGTTTCGACCGTCTGAGCGACTCGATTGCCCAGACGGGGAGGTTTCATGCGGCGGTTCCTGGCTTTTGTAGTGCTCCTGGCGTGTTCAGTTCCGGTTGGGTTTTCCATCTCGGGCTGTGGCCATAATCCCAACAATTACTGCATCAAGAATGGCCACGCTTACGGGGTTCTTACCACCCAGGTCGTGTATGCCACGCTGCAGCCGGAGACCACCGGGTCTCTCTGGCATGGGGGCAGACTGCCACCCTCAGCTCACCGCAGGGCTTTAACTGCAACAATCAGTCGGAATCGGTGAGCCACTGGACTTACGGCAGCGCCAACCTGCAGCTCGCCGACATTTCCCCGAACGGTCAGGTTTGCGCCGGAACATGGAACCGCAACAGCCCCGGCGGCGTTCCCAATTTCACCATCTGCACCCCCCCGACTGGCTCTTCTCTGTCGTCTTTTGCCGGTGCAGTCCATCTACCTGCGGTACGGTTCAGGTCACGGCAACCGGCGGCGGTGCTGCCAGCAATCCCGTCAATATTGATGTCCACCCGCCGATCACATCCATAACCATACCTACCCGCCGCGTGTTATTCCCAGGGGCAGACGCTGCCTTTGTCCTTCCTGTCGGAAACCACGGTGAGTGGCCCAGGGGGAGCGATTCGCTGTCCCCCGGGATCGACGCTGCAGGATGGCACAGCGTGCCCAGCCACCATCCCGGCATGCACCAGTCCCAGCGCGAACGTTGGCACCATTACCTATAACGCCGTTACCCCAAGCGTGGTCACCATCGACAATACGACCCCTCCCTCCAGCACGACCACAACAACAACCTCGAATCCCAACGGATTGGCCACCGCCAATCTGCCTGGATCGACGGTAATTAATGCGTCCAGTTCTCAGGTCACATCCGCTGCGGGCTTCTTCTCAACGTGTCCGCCTCAGAAGATTGCGCTTTCGATTAATGGCAGCACCTCGGCCACCGTCACGGCCAGCTCTCCCCAAACCGTCGTTTCCAACGTGACTGACACGAAAGGGGCGACGATCACGGGTCTTCCGCTCACGTACGCCTCCACGGAGCCGCAGAATCTCAGCGTCGGCAGCACCGGCCTGGTGACGGCCAAGTTTCCCAGTCAGGCCACTGTGACTGCTGTCTGCCAGCCTCCCAGCTGCAATCCGGCTCCGTCAATCTCATTGGAACTCTCGGCAACGGTATGCCCGTGGCCGGTAATACTGTTTCCATCAGTTCCCCCGGCCGGAGCAGCAACAGGATCTGGATGGCCTCGACCCAGTCACCGTACTTTCTCCAGGTAGATCTGCTGACCGGCGGCGCGGCTTCCCCGTCCGGATGCCGTACACCCCCAACTCCATGGTGATGGATCAGGCGGGCGATTCGCTGTTCTTGGCAGCTATCACGAGCTCATGATTTATGGCACTGCTGCGAATACTCTCTCGAAGGAAGTGACCGGCGTTCCGGCGTCGTTCTGGCCGTGTCTCCAACGGGAACCACCGTTGTTGTCAACGACCAGCTCCGCCAGGTGATCTACGTCTATACCGCCTCGTCCGGAGCGGTCTCCAGCATCGGGGCATCGCCAACCACGCTACGTATTCTCCCGACGGCAGCACGATCTACATTACCGGCTACGACCCCGCCAAAACAGTTACGCTGTTTGTCTCGACGGCGTGGATACCGGATGGTCTGAGTATGCCCTCAACAACCAGCCGTCCACCACGTTCAACTGCCCTCTGGAAGCCAGCGGGACTGCCGCCGCGCCGCCTATAACCCCGCGTTTGATCCCTTCTGCGGACCCACGCAGACCATCTCGTCGTGCCCCAGGTAGGCCTTCTTCAGCGGATCGCCGACCACCACGCACAGCTTCTGCCCGCATGTCAGCGCCACGCCGCCCTATTTCCTCCCGCGGGCGACATCGCGGTCCAGACGTTGCAGCTGACCGCCGCTGCTGATGGCAATCACGTCCTCGGCGCAAGCGGCAACACTTTGGCGGACATCTTGGCTCTTTCAGGACGCCGGGGAAAACCACGCCGGGTGTACCCGTGAATGCGTGTCCGGACTACAACGGCGCCGCGCCGCTAACCCTGAACACGACAGCGACGACCGGGACCTCCGCTGTTTCCCCGGGCCAAGATCGATCAGGTGGTGTCTTCACCGATTCCAGCGTCGCCTTTGTCACGTACAACTACAACGGCTTTGCCAATAACGCCAGCGGCACAGGCGGGACGGGCCTGTTGCCGTACTACAATCCATCGCCCTCGCCGGGCGCCTTGATTGGGACGCCGATTCAGCTCTCGACCGTTCGGAGTGGCGGCTCCGCAGTCGCCGCTGGCCGGGATCTTCAGTCCCGACGGATCGATCTTCTTCGTCAGCACCAGCGGAGACAATTTCGTCCCATGGTGGATATACGGGGCTCACAGATACCGGCACCATTGATCCAAAGCTGGTAAACGGATCGGGGAGCCCGGTGCCGCCAATCTTCCTTGCAGTGCAGAGTCGCCCACCACCTAGAGGCCACCATCAACAGAGAACGGCCGGCATCCTGCCGGCCGTTTTGCTTATGCGCGATTGTCGCGCGCACGGGCTCGATAGCTTGGGGCGGTACACCGGACCTCATGCTGCGGGTCGCCATCATCTCCAAGCCGCAGAGGGAAGAATTACGCCTTCTGATGCCGGAACTCGTCCCTGGCTCAAGGCTCATGGCTATGAGCCTGCTTGATCCAGTCAGCGCGAACTATGGGATGGACGAGCGCGTCTCCTCTCGTCCTGAGCTCTCCTCGCCGAATCCGGATCTGGTGATCGTGCTGGGCGGCGACGGGACCCTGCTGGCAGCGGCACGCGTTTTGCCCGCAGCGGCGTTCCCCTACCTCAGCGTGAATCTTGGAGCCCTGGGTTTTCTCACGGAATCCCTGGCCGATCTTTACTCCATCTCGAAGCATGGGGGAAAGAATTGTCGCTCGCTTAATCCCGGGCCGTGTTGCCGGTCAGCCGGCTTTGGCGGGATGGAAAGAAGTCCGCGAATACGAAGCTCTGAATGATGTCGTGGTAGCCGAAGGCGCCATCGCTCGCATGGGCCACTTTCAGGTCAAGGTGGACGACCGGCTGGCCGCCTCCTTCCGCGCCGACGGCGTGATCGTGGCCACGCCCACCGGTTCTACCGCTTACTCACTCGCTGCAGGCGGCCCCGTGCTCGTTCCAGGCGTGGATGTACTCGTTGTCACGCCGATCTGCCCGCATCAGCTCACCCTGCGGCCGATGGTCGTTCCCGGCGGGTCGCACATCGAGGTACGTGTCGAGGGCGTTCCGGATCAACGTTCCTGACCGTCGACGGGCAGGAAGCAATTCAGCTCCGGCTTGGAGACGAGCTGCGATGCCGCCGCTCGGACTTCTCGGTTAATCTGGTGCGCCTTGAAGGAAACAGTTTCTTCGATGTACTGCGTTCCAAACTGAAGTGGGGCGAACGATAGCCCGCGAGTTTCCCGGCTCCTGTGCCCTACTCTTTTGTGAGCTGTTCCAGTAGCTGGTGAGCCTTGTTTACAGGTTCTGCGCTGCAACCAGATCGTCCGCCTTTAGGGCATCCCGTGCCTTCGAGATGTACACCCGGATCTGGGCAACGGTCTTCTGCTTGTCCGAACTCAGCGCACGTTTAACGCCGTTAACACCGGTCTCGTTGCGTCGATTTGCTCGTTGATCGCGTGGCGATCGCCGGTGTTGCTGGTGTCATTGTCAGTCGAAAGCTGCCCAATGGGCGAGTCCTCTGAGGGCTGGGCGGCGGCTACAGCGGCGTTCTGGGCCGGCGTTGGGGTCGGAACAGGAACGGTAACTTTGGGCACATCCTGTGCGCTGTCTGCAGCCGATTTGGTTCGCCGATGGGAAGGATGCGGTGGTTCGACGACCTCTGCTTCCTGTTTGGTTTCCGGAGGGGCTGTTGTATCCAGCTTGACTGGACGCTCCTTGACGAGGGGAAACTTGGGGGGCGGCGGAGATATCAGGACGGCCATCCGGACCGGTGGCTCCGACGGGATTTCGGCGACCGGAGGCGCGCTCGTCCGTGGATGGCGTGCAGCGCATCCTGTCACCAGCGCCAGCAACAAGGCCGGCGCAGCGATCATCTTTCCGGAACTCATGGTCCGGACCTTTCTGGCTGGGTCTCACCAACCTGGCGAGCAAGCTCGCCAGGGACTGCGTCTCCCGTTACTTCCAGAAGTACGCGCTGTCCCGAACCGGCAGAAATTATGGGGAGCCGCAGTACAAAGGTCGTTCCGCTCCCACGCTTCGATTCTACGTCAATCTGGCCATGATGCATCTGCACGATGCGATAGGTCATTGCCAGGCCGATTCCGCTCCCTTCTTTCTTGGTGGTGAAGTACAGGTCGAAAATCCGAGCCCGGATCTCATCCGGGATTCCTTCTCCCTGATCCCTGATCCGGATCGTGGCCCAGCGTGAGTCCTCGGTCACCCGTACCGACAGGGTGCCCCCTGAACTCATGGCCTGCGCGCCGTTCAGAACCACATTCAGCAGAGCCTGCTCCAGCAGGTCGGCGTCGACGCGGGAGAAAACCGGCCGCGAAGGCATCTGGCTTTCCACGATGACACCGCGCGTTTCCAGCTCGGCCGAGGCCAGCATCAGGACGCTGGATACCACATTCCGCAGATCCTGGTCCTTAAGCTGCAGCTCGACCGGCCGGGAGAAATCGACCAGCGTCTGCACCACGCGGTCCAGCCGCCGGATTTCGCTCTGAATAATGTCCAGATGCCGCAGGGCGTCGCCACCCGCGTGAACCTTGTTGCGGAGCAACTCCAAATGAACCACGATCGCGTTGATTGGGTTCTTGACCTCGTGTCCGACCCCGGCTGTCAGACGCCCGATCGAGGCCATGCGCCGGGAGACTTCCAGTTCCGTCTCGATCTCGCGCACGGACTCAAGGTCGTGCAGAGTCAGCAGCGCGCCTAAAGATTGGCGGTCGCGCGACTGCGTGTCGTGGATGAAATCCAGCGACACTTCCACGCGGCGGCCGGTCTCGGTCGTCACCTCTTCCTGAACGATGGAAAGGCCACCGTCGAAAGCATCCCGAACCATGCGCCCCAGACGAGTGTTGCGATCGAAGATCTCCCGCACGTCGGCGCCGAAGATGCGATCGCGTCCGATGTTGAGAAACCTCTCCACGGAACTCGATACCAGGATAGCGCGCGCGTCGCGCGTAAACAGCATCACGCCATCCTGCAGATTCGAGAGAATCTGGTCCAGAGTTCTCCCGCAGAGCTGAGAAGACTTCCTCCACGTTGCGGATTCGTTGCCCCAGCCGCTCGATCTTTCCGGATACCTTTGCGACCGTATCTTCGCTCCCGCGGCGGGCGGGCGGCTCGGTCGCACCAGCCGCCGCCGCTGCAGCTTCCCCTTCCCGTCGTCGCAGATCCCGGGATTGCGATGCATCGGTACTCGCCGCCTGCGCTGTCAGCAGATCGAGAGTCTGGCTGATCTGTTCAATGGGCTGCAGGGCCAGATTAGCGACGAATGCCGCCACCACGATCGAAATGATCATGGCCAGCGCCATGAAACTCACTGACTCATAGAGGAACGGACGGAAGGCATTCCGTAGAAACGTTGTGCTGATGCCGACCCGTACTGTCAGGAATGGCTGGTTTTCCCGGTCCAGCCCCACCGTCACGTCATAGACCTGAGGCGGTCCAAAGACGACGCGCAGCGTGCGGATCAGCGTCTTCCTTCGCAAAACTGAATAGTTTGGCCGGTTCGGGACGACCTGATCCTGCTGGCTTGGATCGGGCGCGGAAACCAGAGCCCGCCCATTGTGATCGGCTACCACGATGTCGAGAATCGTCGGCGAATAACTAATGGTCGCGTTCAGCAGCGAGATCAGCCCGGGATCCTGCCGCAGCGAAGCCGCTACTGCCGCTCGGACCGCTACCGGGTCCTGAGGATTGAACTTCTGATCCCGTAATCCCGTTTCCAGCGCGTGCCGGACCTCAAGCAGCACCTGGTGGGCGATGATGTCCGTCCCATTCCACGAATACTCGATGTATTGGTTGAGCGACTGGCTCAGCCAAATCCAGGAAAAGATCACCACGACCGTAAACACCAGTCCGGTGATCGCGACCACGAGTTTGGTCTTCAGGCGCATGGGTCGGGGGGACGACGCTTAGCCTTCAGGGAGTCGGTAAAGGGAGAATACCGGCATTACCGACGCCACCACCAAGAACATCAAGTCAGGAAGTGTCGTCTGAAGCGGGGGAAGTCCAGAT
>CAVPCE010000039.1:0-10319 GCA_963702295.1 uncultured Acidobacteriaceae bacterium | reverse complement strand
GTTGATGCGAATGAAGGGGCAGGGAGAACATGAATTCGACAACGCGGTGGTCGGTCATGGGCGGACGGCTCTCCACTCCCGCGGCCAGTGGAGCCCTTATCGGAAAACGTAAGATTGTGCTCGGGCAGAAAGACATTGGTGTCGTTGAGGCACATGGCGGTGAGATAGGAGAGGCCATCCCGGTCCATGAATGTCTGTTGCTTGTGACGAAGTGGGTATTTTGATAATCCGGCCCTCCGAGAAACTGGCTTCGGTATTGTTCGGCGGACAGAGATGCATCCGACATGAGGTAGCGCATCGTCCGCGGAAGGGAAGCAAAGGAAAAAAATCGCTTGATGCGACGGAGGCTTTTGGAGCCGTGCCGGGCCGTGGCCACCGGCACATGCTTCACAACGGCCTCCAGAGCGCGGCGAATGGGTCCGGGCAGCATTCGCTGATAGGCCTCCGCATTGAGGCAGGCCAGATGTTTGAGGTATCCGCCAAACACCTCATCGCCGGCCATGCCATTGAGAAGGACCACAATGCCGTTTTCCCGAGCGGCCTGAGAGATCAGCCAGGTATTGATCGACGCAGGCTCTGACACAGGCTCGTCGAGGTGCCACACCATGCGGGGCAGGAGATCGACGACATCATGGGCCAGCTCAATCTCGTGATAGACGAATCCGAAATCTTTGGCCACCTGGCGCGCGAAGACTTCGTCGGGCGTGGCGCGTTCCAGCTTCTGGTCCTGATCGGAGTAGCGAATGGTGAAGGAGTGGATGTCCTGGCTGGTGTTCCTGCGAGCCATCGCGCTGACGATCGAGGAGTCCACCCCTCCGCTCAGGAAGACGCCTACCGGGACGTCGGCGATCATTTGCAGGCGGACAGCGTCACTGAGCAGAGAATCGAGCTGCTCCAGCGCCGCCGATTCCGTGATGGTGGGGTCCTCGGAGGGGTCGAGACGCCAATAGCGTGCGATCTCCAGCCGACCATCGTGCCATGTGAGGGAGTGCGCGGGTGGCAGTTTCAGGATTCCCTGAAACCCGGTCAGGGGAGACAGCTGGAACCGTGCCGGCGTGTGCAGGGCAAAATAGTCAGGCTCCGCCGCGACCAGGCCGGTGGCGAGGATGGCTTTGATCTCAGAGGCGAAGATGAAGCGCGTGCCGTCGGAGAGGTAGTAGAAGGGCTTGACTCCGAAGCGGTCTCTGGCGGCAAACAGCGTCCGCGTCTGGACGTCATAGATGGCGAACGCGAACATCCCGTTGAATCGGGAGAGACATTCCGCCCCCCAGTGCTGGTAGGCCTTGAGCAGAACCTCGGTATCAGACTGGGAGCGAAAGCGGAATCCGTGCTGGTGCAGCTGGGCCCGGAGGTCGCGGTAGTTATAGAGCTCTCCATTGTATGTAATCCAGTAGCGCCCGTCGTCCGTGGTCATCGGCTGATGGCCGGCCGGCGAAAGGTCAAGGATGGCGAGGCGCCGGTGGGCGAGTCCGGAGCGGGCGGAGGCAAACCACTCCAGGCCCTCGCTGTCTGGCCCTCGATGCGCAATGACATCGGCCATGGCCTGGAGCGCGGGCCGGTCACCGCAGTTGATGAGTCCTGCAATTCCACACATAGGCGTCAGGAGTAACTCAGGTGGAGAGCGTTGGAAATACCGCTGTGAAAATTGCTTACCATCGCCTGCAGGGTATAGCGCTGGGCGCCTTCACGGCAGCCGTGCTTCAGAGTGGCTGCCAGGTCGGGGGATTCGAGGAGGCGGACCGTCCCGTCAACAAAGCTGTCCAGCGTGTCTTCGGTGATGAGGCCGTTGCGGTCCGGCTCCAGATAGTCGATTTCCGGGCTATGGTGGGGGAAGCGCGTTGTGACTATGGGCGTTTGCAGAGCGAAGCTGTCCAGGATGGCGAGACCTACCAGCCCTGGCATCAGGAGAACATCCGCGAGCTTGAAGTATGGAACGCGTTCCTCACCGAATTTTGGTCCCACGTAGCGTACCCAGTTGGCCGTCTCCGCAAAGTCCTTCACACGGGCAGCGTCCGTGCCGGAGCCAAGGAAGATCATTTGAAAAGAGGGGATTCGCTGGCGCAGGCGACGCCCGGCTTCAATGAGGAAGGGCAGCCGCTTGAGGTCATACATCCCGCCGCAGTAGAGACCGACGGGGCCGGGGGCAAGGCCCAGCTCTTTGCGGAGTTGTTCAACGCGCCGCGCGTCCACCGTCTCGAATTGCTGCACCAGCCTGGTTGTGTCGATGGCATTCTGCACAACCGTGATGCGATCACTGGGGAACCCCATCTGCATGAGGTGAGCGGCCACGCCGGTGGTGTAAGCGAAGAACCAGTCGGCTCTCCGGGTGTAGATCTTCTTCACCTTGTTGCCGAGGCTTGCGGAGCCGGACTGATAGTTCACGCCATGTCCCCAGAACGCGACCTTCTTCCGCATGGCGTGGAAGCGTGCGGCGAGGGCAAGATTGCTGACGACGAGCGTGTTCTGCAGGAGAATGACCAGATCGGCGTCCAGCACCGACCGCGGCACGGGCTGCCAGACCAGTTCGCGACCCATGACGGTTAACACATGATTGCGCACCGGGGTAGCCCAGTCGAGATCGCGCTCGTCCCCTTTGGGGTTGGTCGGAGTCCTGCCGTAGTAGAGATCCAGGAAGATGTTCTCGCTGGCCAGAGCGTCCCGCAAACCGCGGAAGAAGGCGGTGCGGTACTGGGGCAGATGCGGGTAGACAATGGCTACACGAGCAGCTGGAGAAGTGAGGAGAATGGGAGAGTTTATTCTTTGCATAACCGAGTTTCAGGGGGCACAAGGTCTAAAGGGAAAAGCGACTTAGCGTCAGGAGAGCTACTTTGAGGCGGCTGCTAATGATCCCATGAGCACGGGCTTAGGCATCTCTGGGCGCCGCTGCTAAGTGCTCGGGGAAAAGAAGAAGTCGACTTCCTTACGGTGTTCGTGGCGAAACTTAGAAGACGCCGTAGCCCCAAATACGGCGCGGGTGTCACCGGGCCTAAAGCGATCATGGAGCTCTATTGCCAGGCAACGGACCATGGGCAACCACTCGGATGCGTGATGGTCGAAGAGTTCCTTCTCCGCACCCTCTATATCAAGTTTCAGAATGTCGATCCTGTTGTGACCAGATTGGGCGATTAGCTGTGGAATAGTCACAGCTGGAATGTTGCCATGATCACTCTCTTCGACGCGGTAGGCCCATGAGAGCGCGGCTGGATTCGATATCTCGAGAGCAGACGCACGATACCAGAGCGCAGCCCTAAGAGGGCGTATACGCGAATACTGACTCGTGTTTTCCCTGAGGAGTGCGAAATTGCCCTCATTCGGTTCGATTGACACAATAGTGGCCTCAGCATAGGTATTGGCGAAATAGAGCGAGGCGAGCCCAACATGCGCGCCCGCATCAACTATGAATTTGACATCCTGCAAGGCTGCTGTTCGGGGGCGGTACTGTTCCTGAACGAGCACCCCATCGAACACCCTGCGTCCGACTCGATTGCGAGGCAGATGGAAGGGAGAACGGATGTTCGGAATCTCAATCGTCAGAACATCGTATTCAGATGGCGCATACAGTTGGATCGCGACTCTGACTCCGTATTTGTTGAGACACCGCAGGAAATGTATTATCGGTCGCACTCTGTCAATCATGTCTATTGTCCAGCGTTGAGGATCGTGGAAATGGGAACAGACCTGCTTCGATATTCCTGCCGGGGCAATCGGGTTGAAAGCGTATTAGCACACATGGATCGCAGGCAGTTACTGTCAGGAAATTCCGAACTCAGCAGCCATAGCACGTGAGGGTGAATGTTCCGGGAGGGCAAGGCGTAGGAATCGCCGCCTCCAACCCGCCGGGTCCTTTGAATCGGACATGTTTTCACCGGTGTGGGTAACATACATAACCGCCGGGAACGGCAAGGGCGCCAGTGGAGAACCCTCGGAAGCCATGACGGAAGGCCAGGTTGGGTGCGCGTGTAGGGCGAGTTGCCTGAAGCGCGACGACGCCTCTTCCATTGCGCGTTGCGGGAGGTCTTCAGGGCGGAGGTTCAACAAGGCACAGCTGGCACAAATTCGGTAGAACCAGGGGCAAGAGCGTATGGCACGGGTCCGTGCATTGAATTCGTAACCTTGCTGCACATAGTGCCCATGAGGGTGCGGGTTTTGATTGACGTATTCGACGAGTCGATTACTCACGAGATCGTCAGCGTCGACGAACATTACGACACCCCCTCCGAGTTCACGGATGCGGGCGGCGATCACCTCACGCTTTCGATGCTTGTCTACGATTGGTTCATCGCGAAAGATGGGCCGGGGAAAATCAACCGTCAGGATTTCTACGCGGGGATCGGGATCCATCGCAAGCGCCGGCGCTTCATGGCAGGCGAGAAGGATTCGGAAGTGCGGGTCCGTCTGGCTGAGCATCGAGCGAACCGTATTGTTGACGAGCTCAACCGTTCGGTCCCAGTTCTTTGCCAGTTTCCGGCTCTTGAGTGGAACACCAAAGTAGAACATAGCAGTCCTCTATCGGGTATTTCGATATGGCTCCAGTGTGATGCCACATGCGCCGCCCACCATCCCGAGGCCGAGGGCGAAGCGGTGGAACTCGCGAACGACGCCCGACGTTCCGGCCAAGGGGAGAAGGGCAACCTCACGATCGAGTGACCCATGTGTACGGCGCCTTTCAGGGCACGGACCAGCCCTGCGCGACGGGGTGCTCCCATGGTCATCTCGATGCGCGCCTGATTACTGCCTCCCTGATAGGCGCGCCGGACGACCCACTTCACGGTTGTCCGATGTTCCTCCACGGGTTCGTGGACGCGAGCCTCGTCACACCAGACCATGCGGTAGCCGGCGCGGGCGGCGCGGAGGAAGAACTGACTATCTTCTCCCCCGGTCAGGCCGAAGCGTTCGTTGAAGCCGCCGAGATCTGAGATGACCTTACTGCGCACCAGAACATTATTGGTGCTGACCTTAGCTACTAGATCACCGGTGCGGTACCTAGTGCGCTCAAAAAATCCTCCGGAGCGTGCCCAGCGAGGGGCCTGAGCATGGAAGGAGGGCAGGACAGGGCCGGCCACCACATCGGCGTCGAATTCCTGCTGCGTCATAAGCAGTTGCTTGAGCCATTGCGCATCGGGAATCTCATCGTCGTCGATGAATGCGAGGAAGGAACACGGGGTAGCCGCCTGCACGGCAGCGTTGCGGGCCTGCGCGATCCCCCGCTGCGCCTCGACGACATATCGAATTTCCCAAGGACATGCCGGAACCTCCGCTGCTACGATGGCGCGCGCTGATGCCTCCGAGTCGTTATCACATACAACAACGATGAAGTTGTCGCCGGGAGGGCACATGGCGGCCACCGAAGAAAGGCTGCTCAGGAGGGTGCGGAGTCCGCGGGGACGGCGGTAGGTGGCGACACAGATTCCCACTGTCATGAGGGTTTCCTAGGGGGTTCAAGCGGCCGTGCGGGCCATCCGGCGTTGGGTCACATGCGTTGCGACTGGGGCGGTGTGAGCGACGACGATCCCTTCATCTCGCCACAGGTGAACACAGACCGCTGTATATAAGACCCATTCGAACGAATTGCGCGCCACCCTTGTGGTTTCAGTTAGATTGATCAGGAAGAAGATGGTGAGATACAACAAGGGCCAGAGACGGTAAGGATCGTGCGTTCGAAGCGCATAGCGCAGGGCGCGGTGAAAGGCGAGGAAAAGAGTGACGAGCAGCAGGAGCGTGCCGAGGATGCCAATATCGAGGGAGAGGTCGAGGAAGCCGTTGTGGGAGTGCGGGGCATCCCAGCCAACCGCCGCGCGAATAGCGTCGCCGCCGGGGCCGAGCCAGAAGGCATCGTAACCATAGCCTAGCCACGGCCGTTGCCGGATTGAATCGGCAGCAAACGCCCACAAGTCGGTGCGACCGGTCAGGGTCGGATCCCTGCCGATGACCGCCAGGGCGCGCGTGCCGTGGGTGGCGAACCAGCAGCCCAGGGCGATGCCCAGGCCTCCGCACCAGTAGCCAACGGGCACCAGCAGGGAGCGGGAAAAGGCGCGCAGCACCCAAAACAGCAATACGATGTGCGCCACTATGACGATATAGATCAGGCCGCTAGCGGACTTGCTGAGGAGGAGCTCGGGCAAAACCAAAACCATCACCAGGAGGGAGATCTTCCTTCGATTGCGCTCGGCGACGAAGATCGTGCCAAAGGCGATGAGAGTCAGAACTGCAGCAGCGGAGAGAGCGTTCTTATGCGGGAAAACGCCTCGCCAGGCTCCGCCGTAGAGATCCTGCATGATGCCCACGGAGGGAACGCAGATGGCAATGACCGCGCTGGACAAGACCGCAACGGCGAGAGCGACAGCAACAAGATGCAGCAGTTGGCGCCGGCTGAAGCGGACCCCAAGGTACAGTCCCAGGGCCGTGGTGCAGGCTAAGGCGGAGGCACGTCGGAAGGTGAGGGATGGGTCTACCGACCAGAACGTGGAGAGGAGCGTCCAGGCGACCAGTGCGAGCAACCACTTCTGGGCAAAGGTGGCCTGGATGATGGCCCTGCGCCAGGGAAAGGCAGCAAACGCAAAGAGAACGTAGACACCTATCCAGGCGAGCTCAAAGCTGCTATCGCCGAGCCGGTCAACGTCCCCGAAGGCGGCAAAGGCGCCCATGGAGAAGAGCAGCACGGCAATGGTTGCGAATTGGATCGCGATAGAACGTCGCATCGACGGATGAACTCTGGAGTTAGATCTGAACGTTATTGATTTCTGTGGGAATGTAGCAATGCGTGGTCGCCATAGCGGGAGCGAGAGAAGTCGACCACCGCCTGACAATACATCACAAGCTTGTTCCTGCGATTGTTCTCAAAGATGAGAGATCGCCCCATGCCCTTCACAGTTCCCCAGGCAATCCCGAGAAACCAGCGAGGGTAGCGCAGCCCGTATTCTTTGAGAACAAAGAGAGTATTGCGCAGCAGGTAATACTTGCGCACGGGGCTGGAATTGCTCGTAATAACCTTACGCAGGCCGAGGAGTGAGTGTGTGCTCGGATGGCCGGGCCGGTGATAGAGGACCGCATTGGCGGATCTTGCTATCCGGTATCCCCTGGAATCCATCCGAATGCAGTGTTCATAATCCACCCACTCGATGAACAGATTCTCGTCATAGTATCCAGCTTTGGAAAACGTATCGATCGACACGAAACTACCTGCTGTCTGTGCCACGAAATATCGTCCGCGGTGCGTCCTGGGTGGCATCAGCTGGCCGGAGTCGCGGTCGATCATGCAGGGCATAACCAGATAGATATGCTCTTCCGGGGAATGTGAATAGTACTCGGACATGAGTTCCCCGACAAACCCGTCGCGGACAAAACCGTCCTGGTCAAAGAAAAGGGCGAATCTGAGTTCGGGGCGTTGCTCTATCCAGCGTACCGCTGTGTTCAGAGCGCTTCCAAGGCCCTGATTCCTGGAGTTTTCAATCAGGTCGAGAGAATAGGCGTCCCTCAATTGCCGGATTACAGCGCGTTCCTCGTCGGTTGAACGATTGTCGACGATGAGGAGAGCGCCAACCTGCGGACGCAGCGACGCCAGAAATCGTTCCAATGTCGCATCCGGATGATGCGTTACGATAACGGCGCAGACTTCGCTATTCATACGGCCTCACAAAACGTTGGCTGTTAGACGATCAGTGGGTCGGGGCGTCGTTCGTCGAGAGTATGCGGCTGGGCAGTTGAGCGCGAGCGAAGGATGGTCACCACCGTCCAGTTCATCGCAGCGAGGCTGCCGTCCGTGAGCAGGCTGGACCATGCTGCTCCGTGCCAGGAAAAGTGCGGAATCAGATAGAGATTGATTCCAAAGTTCAGTACCGCTGCAGTGACCTGAGATGCGGTGCGAAAGCGCTGATAGCCTGCGCCCGTAAGCGCATCGCCTGTGGAGAAATGCAGAGCCCGCAATGCGGGCAGAAGGCAAAGCCAGCGCAATGCATCCGTCACATTGAAGAAACTCTTGCCAACAATCGCCGGAGCGAGAGGCGCGAGGAGAAATATCGCGATGCCGGCACACAACGCAACCGGAAGCGTCCGGCGAAGAATGACGCGAGCGTAGGCTCCGCTGGAACCGATTCCCCTCGTGCCCACCTGAAAGAATCGCGGGAATGCCGCGGCGTGCAGGGCTTTCAGGGGCAGGCATCCGATTTCGATGATCTTGTAGGCGACGGCATATCCGCCATTGGCAGCATACATGCCATAGTGGGTGAGCATCGCTTTATCGACATCGTTGTAGATGGACGACGTGGAGTAGGCGAGCGAGAAGCCGAAGCCTTCGGCCACGCGCCGAAAGAAGAGGCGGGGCTGGAAGCGGGGAACGCCCAGCCGGGCACAGACGACGAGGGTCGAGACGGTGCCGACAACCGCGGACGCGCAGAGCAGGGCCAGAGCCCACTCCTCGACCGATACATGCTTCAGAGATAACCAGAGGGTTATGGCCACTGCGAACCGCATGGCGGAGGCAAGGACATTGAGCCCTGCGGTGAACCGGAGCTGTTCAAAGGCCTGGAAGGCAAGGGATGCGGCCTCGGAAACCTTTCCGAAAAGGCAATCCGCAAGAGCGAGCGTAATCATGAGGCGTATGGTTGCCGCATGGATGAGGTGGACGCCGAACAGAGCCGTCAGCGGAACAATCAGTCCGCCGGCGAGGAGGGCTGAGATGAAGACGTTGCCCCAGTAGCGCTGGAACTGACTTTTGTCCGGGCTGACATAGCGAACGAGCACCATGCCGGCGCCCATGGAACTGAACGTCGTAAAGGCCGTGACCAGCGCGACCGCACCAGCGAAGATGCCGTAATCACGGCTGCCGAGGAGGCGCGCCGCCAGGATGAAATAGGCGGCCTGAAAGGCAAGATAGAAGCCCTGACCGAGCAGCACCCATCCGGTATTGCGAGCCAGCACGCTCTGCCGAATCGCGGAGAGGCGACCTGAAATTCCGAACGGGGAAGGGGGAGCCTGTTTATTGGTCATCGGGGAAAGAAATTTCGCTGCGGCTGATCGTGCCGGATTTCCTATTGCAGCAGTACCGGCGAAGGGCCAAGCTCGACGGTGCCGCCTGCCGGCCGGGTTGAACCGTTCAGATCAGTGAGCCGCCGGCTCTTCCACGCCTTAGGTATGTCAAACGACGTGGCCCCCGATGTGCTCCAGAGGATATGTTCCGGCTTTCCCTCCTGCGAGCGAAGATCGCATGTCCACACACCATCCTGCGAGCTGCATTGGTGGAGCGATGCATTCACCATCCACTGATTCACTTCTCTGTAAGCGTTCGCTGCCGGCGTAATTCCCGTAAGCTGCCGTGAGTCATTGCACTGAGGCGGGGCTAACGCGGCGCTCGTCAGGCGGAGTTTCACCCAGCATTGGTTGTCCCACTGGTACCAATAGACTCGCCGCACTCCAGCAGCCCAGTTCAGAAGGTACGTGCGGGCAACATATCCCGGAGCTTCTTCGGCTGGGATAGTCTGATTTCCACCCCAACCCACTTCTGTGTCCCATATAGGTTTGTTGAGATTGTGGGACTGCAATGCGAGGGTTACCTGCCGGATGACGGGAAGCATTGCTTCAGGGGGCTGCTTATTGACGTAGAAGTGATACCCAAGAACATCGAAGTAGCGGCCACCTCCATCAGCAAGGAACGCGTTGACCCAGGCGATGCCATTCATCGTGAGGTCGCCGGTGGCCGACGGTGAGACAACCGTTGCATTCCGATCGATCTTCTTCACTTCATCCCAGACAATCTCCGCCAGGGGGACCATCGCCGCCGCGGAGCTGGCCACCGACCGGCCCTGGGCGGGGACGAAGAAGGAGGTACCGGAACCGCGTTCGGCCGTTAGATTGGGCTCGTTCCAGCTCTCATATCCCTGAATGTGCACACCTTTCCGGCTGTCGCTGGTGCAACCGCAATAGCGGGAGACCACCTGTCGAACAAAGCTGCGGAACAGGGCGGGGTCTGGCTCCATTGCCGTCGAGGGACTGTAGGGAATTCTGCTGCGGGGGATATAATGACCATCGGCTCCGCCGCCGCGGTCGAAGAGCTGTACTTCGCCGCCGCGAATTCCTTGAGGCGGATCGGTTGGAGAGTCTAGAAACGTCAACTGGCGGTCATCGGGTATGCCGGTTAACAGATAGATTCCATCGAGGAAATGGCCCGGTGTGGCGGTGAGCTTTATCCACTGGGCTTGACCGGAGTTGAAATGAAAGCCATGGGGTTCAACAGTTGTGATGGTGAAGACGTTGCCGGCGTGGCTAATCGAGACGATCGGCACGGCGGATGGTTTGATCTGGGTAGCCCATAGAGGGATCGCTCC
>CAVPCE010000038.1:0-15099 GCA_963702295.1 uncultured Acidobacteriaceae bacterium | reverse complement strand
GACCGGCGAGACGCTGCTGGCATCCGGCGGCATGCGGTAAGCAGGAGCATTCCCGCTCAGGCCGGGAGACCTGGGCGGGGCGTGCCTGCTTCTGCGGCCGGATGTTTGCGCAGGAGGACCCGGCAGTCGGTGCGCCAGTGCTCATCAACCGCGAGGTACTGCCAGGGAATGCCAGGCGACAGGTGGCGGAGAATCGTTTCGTTCGCCGGATGGATGTGAAGGGCCGGAGCCACCAGAAACAGGAGAGGATCTTCTGGAGAGAGCTCGATGCCAGGAAAGTAGCCACGGCGGCCGATTTCTCCCGCGCGGTGGAGAGTGCGCACGCGGTCCCAATAGTCGAGGGCCTGGAGCGGCAGGTGCAGATCATCGTCGGCTTTCAGCTCGAGGACAGCGAGGCGGCCCTGTCGTGTCATGGTGAACAGATCCAGCAGCGTGCGGCTGGCAGAAGCGAACGCGGGGACCTGCGAATAGACGGGAGCGCTGCCTCCGAATTCCGAGCCCAGCAACGACAGATCGCGGCGGAGCACCGATTCCAGCCAGCGCTCAGGCTGAAGGCGGTAGAGGGGATCGCGCGCCATGCCTTCGGGCGAGCGGCTGCGGAAGAGGCGGTCGATGAGGTCGAGGAAGAGATCTTCGGTGGTTTCGTCGAGAAGTGTTTCGCTGGGTCCGGCGCCGAAATAGATTGCGTCGTGACGAGCGAAGGAGCCAGGCGCAAGACCATGGCGGACGCGAGCGTATTCGAGTCCGTGTAGTGAAAAAGCGACCTCGGTGGCGCTGTGCGCCCGGATCTCCGTGACGGACAGCAGTTGCGGAGGCAGCACTGAGCGGAGATGATCGACACCGAGCTGGCAGCGATCAAGCGCAGCCTGGGGATCGAAGGCGTGCGGAAACTGGATTTCGAGATTACCGTCCTGAGCAACCGGGCACGAAGTCAGCTCTCCCGTAGCAGAATGCAGTTCCCATAGTTCCCACTGGGCGAGCCCGGGGTTGAGCCAGGCCATGCGGGCGCGGGCCGCGGCAGCGGTTCCGGCCGGGACGATAAGCTTGAGCCCGTGCACGACGCGCCGGCCATTTGCGCGTTCGCGACAATACGCCAACCATAGAATCCCGAGGGTCAGCGCTCCTTCGATGACGGACGGCGGCTCTTCCGGACCAACGCCGGTGATCGCCCATGCGGATTGTCCGCGAACCAGCAGTCCCCGGGCATAGGCGGGGCCGAAGCTGTGCTCCAGATCCATCGTGGAGCGAAAGGATTCAGGCTTCCATTCGGGAAAATTCGTCGCCAGAACCTGCTCCAGCGAAAGGAGATACCGGCGTCGCGCGGTATCGCGGACCGTGGGCGTGCGGAAATCCGGATCGGGGACGAGCGTGAGGGTTTGCGGGCGGCTTTGCCCGAAACGGTACGTTTCCAGCCGTAGCGTGTCTTTACGCGGTTGCAGGCCGCAAACGGTGCGGACTAAGTTGCGCTCGGCGGACCAGAGATGGAGAAGGCAGCGGCTATGGTCAGCGGTGATAGAGCAATGGTCGAGGCGCAGGTCGAAAAGCACCTGGCCGTCTTCGAGCACAACGGCGCGCGGATAATCGGCGAGGAAGGTCTCGATGGAGCGGGCCAGATCCGCGGCGGGAACGAGCGCGTGTGTGGAGGAAGCGACGGGGGCTTGCATCTGCTTCGATGGTCCGCGTCCACTCCCGGCAGAGCAAGCGAAACCTTACCAGTTTTTGCCCTTTCGTAATTCCTCAATATGCGCGACATGATGGCGGGAGTGCCAGTCGTACAGAGCCACAGCCTCGGCTACAGTCTGGCGTCCGTTGACCGGGTGAAGATAGCCGCGCCGCCATTGATCTTCGTTCAGCGAGCGCAGCAGCCGCGTCCAGCGATCGTGCAGCGCCTCAATCAGGTCGAGCGAAACCTGCACTGGAGCGGTGCGCGCGTCGTGCAGCTCGGCCCAAACCTTCTCGTCATAGGCCTTGATCGATGGCCAGTCCTCCGTCAGCGCCAGGCGAATGCGGACATAGGCATTCATATGACTGTCGGCGACATGATGAACGAGCTGGCGGACGGTCCAGCCACCGTCGCGGTAGGGCGTATCGAGCTGAGCATCGCTCAGTCCCTGCACCGCCGAGCGGAGCTTCTCCGGCAGGGCGGCAATGGTCGCAATGGAGCTGCTAGGGTCGGTGAGATTCGCCGCGGCGCGGCTGTACTTACCAATCGGGAAACGCAGGTCTTTTTCGGTGGCGGGCAGCGTGCTCATACACCGGAAGGTACAACGATTCCGAAGGAGCAACAAGGGCGCTGCGGGCCCGGCATTTCAGCGGGCGACACGACCGGAAGGAGAACTCGCGACGTGCCCGGCGGAGGGAAAGCACTCCGGCCGTTAGCTGTGCGGGTGGTTCGGGGTGCCGTTGTGGGTCTTGTGATGGTGGTGATGCTTCGTGTGATGCGTGGCCGCAAATGCCGACGCGGAGAACGCAAGCAGCAGGGAGAGCAGAAGGAGCTTCTTCATAGTTATCAGCATGGCACGGATAGTTGTCGACGGCACAGCGAAATCTAATTAAGAATCAAAGAAGCAACAGGCCGCAAGGTTACTGCGGGAACCACCGGGACGGCAACCGCCGCTAAGAGGTGCAGCGTGGATCATAAGCGTTTCTTTTTTGAGAAGTTTGGCATCACAGAGCGGCTCCTGGAGCGATGCCTGAGCGAGGCACTTTCCGCCGGCGGCGACTATGCCGACCTGTACTTCGAATCCGTCGCGGCCACGTCTCTTGGGCTGGATGAGCAGATCGTCAAATCGGCCAGTCAGGGGGTGAGCGCCGGCTGCGGAGTACGGGTGGTAAGCGGCGAAAGAACCGGCTATGCCTACACCGACGACCTCTCGGCGGACCGTCTGCTCCGCGCCGCACGCACGGCGGCACTGATTGCCAGCGGCCCCTCGAAGCAGCTGGTGCAGGGCTTCACGGAGACGGAGACACCCAGCCTCTATCCGGCGCCGGCCGCGGAGCTGGATACAGATCTGTCGCTGAAGCTGGACCTGGTGCAGCGGGCCGACAAAGCGGCGCGTCGGCACGATCCGCGTATCACCCAGGTGCGCGCGAGCTACGCCGACGAGGTACGGCGGATTCTGATTGCCGCGTCTGACGGGACTTTCGCCAGCGACAGCCAGCCGCTGGTCCGGATGAGCGTCTTCGTGATCGCAAAGGACGCGCAGCGGACCTCGAAGGGCAGCTCGGGCGGAGGCGGCCGAGTGGAGATCAGCTACTTTACCGGAGTGAAGAGTCCGGAGCACTTTGCCGAAGAGGCCGCGCGGACAGCGATTCTACAGCTGAGCGCCGTGGCCTCCCCGGCAGGGGAGATGGAAGTGGTGCTCGGCCCGGGGTGGCCGGGGGTTTTGCTGCATGAAGCGGTTGGGCACGGTCTCGAAGCCGACTTCAACCGGAAGAAGACCTCGGCTTTTGCCGGTCTGATCGGACAGGCAGTTGCCAGCTCAAAAGTGACCGTAGTGGACAACGGACGGATGCCCTCGCGCCGCGGCTCTCTCAACGTGGACGACGAAGGGTCGGCGACCCAGGAGACGGTGCTGATCGAGGGCGGCATTCTGAAGGGATATCTGAGTGACAAGCTCAGCGCGCGGCTGATGGGCATTGCCAGTACCGGTAACGGTCGGCGCGAAAGCTATCAGCAGATTCCCATGCCGCGCATGACCAACACCTACATGCTCGCGGGCGAGGACGATCCGGCTGACATCCTGCGCAGCGTGAAGCGTGGTCTCTATGCAGTGAACTTCGGCGGCGGCCAGGTGGACATCACCAGCGGCAAGTTTGTCTTCTCGGCGTCCGAGGCCTACCTGATCGAAGACGGAAGAATTACGGCTCCTGTGCGCGATGCGACGCTGATCGGCAATGGACCGGAGGCGCTCAAGCACGTTTCGATGGTGGGCAACGACCTGGCGCTCGATGAGGGCATCGGCACCTGCGGGAAGGACGGCCAAAGCGTGCCCGTCGGCGTGGGCATGCCTACGGTGAAACTGGACCGGATGACCGTGGGAGGCACGGGGCGATGAGCACCGTCGCCCAGTCCCGAACCGATCTGTTGCAATTAGCCTCTGACATCGTCGTCAGCGCTCTGCGCGCCGGTGCCTCTGATGCCGAAGTGACAATCCGCGACGGCGACGAGTTCTCGACCACGGTGCGCCTGGGCGAAGTGGAAACGCTGAAAGAATCCGGCTCGCGCGGCGTGGGGTTGCGGGTGCTCGTCGCCTCCAATGATGGCTACCGGGTGGCGAGCACCTCATCGAGCGACTTCACCAGCGACGGCGTCCAGCACCTGGTACGCGGGGCGGTGGCTCTGGCGCAGGTTACCAGCGTTGATCCGTTTGCTGGGTTGGCCGAGCCCGACGAGTTTGGCCAGCTCATGGATGACCTGCAGCTCCATTACGAGGACGTCTATTCCCTGCCGACCGAGGAACGCATAGCGTGGGCTCGGCGCGCGGAGGCAGCTTCGATGGCCGTGGATACACGTCTGGTGAACAGCGACGGCGGCACGTTTGACGCGGCCACCGGACGGCGCATCCTCGCTAACTCGCGTGGCTTTGTAGGGGATTACCAGTCCTCGTATTGTTCCGTATCCGCCAGCCCCATTGCCCAGGGCGCCAATGGTGAAATGCAGAGAGACTTCTGGTGGTCGCAGTCGCGGGGCCTGCAGAATCTGGATTCGCCCGAAGAGGTCGGGCGCGAAGCGGCGCGGCGCACACTGCGCATGCTGGACGCGCGCCGAGTTCCCACGCAGCAGGCTCCCGTGGTCTTTGCGCCGGAAATCGCGCGCGGGCTGGTGGGCGCCGTCTTTGATGCCGCGGCCGGCGATGCCGTCTACCGGCAGGCATCGATCTTTGCGGGCCAGCTGCACGAGCAGATCGCCGCGCCTTCGGTCACGATTGTCGACGACGGCACGATTCCTGGGGGCTTCGGAACTTCGCCGTTCGACGCCGAAGGCCTGGCCAGCCGGCGCACGGTGATCGTCGATAAAGGTACTCTGAACAATTACATATTGAACACCTACGCCGGCCGAAAGCTGGGGATGAAGAGCACCGGCAACGCAGGACGCGGGCTCGCGGGCAATCCGTATCTGGATGCCGGCAATCTGTATATGGAAGCGGGCTCGCAGACGCCGGAGGAGATTCTTCGCGACGTGGAGCGAGGGTTGTATGTGACGCGGCTCATGGGCCAGGGCGTGAACCTGGTCACCGGTGACTATTCCCGTGGCGCCGCCGGATTGTGGATCGAGAATGGCGAACTGGCCTATGCCGTGCATGAGATCACAATTGCCGGCAACCTGAAGGAGATGCTGCAAAATATCAGCGCCATTGGCAGTGATCTGCGGTTCCGCGGCGCGACGGCCGCACCCACCCTGCGCGTCGACGGCATGACCATCGCGGGAGCCTGATGTTTCCGAACGAGGTGGCGTTTGACGCGACGCATCCCGCCTGGGAAGCGATTCCCGCCGAAGCGGGTGTCTTTGCGCTGTTCGGCGACGATCCTCAGGCTGAGCCCTACATCAGCCGCACACCGAATCTGCGGCGACGCATGCGGCGGCTGCTGGACGCGCGACCCGATCAAACAAGGCGACTGCGGCTTGCCGGGCGTGTAGCCCGCATCGAATATGCGCTTACCGGTTCGGATTTCGAGGCCCTGCTGCGCCTCTATGGTGCCAATTGGACTGCTTTTGGCGAGCGGGCGCGCAAGCGTCTGCATCTGCGGCCGCCGGCCCTGCTGCGCATGACTGTCGAAAACGCATATCCGCGGGTTTATGTCACCAACAAGGTGACAAAATCTGCAGTCGACGATCTCTATGGTCCGTTCCCTTCTCGAGCCTCCGCGGAGCAGTTCTGCGAGGACATGCTGGACCTCTTTAAATTGCGCCGCTGCTATGAAGACCTCGCACCCGATCCGGCGTTTCCCGGCTGCGTCTACTCCGAGATGAAGAAGTGCCTCGCGCCCTGTTTTGAGGGGTGCACGGACGAACGCTATGCCGAGGAATCCGCAGCGGTGCGGACCTTTCTGCGCACGCGCGGCGCCAGTCTGGCCGAGAGCCTGCGCAAGGAGCGCGATGCGGCTTCGGAGCTAATGGAGTTCGAAAAGGCAGCGGAGTTGCATACGCGGCTGGCCAAAGCGGACCAGGTAGCCGCCGAAGCACCCGAGGCCGTCCGTCCGCTGGCTCATTTGAACGGAGTGATCGTGCAGGCGGCAGCTGAAGCAGAACACGTCTCTTTGTTTCGTCTGGCTCAGGGCGGCCTGCGGGGGCCCGTCCTTTATTCTGTGGCGGCCATGCGGCATCCGAACGAAGCGGCCGGCTCGAGTTCGTTATATGCGCAGCCCGTCGGCCTGATGGATGCGGTTCCGCTGGACGCGGCGGTCGTGACGGCGGCCTCGCGCGATGAACTGGAACAACGCCTGGAGGCTGCCTTGGCCCAGCTCAACGGCGCCCCGGAGGAATGGCGCGGCAAGCGTGCTCCGAAATCCTCCGGCGATATCGCCGATTATCTGTGTCTCTTCAGCCGCTGGTATTACCGGCCGCAGGTGAAACGTGTGGGCGAAGTGGTGTTCACCGAAGAGGACGGCTCGATTCCCATGAAAGCTCTGCTGCGGACAATCTCGAGAGTGTATCGGCACGGAACGGACAAAATACCGCAGCCGGTACGCCGCGAGGAGACGCCCACAGAACACTGATCAGATTTTCCGGTGGGAGATAAAAAGGTCCGGGGATCAGGCCGACCCCCGGGTTTTGGGAGGACAACAAACCTTCGGGCCACGATACCACGAGAGCGAGAAAAAACGTTTATTTTCGCGCTCTGAGCGTTGAACCGTTCAAAAACGCGGAACGCCAAAAAGTGCCAACCCGCCACCAGCTCCCTGGATGATTCAGGCCAGAAGCACACCAGCCGACTTGTAAATCTTCCCGCCCACCTCGGTTTCGATCACGGGAAGTCCAGGGGTCGCCGTTAGCATTTCAATGGAGCCATCGCGGAGCAGCGCCGTGTCCTCGGCTTTGGCGCCCTTAAGGCTTGGGTTCCAGGCCAGTCCTTGTGTGGACTGAAGCGTCTGCGTCCCAGCAGGCGTCGCGACCCAGTCGCGCTCCCGATAACCGCACGGACCTCCCTGATGGTGCTGGTTGATCTCATCCGGGAATCCGGCGGCGGCATAGCCGTCCGCGGCCACACCATAAAGTTCCGCAGAAGTGATACCGGCGCGGCTGGCATGGAGCAACTCAGCATTGATGCGCGCCGATCTCTCGAAATTGGCGGCGAGTTCGACCGGCAATGCACCGAAGTGCACGAACCGGGTAATGGAGACGACCATCCCATTGCGTCGCGCACACAGGTTCAGCATGCCGTATTTACGCAGGACACCCTTGCGCGGTACTGCATGCTTGTAGCGGAAGATGCGCTCGTCAGTGGCCATTAACAGAACGCTGGGCGTGATGTGCTGGGCCAGCAGATCGGCAGCGACACGCGCGGCCATCTCGTCCTCCGTCACGCCGGGGGTAAGGCCCTTCAGGATCCGCGTCGTGGAATCCGCTACCGCCTTGCCCAGGATGCGGTATCGCTCCACTTCGCTCGGCAGCAGCGGCGCGCGCAGACCCGTGAAGTTCCAGGGATAAAGGCCAGGCTGCGCCGTATCCGCCCCGATCTCCGGACCGCCAAGCTTGTGGGCGAGGTCGGCGGTCGCATCCTCAGTCCATGGGTAGATCGCTGGCTCGAAATCCAGGTCGGCAAATTCCTCATCGGCCAGACGCGCGGCCTCATTGTTGGGGGCGATGTAGTAGTGGCGGCGTTCGCGCGTGAAAAGCAGCGAGCAAACGGCGGTTTCGGCGCTCAGCGCCACACGGGCTTCCACGCGCCCGGCCGTGGCCCAGGCGATGTTCTCGTGGCGGCTCAGCAGGATTGCGTTCCAGTCGTTCTCCTCCATCAAGGCTGTGAGCCGGGACTGCTTCTCCTCGAGTTCGGCTTGCAGAGATCCGGTTGCGGGCGTTGCGATGGCAGAGGTCACGGCACTCATCCTGTCTGCGGAGTGAATCGGTTTAATTCAGCACTTACGCGCCAACCAGCAATCTACAGGTCCTTTGGCTCGGAGGCAAGAGGTTATCCGGGAACCGGAGACGAAGCGGGTTCCGATGTGGGAACCAGACACTCCCGGGCTGAGAGCACGACCAGCGCAATCCATAGCAGGTCGGCGCCCAGCAGGTGAGTCATCTGCAACCAGGTCGGCGCCAGGAGAGCAATGTCCGCCAAGCCCAGCAGGTACTGCAATCCGAGGAGGCTGAGGACCAGGATTGCAAGGGCGCGATTCTCGGCGCGGCGCAGGCCACGCGCCATCAGTCCGACGATGAACACTCCCGCCACCAGACTGAAGGCCGGATGCAGCCAGCGGATGCGCAGCAGCCAGTCGCTGCCGGACGAGAAATCCTGGGCGATCGAATGCAGGAGATCGCGCGCCGGATAGAGGGTGTCTCCCAGAGCTGCCAACGATCCTGTGACCCCGACGAAGAGCACGGCGATGAGGCCGGTCAGCGCCAAGCCAGGCGCAAAGAATCGGACTGAACCCCGCAGGTTAGCCGTTTGCCGCGAGAGAAAGTGCGCCGTCAGCGTCAGGGCTGCCAGCAGCAGGAGCGTGTTGGTCAGGTGCAGACCGAGGTAGAGCGCCCGCGCCGGCGATTGGTTGTTCGCCACTAACCCCATTTCAACCAGGAGCGCGCCGAGCAAGGCTTCGTTGAACGTGAGGATCAGTACCGCAATCACGCACGCGCGAGCCAGATGGCGTTTCGGCACCGCAGCGAAGATCCAGAAGAAGAGACCCAGCACGCAGAGCGTGTCGATTCCGCTGGTGACACGGTGTGAGAGCTCGATCATCGTTGCGACAGCAGGATGGTGCACAACCAGAGTGCCGTCGCAGAGCGGCCAGTGCTCGCCGCAACCGCCGCCGGAACCGGTGGCGCGAACCGCGGCGCCCCAGACGATAACGGCGACGTTATAGCCGAGGACGAACCAGGCGAAGCGCCTCAACGCTGGTGAAGCGGTCGACGCGAGAGCGGGTTGCCTGGGAATCGCAGCCGAGGTTGTCACAAAAATGTCCGAATCTCGATTTTAGCCGCGAAACGAGCGGCGCCAGCGCAACTCGGCGGCCAGCCTTCAACATCCTCACTTAACATGACAAGGAATCGGCAGTATTGGGCAGCAATTCTGGGGGCGGCGCTGATGGTGACGCCCGCGTTTGCACTTCCGCGCGTTCAGAGCGATCAGGGCACCAGCGCGAAGCAGGACATGAAACAGGCCGGACACGACACGAAAGACGCCTCCAAAGACGCAGCTCGCGGCACAAAGAAGGGCACGAAGAAGGCCTGGCACAACACCAAGAAGGGCACAAAGAAAGCTGCCCACAAGACGAAGAGCACCACCAAGGGCGCGGTGAACGGCGCGAAGCAGGGAGCCAAAGAGCCGCAGTAAGAAGAGCGGACAGCGGACAGCGTATAGCGGACAGAACAATCCAGAAGATCGGCTTGCCATTGGGTGAGCCGCTTTTTTGCGAGCCGCCGAGTCACCATCTGGATCATGGTTTAGCCGGCGGCTAGTTCTTTGGCGCGCTGGGTGGCTCGCATTACTGCCTTGATGAGCGTAACGCGCAGGCCGCCTTCTTCCAGTTCGAGGATTCCGTCGATGGTGCAGCCGGCTGGAGTGGTGACTGCATCCTTCAGCAGCGCCGGATGGTAGCCGGTTTCGAGCACCATCTTTGCAGATCCATAGGTGGTTTGCGCAGCCAGCAGCGTGGCAATGTCACGAGGCAGGCCGACCTTCACTCCGGCTTCGGCCAGCGATTCCAGGATGATGTAAATGAATGCGGGACCTGAGGCGGAAAGGCCAGTCACCGCGTCCATGTGCTTTTCATCGACGACGACTGTGCGTCCGACAGCGGAGAAGAGGCTCTCCGCGAGAGCCATGTGCTGCGGCTCGACGAAGCGTCCGCGGCATAGCGCGGAGATGCCTGCACCCAGCATCGAGGGCGTGTTGGGCATGGCTCGAATCACTGGGACTTCTTCGACTGCGGCCTTCTCGATGGCTTCGGTACGGACCGAGGCGGCGAAGGAGATCAGCAGTTTTTCCGGCGTGAGCGCGGGGCGAATCTCCTCGACCAAAGCCGGAAGCTGGAAGGGCTTCACGCCGAGCAGGATGACGTCGGCCTTGCCGGCAATGGCAACGTTATCGGTCGAGACTTCGATGCCCCACTGCGCGGCGAGGATCTGGGCACGATCGGCATGGGCGACGGTGGCGAGGAGGCGGTCCGTGGTGAGGATCTGCTGCTTGAGGAAAGCCTGAAGCAGGATGCCGCCCATTTTGCCGGCTCCGAGGACGGCCACGCGGAGAGTGGAGAAGTCGTTGTTCGACATAGCGTATAGCGTATAGCGGATAGCGTTGAGCGGCCAGGAAGGGAGGCGCCCGGCGGTGGTGGGCCGAGAACAACGCTCTCTCGCGAAATTTTTTGATTAACTTTGTGCAAGTGTTGCATTTTCAATGAGTTCCTGTCGTCCGAAGGAGCCCCCTGTATGTAAGTGTGTCAAACGAAAGCGGTTGGGAGGGGGCTCCTTCAGCCATCCGGGGCGGACACGAGATTGCCGGCTGCCTTCGACATCGAGGGCGTCAACGAAGAAAGCCCGCGCGTGGCGGGCTTTTTCTTTTTTACTCTATAAGTTCAGAATACCAAGTTTGAAGGGGTTTACTGCCAGGTTTTCGCGGGTATTTTGGCGGCGAAGTGGTTATGTATCAACGATTGTTACTTTCGTCAGGGCGCGAGGGGCTTGACAGGATTTCCACAGAGCCGGGGAGAAATGCATAATCGGCTTCCGGACGGCGCCCTATCCGAACAGCGGTGCGAGCCAAGGTCGGGTAACGTTACCAGGTCGGCTGCGCTCGTTCCTCGCTGCGCCGACGGGCCTGCGGCAGCAGGGAAGGCGCTTCGCGCTGCCTTTTTTGCGGCATGGCTGAAGCCATGCCCTGATACGAAGCTCGGGGCCTGAAAGGCCCGTTCTTAAGACAGCATGGTTCGCCGGGTTAAAACCCGGCGCTTTTTCCGTCGTCCTGCTGCGCAGGACCGCAGGGGCTGAAGCCCACATTATTTTGGGCGCGTTGCGGCACGAGTGAACTCGTGCCCTGATTGCAAGTACCCTCTGCAAGCTGCTTTTTCCAATGATCTGGAAATTCTAATCGCGATTCTGTCTTTGGTTTTGTCTTGCCAATTCGTGGAGGATGTCGGGAAGCTTCTAAAGCAAGCTTCCGGAATGCCGATCAGCATCCAAACAGACCGGAAAATTGTCCGGTGGCGGCCTCATGAACCGAATACTCGTTCGGGATGTTCGCGGACGTATGCTACCCATGCTTCGTAGATGGCCGAATCTCCAGTGCCAGATTTACTCAGGTCCCATGCCCGGTGATCGATTTCTCGCCCGCGTTCCATCAGCCCCGCTTTCTCAAGGAGTTCGTCAGGAGGGTGCTCGGGACTCATCTGATCGACAAAGGGCCGCATCAGATCGGCGGCCTCACGAAAGAGCATTGCAAGATTAACCAGATGCAATTCCAGCAGTGCTTCTTCTGTCTGCGTGACGAAGCCAGGTTCTCCGAAGTTTCCGAAATGCCAAGTCAGGCTGTCGAGAGACAGACTGACGTCCAGCCAGTGGGTAGCGGCCATCGCTCGCAGCCCACGCGGCAGTGATGAAAGTTCGGTGGCATAACCATCGCTGCTGTACGGATCACCCAGAACTCGATTCTTCAGTGAGTCCATTAGCTCGTTCAGTAGATCATCGTTGTTCTTGGCCAGGGCTGGCCATCTCTGGGTTTGGTCCATGGCGAGAGCTTATTCGATTCTGGCGGTATCACCGGCTGTACGGAAGTTTGGGAGCCGCAGCAGAAAAGCAGCCGCAGATCCTTCCGTCTCGTTCTGCGAGCCGTCAGGATGACAATTCGTTAGGTGAGCGTAGCGCGGTTGCGGTCGCCGAGCGGAGCGTAAATTTAACTTTATTTGTCTTTCCACCCTGCAAATCCTGCTAATCCTGCTAATCTAGCTAATTTTGGAATCAGTAAGGTACGTATTTTCAATGCGCCCATGAATCGTGCCCTGATACAAAAGCTCTCGGCTGGGGGCTTTCTCGCAAGCTGCGGAGCCATGCCCTCACTCGGGGCGCGGGGGCAACTTCTTGGCGGTGCTGAGCTTGTGCGCTGATACAAGACAGAGCTCTATTGGTGTGAAATCTGAAGATGGCGCTGGAGTTGTTGAAGGGAGGCGCGAGCGCTGGCGCGGAGCTCCTCGAGTGTGGCGTTGGGGGCGGGCTGGGCGGCGACCTGGCGGAGAGGTTCAATCGCAGCTGCGGTGCCGTGGAAACCGAGGGCGGAGGCCGCGTTTTCACGTCTCCAGTAATCCGCCGTCGAGTCGAGAAGCGCAGAGATGGCGGCGGCTTCGTCTTCGGCTTGACCGCGCGCGAGGAGGGCCACAGCGATATCGCTGCGGGTGGTGGGATCGGCGATGGCGGCGAGGCGGGTCAGCTCCGCGGGGGCGCGGGAACGACCGAGGTAGTCGAAGAGATCGTTGATATAACTCAGGTCGGATTTTCCGGGGATGCTCTGATCGTCGCGGCCGAGCTGAAGGAGGGCTGCCTCGAGCTCGCGGGTGATGATGGCGTGGGTATCGCGAGGTGAGGCCGGGGGTGGGGCGGGGGGAGCATCCTCGGCGAGAGGGATGGCGGTTTCGAAGACCGGGACTGTGACGGTGAACTTATCGGGAGCAGTGGTGCTGCGGAGGAAGAGGAGGTTGCGGCCGGGATTGAGGAAGCCGGTGGGCGGACCGGCGTAGGCGAATCCCTGGCTGACCCGTTTGACGGCGACGACGTCGTCGCCGAGGACGTGAATGGCGGGGGATGGGGAGCTGCCCTTGAGACAGGTTTCGACGTCGACATCGGCAGCTCGCTGGTCGCGGTCCTCGCCGTTGATCTTTTCGATGACACCGGTACGGACAGGATCGGTGGCGTTGCCGATGCAGACAAGATCAGATGCGTCCCAACGCTGCTGGATGCCGGAGAGGTATTGCACGTTCTGCGCCAGGCAGGCGGGGGCAAGGAGGATGAGGAGGAGAGCCGAGCGCATATGGGGTTGGACACTGGAGACGGGGGAAAGGATCCAGCGGGCGCTATTTTGCCGCGTCGCGGATGAGGACGACGTCGGCAACACTGTGGCCGCGGATGAGGGCGAGCTGCTTGCCGTCATAGGAATAAGTGAAGTCGCGGATGAACTCCGAGGTAAAGTCG
The DNA here is from genome assembly GCA_963702295.1 of uncultured Acidobacteriaceae bacterium. Lineage (GTDB taxonomy): Bacteria > Acidobacteriota > Terriglobia > Terriglobales > Acidobacteriaceae > Palsa-343. The sequence goes on along the minus strand of CAVPCE010000038.1, from coordinate 1,763 downwards.
GTGACCTTTTTGCCGGGCGAGCCATTCAGATTCTGCAGCCAGAGGTTGTCGGTTTGACCGTCGCGCACCGGGTAGATGATCCCGGCACCGTCCTGACTGAAGGCTAAGGGAGTGGCACCGGGGGACTGAGAGGGGGAGCGTTCAAGGTTCAGCAAGCGGACGGGCTGGCGGAAATCGATGGGAGCCAGGGCCAGTTCTTCCTTCGTGGCTCCGGCCGGTGAGGTCAGGATGGCGACGAAGCGGCTATCGGGAGAGACAGCCGCTCGGCTGAAGTCCAGGGTATTGGGCAAAACCTGCGAGGGGCCACCATCGATCGGCGCTTTCTGAAGGCGCGAACTCGCGTCCTGGTAGAGGACGGATTTGGAGTCGGCGGAGCAGACCGGCACCTGATCGAATTTTCCATGGGTCAGTTCCTGGACGTTGCTGCCCTCGGCGTCGGCACGAAAGATGTGCCCTTCGATTTGGGTCTCGGCACCGGCTCCGAAGACGATATGGCCATCCGGGCAGGAGCGGGCGTTGCCAGGGAAGCGGGACTGGGCGAACAGAGGAGTGGGTGCGCCGGTGGCGGGATTGAGCAGCGCGACGGCGGGCTGCCCCGTGGAGAGGAGCAGCTGACCGGCGAGGGTCCAGCTGACTGCGTAAGGCGGAAATCCCTCCATGGGGAACTCATGCGCCTGAGCGCTGGGGGAGTTGGCGGGCATGACCCAGGCGTTGAGGAGGCCCTGGCGGGCCACGGTGGCGATGGTATGGCCGTCGCCGGAGACGCTCAGGTCCATATAGGAGTTGGTATCGCGGGTGACGGGCGTGACTTTGCCGGAGGGATACGCGACGGCCACGATCTGGCTCTGGTTGGAACCCAGCGGCTGCCCGAGGGCCAGCAGGCTGCTGCCGTCGGGCAGCCAGACTGGCTTCATGAAGAAGAGCTGCTTCGAAATCGCGAAGGGGTTGCGTTTACCGGTATCGGCGTCGATGGCATCCAGACCGCCGAGAGCTCCATTGGGGAGCGAAAGGGGGATCACGATGGTCTTGCCGTCGGGCGACCAGGCAGTATTGTCGAACTGGATTTCGTTCAGAGGCCCGGTGAGCAGGGTCTTTTCCTCGCCGCCGGCCAGAGAGTGAACGATGAGACGGTACTGGCCCTGGGTTGGATTGTTGCCGAGGAGGTAGGCGAATCGCTGGCCGTCAGGGGAGAAGCTGATGTTGGAATCGATGTCGGTGACGAGTTTCTGGGGCGTGCCGCCGAGCACCGGAGCGCGGTAGAGATATTTGAGGGCGTCGCTGCCGGCTTCCGCCCGCTGGAAGAAGAGGTAATTGCCGTCGGGCGAGAAGCGGAGCCCCTGATAGTAAACCTGCGCGGGCGCCACGACCTGGGTGGTGCTGTTGGTGGGAATGTTCTGGAGCCACAGGCTTTGCTGGCCGGCGTCGTTGACGACGTAGAGCAGGTATTTGCCGTCGGGAGAAAGGGTTGCGAGCAAGGCTTTGCCGGATTCGGTGGCTTTGCTGACGGCGTAGTTCTGGAACGGCGCGGGTCCGGTCCGTGAGAGGAGGGCGTAGATGCCATATCCGGCGGCGGCGACGAGGACCAGGGCGACCAGCGCACCGATGCCGAGCGAGAGCTTGTGCTGTTTGGCCGCGGCGATGACGGAGGAGCTGCTGGAGGCGTGGGCGGGTGCTGAAGCGGAGCCGGGAGCGGCTTCGGTGGGACCGGACGATGCGGGGCTGGCTGATACCTGGTGGCTGGAGTCGGTGTCTCGTTTGAGGCG
>CAVPCE010000037.1:0-11913 GCA_963702295.1 uncultured Acidobacteriaceae bacterium | reverse complement strand
GACCTCATCAAGAAAGCGGCGAAGGACAAGAAGATTTCAGAGGACGAGGAGAAGCGATCCCTCGAAGAGATTCAGAAGCTGACCGACGAAGAGATCAAAAAGATGGAAGAGATGTCGAAAAAGAAGGAAGTCGAGATCATGCAGGTCTGAGTCCCCGACATCTCCAGACAGAAGAGGCCGTCCCCGCGGACGGCCTTTCTTTTTCTCTCCTCGAACGGTTGCTTACATCCCGCTCTGTTGCTGGCTGTTGCCCAGCGGCGCGATTGCCAGTTGGAGACGGGTTCCCTGTCTCAGTTTCACGTTTCCGTCGCTGTCAGTGAACGTGGCCGAGTTCTGCCCCTGTACGGCGCTTTTCATCGCGATATGCCTCAGCAGCCCGGGCTGCTGCGTGTATTTATCCTGGGGATTGATGTGTCGCGGGGCCGGCGGTAAACCGCCGCCGACGGAGTCGTTCACATAACCACCGCTTGCATTCGGCGGAAAGGCGCCGATCACGGTCACCTTCATCGGCAGTTTCTGCCCGTTCCGGAGTTGGGCCGTTGTAAAGCGGAGAGTCATGCTGGAGGGCCCTCCATTCTGCGAAGCCTGTACGTTCTCGACTTTCCCCCACATTTCCGTGCCGGCCGGCAGTTTAGCGCCGTCCGCTGTTTTTACAGGGTGATCCAGTTTCGCTTCAACCTTTTCACCCACACGCGCCGACTGCGCGTCCAGGGTGTGATCCAGCCGGGCATTCACACCCTGCAGCTGCCACTGCTGGTGGCTCATTTGTGATGACTGCGCGAGTGCCGATCCCGCGAGCAGGAATGACGCTGTCGCCACTCCCAGCGAAAGATTTCTCCACGACATTGCGATTTGCATATCCAGCTCCTTTGCGAAAATTTCCGGCGCGCAGCGCGTCTCAGGCATCCGTCTCCGGATACCGGCCACTCCTGCCTCTGCACGAATAGCGGATTCTCAGTCTCCGCCCTGAAAAATTGCGTCGGAAGCCGGCTTCTCTCTTTGGGGCCGGCTCGCAATTTTTAATTTGGCAATCTTCCCGCCTCGGCCGACGATTGCTCTCTCTCTATTTCGACGCGCTGCGGTCCGAATCGATAGACGGATCCATCCCACATTCCGGGAAAGATTGCTCTGCACATCGCCCTTCGATTTCCATTTTTTCTGTAACGGTTACAAATCGGAGGCAACCGCTGACGCGCTGTGTGGGAGCAGCGGCCCGGACTTTCGTCCTGCAGGATCGAGCAAAAAGGGGCCGCCTGGCGGCGGCCCTGGAATCAGCGATGAGGCCCGGTGGCTTATTCCGCCGCGGTCGTTCCATCCCCGCTCATATTGGCCGAACCCACGCCCAACTGCAGGAACGTGCCTGCGGGCAGTTTGAAGTTGTTGCTACCGGTAAAGGTGACCGAGTCGCTGTTTTTCACCGCGCTCTTCATCTCCACGTGAGACAAGGCGCCCGGCTCCTGATCGTAAGCCCCGTCTAACGGCACCTGCTTCGGCGCCGCGCCCATGGTGATACCTGAGCCCTCGATCCCGGCGTCGGCCGACTGCGGAAACACCGCAACAACGGTCGCTTTCACGGGAACTTCTTTTCCGTCCTTCAGCTTCGCGGTTGTGAACACCACGCTCACGCTGGCGGGTGTGCCGTTCTGCGCCGGCTGCACTTCAGCGACCTTGCCCACCAGATCGGTACCCTTCGGCAGATCGAGCCCGTCGGCCTTGACCGATCCCTTGAGCGTCGCGGTGACCGGCTCACCCACGGTGGCGTTCTTCGATTCGAGCGGGTGGTCGAGCGCCGTTGTCACACCGGCGAGCGACTGTGCGGACGCGGCCCCCAGGCTCGCGAGCGAGACCATGGCCAGACTCAGACCCCAGTTTTTCAAAGAAATAAAGCGCATGAATAACTCCTTTGCAGACTTTTCTGCCTTTCGCTCCGCAGATCTCTCGCCGTACCCGAAGACACCACCGCCTCTGCACCGAGTGAATCTCGGCTACCAGAGCCCGAAGTATCGGGATTGCTCCCTTTGCGATTAATCAGCGCGAACGCGCCAGCGGAATACAACAAGGTTCCGCCTCAAAGGTCGACCCGGCGACACAAAAGCCTCCGCAGGAGCGGAACAGGGACGACCCACGCCTGCCTGCGCGCACAGAAAAAAACCGCAGCGCGCAGACAAAGATACTTTCCTGCTGAATTGACGCGCGAGCCTGAGTGGAAGATGCAGATTATTGGCGAGAATCGAACCCTATGGCGCGCGAATGCTCTCAACTCAATCGTTTATTCAACGACGATTCACATTACGTAAGCCACGCGCTCCAGCTCCTGCTGCATGCATTCGAGGGAACAGGCGTTCCCTTCCAGGCGCAGAACGGCCTCGCGCGCGGTCGCCGGATCCGCTCCATAACCGCGGCCGGAGAGGAAGGTCGTGACCAGTTGCGCAGCCTGCCACGAATCGACGCCGGACTGCAGCAACTCGGTCCGCAGCCCTGCGAGCTCATTCACTGCGAATTTCTCAATTCGACCTACGCTGGCCATGACGTCGCTCCCGTTTCAGCGGACTTCGAACAGCACCCTGCGTTTCCCATCCGCCGATCCTGTGCCATCCTCACTCTGCTCCCTTAGACACCGCCGGTTGGAATTAGTGTTGCTGTCGCTTTTACCCGGTGCGCCAGGAATTTCTTACTGCTCCCGGTGCTCATGTACCCACGGGGATATCGCGCCGTACACTAAAGAGTGACCGCATCCAACAAGAATCGCGATTCCCGGGCAACCTCTTCCGGACCCTCGTGGGGACTCATGCTCTTCCTTATCGCCCTCGCTATGCTGGTAGCCGCCGGCATTGCGTGGGCGTTCATCCACCCCATGTTTCACCCGCACTAGATTCGCGCCTGCCCGTCGCGCGTCCTACAATCACAACGGACCTTGCGTATTGATTGCAGTTCTCATCGGAGACCCATGCTGCGTGTTGGACTCACCGGGGGCCTGGGCAGTGGTAAATCCACGGTCGCCGCTCTTCTGCGCGAGCGTGGTTTCTTCATCCTTGAGGCCGACGCCATCGCGCGGGAGCTGATGGAGCCCGGCCAGCCTGTTTTCTGCGCCATCGTCGAGCACTTCGGCCCGGCCATCCTGCGCGCCGACGGCACGCTCGACCGCCCTCAGCTTGCCGATTTGGTCTTCAATCAGGGGCGACTGCCGGAACTGAACCGCATCGTTCATCCGCCTGTGGTTGCCGAACAGGAGCGGCGCATGGCAGAGATTTTCAGCTGCGATCCGGATGCCATCGTCTTCGTCGAATCCGCACTCATCTTCGAAGCGGAAGCCTGGGGGACGGTGCCCGAGTGGCGCCGCCGATTCGACCGCGTAGTCCTTGTCACGGCCCCTGACGACCTGAAGGTCCAGCGATTTGTTACTCGGATCCTGCCCGCCGATGCCTCACCGGAAGACCGCGCCCGCGCTGAGCGTGATGCCCGGACCCGCCTGAAGGCCCAGCTCCCCGACTCCGACAAGATTTCCCGCAGCGATGCCGTTATCGACAACGCCGGTTCGCTCGAAGCCACCCGCGCCCAGGTCGCTCGGCTGGTTGACCGCCTGCGTGGCGAAGTCAGTGCTTCGCTCTCCGGGAAGCCTTAGGGCTGACCCGGATTCGGCTTCCACATCGCTACAATGAATTTGGCTCGGACCCACGCCCCCGCCTGCCGGCTCATCTCATCCTCTGCAGGCCGTCACTCTGAGCCGCACGTAAACGACTATGACCTTTCGACGCGTCTTTCTTGTCTCTGTCTTCGTGGGAGCCTTCGCTTACCTGATCTCGTTCTCCAGCTTCCACAATCCGTTTTCGCCGGCAACGCGTTCGGCGCTCACGCTCACCGAAGCTCACGCGGCTCCCGCCTACAATCCCACTGAGCTCAACAACATCGGTGTCTACAAGCGCGTGGTTCCCTCGGTCGTCAACATCACAGCCGGCACGTTGACGCTCGACTTCTTCTATGGACTGGTACCGCAGGAAGATCAGGGCTCCGGCTTCATTCTCGACAAGCAGGGACACATCCTGACCAATTACCACGTGGTCGCCAATGCGCGAAAAGTCGAGGTCCAGACCCACGACAAGCACCGCTACACCGCGCAGATTATCGGCAGCGACCGGCTGCACGACCTGGCGCTGCTGCAGATCAACGCTGCGAATCTCACGCCGGCGGTTCTCGCCTCGTCGCACGATCTGCAGGTGGGCCAACAGGTTTATGCGATTGGCAATCCTTTCGGACTGAGCGGCACCATGACTTCCGGCATTATCTCCGCCATCCGCTCAGTGCGCGGACCTCAGGGCGCTCCGATTGAAAACGCGATCCAGACGGATGCCGCCATCAACCCCGGTAACTCCGGAGGACCGCTGCTCAACTCGCAGGGCGAGGTGATCGGCATCAATTCGATGATTGCGCAGAACGGCGCGGAGCAGAACGCCGGCATTGGTTTTGCCATTCCTATCGACACGGCCAAGGCCGTCCTTAACGATATTCAAAAGTACGGCCACGCGCGCCGTCCTTCGCTGGGCATTCGCACTCTGGCCATAGGCCCCGATCTCGCCGAGCAGATGGGCCTGCCGGCTGAATACGGCGTACTCATCGAGAGCATCGTTCCAGGAGGAGCCGCCGAACGCGCCGGACTGCGGGGCGGGAATCAGACCGCCTACCTCGGCAATCAGCAGATTTCTATTGGCGGCGATCTCGTCGTCGCGGTTGACGGGGAGCAGGTCACCAACTCGCAGGATCTGGCTGAGATTATGGACGAGCATCAGCCGGGCGATACCGTTACCGTCACCTTCTATCGCGGCCGTCGCAAAATGACGACTCGCGTTACCCTGGGCGAAGCCCACGAAGCGACCGTCTGATGCCGCAATGGACGACAGCTTCGATTCCGCCCCAGCGCGGGAAGCGCGCGTACATCACCGGGGCTAACAGCGGCGTTGGCTTTCACGCTGCGCTGGAGCTGGCCCGTGCCGGCGCGTCGGTTGTGCTCGCCTGTCGCGACCGCGCCAGGGGCGAAGCGGCTCGCGCTCGCATTCTCACAGCCGTGCCCACCGCGCAGCTTGAAATCGCGGAGCTCGACCTTGCCAGCCTCGCCTCAGTCCACTCCGCCGCTGAGCATTTCCTTGCCTCCGGTCGTCCGCTGGATTTGCTCATCAACAACGCGGGTGTGATGGCGCTGCCCCAGCGCCGCGTCACGGTAGACGGATTCGAACTCCAGCTCGGCACCAACCATTTTGGCCACTTCGCGCTCACGGGACTTTTGATGCCTGCCCTGCTGGCCGCGCCCGCCGCGCGCATCGTTACGGTCAGCTCGATTGCCCACCGTGGCGCGACGCTGGACTTCAGCAACCTCAACTGGGAGCATGACTACAAACCGTGGCCGGCGTATCGCCGCACCAAGCTGGCGAATCTTCTGTTTGCGTTTGAGCTGCAGCGCCGCCTCGAGCGGGCCCATGCGTCCGCGGTCAGCATCGTCGTGCATCCCGGCGTCTCCAACACGAACCTCTTCGCCGCGGGACCCGGACAGGGCGGCGGGCTGCTGGCCCGCATCATTCCGTTCTTCATCGCGCTCACTGCGCAGTCGGAAGCCCAGGGCGCGCTGCCCACGCTCTACGCCGCCACTTCTGCCGATGCGCAGGGCGGCCACTTCTATGGTCCCGATGGATGGCGGCAGATGCGCGGCTACCCGGTCGAGGTCCGCGCCGAGGCTCCGGCGTATGACGAATCCCTCGCAGCTCGGCTATGGCAGGTTTCGGAAGAGGCGACCGGCGTGCGATTCGAGCCGCTCATCAATATCCGGTAGGCCGGCAAGGGAATGCTTTATTTCATCCGCAGCTGCACTTCGGGCCGAATGAGATAGAGAAACAGCAGCAGGTTCACAATCACCATCCCGAGCATCGGAAGCTCGTGGTACTCCGCTATGCGCCACATCTGATAGATCCCGGAAAGCAGCACAGTCGCCAGGGTAAGCGCCCATCCCCATCGCTTCTGCAGCAGCAGACCTTGTCCGGCTGCTGCGAACGCCACACAAAACAGCAGGACGACGTGCGGCAGCTTTCTCTCAGTAACGCCCAGCAGTCCCATGATGCACAGCAGAAACATGTACAGGCCAATGGCTGCCACCCCTGGCAAAGGTTTCTGCTTCGGCTCCGGGCTCATAGTGTGTGGAGATACGCCAGCAGGTCCTGGAGTTGCTGGTCATCGAGTTGATTGCCGAATCCCGGCATCATATTGCGTCCTCGCTGAATCACCGGGGTCACGCGCGCATCGTTGGCCGGCGCGCCGCTGGGCAGATACTTCCTGCGGTACATCGCGAACAGGCTCGGGCCATGCAGGTCGCCGGTCTGGTTCGCGTAATGGCAGCTCGCGCAGTATTGCTGGTAGACGACCCGCCCCCGCGCTTCCTGCGATGTCAACTGGCTGACCGGCTTTGACGGGCCCAGGGATGGCCGGCATCCGGTCATCGCCGCTCCTAACAGAACCGCCATTGTGACGAATCCAAACCCGCGTCCAGCCGCTTTCTTCACTGCCAGCCCTCTTTCGTTCACACCCGACCCGCCATTTCTAAACTCTAAACTTTCATCTCAGTTCCTCTGCGCGACCGCCCGCACTACATCGTCCATCGCATGCAGCGCGGCATCGCCATCAGGCCGCTGGTCGTTGCACAGAATGGAAAACACCAGCGTCTTTCCGCTTGCCGCCGTCAGATACCCGCTGAGCGCATTCACCTCGGCCAGGGTTCCGGTCTTGGCAAAGACCCGGCCGCGCAGCGCGTGATCGAACCGTCCTGCCAGGGTGCCATCCACACCGCCCTCCGGCAGTGTGGACCGATACAGTTCGCCCCACGGCTGCCGCGCGGCGTACGTTAGCAGGGTCGTCGCGGCTCGCGGCGTAATGAGATCGTTGGGCGACAGCCCCGATCCGTCGAAGAAGACAAAATCACCCGGGTCCACGCCCGCCTGAATCAGAAACTGCCGCACCACGCGCGCTCCCTGAGCAATGGTTCCGTCGTCACCCTCCAGACGGCCCAGCAGACGCTGATAGAGCTCCGCGTGCAGATTCTGACTGACCTTGTTCGTCACGGTCACGTCCTCGCCGACCGTTGGAGATACATGCGTGGCCAATACGCGCAGACCTGTGACGGCGTTCAATGGTTGCAAGACTCAGAGGACGCAGGACCACGGGCTGACCGACCTCTACGCTGTAGTCCTGCGTGTCTTCTGACAGCCGATGCCACGCGCGCGCTGTACCGGTGACAGTCACGCCGCGGGCGAGCAGCATTTGCCGCAAAGCCACGGCCGCAAACTCCGCAGGATCCTCAATGGCCAGCGCTTCGTGCATTCCGTTCGGGCTGATCGCTCCAAAGAGGCGAATGTCCTTGCTGCCCGGCGCGCGATCGATTCCCGAATGTGCGATCGCACCCGGCGTCGCCAGCATCAGCCCATTCTCCACCCGGTAATACGGGACGTCGGGATTCCACGCCACTACCCACGAGGTCGGGACGGCCCCCGCGCCTGCCGGCTCGCCTGCGACCGGCGTTTCCGCGGTCCCGCTCGCCGGCGCCGGGGTCACGTTCAGATACTGCACACTGTCGTTCAGGGTCAGCGCCGACACGGGCGCGCCATAGTCCCACTGCAGATCGTCCCAGGCCCAGTCGCCTCCGTATTTCTCCCAGACGAACCAGCGGTCGTCGCCGACGACGTCACCGGTAATCTTTTTCACGCCGCTCGCGACAATCTGATCCGCCATCTGCTCCAGAGCCTGCAGCGGGGGATTCGGCCGCTCGGTCTTTCCCTGATAGGGATAGCTACGGCCGGACATCGTCGGATCGCCTGCGCCCAGCAGACGCACGTCGCCAGTGAGCGTCCCTTGTGCGTCCAGAGTCCCGGAGGTCACCGCGGTCGTCGTCCATGTGGCGGTTGAGGGCACTAAATCCAGAAGTGTCGCCGTCGTAAATAGCTTCGCATTCGAAGCCGGCTCGAACATCTGGCTGTCGTTGAGCGCATACACGGGCTTGCCGTCGAGCGTCACGACTGAGATGCCCCAGTGCGCCCGCGCCACTGCCGGATTGCCAAGAATCTGAGTGACCGCCGTCGCCAGGGGTACGCGCCGTGCCGGCCGTCGGACAGAATGCCGAGCCGCATGCGCGCCGGGCAGTCCCATCGCCAGCGCGCACACTAGTGTCACGCCGCACAGCCATTGCCGTCGCATCCTTTTGCCACCAATTGTCGAGGGGAATCGCAATTCTCCTGGAGTGTAGCATCGTTGCCAGCATGACTTTTACTCGCCGGCCCGCGTTCTCCTGGCAGATTCGTACTCGCTCTCTCGACCTTGGCTCGCGCACCCTCATCATGGGCATTCTCAACGTCACTCCCGACTCTTTTTCGGAATCGGGAGCGCACCACGACACCCTTGCTGCCATTGAGCACGGCCTCACGCTCCTCGACCAGGGCGCCGATCTGGTCGACATCGGGGGCGAATCCACGCGCCCCGGCGCCACGCCCGTTTCTCTGCAGGAAGAACAGGACCGCGTGCTGCCGGTCATCGAGTCGATCCTGCACCGGCGCCCCGGGACCGTGATTTCAATCGACACGTATCACGCGGAGACGGCTCGCCTGGCGATTGCTGCGGGGGCCGAAATTGTCAACGACGTCTCGGGATTTCTGTGGGATCCCGCACTGGCTGAGGCGTGCGTCGACCTGCGCTGCGGCGTCATCCTGATGCACACGCGGGGGCGGCCGTCGGAGTGGCGCACGCTCCCGGCTCTGCCGGCGCAGGAGGTTCTTCCGCTTGTTCGCCACGGGCTGGCCCAGGCACTCGATCGCGCCACGGCTGCCGGTATCGAGCGCAGCCGGATTGTTCTGGATCCCGGTTACGGCTTTGGCAAAGCGTTTGACGCGAACTATCCGCTGCTGGCCCATCAGCATGAATTGTTATCTCTGGGGCAGCCACTGCTCGCGGGAGTCTCCCGCAAATCATTCCTCGCCAACACGCTTGCGCAGATGATGCCGGCGGCCTTGGCGATTTCTGACAAACCAAAGTCCGTTACCGCTCTCGTCCCGCCCGCTGCCCGCGGCAACGCCACGCTCGCCGCCGTCACGGCTTCCATCCTCGCGGGAGCGTCGATCGTCCGCGTCCACGAGGTCCGGCCTGCGGTTGAAGCCGCGCGCATCGCGGATGCTGTGCTGAACGCGCTGTAGCGGCAAGCAAAGCGCAGTCAGGCTGCGCGCGGCTTCTCCTCCATCAATCCCAACAGGTTGCCGGAGGGATCGCGGAGGAAGGCCATCCAGAGCTCGTGATCGGGCATGCGAGCGATGAGGTGCGGCTCCTGCTCGAAGCTCACACCGGCGGCGACGAGCGAGGCGTGGACGCCTTCGAGATCACGCACGCGGAAGTAAAGGACGGTGCGGTCGTCGGCGGCTTTGGCTTCGCCAGCGGTGAGCATCAGCCGCACTGAACCGCACTGGAAGAAGGTCAGCGTACCGGCGTCGAAAAGGAAACGCATGCCGAGGGTGTCGCGGTAGAAGGCGCGGGCCTCGTCAAGATTGGTGACGGTGAGGGCGATCTGGCCGATGGTGTCGAGGTGAACGGGAATTGCCGTTGTCATGGCGGCCTCTGGTTGTCAGGGTTCAGGGACAGCAAGCAGGGTACAGGTTTTACCGGAGCGCCGCTTTGATGGCGTTCACGCGATCCATCACACTGCCGGGTTCGATGGGGACGAGTTCGAAGCCGAGCTGCTGGTAGGTCTGTTCGTGAATCGTCTCAAAGCGCAGCGTCTCCTCAAAGCTGATGCGGCGGGCCTCAGTGGGCGTGATGAAGCCGAGAGTGCGAATGAGGAAGACGCGCGGCTCGTAGAGAGCGTTTACACGAATGGACTCGAGCTCGGCAGAGAGCGCGGGCGACCAGGGATAACCGAGATACGTGGCCAGGGCCGCGGTGCATACGGGTGAGCGGTCATGGAACTGGACGTCATCGGGCTGGGTTGACGCTCGCTCGCGACGCATCTTCTGCAGATGCACGACGGCATCAATAAAGGACGGCCGCGTCCATGGCTCAGCGGTTCCCTGAGCCTGGGCAGCGGCGATGACGTCGGTGGCTGCCTCTTCAACAACGCTCGATCCCTCGAGTTCGAGCTGGCGGAGAATCGCGGTCTTCCCCGCCCCGGGGGCGCCGGTAAGGATCAATCTGCGCATGATGTCTCTTCAGGAAATGTAATCCCGAAGGACGGCTATTTGGAACACGCGGTGGTCGGCGGGCTGCGGGTTGAAGGAGTTGGGCAAACCGGCGAGGCAGTACCAGACCGGATGCAGATCGTGCCCATTGACGGCAACCAGGGTGAAGCCGGAGCCGGAGCTGCCGATGGGCATGCCGACCGCGCCGGTAATCCACTGAGTGAGGTTGCCGTCGGGGCCGCCGGCGAAGTCGTGCAGATGGCCGGAGAAGACCCACTCAACACCGGCATTCATCAGGAGGTTCAGATAGTTTCCGCGCACGGAAAGAGGCAGATTGTAATAGCTGTTTGCCTCGCCGGGCAGGTACATGAAATACGGAATGTGCTGGAAGACGACGATTTGCTCGGCGGCCTCGGCTGCAGGGCTGGAGAGAGTTTTCTTCAACCAGGAAAGCTGCGCGGCGGTGGCGGCTGGATAGCCAAGGGGCGCGCCGATCAGGTTGGAGTCGAGAACGATGCCGAGGAGGCCGTTCTGCTCGAAGGAGTAGTAATCCCACCCGAAGTTGGCGCGATAGGCGGTGATGTTCGACTGGTTGGGGACGTTGCCAACATCGTGATTGCCGGCGGCCTGGTAGACCGGGATAGAGGAGTTGAGCTGTTTGAGGATGGCCTTGTATCCGGCCATTTCGGCGGCGTCGCCGGTGCGATTGACGAGGTCGCCATCCACCACGACGAAAGCGGGATGCAGGCGATTGAGACTGGCGATCACCAGCTCAAAGTTGGCGGTTTCCTGAGTAAAGTTCGCGTCGTGGGCGTACATGCCGAATTGCGGGTCGGCGAGGACGGCGAAAAACCAGGGTTGTTGTGGCGGCTGCGCGGTGGCCGCTAAAGGGCACAGCGCGACGAGGAGAGACAAGGCAAGAACGATACGGCGCATGGGAAACTCCGGCGACCGTTCCGGCGAATGCGAGGGAGAGACAACGACCATCCAGCGAAAGCAGGGCCGAACGTGAAAGAACCAGGCAATAAAACCGCAGGCGGAAGGCGCGGGCGGTCCAGGAACAGCAGGGATCTCGCCCTAAAGGTTGAGTTACTGCGGTCAGACTTCAGGGTGATTGCGCAGTAGCATAACTAGAACCTTCGCAATTTGCATCCCCTCGATCAACAAGTTATTGCCGGAAATCCGGGCCGGCATTTTCATAACTTTCAACTTACTTTTCAGTTAATTCCGGCGAGATCGGAGTGCCGCGGGAAAATCTGCGACGGATGGCGATTGGCGGTGACGGAAGGAACGGGTACGCGGTCATCCGGACTGAACCGGCCCACGCGGGGTTCGGCGCCGTTGCTACATTTTCCGGCATGGCCACTGCAACCACTGTTTCTCCGGCGATCCTCGGCAAGACCGAGCCGTGATCGGGCTCTGAGGTACACGTCCAGCTCCTGACCGAGACGCAAGGGGTTTTGCGGGGTGACCGTTTGGCGCACAACAAAACGGTTGCCGGTTTGCCGAGCAGCAGAAGTGCCGCACAAAACTGAAAATGTGCGGCAAATCGTCCGGTGGCACGGGGGTTTTAGGAGTCTGTTCAAGTTACGTGCTCTTTGGCCGAAGGTTGAAGAATTGCACTCGGTTCGGATTACGAAAAAGAACGACATGACGATGTTGCGACTGATGCTTGTTGATCCTCGCAGCTGCCGCGTGGTCGTTGGTCCTGAGCAGTGGCCGTTAA
>CAVPCE010000036.1:0-46672 GCA_963702295.1 uncultured Acidobacteriaceae bacterium | reverse complement strand
CAACACCGTGGAGCGCCTCTCCGTCCCGATCGATGTGGAGCGTTACTCCGTCAACGGTGCGCATGTGCATCTCATCGCGTCTGTCGACAGCGATCACCCGGACGAGCTCCGCCTCAGCGTCTTCCAGTCTCCCGACAGTCCGCCCATCGATGAGCTCACCCTCACCGCGACCATGGGCAATTATGAACGCCTGCGCCAGCTTTGGCTTCGCGGCCATAACATCAGCAGCCTGGAGCTCTACGCTGTTTATCACGAAGATGCCTTTGCGGAGCACGAGAACTATCCGCTGGACGAAATGCTCCGCACTGAAGGCGGCGACGCAATCGTGCTGGCTACATCCAACGAAGCCTCTCCCACCAGCGCGTCCAGCCATGCCGCCCCCCACTGGCACTACGACTTTCCCATGCGGCTGACGCAGTATTGGCGCGTCCCCGCTCACGATATTCAGCCCGACCTGCGCGTTCGCGTCAATGGCCGCCGCGTGTATTGGGCCTCGCACGATCCGCTGCCCGGCGGCGTGGCGTTTGAGAACTTCGAAGTCCGGCAAAGATATAAGGAAGGGCAGACCTTCATCTTTGGAGTTACCCCCAAAGAGCCGTGGCAGTTTACCCCTCCTGTCCCTGAGCTAAGCCAGAATCACGGCGAAGACACATCTTCCGCTCAGTAAGCGCCGGGCGAAGCAATTGCAAAGGAAAATCGCAGGCGCGCTGCCGCACCCTTGCTGGACGCCGAACATACAGACCTGCACGAGGAGTCCGCATATGACGTCTTTCCATCCGCCGGCCAGAACAGCACGATGATGTGGATGATGGCCCTGGGCGCCTGCTGCATTCTTTTGTTGTTCGCGAAGCAGCCGGCTTACGGCCAGCAATTCTCTTCGAGTTCGCAATACAAGTCGATGCTCGAGGAGCTGCAGCACGATCCGTCGCGGCCGACTCGACTGAGCGCGGGCTATCTGCTCGACCATCCACAACCACCGGCAGATCTCAATTCAGGAAACCTCCTCGGATCTGCGCATCAGCACCCGTCAGTGGAAGCTTCAAATGGCGAAACACTTTGGGAGCCTGTCCCTGACCAACGCGAAAACCGGGACTACCTGGCAGTTAGGCGCCACAGATCCCGATCACTCCGGCGTGTCCTGGTCAACGCCATCGGGTGAAGGCGCGTCTCTAAGCAACGTGCGGAGCGTCGAGCGCGAAGGCACGGGCTGGCGGGCGCAAATGGCGTCGCCGGATCCGCCGAGCGGCTCAGGTGGATGTCTCGGTCCTGTCCCCTGATGTCATCCGGCTTTCGATCCATGCTCCGAGGACCCTCGCCGAAGACCAGCTCACCCTGCAGTGGAAGGCCACCGGCCCCTTCTTCGGCCTGGGCGAGCGATTCGATCGGGTCAGGCTGGATGGGCTCAATACCGTCCTTCGCCCTGAAGATCTGCTGGGCAAGCCCGGCCATAACTGGACCTACATTCCCAGTGCCCTTCGTCTTCAGCCCGCGTGGGATCGGCCTATATATGGATACGTCGGCGGTTAGCACTTTTGATCTCAGCCATGCAGGAGAGAATCGTTTTTCGGTGCAACTGGCAGATTCCTCCGTCGATCTGTATCTCTTTGTCGGCGATCCGGCCCAAATCCTTGAAAATTACACGGTGCTGACCGGACGGTCGCCTCTGCCGCCTCCGTGGGCCTTCGGCGTGTGGATCTGCTCCTATCAGGGGCCGGACAAGGTTCTCGCGGATGCACGTACTCTTCGCCAGGAGAAAATTCCGGCCAGCGCAATCTGGACCTTCGACGTGATGGATAAGGGCGACATTATGGGTTGGCCTCTGTGGTGGACCGGCTACTATCCCAACCCGCGCCACTTCACTGACGACCTGCATAATATGGGCTTCAAGGTTCTCACCTATGTCCACCCCTATCTGCGCTCGGTTCTCGATCCTTATAGCCTTCCTAATCCCTCCTACGAAGCCGGGATACGCAACCGTCTGTTTGTCACCAATTCGCAGGGTGAGCCAACTGGGCCTGCCTTCGAGCCGTTTCGCGACGGCAATATCGACTTCACTCGTTCGCCCAACGTTGACTGGTGGGAAGACAGGTTGCGACACATCCTGGTGGACGATAACTTCGACGGCTGGATGGAAGACTACGGCGAGTGGGTCAATGACACCGATCATTTCGGCGCAGGGGTGAGTGGCCGAAAAATGGCCAATCTGAATCCGCTCTTCATCACAGGATCACCTATGAGATTTCGCGACAGCTCAAGCCAGACGTCGTGGAATTCTCCCGCTCCGGCTATGCCGGCTCGCAGGCTTACACGCCGGTCGTCTGGGGCGGTGACCAGTTTCCCAACTGGACCACGGACTATGGGCTGCCTTCCGTTGTTCGCGCCGGCATTACCGCGGGCCTGTCAGGATTCGCAGTGTGGGGTCCCGATATCGCCGCGAACGGCCACTCGCGCGAGTTATGGACGCGCTGGGTCGAGTTTGGCGCGCTCACGCCGGTAATGCGGAACCATCTGTGGGATAAACCGCAGAACGCCATGAATCTCTGGCATGACCCCGAGGCCACCACCTTCTTCCGCGAGTATGCGCGTCTGCATATCTCGCTTTTCCCCTACTTCTACACTTATGCCAAGGACGCGGAGAAAACGGGCCTGCCGATCATGCGGCATCTCCTGTTCGCCGATCCCGCCGATCCGCATACCTGGATTGCCGACGACCAGTATCTCCTCGGCGATAAGATGCTGGTCGCTCCCGTAATCAACGAGGGCGCAGTCAGCCGCTCGGTCTATCTCCCTGCAGGGGCATGGACGAATTACTGGACGGGAAAGGTGATCGACGGAGGCCGCACTGTTACCGTACCGGCGCCGCTCGATCAGATTCCCATCTTTGTTCGCGCCGGCAGTATTCTTCCCTTCATTTCGCAGAATACCGAGACGCTGGCGGGGAGGGCGATGCCGATCCCTCCCAGGCGCTCACGAAGAAACTCATCTGGTACGTCTATTCCGCCAATCAGCCGACACAGAGCAACTTCCAGCTCTTCGATGGCACGCTGGCAGCAGTTGCCCAGGATAACATCCACACGAGTATCTCAGTAAGCCATGCGTCATTGGTGCGGAGCTACGAAGTGATCGTACCGGTCCGTGCGATTCCAAAGAAAGTAACTCTCGACGGACAACAACTCGGAGAAATTCGTAAGGAGCAGGATGGGGTCCCGATGAATGGTTGGCGCATAGACGACGAGGACCATTGCCTGCATGTCTTTGTCAACACCGACAATTTCACTCTTGAAGTTGGCGGCTAGCGCAGCGTCCGCGCAACGGCCTGAGCTTTTCGATAAAAGATGACCGGGCGGTCGGGTTGGACTGGCGCCAGAACTGGCTCCCGAACCGGAGCCAGGAGCGGACTAGGATTGCCGTAAAACCGCAGTAGGATAGAAGACAGCCGGGCCTGTAGCTCAATGGTTAGAGCAGGGGACTCATAATCCCTTGGTTGGGGTTTCAAATCCCTCCGGGCCCACCATTTGCCGCCCATGTCCCTCCCTCCACCGCACCCGCTTATCGCCTTCTATCGCGATGGTGCGCGTGACGACCGGGGCCGCACTCTGACCGAAATCCTCGCCTGGTCCGACGACCGCCTCGAAGACGTCCACGACTTCATCCAGTGGCTCTTTCCCCTCCCCGAGCGCAGCGGCGCCAACCCCGGAGCGCCTACCCTTGACGCCCCGACCATCGAGGCCTTCCACGCAACGGCTGCCATGCGCGACCGCCTGCGCCAGGCCTTTGAACGCATGCTGCGCTTCTACGGACTCGCCTGGGTTTCCGCAGCAACTGGAGGCGCAGTCGAGCGCCTGCCCGACTTCCGCGAGCGCGCGCAAAACTGGCTCTGGCCGATGAACCACAACCACCTCCGCCTCACTCGCATCCTCCGCTCCACCCTCCTGCTCGGCCTTGAAGCCGAATCGAAGGCGCTGTTTCACGCGCTCAACGCCGTCTATCGCGAATACCCTGACCGCATCGCCGCACGCACCCACGCTTTTTGGAAGGACGCCGCGCAAAGGGAATAAACTGGGCGGTCGTCCAAATGCTCACTCACCTGAGGGAAGACATGCACCGTTTCTGCCGTAGCTCTCTGTCTCTGATGTTGCTCGTCGCTCTTGCGCTGTGTGCCGCGCCTGCAACCAGCCATGCCCAGAATCCAGCCCATCCCATTCATGGCGACAACGGCGTGACCCTGCCGCCTCCCCCGGTCGCAGCCGTGCGCCCCGTGACTGACGATTACCACGGTACGAAGGTCGAAGACCCCTACCGCTGGCTTGAGGATGCGAAGAGTCCGCAGACCCGCGCCTGGATCAACGAGGAGAACGCCTACACCCAGAACTATCTCGACCAGCTCAAAGATCTGCCGGATATTCACCGCCAGCTCGAAGCTCTCCTGCGCGTGGACCAGTATTCGATACCGCTGCTGCGCGATGGCCAATACTTCTTCAGGAAGCAGCTCGCCAGCGAGAATCAGGGATCGCTCTACATGCGCGCCAACTGGCAGGGCGCCGACCGCCGCCTCATCGACGCCGCTAAGCTCAGCACCGACCAGAACACATCGGTCAACATGATTAACGTCTCTGACGACGGCACACTGCTTCTGTACGAAGTCCGCGTCGGCGGCGCGGACGAAGGCTCCGTGCACGTGATGAATGTGCACACCGGCAAAGACATGCCCGATGTGCTGCCCTCGGCGCGCTACATGGGTGTCAGTCTCAGCCCCGACCACGGAGGCCTTTACTATTCGAAGTTCACCCACCAGGGCTCCGACGTCTGGTTCCACAAATTCGGCACGCCGGTAGCCCAGGATACAAAGATCTTCGGCGAAGAATACCGCGGCAAGAAGCTCGGTGAGCTGGACCTGGTCAGCGTCGGCGTCAGCGACAATCACCACTGGCTCATCGTGCGCGTCGCCCACGGCGTCCCCGCCACCAGCGAAGACATTCTCGTGCGCGACCTGCGTCAGCCCGGGAGCGCCTTCACCGCTCTGGTCTACGGAGTCGAAGCGCACGTCCGCATGATCGACGATGGCGACCGCTTCTTCCTCCTCACTGATTACGAAGCGCCCAATTCGCGCGTCGTCGAGGCCTTCCCTGGCCGCGATGCTGCAGCGTGGAAGACCATCATCCCCCAGGGCCGCGATGTCATCGACGATTTCAGCATCGTCGGCGGACGGCTCTTCGTCTCTCGTCTGCACGACGTCAAAACCGAGACCACCATCTACACTCTCGACGGTAAGCAGACCGGGACCCTTACTTATCCCGGCATCGGCTCCGGCTCGGTGGTTCGCGGCCGTCCCGACCAGACCTACGGCTTCTATACCTTTGAATCATTCATCACCCCGCCCACGATCTATCGCTACGACACAAAGACCGGTCGCTCCGTTATCTTTGCCAGTCCCCACGTGCCGTTCGTTTCGTCGCGCTACCAGGTCACCCAGGTCTTCTACACGTCGAAGGACGGCACCCGCGTGCCCATGTTCATTGCCGGTCGCAAGGGGCTCCCGCGCAACGGCACCACGCGCCTGCTCATGACCGGTTACGGCGGCTTCGATCTGCCCATGCTGCCGGCATGGAATCCGGAATATGCCTGGTGGATGGAACAGGGTGGATACTTCGCGCTGCCCAACATGCGCGGCGGCAACGAATACGGCGAGGCCTGGCACAAGGCCGCCATGTTCCAGAACAAGCAGAATGTCTTTGACGATTTCTTCGCCGCGGCGCAATACCTGATCCGCGAGCACTACACCGACGCCCGCGCATTTCGCCATCCGCGGCCGCTCCAATGGCGGCCTGCTCATGGGCGCCGCCATGACCCAGCGCCCCGACCTGTTCGGCGCCATCTGGTGCGGCTATCCCCTTCTGGACATGCTCCGCTACCAGCGATTCGAGTTTGGCCGACTGTGGACGACCGAATACGGCAGCGCCGAGAACCCGAAAGACTTTGCGTATATCCGCGCGTACTCGCCCTATCAGAACGTGAAGAAGGGCGGCGACTATCCGGCGATTATGTTCTTTACCGGCGATAACGACACGCGTGTCGACCCCATGAACGCCCGCAAGATGACCGCGCTCATGCAGGCCTCCAGTGGCAGCGACCGGCCCATCATCCTGCACTATTCCATTAAGGGAGGACACAGCGCAGGCGTCTCGCTCTCCCAGCTGGTCGACGACTACACCGACGAGATGGGCTTCCTGTGGAACGAAACTGCGGGGAAATAGAAACGGAAATGAGAAAGGGCTGCCCGAGGCAGCCCCTGCACTATCCGAACCGCCGGTCTTAAGCGGCAGGCGCCATCAGCAGCGCGTCGATCGCGGGCGGCGGTGCCGGCACCGGCAATGCCACGCGAACGTACTTGCCCCGCGCCACATCGTCGAAGACCGCATTTGTCGTGTCTTCGGTCCGCGTCGCGGACACATGCAGCTTGCGGACGGCCCGCATCACCACTGTAGCCAGAAGAAACCGGTTTTCAATTTGCAGCCCTGCCGAGTACACCAGGTCCGATCGCATCCGTTACGCCTCATTTCGCCGTTGTGGAGCATGAACAGCCAAAGCCAGGGCTCGAGGCAGCAGGGGCTCGTTGCGCGGCAAAAATGGGGTGCGCCAGGTAGCAACGATCGAGGACAGGCCAGATATGGATGGAGAAGTCATCGAGCGCTCCTCCTTCTCTAAGCATACCCTGCCTTCACTGTTTCCCCTAGCAGGAAAACGTCCCGGAGAGCCGCCGACAGGTGATCTCTGGTAACCTGCGCATCTCCTGTGAGGAGCGAGACTTACCCCTATACTGGCGATTCTCCCGCTCGCAGAGAAGGGGTGCGCGTTACCCAGGTTAGGCTAACCCCGGCAGTGCGAAACTTGATGCCGGTCCGACTTCCGGCACTCCGGCGCATCCTGCCATTGCGCCTCGGTCCCCGGTTCTCCACACCTCCCACAGGCGTCCACCGCAAATGCACCATTTACGCGCCTTGTGGACGATCCCCGCCGCGCCTATGCTGCAGCCAGTGGCACTTTTTTGCCGCTGAAAGCCTGCAACTGCCCGCCGGCCAAAATCGTGAAAAACCCGCGAATAACGCGCCTTTTCACGTTTGTCCACACCCATTTTGGGGAATTGTGGGTCTTGATACCCGCAATCCCATCTAAAATACTAGATGTAGTGGTTCTTGCTTGACACACACCACTAGCAGAGGTACTTTCCCATCTGCGGCTCCAAAAAGTCCGTTAGGGTTCTGAATTGCGAACGTAGCCTCCCCCACTGACCGGAAGCTCCCTCGCTTCAATCCCGCGGCCCAAGATCCGCCATCGGGTTCACGAGCACCCCCACCGGAACTTGTTCCGAGAGGGACTCCAGTTTTTGTCCGGGCCCGCTGCAACGGGAAAGAGCAGTCAGGCAAAACCTACGCTTCGCGCGAATTTATCTGAAGGAAGGAACCACCCATGGCCGAGACTCCCAGGAAATCCGTCACTCTCGCCTCCGACACCGCTACGCACGGCGCCGGCCATCCATCGTCTGCCTCCACCAGGTCCGCCCTTCGCTTCCCGCGCACCTTCTCCCGTCCGGCCTCTCCCCGTATGACGAAGTCCAGTGGGAGCGCCGCACCGCCGCCATCACCGACGCCGGCGGCAAGACCATCTTCGAGCAGAAAGACGTCGAGATCCCCGTCGACTGGTCGATGACCGCCACCAACATCGTGGCCAGCAAATACCTCCACGGCCAGATCGGCACCCCCGAGCGCGAGTCCGGCGTCCGCGCCCTCGTCACCCGCGTCGCCGAAACCATCCGCGACTGGGGCCTGTCCGGCGGCTACTTCGCCACCCCTGAAGACGCGGCCGTCTTCCACGATGAGCTCGCGCACCTGCTCCTCACCCAGAAGGTCGCCTTCAACTCGCCCGTCTGGTTCAACGTCGGCTGCGACCGCCTCGAGCCCAACTCCGATGCCCAGAACTGGCACTGGAACCAGCACTCCTGCGCCGTCGAGTTCTCCGTCACCGGCTATCGCAAGCCGCAGTGCTCCGCCTGCTTCATCAACGCCGTCGAGGACTCGCTCGACTCCATCCTCACCCTCGCCAAGACCGAGGGCATGCTCTTCAAGTGGGGCTCGGGCACCGGCACCAACCTCTCCACCATCCGCGGCTCCCTTGAGACGCTCTCCGGCGGCGGCACCGCCAGCGGCCCGCTCAGCTTCATGCGCGGATTCGACGCCTTCGCCGGCGTCATCAAGTCCGGCGGCAAGACCCGCCGCGCCGCCAAGATGGTCATCCTCAACGTCGACCATCCCGACATCGTCGACTTCATCGAGTGCAAGGCCAAAGAAGAAGCCAAGGCCTGGGCCCTCATGCGGGAAGGCTACGACGGCTCCAGCGGCCCCGACTCCGAAGCCTACTCTTCCATCTTCTTCCAGAACGCCAACAACTCCGTCCGCGTCACCGACGAGTTCATGCGCGCCGTCGAAAAAGACGCCGAGTTCTCCACCCGCACCGTCAAAGACGGCTCGCCGGTGAAGACCTACAAGGCCCGCGACATCATGAAGAAGATCGCCGAGGCCACCTGGCAGTGCGGCGACCCGGGCATGCAGTACGACTCCACCATCAACCGGTGGCATACGTCGAAGAACACTGCCCGCATCAATGCCTCCAATCCCTGCTCGGAGTACATGTTCCTCGACAACTCCGCCTGCAACCTGGCCAGCTTCAACCTGCTCAAGTTCGTAACGGCAGCCGGCACCTTCGATATCCCCGCCTACCGCGCCGCCATCGACATCATGATCACGGCCATGGAGATCCTCGTCGACAACTCCGGCTACCCCACCGAAGCCATCGCGAAGAACTCCCACGACTATCGCCCGCTCGGCCTCGGCTACGCCAACCTCGGCGCGCTGCTTATGGCCTTCGGCCTGCCCTACGACTCCGACGCGGGACGCGACTTTGCCGCCACCCTCACCGCCATCATGTGCGGCGAGGCTTACCTGCAGTCCGCCCGCATTGCTGAATCCTGCCCTCCCCTCGCCTCCGCCACGCCGCTCACCGCCTCCGTCGCGCACGAAGGCGGCGCCTGCCCCGGCTTCTACGTCAACCGCGAGCCCTTCCTCGACGTCATCCGCATGCACCGCGCCGAGGTCAATAACATCGGCAAGTCCCGCACCGCAGGCGACAAGACCTTCGCCGTCCCGCAGTTCGACGACCTCATCGCCGCCAGCAAAGATTGCTGGGACCAGGCCCTCGCCCACGGCGAGAAGCACGGCTACCGCAACTCCCAGGTCACCGTCCTCGCTCCGACCGGAACCATCGGTTTCATGATGGACTGCGATACCACCGGCATCGAGCCCGATCTCGCCCTCGTCAAGTACAAGAAGCTCGTCGGCGGCGGCATGATCAAGATCGTCAACAACACCGTTCCCACCGCGCTCTTCAAGCTCGGCTACAACAACGATCAGGTCGACGCCATCGTCAGCTACATCGACGCCACCGGCACCATTGAAGGCGCGCCCGGCGTCAAGCCCGAGCACCTCGCTGTCTTCGACTGCTCCTTCAAGCCCGCCAAGGGCACCCGCTCCATCCAATACATGGGCCACGTTCGCATGATGGCCGCCACCCAGCCGTTCCTCTCGGGAGCCATCTCCAAAACGGTCAATCTGCCGCATGACTGCACCCTCGACGACATCGCCGAGGCTTACCTCGAATCCTGGCGTCTCGGCCTGAAAGCCGTCGCCATCTACCGCGACGGATCCAAGGGCGCGCAGCCGCTCAACGTCTCCGACGGCGCCAAGGCCAAGGAGATCAAGGGCACCTCCACCGAGCACTCCGCTGCCGCCGACCGCATCCTCGCCGCCATGGCCTCCGGCCACAAGCCCGCCGAAGCGGATCTCAAATCCCTCGAAGCCAAGGTCGCCGAGAAGGTCGAGGTTGCGTCGAAGTCCGTCGTCGCCGCCACCAATGCCTTCGTCGCCGCGATTGCCCGCACCGAAGCCAGTGAGGCCGAGCGCAGCGACCTCGAACGCTCTGAGGCTCCGCCCCGCGCCGTCCGCCACCGCCTGCCCGAGGAGCGCGCCTCGCTCACCCACAAATTCGGCATTGCCGGCCACGAGGGTTACATCACCGTCGGCCTCTACCCCAACGGAACCCCCGGCGAAATCTTCATCCGCATGGCCAAAGAAGGCTCCACCGTCTCCGGCCTCATGGACTCGTTCGCCACGGCTGCCTCGCTTGCCCTGCAGCACGGCGTGCCGCTCAAAGTGTTGTGCGAGAAATTCGCGCACTCCCGCTTCGAGCCCTCCGGCTGGACCGGCAACGAGCACATCGGCTACGCCAAGTCGATCATGGATTACATCTTCCGCTGGCTGCAGCTCCGCTTCCTCTCGGGCCAGCAGCTCAACCTGTTTGCCGGCATGATGCCCGCGTTGCCGGCTTCAGCGTCCGTCCTGAGTGGCGACGAAGGAGACGCGAAGGATCCGCGGTTCGCCCCCGACCAGCACAACCCCACCCGCGGCATGGGCGCCCACGGAGCCCCCCAGGGTGGCATCGCTCCGGAGCCGGGCGACCTAAACTCTAAACCCCAATCCCTAAACTCTCCCGAGATCGCCGATCGAGGGGTCTACCACGCCGCCGACGCCATGCGCAGCATGTACGACATGGGCGACGCCCCCAGCTGCCACACCTGCGGCGCCATCATGGTAAGAAACGGTAGCTGCTACAGATGCATGTCCTGCGGCAGCACGTCAGGCTGCTCTTAGCCGGAGAGGCAGACGCGTCTTCGTCGCAGCCGCCGCCAAACCCGACAACGGCGCATATTGCCGCCCTGTCCGCACTATGAATGGACAAAATCAAGAAGCTCCGCGAAAAGCGGAGCTTCTCTTTGCCCGGAGCGAAAGCGAAGGGCGACGGAGAAAGCCACGGCCTTCAGGCCGTGGAATCAAGGCCTCCATGAAAGATGGGCTTTAGCCCCGGACCTTTTCCTTCCCAAAACGAAACGCCCCGTTCCAATCGTCACACCGTCGCGCTACTCCTCTCCACTCTCCATACCCTCCACCCGCTAACCTCTCGATCGTGGAACTCTTCCCGCCCGAACTCCGCACCTATTTCATTACCGCCGTCGCCGCCCAACGCCGCCGTCTCTTCCAAACCGATGCGAACGCCAACCTCCTTCTCCAACTCTTCCGCGCCGACCGCGCCAAACAACGCTACCAACTCCACGCCTTCGTTCTCATGCCCGACCATCTCCATCTAATCCTCACGCCGGGCCCGAACGTCTCCATCGAAAAAGCGATGCAGTTCATCAAAGGCGGATTCTCCTTCCGCCTGAAATCGAAAATGCCCGTCTGGGAGGAGAGCTTCAAAAAGCTCCGCATGACGGATCGCGAGTGCTTTGCAACGCACCGCAATTACATTCACGAGAATCCCATCCGCAACCATCTCTGCGAACGCGTCGAAGACTTCCCGTTCTCGTCGGCCGCTATCAGGGACCTAACCGATCCGGTCCCCACATATCTCCGGGCCTAAAGGCCTCTAAAAAAGGCGCGTCTTATTCGCCGGGTTAAAACCCGGCGCTTTCTCCGCCGCCTCGCTCCGCGAGCCCAAAGGTTCAAGACAAGGAACATGGCCGGGCGAGATCCCGAACGCTTTTGACGACGAATCGTAGAATCCCTCCCGGGGTGATTAATGGAGGAATGGCCAGCTTGGGCCAACTGCACGCGCGGCTGCCCGAAGCGACGGCGGAGCACGACGGAACAGGGCACCGACGTGCTTGATCTGGCGAAGCCTTCAGATCGATGAATCAGAACTCAAAATGGCGACCGACACGCCGGATCGTGGCGAAGGGTTCAGATCGTGGAATCAGAACTCAATTGCCCGCAGCGAAAGCGAAGGGCGACGGAGAAAGCCATGGCCTTTAGGCCGTGGACTCGAAGTCCCAGGAAGAGGCGGGCTTTTAGCCCCGGGGCCTTTCGCTCCGCTCTCCTGTTACCTCGTACTCTCCGCCCCGCCGATTCTTCTCGCCCCCACTCCGCCATGGGCCGTCTCGTATCAGGGCACGACTTCAGTCGTGCCGAAAAGACCGGCGCGCAGCTCCTTCCTTGCTGCCGCAGGCCGTCCGCGCAGGGGCATGCGCCGCAGCGGACTCGCTCCACACAGTACCTAAGTACCACACATAACTCCCCCATACGAGAGCGACGACGATCAACGCGGCCTAAGATTTCGCCCTAATCCCTAATCCTAATCCCTAATCCCTAATCCCTAATCCCAACCCCCGCCCCCTCACACCATCGCAAGAATCGCCCGCCCCAGAGCCCCCGTCACCCCATCCTGCGCAGCCAGCGCCGCCGTGCGCCCCACCGGATCGAGCACCCGCAGATGGTCCGCAAAATCCCACGCCAGATTGCGCGCCTTCACCACGTCCCAGAACGCCAGCAGCCGCCCCACCTTGCCCGTGTCCTCGGCCAGCACGCCCAGCGTATCGGTGGCCAACACCGTCAGCGCCACCGGCAGCACCGCATTCAGCAGCCCGTTCACCGCGTCATAGTCCTGCCGCTCCGCGCTCCCCGGCCCCGGCGTCACGTTCTCATCCGCATCGGTGCGCAGCAGCGCCAGCGCCAGGTCGTGATTGATGTGCGCGTTGATCCCGGCCAGCGCGAACTGGATGCGGTCGATCCCGCTCCGCGGCCGCGCCTCGAACAGCGCCTGCCACGCCGCCGGAACACTCTGTCCGGCGAGCGACCCGGCCAGCGCGCTGAAGTAGAGCGAGGCAAACACCACATCCAGTCGCGTCAGCCATGCCGGACTCTGCCACCCGCCTCCTGGCGGATGCAGATCCACCTGCTGGGTCACCGTCAGGTAGAGCTGGTTGAACCACTTCAGGCCGTCCGTCACCGGCAGAATCCCGTCGATCGCCTGCATGCGCGCGATCACGTCGGCGATCGTCGCGGGCTCCGGCCCTGCCGCCAGCGCGTACAGCGGTCCGTTGACGGAAGCCGAACCCGACCGCCCCGCCGGATGCCAACACCAGGACTGCTCGTGCCCATGGCCGCCTCCCGATCGAATCGCCTTCGTTGCTGCTGGTGTTCGAGGAAGTGTAAGCCTTGCCGGCCGCATCCCGCAGCCCATTACCTGCGTACCGTTCGTCCCGCTGATTCCGCTTGCCTCCCGCCCCGCCGGCTCCTAACCTAAAACACAGTGGGGATTCTCCGCCCCGGCGGATGAATCCCCACTGTCGTCTGGAGCCTGCTCTTTGACATCGCCGTCGACCGCTCGAAGGGGGACAAGGCCAACAAGGCTTCCAGCAAGGTAATACCAAAAAGGTATTACCCTGCCGGCCTCATGAAATGAGCGAGATGCCACGACCCCACCCCTGGGGGGATACCCCTCAAGGGCTCAAGGCTGGTTCAGGAGGCTTACCGCTTCGCGTCGCCTTCGGATGCGGGAGGCGTCACGCCAGGTCCCATCTCATCCTTCGCCTCAACCACAGAGTCATCCGTCGCAGGACGCCCGCCGCAGTCGCTCGCGGAGCCAAGCGAACCTGGGCTGCCCGCCGGCGCATTGCGATCAATCGGCGTCGAGCACGCATCGGATGTCGTTCGGGCGTCTGTTTCCGGCTTCGGCTTAGGGGCTGCGCTCATGGGACTCTCCCTGCTCTCTCAGAATGATTCCACCAATCCATCCATGAGATGCCGGAAGCTCGATAGCCGCAACCTAAACCGTAACCGCAGACCGTAAACCCTATTCGTAAGTGATCTGCATATTGTCCAGATACGTAATGTTCTGCGATCCCTGCTTGTCGCTGTCCATCTGATAGTTCGCCGTCAAACCCCACCAGCCGCCGGGCGCCTGGGTCGGTGGATAATCCGCGTTCAGCGCATACGTCGTTCCGTTCAGCGTAATGGACTTATACAGCGTGTCGTTGTTCGCCTCGCGTTCGAACTGCAGCGTCACGTGGTTCCATCCATCCACAAACTTGCACGGCTTGCCACTCGCCTTCCACTGATTGGCCTTGTTGTCCCAGATGTCCCATTGTCCGTCGCCCAGGTGATCGCACTGCGTTCCGAAAATTTCGCCGGTCACGCCGCTCATCCACAGCGATAAATCGAATTCCAGCGACTGCGTCACCGCCGAATCGTTCACATAGAAATCCGTGTCATACGTCAGATCGTGGATTGAAGGCAGCAGCTTGTGGCTGCCATCCTGCTTCGGCGCATTGGCCCCAATCAGCTGCGCCGAGAACAGCACATCGGCGTAAGGCATCTTCGGATTCACTTCATACTTCGTCGCGTTGCCGCTCTTCGAAGGGCTCTCGACGCCGTAAACCTGGTTCCAGCTCGACTCCTTGCACGGAGCCTTGCAATCGAGGAACGTCGGCCCAATCTGTCCCCAGCTTTGCCAGTGGCCCGCCTTCGTCTGTAGCGCCTTCAGCGTCGTTCCCGCTGGCTGCGCGTCACCCGATCCTGAGCCTGACCCCGATCCCGAGCCCGAACCGGACCCTGATCCGGATCCAGATCCAGATCCACCGGATCCAGAACCACCCGAACCCGATCCGCCCGAACCCGATCCGCCTCCGCTCCCGCCCGAAGCCGTCTGCTGCGTGTTGTTAGACGGGCTGCCTCCTCCGCATCCCGCCAGTTGCACCGTCACGCATAGTGAGAGTGCCGCGATCAGGCTGGTTTGCGCGAGTTGACGGCCGTTTCCGGCAAAGGGGAAGAGATTCTGCATGTCCATCATCCTGGAGAGGGAATTCCGCCGCCTCCGCTGGAACTTCTTCAGGGTGGACACCGGGCCTCGGCATACACACGAGGAGCGACCCTGGCGCTGGCGTGCCGCGTTCAGGGCCCTGGCTCAAACCCTCGCCGGTTGACTTGCCCGCAGACTTTCTTTATCGCGGATCCGGAAGGGCGGAAACGTTCGGCTTCAGAGGAGCGTTACTGAAACAGTAATACACAACAAGATACCTATTCAAGCCTTCCCAGACCCAGCTTGAAAATTCCGCATAAGGGTCCTTTACCCGTTCAGCATCTCCAGAGCCTTCCGCAGACTGGTGTGCATCCGGTTGAACGACGCCGTCACCTCGGCAATTTCGTCGCGGCCCTTTACCTCCAGCGGCGGCAGCGTAACTTCGCCCTTGCTGATGCTGTCGGCGGTGCTGGAGACGCGCCGCAGCGGCCGGATCACAACCAGGTACATCGCCAGATCGATCAGGAAAATCGTCAGCAGGAATTTGCGCCCAGCCCGATCAGCAGATCGCGGAAACCAGTGCGAGCCATGGCCACCGGCACCGACATCGGCACCGAGACAATCTGCGCGCCGATGATCTCGTTGTGCGTCCAGCCAAATCCGTGATCGCGGCCGTAGTGCTGGATCAGCCCATGCGGCGCGATCGCCGCCTCGCTGTGGCAGGCCAGGCAGCCGGATTCAGCCACGATGGGCGCCGCGACGTACAGCACTCGACCGACTGGCGTTTCGCGGTCGCCGACAAGCTCCGGCTGGCTGGGATTGTTGCGGAAATCGTTGATCAGGTCCGCCTCCCACTCCGTCGCCCGATCGTCGAGATTGGTGGGATTCAGTGCCGCCTCGCGCAGCGTGTAGTCCGGCTGGCTGGCGCGCAGCAGCTGAAACGTCGCATTCGCCGCGTAAAAGGGAATCGTCTGCGGCAGGAAATGTTCGTTGTTCTCCGGCGTCTTTTCCAGGATCGGGCTCACCTGCCGGTCGGTATATTCCTTGGTCGCGGTGGCGTCTGCCGACATCAGCCTCGCTTCCTGCAGCACTTCGCGGCGCGCCTGCTCCATCAGAAAGTTGTAGGCGTTGTGCGCGATCAGCCCCATGCCGACGGCAAAAATCACAATGAGCACCAAATTGAACTTGGCCAGCAGCTTCACGGGTGCCTCCTGGAGAGTGCCAACAATCATAGCGGCGAATCGTCTTCTTTTGTCCCCGTCGCGAAACTCAGCCCTCTCCGGTCGCGGGAAATCTCGCCCCACCCCGGGCTGCCGGACACAGACCCGGCAGTCGTGGTACCTTTAGCCCCGGTAAATCGATTGGCTCAACAACGCTGCCCAATCATCGCGACGCCGTCTGGCTGCAGAATCCTCGCTCTGTGCGCGGATCGCCGCCGTGGCTTCGCAGCATTCCTTTTCCGGAGAAACATGATGAAGGGATTCGCCGCTCCCCTGATGTCGGGCCTCGCTGCCTGTGCCGCACTTCTGGTCTTCACCTCCGCCGCGCCATCCGCACGAGCGCAGGACGCTGCCAATCCGCCCTACCTGAATCCGAACCTCTCGCCCGAGATCCGCGCTAAGGACCTGGTGCATCGCATGACGCTCGAGGAGAAGGCCACGCAGCTCGTCAACCAGGCGCGCGCCATTCCTCGTCTCAAGGTGCCGGCCTATGACTGGTGGAGCGAGGCGCTGCACGGCGTCGCCGTCGACGGCACTACCGAGTACCCTGAGCCCATCGGCCTGGCGGCCACCTTCGACACGTCCGGCATCCACACCATGGCCGTCGATATCGGCATCGAAGCCCGCGTCGTCCACGCGCGGCGACGAGAAAGACGGCGCCTCGGAGATCTTCCACGGTCTCGATTTCTGGGCGCCGAATCTCAACATCTTCCGCGACCCGCGCTGGGGCCGTGGCCAGGAAACTTATGGCGAAGATCCCTTCCTCACCGGCCGCATGGGCGTCGCTTTTGTCACCGGCATGCAGGGCGACAATCCGAAGTATTACCGCGTGATCTCCACCCCGAAGCACTTTGATGTGCACAGCGGCCCCGAGCCCACCCGCCACATGGCCGACGTGGACGTGAGCAAACACGACGAGATGGACACCTACGTGCCCGCCTTCCGCGCCGCAGTGTTCGAGGGCAAAGCCGGATCGGTGATGTGCGCCTATAACGCCATCAATGGCCAGCCCGCCTGCGCGAACCAGTACCTGCTTCAGGATCAGCTCCGCCAGAAGTGGGGCTTCAAGGGCTATGTCGTTTCCGACTGCGGTGCCGTCCGCGACATCTTCAACGGCCACCGCTACCGGCCCACCCAGCCGCAGGCATCCGCCATCTCTCTTGAGCGCGGCATGGACAACGAATGCGTCGACTTCGTCGCCAAAGTCACCGACGATCACGACTACAAACCTTACATCGAAGCCGTCCAGCAGGGTTACCTGAGCGAGAGCGCCATCGATACGTCCCTGGTCCGCCTCTTCACCGCGCGCATCCGGCTCGGCCTCTTCGATCCGCCCGACATGGATCCTTACTCGAAAGTCGGCCCAGTCAGCTCGACAGCGCCGAGCATCGCGAGCTGGCGCGCAAGCTTGCCGATGAGGCCATGGTCCTGCTGAAGAATGACGGCACGCTGCCTCTCAAGCCTGGAATCAGGCGCATCGCCGTCGTCGGCCCGCTCGCCGATCAGACCCACGTCCTCCTCGGCAACTACAACGGCATCCCCACCCACACCGTCTCGTTCATGGAAGGACTTAAGGCGGAGTTCCCGAATGCGAAGATCACCTACGTGCCGGGAACGCAGTTTCTCCGCAACGATGGCCAGCCCATCCCGAACGCTTTGCTCACCACGCCCGACGGCAAACCCGGACTGCAAGCCGAATACAGCAACGCCGAAGACCGGTCGCTGGATGTGCATGCGAAGCCGAACGTCCTTGCCAGCCGCGTCGAATCCAACATCGACCTCAGCCGAAGCAATCTGCCCTCTGAGGTGGCCAACTTGAAAGACGTCGGCGCGGAGTGGACGGGCGTCCTCACCCCAACCGACTCCGGCGACTATCTCATCGGGTTGCGGATCAACGGCTCCGGCCGTCTGTCCGTCGACGGCGAAGACATCTCCGAAGAATTCCGCACCCATGGGATTGAATCTCACCTCGGTCGTGTCCATCTCGAAAAGGGACAGAAGGCGGCCATTAAGGTGATGTACTCCAAAACAGGAGAGGGCGAGCCTGCCGCGCAGCTCATCTGGGCGAGGGTCAACAATGCGCCCTCACCGGAAGCCCTCGCTGCGGCAAAGAACGCCGACGTCGTCATCGCCGTCGTCGGCATCACCAGCCGCCTGGAGGGCGAAGAGATGCCCGTGAGCGAGCCCGGCTTCCTCGGCGGCGACCGCACCAGTATCGACCTGCCCGAGCCGGAAGAAGCCCTGGTGGAATCCGTCGCCACGGCCGGTAAGCCGCTGGTCGTGGTCCTGATGAACGGCAGCGCACTCGCTGTCAACTGGATCAACGAGCACGCTAACGCCGTGCTCGAGTCCTGGTACTCGGGCGAAGAGGGCGGCGCCGCCATTGCCGACACTCTCAGCGGTAAGAACAATCCCGCGGGTCGCCTGCCCGTCACCTTCTACAAGGACACCAGCCAGCTCCCGAACTTCGAAGACTACGCGATGGAGAATCGGACCTACCGCTACTTCAAAGGCAAGCCGCTTTATCCGTTTGGCTATGGCCTCAGCTACACGAAGTTCAGTTACAGCGATCTCAGCGTGCCCCAGACACCGGTGCAGGCCGGCGATCCTGTCAGTGCCGACGTGACGGTAACGAACTCCGGTCAGATCGCCGGTGACGAAGTCGTCGAGCTCTATCTGAAATTCCCGCCGGTAGCCGGCGCACCCGACATCGCTCTGCGCGGTTTCCAGCGGATTCACCTCGAACCTGGCGCCAGCCAAAAAGTCCACTTCGAGCTGAAAAAGCGCGACCTCAGCATGGTGACTGACCTCGGCACGCCCATCATCGCTGGCGGCGACTACACTCTCAGCATCGGTGGCGGCCAGCCCGATACGGAAGCGCCGGTCGCGACAGGGCACTTCCACATCGACGGCCAGATCGTCTTGCCGGAATAATCATCGCTCGGATGCGTCCTCGACCAGCGTTCTGTCGTCTGCTGGAAAACACATCGCGTCTGCTCCAGGAAGGACATCCATGATCCGATCCACACGAGCGCTGTTCCTGACTGCGTGTTCCGGGCTCGCGCTCTTCCTTGCCGCCGGATCTGCCGCCGTCGCCCAACCAACTCCGCCGCGCGCGCTGCTGGCGCTCTCCAAGCGTGCTCACACGCTGGCCATCGTCGATCCCGCGACGCTGAAAGTCCTCGCCCGCCTGCCCGTCGGACCCGATCCACACGAAGTCATCGCCTCGGCCGATGGCAAAACTGCATGGGTCTCCATCTATGGCGGTGGCCGCTATCACGCGCTCTCCGTCCTCGACCTCGTCGATCAGAAGGCGCCTGCCCGACATCGATACCGGCGCGCTGAACGGTCCGCACGGCCTCGCCTTCGTCGGCGGCAAGCTGTGGTTTACCGCGGAAGGCGCAAAGGCCATCGCCCGCTACGGTCCCGCCACCCACAAGATCGAATGGATCATGGGCACCGGCCAGAATCGCACCCACATGCTCTACGTCGCTCCGGACCAGAAGCACATCTACACCACCAACGTCAGCTCCGGCACCGTCAGCTTTATTGAACAGGTCACGCTCCCGCCCATGGGCCCGCCTCCAGGCATGCATCCCCCAGCCGGCGCGCCGCAGCCTCCGCCTGGCGGCAGCCAGCCCCGCCTCGACTGGAATGAAACCGTCATTCCCGTCGGCAAAGGCGACGAGGGCTTTGACGTCTCACCCGACGGCCGCGAACTTTGGACCGCCAACGCGCAGGACGGCACGCTCTCCATCATCGACGTTGCCGCTCGCAAAGTCACCGCCACGCTCGACGCGAAGATCTTCGGCGCCAATCGCCTCAAGTTCACGCCCGACGGCAAATACGTCTTCATCTCCAGCCTCGCCAACGGCAACCTGTTCATCTACGACGCTGCATCGAGAAGGGAAGTGCGCCGCGTGCCCATCGGACACGGTGCCGCAGGCATCCTGATGGACCCGGTCGGCAATCGCGCCTTTGTCGCCTGTTCGCCCGACAACTACATTGTTGTCGTCGATCTGAAGACGCAGCAGGTCATCGGCCACCTTGATGTGGGCGGAGAGCCCGACGGCCTCGCCTGGGCAGTTCGTCCCTGAGAGCCTGCGCCGGAAGTCCCGACACCATCATGCTCGCAGCGCAGCTTGCCTGGGCGCTGCGGACTCCGCCAAAGCCACGCGCAGCGCCTGAATATCCCGGCGCGGCGGCTGCCCGAAGAAACGGCTGTACTCGCGATTGAACTGGCTGATGCTCTCATAGCCGACTTCAAACGCCGCGCTGGTGGCGTCCAGGTCTTCGTGCAGCATGCGCTCCCGCGCCACATGCAGCCGCAGCTGCTTCTGATATTGCAGCGGGCTCATCGCCGTCAGCGAACGGAAATGATGGTGCAGCGTCGACAACCCCATCTGCGCGATGCCCGCCAGATCCTCCACGCGCAGCGGCTTGGTGTAATTCTCGCGCAGCCACGCCACGGCCCGCGCCGTGCGATGGCTCTGCTCGCCCGACGTGGCAATCGCGCGCAGATGCGGTCCCTGCGGGCTGCGCAGCAAACGATACAGAATCTCCCGCCGCAGCAGGCCGCTGAGAAACGGAATGTCCTCGGGGCGGTCCAGCAGATCCAGCAGCCGCACGCATGCGTCCAGTAGCTCGACAGAACTCTTGCCTGCCGCCATACCCCGCGCTCCCGACGCTTCTTCTGGCAGCGGAAATTCCGCTTCGCTCAGGATGCGTCGCACCTCCGCCATCTCCAGCTTCAGCATCATGCTCAGCATCGGCGACTCCGGCGTCGCCCGCACCACCTGGCTCACCACCGGCAGGTCAATCGACGTCAGCAGGAACGTCGATTCATCGCAGAGCAGCGTCGTCTTGCCGAGATTGATCCTCTTCTGCCCCTGCACGAACACCACCAGATGCGGCTGGTACGCCGCCGACGTGCAGGCCGTCGGCACAGAACGCCGATAGAGACTCAGCCCCGGGATCGCCGTCGCCAGCAGTCCCTCCGCCGCCTGGTGGGCGGCAATCTTGCCCGCCAGAGCCGCGCGCATCGCCTTTGCCGGTGCAATCGAATCGTTCCGCCGCCTTCAAACGCTCAGTCACCACACGGAATCCCTCCATCGCCAGCCTAACGCCGGATTCATAAAATTTTGCGCATCCATCTGCAAAACGGCAGAAATAGGCAATAAATAGGCAGGATCGGGACTATCGGAATTTCCGCCCGTTTCATAGTCTCAATACAGGCGCGCCGCCTTCTTTTTCGCGGCGCCATTGTCCATCGCAGTCCAGCCCCAAAAAAGGAAACACCATGTTCCAGGCAAAAGCATATTCCGTGGCCAGCGCCACCTCGCCCTTCGTATCCAGCAGCATCCAGCGCCGCGATCCCGGCGAACACGACGTGCAGATGGATATCCTCTTCTGCGGCATCTGCCACTCCGATCTCCATCAGGCCCGCAATGAGTGGGTCGATGCCATGCCCACCGTCTACCCCTGCGTCCCCGGCCACGAAATCGTCGGCCGCGTCACGAAGGTCGGGTCGGCCGTCACGAAATTCAAGCCCGGCGATCTGGCCGCGGTCGGCTGCATGGTCGACTCCGACCTCACCTGCCCCGAGTGCCGTGCCGGCTTCGAGCAGTTCTGTCCCAACGGGACCCTTACCTACAACTTCCCTGACAAGCACTCCGGCGGCGTCACCTACGGCGGCTACTCCGAAAGCATCGTCGTCCGCGACCATTTCGTGCTCCGCGTGCCGGCCGGCCTCGATCTCGCCGGAACCGCGCCCCTTCTCTGCGCCGGCATCACCACCTATTCGCCCATGCGCCACTGGGACGTCACCAAAGGAAAAAAGGTGGGCGTCGTCGGTCTCGGCGGACTCGGCCACATGGGAGTGAAGTTCGCGCATGCACTCGGCGCTCACACCGTCGTCTTTACCACCTCACCCTCCAAGAAAGATGATGCCCTCCGCCTCGGCGCGGACGAAGTCGTCCTCTCCCGCGACGCCAACGAAATGGCGAAGCACGCAGGCAGCTTCGACTTCATCCTCGACGCAGTCGCCGCGCCGCACGACATCAATGCGTATATCCGCTGCTGCGCCGCGACGGCAACATCACCATGGTGGGCGCGCCCGCCAAACCCCTCGCCCGTCGCCGTCTTCGGCCTGATCATGGGCCGCAAGAGCTTCTCCGGCTCCCTCATCGGCGGCATCGCGGAAACTCAGGAGATGCTCGACTTCTGCGCCCAGCACAACCTCACTTCGGATGTTGAAGTCATTCCCATCCAGAAAGTCAACGAGGCGTACGAGCGATTGGTGAAGTCCGACGTGAAATACCGCTTCTCCATCGATATGGCCTCGCTGAAGTCGGAATAGCATCCGCCCCGGCTCGCATCACAAAAGGAAAGAACTTATGCAGAAACGCAAACTCGGAAAAAGCAATCTCGAAGTCTCCGCCCTCGGCCTCGGCTGCATGGGCATGAGCTTCAGTTACGGTCCGCCCAAAGACAGGCAGGAGATGATCGCCCTCATTCGTGCCGCAGTCGATCGCGGCGTTACTTTCTTTGACACGGCGGAAGTCTACGGTCCCTTCACCAACGAAGATCTCCTCGGCGAGGCGCTCGAGCCCGTCCGCGATCAGGTCGTCATCGCCACCAAGTTCGGCTTCAATCTCAACCCCGACGGCAGCCCCGGCTGGCAGGGAGTGAACAGCCAGCCCGACCACATCCAACAGGTCGTGGAAGCTTCCCTCAAGCGCCTGCGCACCGATCGGATTGATCTCTACTACCAGCACCGGGTCGATCCCAACGTACCCATCGAAGACGTCGCCGGCGCCGTGAAGCAGCTCATCCAGTCCGGCAAGGTAAAACACTTCGGTCTCTCGGAAGCCGGCGTCGGCACCATCCGCCGCGCTCACGCCGTCCAGCCCGTCACCGCTCTGCAGAATGAATACTCGCTGTGGTGGCGCAAGCCGGAAGCCGAGGTCATCCCCACGCTCGAAGAGCTCGGCATCGGCATGGTCCCCTACAGCCCGCTGGGTAAAGGATTCCTCACCGGCGCCATGGACGATAAGACGGAATTAAAGAGCAACGACTTTCGCAGCACGCTGCCGCGCTTCACGCCGGAGGCGCGCAAGGCGAATCAGGCCGTCGTCGATCTGCTCACCAATATCGGAAAGCAGAAGGGCGCCACCCCCGCGCAGATCGCGCTCGCGTGGCTGCTGGCGCAGAAGCCGTGGGTCGTGCCCATCCCCGGCACCACGAAGCTGTCGCGGCTTGAGGAAAATCTCGGAGCCGTCGACATCCAGCTCTTACCCGAAGATCTCCGCAACATCGACGAAGCCGCCGCGAAGATTCACGTCGAGGGCAATCGCTACCCCGAGCATCTCGAAAAGATGACCGGCCTCTAACCCTGCATCGTGGCGCCTGCGCAGACGGTGGCCCCGAGCATTACAGTCAGTCTGAGGACACACAATGGAAATTCAGCGACCCGGCTCAAAACCTTCCGCGCACTGGCCCCGCCGACTGGTTCACCGGCACCGTCCGCATCGATCCGCTCTTCACCGCGCCCGATCCGGCCCGTGTTGTCGGCGCCGCCGTCACCTTCGAGCCCGGCGCCCGTACCGCCTGGCACACGCATCCGCTCGGCCAAACGCTCATCGTTACCTCCGGCTGCGGCCGCGCTCAGCGCTGGGGCGGCCCCATCGAGGAAATTCGCCCCGGCGACGTCATCTGGTTCGCGCCCGGCGAGAAGCACTGGCACGGCGCCGCACCGACCACCGCGA
Source organism: uncultured Acidobacteriaceae bacterium (assembly GCA_963702295.1). Classification (GTDB taxonomy): domain Bacteria; phylum Acidobacteriota; class Terriglobia; order Terriglobales; family Acidobacteriaceae; genus Palsa-343. The sequence goes on along the minus strand of CAVPCE010000036.1, from coordinate 23,004 downwards.
TGTCCCACATCGCCATCCAGGAACGCCTCGACGGCAAAACCGTCGACTGGCTGGAGAAGGTCGCCGACGAACAGTACCAGGGCTGAACCCAGGGCTGATTCCGCTGCGGAATCAGCCTTTCCTCCCTTCGCTTCGTGCTCGCCGCGCCAATCGGTCAATCGTTCAACGCGAGCCGCGCCGCCCCGACGATTTCTTCGAGCCGCTGCTGCGCCGTGTACGGGTCCGTGCCGCCTTCTTCGCCGCTCCCCGCATCCCTGCTTTGCCCTTGGTCCGCACCGCTTTCTTCGCGGCTGCATGCCGGCTGCTCGCCCCGCGTTTCTTCGCCGCTGTCTTCGTCTGCTTCGACAGCGCTCGATGCGACGCCGTCGTTTTCGGCTCGCTCTTCATCACCCGCTTGCGTGCCGCCGATCGCCGCGGCGAGGCCTTTTTTGCCGTGCCCGACTGCCCTCGCTCGTAATCCCGCTCCGCCTTCTTCTTCACGCTCGCGCTGCCCTTCTTCGGCGGCTTCAGCGGAATTCCCGCGCGTCGCGCTTCGCTCAGCCCAATAGCAATCGCCTGCTGCGGCGAACGCGCTCCATGCTTGCCCTCGCGCACATGCTCGATTTCTTCGTGCACGAATTCCCCCGCCGCCGTCGATGGCGACTTTCCCTCGCGCAGATCCTCTTTCGCCTTTTCCGTGGTCTCTGGATTTGGCATTCCGCATTCCTCCCTGTCCTTCTCTCATTCAGATGGCAGCCCTGCTCCGGTGGTTCGCTCACCCTGCAAATGTCGTCCTCGTCGCGCCGCCCGCGCAGTACTATGAGAGGCGCGCACGCTCCCGCAGCCTGTGCCCCGCGAAAGGACGCTACCTTGTCTCAACGCTTCTCTTCGGCTCGCCATGCGGCTCTCGCTCTCCTGCTGCCGTGCTTCGTCGCCACCGCTCTTGCTCAGTCGGCAGACACGCCGCCCGCCCCGCCCGATATCCCGCAGGTCCTCTACGGCGCCGCCTACTACAGCGAGTATGAGCCCTACGACCGTCTCGACCAGGACATCGCCATGATGAAAGCCGCCGGCCTTAACGTCGTGCGCATGGGTGAATCCACCTGGAGCCTTTGGGAGCCTGAAGACGGCCACTTTGAATACGCCTGGATGGATCGCGTCGTGGACGCCATGTCCAAAGCCGGCATCAAAGTCATCCTCGGCACCCCCACCTACAACATCCCCACCTGGCTCTACCACGAGCACCCGGAGATTCTCGTCCGCAAGCTGGGCGGCGGCGAGACCGTTCTACGGCATGCGCCAGAACATGGACATCGAAAACCCCACCTACCGCTACTATCGCGAGCGCCTCATCCGTAACCTCGTCGCCCATTACAAAGACAACCCCGACGTCATCGGCTGGCAGATCGACAACGAAACCGGCTCCTACGGCGCCTCCAACCACGACGTCTTCGACGGCTTCGTCAATCACCTCAAACAGAAGTTCGGCACCACCGACGCCCTCAACAAAGCATGGTTCATGAACTACTGGGGCGAAGACATCAACGGCTGGGAAGACGTGCCCACCCGCGACCACGCCACCGAGCACCGGCTACAAACTGGAGTGGTCCCGCTGGCAGCAGATGCGCGTCACCGACTTCCTCGCCTGGCAGGCCGCGCTCGTCCGCGAATACCGCGGCCCGCATCAGTTTGTCACCCACCACTTCGGCGGTGTCATGAAGGCTCGACGTCAACGAAAACGCTATCGCCGCACGTTCTCGACATCCCCGCCAACAACGTCTACCACGGCACCCAGGACCACTTCGACGGCGCATGGCAGGCCGCTCCAGGAGCGACTTCACCCGCTCCCTCAAGCACAGCAACTTCCTCGTCACCGAGACCAACGCCCAGACCCTCGGCTGGAACTCCGCCTACCAATTCCCGCCCTACGACGGCCAGATGCGCGAAGACGTCTACACCCACCTCGCCAACGGCGCCGACATGGTCGAGTACTGGCACTGGGCACTCCATCCCCGCCAACCAGGAAACCTACTGGAAGGGTGTCCTCTCCCACGATTTCGAGCCCAACCGCGCCTACGCGCGAAGTCTCCCGCACCGGCAACGAACTCAAGAAGGTCAGCCCGGAAATCGTCGGTCTCCAGCAGCACAACCAGGTCGCCATCCTCTACAGCCGCGACTCCCTCAACGCCCTCGACTTCATGCCCTTCGCCTCCGGCGGCGCGATGGATCCGACAGCAAGCCCGTCGCCGACTACGCCACCCTCGTCCGCCAGCTCCACAACGCGCTCTACCACGCTAACATCGGCACCGACTTCGTCTTCCCGAGACACAGGACTTCTCCCGCTACAAGCTCCTCATCGTGCCCGCCCTCTACATCTCGGACGACGCGCTGCTCCAGCGCATTTCCGATTACGTGAAGAATGGCGGCCACGTCGTCATGACCTTCAAGAGTGGTTTCGCCAATGAGGATTCCGCCGTCCGCTGGGTGAGGATGCCCGGACCTCTGCGTGAAGCCGCCGGCTTCAGCTACCAGGAGTTCTCCAACCTCGAGCACCCGCTCGCGCTCAAAGGCGATCCCTTCCACGCCGGCGACCGACAACAAAGTTCAGTATTGGGCCGAGTTCCTCATGCCGGACCACGCGAAGGCCATCGCCTATTACGACCACCCCTTCTTCGGAAAATGGCCGGCGATCACCGAGAATCAGTACGGCTCCGGAACGCTGCTCTACGAAGGCACCTACCTCTCTGACGCGCTTCAGCAAGATGTCCTCCTCAATGTCCTCCACCGCATCGCACTCACCGGTCCCGATCAGCAGCTGCCCGCCGCCATCCACGCCGTTCATGGCGCCAACCGCCACGGCGCCCCCATCGACTACTACTTCAACTACTCCAGCGCTCCAGTCACTTTCACCTGGAAGGAACCCTCTGGCACCGACCTGCTCACTGGCCGCAGCATCGCCGCCGGCCAGTCCACCACCATTCAGCCCTGGGATCTCCTGCTGATCGAAGAAAAATAGGCCCTTCCATACCGCAATCTGCCGCGCACCCGCGCCTCCTGCGTGCGGCAGGTTCCATCTTTATGGGGGCCGTTACCTTCGAGATGTGCCTTCCCCGGCTCGGGTGAGATTCATCACATTCCAACTTCTCCCCACAGGCCCACACTAGGTCGGATTCGAAATCTTCTCTCGACTCTCGCCTTGCTCGCCTCCGTTGCCCGGGCAAAGCGTCAACTCCGGGCGCCTTCGGACCCACCGTCCGCACGCCGAAGGAGTGCGCCATGCACTTCCGTCATTCCGGCTGGTTTGCCCTCTCGCCCGCGTTTCTCGCTGTCTTCCTGTCATCTGCGGTGTCCGCGCAAAACATCGCGCCCTCGGCCCTCCTCGACAATCAGTACAACCCCGCCAATCCTCTGTCCCATACCATTGCCGATGAGCTCCGCCTCGCTGGCGACTACCTCGTCGGCCGCGGCGTCGCCAAAGATCCTGCCCAGGCTGTCTACTGGTACCGGAAGGCCGCCGACCTCGGCGATCCCAATGCTCAAAATCAGCTCGGCTATTTCTATAGCTGGGGCATTGGTGTCGACCGCGATGAAACCCAGGCCGCGAAATGGTTCATGCGTGCCGCCGGCTCCGGCTCCCAGCCCGCCAAGCTCAATCTCGCCGTCATGGTTCTCAAGGGCACCGGCGAGCCACGCGACGTTCGGTTCGCTCTGGACCTGCTGAACCAGCTGGCCGAGAAGAACAATCCCCGCGCCGAATGCTATCTCGGTGTGCTCTCCATGATCGGCGAGGGCGTTCCTGTCGATCGCCAGCAGGCGGAGAAGTGGTTTGCCCGCGCCGCCAAAGCGAAGAATCCCGAAGGCGAATACGCCATGGGCCGTATCTGGTCTTTCGATCCCGGTCACGAACATGATTTCGCCCGCGCCGGAGATTTTCTTCGCCGCTCCGCCCGCGCTGGCTACGTGCCCGCTATGCACGTCCTCGGCCTCCTGCTCCTCGATCACCCCAATATCGCGAAGCATCCGGATGAAGCCCTGGCCTCGCTGCGCCATGCCGCCGAGGCCGGTACGTGCCAGGCTTCCGATGCCCTCGCCATTCTCGCCCGCGACGGCCGCAGCAGCGTTCCCCAGGACATCTCCCAGGCCTTCTTCTGGTTCAATATCGCCGTCGCTCAGGGTCGCCGAAACCCTCGGTCAGGTGCGAGCCGACCTCCTCCGCGCCCGCGATCTCCTCACCGCCGACCAGCAGGCGCGCCAAATCGAAGCCGCCGAAGCATGGCTTCAGCTTCATCCGCACCAGGACCTCTATGTCTTCGACAGCGGAGTCCACGCGCTGTTTCCCAGTCAGGGAGTCTACGCCGCCGTCCCCAACGGCGAGTAACCACACCTCGGAAGCAAAGCGCCGCCGTTGTATCAGGGCATGGCTTCAGCCATGCCGTTCCCGCCGCAGAAGGAGAGCGGGCTTTACCCCTGCGACTTTTCTCAGCCGGGCATGAACTACGAAAACATCCGGGCCTCGTGCCGTAAACTCCCGCCTTCGGTGCGTCCCGCCCGAGCGGCCCGTTCCCGCTGAATGTCCGGATGCCCCGCACATTCTTCACCGTGCCAGCGGCTTTCCCGCCCCCCGCAGGCAACCCATTTTCCTCCTGGGAACAAAAATCCGCTCCTCCGCGGCGCCCGCATCCTAAATGCCGAGGAGATAAGGACCCACCATGTCAGCAAAGAAATATCTGATTCTCGCCAGTCTCGGGCTCTTCGCGTGCGGTATCGGCTGCCGTAAAAACGCCGTCGACAAGAGCGCCTTTCGAGTCCGCCATCAACACCTGGTACAGCGCGCACCCCGTCTGCGTCTGGTCGGCCACCGTCAAGTTCCCCGCCCAGGCTGACACCAACAACGAAGACCAGACCAAAGGCTTCGACGCTCTTACCGACGCCGGGATGCTCACCCGCACCCCTGCCGAAAAGAAGCGCTTCCTGATCGGCTCCAAGCAGGTCAACGACTACGACCTCTCCGACAAAGGCCGCTCCACCTGGACCGCCGACCCCAGCCAGCCCGGCTACGGCAACTTCTGCGTCGGCCATCCGTCCGTTACGTCTATTGACAGCTACAGTCCGGCCGATACCGCCGACGCCGCGCAATACAGCGTCTCCTATCACGATGCGGTGAAGAATCTCCCCGACTGGGCCAGCTCCGCCGAGATGAAGACCGCCTTCCCCAGGCTCGTCACCGTCACCTCCGGCCAGCAAACCGGCACCGCAACCCTCGTGAAGAGCGACGCCGGATGGCAAGTCACCGCCGTCAGCCCCAACGCCGGCAGCGGCACGCTACCGCAATAACAACGGATCAGAAAAACAGTAATCCGGGCAGCCGGTCCATCCGACCGCTGCCCGGTTTTCTTGTACGCTGTCCGCTATCCGCTGTCCGCTGTCCGCTGCTTTACCGCTCCGCCAGCAGCATTACCCGCCCGCCCATCTCCGCGCCCTCCGCCCGAAACGCCGCCGTCGTCGATCCACCATGCGCGGACACGAACCGCAGCCCCGCCGCCTCCAGCAGCCGCACCAGCTCCGTGATCGTGTAAATCCGCAGCGATGCCTCTTTCCGCCCCGCCCCCTGCGGCCCCGACCAGTACCACGCCGTGTTCACCCGACCCGCAATCGGATCGAAGACCGGCTCCTCCACCACCAGCGTGCCATCCGGCAATCGCTGTGCCGGCCGCAGCCCGCGTGAAAACAGCGCCACCGCCACATCGCGATGCATCGTCTCCACCACCAGCCGCCCACCCGGCCGCAACGCTCCCCGCAGCGTCCGAAAGATCGCCAGATCATCCTCCTCGCTGCCGTAACCGATGGACGTGAACAGATTCATGGCAGCGTCAAAGCCGCCCTCGTTCAGCGGCTCGCGAAGATCGTGCCGCACATAGCGCAGCCGCTCCACCGGCAGATCGCCTCGGTCGCGCTCTGCCTGCGCCAGCAACTCCGCAGACTGGTCCACGCCCACCACCAAAGCGCCCCGCCGCGCCATCGGCTCGCTCACGCGCCCGTACCCGCAGGGAGCATCGAGCAGGCGGCTGCCTTCGCCGAGCCCCAGCAGTTCCCACACCGCGTCGGCATGCTGGCGGATCGCGCCGGCAATCTCCCCCGCGCCCCACAGCCGCACATAGTCAGCGTCAAAAAATGTCTTCCACCACTCGCTCATCGCAGCCCCAGCATAGTCCAGAGCGGGCCGCCTCAACGGTCGCCCAGTCAGGCTCTGTGCTCTTTGTGATCTCTGTGGTGCGATTCGCGCGCTGTGCTTCCTGGCCGGAGCCGCCCTACTGTTCCGTCTGCAGGCCGCCGTCCGGCACCAGCACCAGGTCGCAACTGCTGCCGCTGGTACAGCTCACCACTCCGCTCCGGAGCAGATGCGCCTTCGATCCCGGCGGCAGCAGCCCCGGACACTTCAGCGCCCGGATCGCCGCGTCCATCGGCGCCAGTGCCTTCCGGTCACCCGACATCTGCTGCAAATCCACCACCCCCGCCGTCGTGATCTCCAGCTGGAACGTGCCCCACCCCGTCGTGGTTGCCTTGCCCAGCTGATACGTCCGCAGGCTCTGCAATGCATCCGTGCCGGTGGTTCCCTGGGTCTTCGCTCCCGCCGCGGTCAGTCTCGCGATGCTGTCCATCACGTGCCCGCGCACCTCCGGGGTTGCACTGGACGTGAGCGCAGTGCGCGCAAAGGAATAGTCGGTGATGGCTTCGTCTTTATGTCCCAGCGCCTCGTCCACCTGTCCCAGATGATCGGCCACGTCGGCGATCAGCGAAGCCCGCCACGCCGCTGACAAATACGGCCGCGCCTCCTCCGCCTTGCCTTCGCGATAAAGAATCCACCCCAGTGTGTCCCATGAGGCCACAAGTAACTGGGCCTGGGCAAACGCCCGGCTGTTCGCCTCCGCCGCCCCAATCGTTGCGCTGTTTTCTTCCAGAGTCGTTACTCCCCGCCGCGAGGCCGCCTCCGCCGTCGCCAGATCCAGTCCGGTCTCGCTCAGCGTATATGCCGCGTCGTTCAGCAGGCCGGGTTCGTCCGTCCCTGTCAGAACGGTTTTCGCCACCGCTGCCGCCTCGTCATTTCGCTTCAGCAGCAGCAGCGTATCAGCCATCCGCAGGCGCAGACTCCGATCGTCGGGATTTTGCTCCGCCGCCGTTTCCAGCGTCTTCAGCGCATCCGCATGATCGCCGGCGTTGTTTTCCATCGCCGAGAGATACAGCGAAAGCTGTGCGTTGCCCGGATGCTGATCCAGATAACCCTTCACGGTCTTTCGCGCGCCCAGCGTGTCCCCGTCCCGCGCTTCGACCCCCGCCAGCGAGCCCACCACCATCGCGTTATCCGGATGCGCCGCCAGTTCCTTCGTGAAATCCGACTTTGCCTCGTCGTCATTCCGCTGCATCGTCGCGATCACGCCATATCCGCTCCACAGGTTCGGCTCATTCGGATTCTTCGCCTTCACCTTGTTCAGATATTCCTTCGCCCCGCCCCAGTCGCCCGCGCGAATCCGCTCGCCTGCCGCAGCCATCAGCTGGCTTGTAGGAGCATCCGCTGACACGGCCGCGTCGGCCGCCGGCGAAGCGGGAGTCGCTGGAGCCGCCGGGATGACCTTCACCGGTACCGTCTTCACTCCGTTCGTTTCCTCCGTAGCGCTCTTCGGAGACGCCACCGCCGTCTTCCCCTTCTCAACCGCCACAATCGGTTTCATCGCCGGCGTAAACAGCTGGACCCACGTCTCCCCCGACAGGCTGATATCTTTCGTGAACGTCTCGTACGCCTTCCAGTCCGCCTTCGGCACCTTCGTTTTCAGCACTACAATCGTCCGCTCCGCCACCAGCTCCTGCCCGTCAAAGCGATACGTCTTATCGAACGTAGCGAAGTCCGTCTTTACGTGGATCGGGTCGGGAAGATCGGTCCGGAATCCGTCCGGCAGGCGAATGTGGCTGATCGCCACCAGCGTGCGCGGAGCCCCCAGCTGGATATCCTCGTCCGGTGCTTTCGTATCGCTGTCCAGTGCCGTGAACTCCAGCGCCGGAAACAGCGGCACAATCCGCAGATTGTCCCAGTCCCCAAACGGGTGCCGCGCGTAGTTGTAGGTCATCTCAATCGGCGAGGAATAATCGTCGGCATGCGCGAACTGCGTCTCGCTTGTCGTTCCCCCGAATCCCGTTCGATACGACACGTACTGCGAAGCCTTGTCCCACTCCGCCGGGGCTATCGCCACCGCCAGCGCCCGCACGCCAATCTCATCATCGTCGCGATACGTCGCCGTCATCTTGCCTGTCAGCTTGCCGTCGGCATCCAGCGTCGCGTCGGCCGCAAAGTGCGCGGTAAAAGGATACGGTGCCGTCGCCGGCGTGCTCACCAGCTCTGCCGCGCCCGTATCCGGTACCACCAGTGCCTTCTGATCCCGAATCACTGCGCTCAAATACCGATACGGCGCTACGCTCGGCGTGCTGTCCAGCCAGATCCGCCCCCCAGGCAGATTCACGGTCGTGATCACGTGATTGAACACCGCCGGCGACGGCACATCCGGCACTGGAGCGATTCCCGCCCCAATCAGCGCCGGCGCCGTCGAGAATCCTCGCGCCCGCAGCAGCGCCTCCAGCAGCGTGTCCTTGTCCTTGCAGTCGCCATACTGGTTCGCCAGTACCTCGCCCGCCGCATGCGGCTGATACCGCCCCACGCCAAAGTCGATCCCTATGTACCGCGTGTGCGTCGAGACGAACTGGTAGAGCGCCCGCACCTGGTCTTCCTGAGTTTTCGCGTCCTTCACAATCTCCGCGGCCCTCGTCCGCAGCGTATCGGTGGGTTGCAGTTGCGCCTCCGCCAGGCTCCGGTACCAGTCGCCCACCTCCGCCCAGTTGTGAAACGTCGTCCACGCCACTGACGGTACCTTCCGGCCATCGTCATCCTCGTCCACGTCTTTGGGAGCCTTCGCCGCATTGGCGTCATCGCCCGTGGCCTTTGGTGGCGGCGCCAGCTGCGCCACGTTCCAGGTGTAGCTCCGCACCCCGCCCGCATTCGTCACTGTCGGCTTGTGATTCGGGCTCCACACCTGCACATACTTGTCTGCCGGCACCTGCAGCGTCAGCACCTCGGCCAGCACGATCCCGGTTCCGGAGGGGTAAAGTGGTACGCTCCCCAGAACTGCCCGGGCGCCTCCGCCTTGCGGATCGCCGTGACGATGTCGTATTCCAGCGTGTCTCCCGCTGACAGCGAGCGCACCGGCAGGTGCAGCTCTTTCAGGTCGCTGTACAAAGGAGCCTGCCGAGTCACGTCCGCCGGCATGTCCATCGCGTCCGATGCTGGCGTATCCACCGTGCTCCCGTCCGCTTTGTGAACCCGTACCAGCTTGATCTGGGGCGTCTCGTTGGCTGACGCATACCCAAACGCCAGCACTCCAAACTGCTGCGCCGCTCCCTGCGACTGCACGCGCATGATTACGTGGATCTCACGCTCGCCCGTCCCGTCGGCGTGCATCCGATAGATGGTTTCCGACCGCTCAAACACCATCGACTCCGCCTGCCAGCGGCTCAGATCCGTCGCCGGCGCGGCGGAGGTTTGAGCGGACGGCCCGGTTTGAGCGGAAACGGGGGCACCGGTCTGGGCGGATCCCAAAACGGCGAGAAACAGCGGGGACAGGGCAGAAAGCACAACAGCAGAGCGCATACGCGCAATAGAGTAATACGAAACCCCGCAACCCAATCCCCCCAATTAGTGGTAACTGGCAGACTGAGTAGTAACAGGCGGCCACCAACAAGATCCGTTCCCCCTCGAATCGGCCCATCTGTGCTTCTCTGTGGTGCACCTGTTTGCCCCGCCTGTCCCCGCACCTGTGGAAATCCTGTCAAGCCCCTCTCGTCCTGACGAAAGTAACAACCTCTGATACAAAACACCTTCCACGCCAAAATACCTTCCCAAATCTGGCAGTAAACCTTGCTCGGTTTGGTATTCTGAAGATAGGGGGATAGAAACCAAAATTCCCCTCGGAAGAGGCCGCCACGAGCGGCCTTTTGCTTTAGCACAATCGCAATTGAAGCGAGGAATCGGAGGGAGGAAGAATTGCGACCAGGCTACCGGCAACCGGCTACCCGCTACCGGCTCGAATGCAGCATTCGCGTCCTCGAGCGAAGTGCTCCCGAATCAAACACCCGAGCCCTTCGTGTCCTCGAGTGCTGCATTCCGGGCACCAGTGCAGCACTCGCGCCTCGAATGCATCTGCTCTCGACTCAGCGGTTTGCCACATACCCCGCGCTACCCCGGCCTGCAACTCCAGCAGAATCAAACACGAATGAGAAACAGGAGGGGAGGGGGGTATGCGACCGGCTACAGGCTACTGCCTACAAGCTACGGGCAACTGGCTCTTCTCGATAACCTGCACCCTGCCGCAGCCGCTGTCGCCGCGGCGACAGCAGCTGCACCGTGATCACCATCGCCGGAATCAGGAAGACCACCGAACCCATCACCCACATAAAGGCGCCAGCGGCGATCTGGTCATTCAGCGCGCTCAACCCGAAAAGCCGTGGCACAGCCGCATAGCTCGGATACAGCAGTTTGCCCGAAAAGCACAGCGACGCCGACAGTGCGGTATTCACCACATCGGCCAGCAACAAATAGGGGAGCAGCAGCCAGCGCCCATGATCGCCGCTTCCGCTTCGCGCCCACCGCGAACGAAACGGCCATGGCTCAATGACAGGCCACCAGAACAGGAGGCTCGTGAAGAAGAAACAAGCGTGCTCGCAGTTGTGCCAGTTTTCTGAAGCCAGCGCGAACTCATACGCGCGCGGAATATGCCAGCCAATATAGGCGACGTTCATGGCGGTCCAGGCGACCTTCGGGCGGGTGAGAAATCCGCCAACCTTCGGCACAATCCCGCTCCGGAACAGCGGACGCAGCACCCTTCGAATCAGCGGTCGTGGCAAGCCGCGCAGCATCGGCACCACCGGCGCTCCAAAGACGATCAGCGGCGGCGCCACCGACATCAGCACGAAGTGCTGTCCCATGTGCATGAAGAGGAGGGAATCGCTGAAGGTATCGAGAGGCGACGAAACCGCCACGAAAAGAGCCAAAATGCCGCCCAGAAACGCCGCCAGCCGCCAGGTCGGGAAACGCTCAGGCCGCGTCTGCCGAATCTGCCGCCAGCCTCGGAGATACACCAGCGCCGTGATCGCGAGAGCTGTTGTCACAGCCCAGGGAATGTCCCATCGCGTCACCAGCGCATCGGCATTCATGGCTATTTGGACCCGCTTACCGGCGGCGGCGATGGATTCTGCTCGATGTCCTTCACCGACGCATCCGCAGCAGGAGCCTCATTGGCCGGATGGAGCGTCTCAAGGAAGCTCACCAGCGCCTCAATCTCCGGCGGCGAAAGGTTCTTGCCGTATGCCGGCATGTTGCCGCCGCCAGTCACGACTTTGAACCGATCTGGTCCGGCGTCATCCGCGTCGCCACATCATCCAGAGCCGGTCCGCGCTGGCCGCCCTCTCCGCCGATGGAATGGCAGTTACGGCATTGCTTAGCCTGGAAGATGATCGCGCCCTGGCGCACCAGCGGCGTCGCCTCGCGCAGGTATTTCACCGGCAGCGTATCGCCGCTCCACGCGTCCATGTGCGGGCTCCACGGCGTGTAGGTCGCAAGGTGGGTAAACGCGCCCCAGGCCACGGCGACTGTGGCCAGAGCCAGCACCGCTACCGGCCGACGATGCCAACTCCTCTCGCCTTCGGGAGCGACGAAAGGCACCGCCAGCAGTCCGGCGATCATGACGATCGGCGCGATCAGAATGAACGGCGTCTCCAGCGAAGGAGGCAGATAACGACAGCACCGCGTAAATCCACAGGAAAGGAAAGTCCGGCTTGGGAACGGTCTGGATGATCGATGGGTCCGGTTGGCCACCTGGTCCGTAGGGCCCAAAGACAACCGCGCAAACTGCCACTGCCGCCAGAATCGCACCCGAGAACACCAGATCTTTCCAGAACGCGCCCGGGACAAACGGAATTCCATCGTCATGCGATCAGCTTGTTGTACTCGGCGATATAGGTCGTCCCGGCGCACCACGCGGCCCGGCATCGGCCACTCGCTGACGCCCAGCTTGAGCACCATCCAGACATGCATCGCCGCGAAGAAACAGCAACAGCCCGGGAATGACGAACACGTGCAGCGCAAAAAACCGCGACAGCGTCGCGCCGGCGATCATGGGGCCGCCCAGCATCATGTGGACCAGGTGTCCACCGATCCACGGCACCCGGCTATAATGAAACGCCGATGCCGAGTCCCCAGTACGCATCCTGGTCGAAGCGCAGCACCTGCCCGGTAAACGCCATGCCCAGCGTCATCAGCAGCAGAAGACGCCGACGATCCACGTCAGCTCGCGGGGGAATTTGTACGACCCGAACAGAAACACCTGCGCCATGTGGATCAGCACCACGGCGACCATGAAATTGGATCCCCATCCGTGGATCGCCCGCAGAAACCAACCCAGCGGCACGCTGATGGTTGAGAATGTTGAGGCTGTTCCAGGCCTGAGCCCGCCGAAGGCACGTAAACCAGCGCCAGAAGAATGCCAGTGACGATCTGCAGCATCAGCAGCGTGAAAGCGGCGCTGCCGAAGACATACCACCAGCTCGCAGTATTGCGCGGCACTGGTGCAGCACCGCATCCTTGACCGGGCCTTCGACTTGAAGCCGCCGCTCAAACCAGTTGTAATCTGCTTTACCCAGCGCATGAACACATCCTTTCCTGCCGACGTTGTGAGCGATCTGCACCAGACTTGGCCTGGTTGGAGAGGGTCGGCATCTGTCCGGCGTTGATGTGTAGCTGTTATTCATCACTTTGTAGTTGTATTCAAATAGTCCGCGCTCGGGCGGCCCCGAGGCGCGCTCGCCGTCTGCGTAATAAACGCCGCCGTGGCAGGGGCACATGAACAGATTGCGACTGGGGAAACCAACGCACCGGGCAGCCGAGATGCGCGCAATTGACAGCGAAGACCTTGAAAGATGCGCATCCGACACATGGCGAACCCAGCAGGCGGTCTTGTCGGTCGTCGCCGTCCCAGGGATGGCCGATGGATTCTCGTAAGTGGCGAGGCGCGTTTCGCCAACCGGAAACTGGTCGACCGAACCGAGGGAGATCCAGAGTTATAGTAAGCCCTTACGAGCACCGGGCCGAGCAGATAACCCACAATGGCACCACGGGCGTGGCCGATCGGGCGTTCAGCGCGACCACATTGAAAAAGGCGCGGCGATCTTGAGCAGCATCCTTGCGGCGGTGATATCGATGCGCGGATGATCGAGGATCTTCCGTTCCGCTTGTTCGGATGTCGTCTGTCATGACTTCTTTCTCCTCTCTGTCGGATCGCGGATAGGGCTGGCCCGGCGTCTGGATTCGCTGCGAGGCGAGCCATGCGACCACATCGGTGATTTCCTGATCGGTCAGCGGGTGTCGCTGGAATATCGCGCCTCGTGCCGCCAGTCGGCTGCCCGATATCCGGACGCCCGCGATGATGAGCGTGCGGAGCGTCTGGTCATTCACGAGCGCGAGATAGGTCGGACTGGTCATGCTTGCGCAGTCATCTGCTGTGACAACGTGTGCAGGCCGTTTGTATACCTGCTTTCCGCGGCCGCGGCTTTCAGCGTGGCTGTGTAGAGGCGGAGGTGTGCCCCGTCAAGCGCGCCGGATTTTCCCCAGGCAGAGCGCATTCCGCGGCCGAGGCGTCGACCTGCGATCGGTGAGCATGCCGCCGGAGACTGCGCCGAAGGCCGGCATCTGCGTGCCCGGTTCGCCATTGGCGATAATCTTCCGCAGCGTAGCATCGTCCACCCAGGCCTGATAGTCGGGGTTCGCGAGGTCGAATGCGGCTCCATTCTGTCCGTGGTCCCCGTGGCATCCAGCGCAGTTCTGGCCATAGAGCGTGGCGAAATCTGTAATCGATTCCGGACGCGGAAATTCGGACACCCGGTCTCGCGGAGCGCCGGGCAGCTGCGTGCAGCCGGCGATGCGGCCAGCAGCGGAACACAGCTCGCGAGGGGGAAGAGTCTCATGCCTTCTCTGTCCTCATCGTGCGTCATGTGAGGAGGCGACATGATGCTTCGATGCCCATGCGCACGACAAATGGCATCGCCTGCGCCGTTTGTATTCGTTCCTGTCGTGAGACGACCAACCCGGCGACGACGCCGAAAGTAACCTGCGAGACGAGGAACCATCCCCACGCGATGTTGCTGATCGAGTACCGGATTCACGGCTCAGGGTGGCATGGATCAAGCCTGTCCACAAAACCGGCGCGAGAATGCCGCCCAGCACAATGGGATGACGCGGCAACATCGGAAGCATAGCTCCGTAAAGCAGCCCCACGAGAAAACTGATGACGATTTGGATGACGATGGCTGATCACCAGCCAGCCCCAGTGGAACGTGGCAATGTCCGCGACGAGGGATTGCGCCAGTTGGCCACGCCGGCTCCGCCCAGCAGGTTCACGGGCCTACCAGATGCTGTGATGGCTGAGATAACCGTAGAGCAGCGCCGGGGGAATCATCGCAATGCCGCCGGCGATGCCGCCCTTGATCCCGATGAAGAATTGGATAAGTCTCGAGCGGAAATGTGCTCGCGGTGATGCTCATCGACGATCAGCCGCTCGACACGGGGCGTCGCAGTTTCAATCACAATGTCTTCGACAACCACAGGGACGTCTTCGTGCGCTTCGTGCGGCAGCACTTGGCGGAACCAGCCCACGGCTCCTGTAAGCGCCAGAACGACGCCGAGCACACTGATCCAGAGAATTCGTGACAAGACCCAGGTCCCATGGTCACGCCGAAGGCCATGACGATCGGCCACGCCGTCGGCGCGGGGAGATGGATCGTCTCAACATGCGCGACCGGACTTTTTTTTCTTCGCTCCTAGTTCCCTACCGCCCAACGATGTACACCACGGTGAAGACGACGACCCATACGGCATCGACAAAATGCCAGTAGAGCGCCAGCACCTGGATTCGCTCGGAATGCTCCTCGCGGATGCTTCCAGTGACGCGTGAACGATCAGCACGAGTACTCAGCATTAGCAAGCCGACGATCACGTGGGTATGCATGCAGGCCCACCAGCGAATAGAAGGTGGTGCCGAACAGATTGGTGCTGGATGGTCAGGCCATCCTGAAGATCAGCTTGTGCCACTCGACACCGGTGCCGACGAGAAAGACGACGCCGAGAATCGACGGTCAGCCCCCACCAGCGCGGCAAACGACTCATCTTGCGCGCGTTCAATGGCTGCGCTCGGCGAGCCAGATGGTGATGCTGCTGGAAAGCAGGCAGACGGTGTTGAAGATCGGAATCTCGAGCACCTGCTGCGGCGTAGGCCCGCTAAGGCTCTTGCCGATGTAGTAGATGTAAGCGACGACGAAGATCGGTGAAGATCGCCGACTCGCCGATGATGAGGCAGAACATGCCCACGCGTCCGCGCGAAGGCAGGGTCCACACGGCGTCTCGGCGATTGCAGGTATTAGAGGAATCGCTGCTCATGCTGCTCTCGAATTCGTACTTCCAGTCCGGATCCTCGGGATGCTTCAGGTCCCAAAGCGGACGCGCGGCTGTCGCACCACGGGTTCGACGGCGAAGTTATAGACAGGCGGAGGCGAGGACGTCGCCCATTCGAGCGTCCACGCATCCCAGGATCGTTGCCGGCCGGCTTCGCCTTTGAAGTAGCGAGCGGATCAGGTTGTAGACGAAGATAAGCATCGCGATCGCCTGAATGAATGCGCCGATGGTGACGATCATGTTCCAGATGTCCCAGCCACGGTCGGGCTCATAGGTGTAGATCTGGCGCGGCATGCCCAGCAGGCCGGGGATGTGCATGAAGTCGAAGGTCATGTGGAACCCGATGACGAAGAGCCAGAAGTGCCATTTGCCCAGCGTTTCGTTCAGCATGCGGCCGGTCATCTTCGGGATACCAGTAATAGAACGCGGCGAAGATGCAGAAGAGAATTGCGCCGACGAGCACGTAGTGGAAGTGCGCGATCACGAAGTAGGAGTTGTGCAGTTGCCAGTCCAAGGGCGCGACCGACAGCATGATGCCGGTAAGGCCCGGCGATCAGGAATTGGAACAGGAACGCGATGCAGAAGAGCATCGGCGACCGTGAAACGGATTTGCCGCCCCACATCGTCGCCAGCCAGTTGAAGATCTTAATGCCGGTGGGAATGGCGACACATGGTGGAGAGAACAAAGAAGGCGTTGGCGCCGGAGGTCATGCCGACGGTGAACATGTGGTGCGCCCACACGCTCATGCTGATGAATGCGATGCCGACCGAGGCCGCGACCATGGCCGGATAACCGAAGATGGCTTTGCGCGAGAACACGGGAATCATCTCGTTGGCGAATCGCGAAGGCGGGCAGCACCAGGATGTAGACCTCGGGATGGCCGAAGATCCAGAAGAAGTGCATCCAGAGCACCGCCGAGCCGCCGGCCTGAGTGTCGAAGAAATGGCCGCCGAGATAGCGGTCGATCAGCAGCATCATCTGCGCGGCGGTGAGCGGAGTGATGGTGACCAGGGTCAGCCCGCTGACCACAGCATGAGCCAGACGAACAGCGGCATGCGGATCAGCGTCATGCCCGTGCAGCGCATGGAGACGATGGTGGCGATGATGTTGATGGCCGTGCCCAGCGTGCCGAATCCGCTGACGATGAGGCCAGCGCCCAGTAGTCGGTGCTGTGCCCGGGGGAGAACGCCTTCGCGGTCAGCGGCGCATAGGCCAACCAGCCGACATCCGGCGCGTTGCCCGCTGCCGTATAGGCCGATTGCCGCCGATAAAGCTGAAATACAGGAGAAGTCCGCCGAACGCGGTCATCCAGAAGCTGAAGGCGTTCAGGCGCGGAAACGCCATGTCGCGCGCGCCGATCATCAGCGGCACCAGATAATTGCGCGAAGCCGAAGAGAATCGGCATGCCCACGAGAAAGACCATCGTGGTGCCGTGCATGGTGAAGAAGCTGGTTGAAGATTTCCGGCGAGAGGAAGTGATTGTTCGGGACGGCGAGCTGAATGCGGATGGAGATCGCTTCAACTCCGCCGACCAGCAGGAAGAAGAGCGAATAGACGATATACAGGATACCCAGCCTCTTGTGATCGACGGTGATGACCCAGTCATGCAGCCACTCCAGCAGCGGCCGCGCCGCGCGGGGCGCCGTCAGTCGAAGGCCCGGCATCGGCAGAGTTTGGTCCGCCATTTCCTCCTGCCGCGTCTAATGCAAGGTGGTCAGGTATGCCACCACTTCGTCCATTTGCTGGTCGCTCAGCTGCATGGCCGGCATCAGGACTCCCGGCTTTGAAGTGATCGGGATCCTTGATCCAGTCGCGCAGATTTTGCTGGCGTGTTCGGCAGCCGCGCCGGCCGCGATCGTCGCGCGGCTCATCAGGTGCGTGAGATCGGGGCCGAATCGTCCCACGCGCCGCGGTGCCCGCAACGGCGTGGCAGTTGATGCAGGCCTGGTCTCGAAGATGTGCCGCCCGGCGGCAACGGCCGGGATCCTGCGCACCGCCGGCTGCTGCTGGTTCTTCACCCACGCCGCAAACTGCGCGGGAGTATCGACATAAACGCGAAGCAGCATCTTGGCATGCTCGATGCCGCAGAACTGCGCGCACTGTCCCAAGTATAAGCCGGGCTGTTGCGGATCGATCCACATTTCGTTCGGATGATTCGGGAATCAGGTCGGTCTTGCCGGCAAGCTGTGGAACCCAGAAGCTGTGGATCCACGTCGGCCGAAAGCAGATACATCGGCATGGGATTTGCGGATCGCTCACCGGAACATGCAGCTCGTTGGCGGTGACGATGCCGAGCTTGGGATAGCGGAATTCCCACCAGAACTGATGCCCGACGACGGTGACATCGAGCGCCGATTCGGGTTTTGGCGCGTCCTGAATCGCAAAAATAATGCGGGCTGTGGTGAGGAACAGCACCACGACAATGAGCATCGGAACGACGGTCCAGCAAGTTCAACCTGGGTGCTGCCGTAAATCTGCGGCGGTTCGCTGGTGTCGTCGCTGCGGGCGCGATATCGGATAAGCGCCCATGTCAGCAGACCTGCGACCACAACGAAAATTCCGCCCGTGATGCCCAGAACAAAGAGAGACAGGTGGAAGATGCTGTTAGCGGGCGTGGATTCCGCAGCAGATGCTGGGTGGCTCGTGAGGCACGTCAGCCCATCCAGCCCTTGCCGCGCACAGGAGCAGCAGAAATTGTCAGCCGAATCGCTGCGCGCCGTGCTTCCGGATCATGGAATTCATCTGCGTTAGCGTCAGAACCTGGTTGGATGCTCTTGCCGCCGATTGGGTCCGTGAGGACGCGGTGATGATGGTCCTGGAGTGCGTCCTGCACGCGTGGCGCAATGTTCGCTCGAAGCGGGCATGCAATGAAATTGCGAATGGAGTGGGCGCCGGGCCGAAAAAAGCCTGAGCAATTATTCAGGTGATTTCCGGTGTGCGGGAAGCGCTTCAGAAAACTCACATGCCCGCGGGCAGTGCTGGCAAACGTCTCGGAAAACCCCCGAATCGCATTGGCCAGGAGATCCATCCAGCCGGCGGGGCCCCGCTCCCCGCGACGATGGCCTCCCGGCACTCAATGAGGCTTATGGCGCGTCCGCAATGCTCGAAAAAGCCCATTTGTGCGAGTCAGCCGGCTACGCCAGGCGGGCGGAACCGCCCTCAAATTTTGGGGTTGCCGGCGCCGGATGGATGAACACCTGAGCCCGAACCGGAATCGCCGGCGGTCGATTCCAAACGTTTGCGCGTACATTGGCACAGGCTGGCCAGAGCCAAGGTGCGATTCCGCGCTGAGTTCCAGCCCGGCCGCGATGAGGACGCTGTACATCTCGACACAGATCGCGCGGACAAATTCAAACTCGATAGCGGCCGCGCCTCCGGTATCGAAACGACGCGAAAGCACATCGCCTCCGCAGGCCATGATGGCCCCGGTTAGTAAGCGAACCGTCCGCGGGGCATCTTCCGCGGCCGCGGCGCATCAGGGTCGAGTTCCCAATCCGCCCCGGACGCTTCGATTCATGTTCAACAGTGTCGTCCACACCGCCCGCATCTGAAGGCCGCACGCGGCAACTTCAGTGTGTTTTTTTCTCCTGCGAACTAAAGCTCGAGCGCTGTGCTACCGTTGCCTCATGCTGGTGGGTATGGGGATCCATTTGGTCGAGGTTCCGCGCATCGCCCGCTCCATTGAGCGCTTCGGGGACCGGTTTCTGCGTCGTGTTTTTACCGATGCGGAAATCGCCTATTGCCGCGCGAGAATCACATCCGCGGAGAGTTTTGCGGCCCGGTTTGCCGCCAATGAAGCAGGAGCCAAAGCGCTGGGTACCGGTATTCAGCACGGTGTTTCATGGAAAGAACTGGAGGTACAGCGGCTGCCGGGACGGCGCCCGCGCTTTATTTGACGGCACGGGCGCGTACCATTGCCGGACAACTGGGCGTGACGCGTGTCTCACTTTCGCTCACCCATACCTCGGCTCTTGCCATGGCCACGGTGCATTTGGAGGGCTAACGTCGCAGGACCGCGCTCTCCTTCGCGGTGGATACGGGCGGAGACGTTGCGTGCCAGATCGCGAAAGGCTGTATAGACGATTACGGTCCCAGGTACTAGCCATCGATGAATTTATAGGGCGTTTCGCCGGTGGTGCAGTGCCCGCACGGGAGCACCTTCGAAACAAAGTCGATCCCATGGGCGGCAAAGCCGGCCAGCACCTGTTCGGAGTATTCCGGTAGGAATGTCAGATCGTAACGGGCATGGACGATCAGCACCTTTTTCGGATGCTGCGCGAAAGCGCTCCAGGTACGACACCGGGCTGATGCCGCTCCACAAACCGGTAGAGCTGCTCCTGTGTCATCCCCGCGTCTTCGAAGGCGGTGCGGACATGGCGCGTGCTCTGGCGAGTCCAGACTACATCTCCAAAAGCCATGGACGCGTGATCGAAAGCATTGACGCGCAGCCGCGCATCGTGCGCGCTGGCGAAAAACGCATAGCATGGGCCAAGGCTCGTCCCCAGGACCCCGATCCGCTCATAGCCCTGCGATTCCAGCCAGTCGAGGCAGCAGCGCACGTCGATCACAGCCTGGCGGACCGATGCGATGGTGCGGCCGATGTTGGAACTGACCGCATAGTCAGAGCGCTCGATCTCCGCCGGCCGGCGAACATCGTGGAAGGGTTTGCTCAGCCGAAGAGCGCATACGTTAAAACGGTTGAATAGCGAACACAGCACATTGTGGCTGAAGGCATCGGCATTCCATTGCGGCATAACGATGATCGCCTGCTTCGGTCGACCCTCGCTTCTTCTCTTCCGGCGCGGGATACGAGCGCGCATTCACCAGATCGTTTTCCGGATACCGGGTACGCACCGGCGAAGCGAAACGGAGGCAACTGCGCCTTTCGGAGCTTCTCCTTCCATCGCCAGCCGTTCTAGTTCGGCATCGCGACGGCAGCCGTTCCCGGCCGCACATTCGTTCGGAAACAACTGCCGGCGTGCGCTCTTCCAGACGGAAATCGTCCGGCTTCCTGTAGCCCTAGCAGTCGTCACTTTGTTGCACTTATCGCCCTGATCGACATGCAATCATTGCCTGCCCGGCGGCCATCGGAGCGCCCTGGCATCGCGCGATCGCATCACGCAGATCCGGCTGGCGGGATAAGTCGTCCAGCCAGTCGAAGCCCCATTCCAGGGGTCGGACTACACGATTCTCGTCGCGCGTTGTCAGCGCGGTCTCCCAGCGAACCATCCAGCGGCGATAAAGATCTGTACCATGCCGCGCTAGTCCACCACCAGCCGCGGTACGCGCGCGGAGATCGCGCAGAGCACTTCGTAGGCGATCGTGCCTGTTGCCGCTGCCAGGTCGTCGGCCGCGACGCGTGACGCGCCACCGTTCCCCGATCAGAACCACCTCGTCTCCGCTCTCCACGCCCGGACATATCGTCACGTCTACCACCGTGTGATCCATCGAAATAATGCGTCCCGCAATGGGGGCACGTTGCCCGCGGACTGAGGACGCTGCCCCGATTCGAGAGGAGCCGGTTGAGGCCGTCGGCATACCGATGGGGCAGCAGCGCGAGGCGAGCTTTGCGGGGCGCGGCAAAGGTGCCGTCGTAGCCCACGGCGGTCCCCGGTCTTCTTCATCCACCGAGGGAGACCGACGCGCGCCTTCCAGGTCAGCGCCGGTTTCAGCGCTGCCTTCGGATCCTGAGGTGTACGAAGCGGCGAATAGCCGTAGAGCGCGATGCCCGCTCCCGGCACGATACGACGGATCCCCTTTTTGTGTGGCCCATGCATCGAGGCAATCCGCAGAGTCGCGCTGCAAGGCGCTGGCCGAACTCCCGGCGCTTATAGTGTCCAGTGGGATGCCGCGATCCTGGATCGACTCGGCAGCCACAATCAGCCGAGCTTTCTGCTCGTAAGTAACTTCACGATTCTCCGGTGAAGGGAAGTGGGAGATCAACGCTTCGAGCCGCAGCGGCGAATTGGGCCCGAAGCGCTCCAGCAGCTGCTCAGTCTGTTCCTGCGCTGCCCCCGGCGGGACATCCCGGTATCGATTTCCAGGTGCACCGGCAGGCTCTCCCGGGCGCAACCGCGCCTCTGCGCCGTGTCTTCCAGCCAGCGCAGATGAAGTCCCGCTCCCAGACGACTGGCGTAAGGTGATGCTCGATGACACTGCCTCCGCTTCCTGAGGCGACAAACCCGTCATGATCAGAATGCGAGCGTCCGGACACACTCGTCGCAGCTCGATTCCCTCTTCCACGGAGGTAACACCAAAGGAACCCGCGCCGGCCACTTTCAGGATCTGGGCGCAGTTTGCCATGCCGTGCCCATAAGCATTCGCTTTGATGACGGCGAGGACTTCCGTCAGCGGGCCAGCGAAGCGGCGCAGAAGGTTGTAATTGTGAACCAGGTTGCTGCGGGAAATTTCAGCCCAGATGGATCGAGTGTAGGTCATCGTCTCTGAGCGGAAAGCCGGGTTTGAAGATTTCCCGGTCTGCCTCTGCACCCGCGTCAATTCGGAGGATTGGAATTGGCCGCCGTCTGCGCCGTATCCGGCTTCGATTGCGCCCCTCTGTAAAACAGAGGAATGTGAAACGGCTCCGAGGCGTCGCTCTTCTTTGAGGCCCTCTGTTTTCCCGGTTTCAAGTCCACCACTGACGTGCGTTGGGCATTCACGCAGGCCCAGTGATTGCCGGCCCGGTTATACACATGCGTAAAGATGCCTCGCTCCTCACGCACATTGCCGTTTGTTCGCCATTTGGCGATGTAGGTTCCGCTCACGACGGCGGTGCTCTCCGAATGTCCGAACGCTGACGACACGCTGTTCCAGGCTGATCGGCTCGTCACCCTTGTCGAAGAGGGAAGCAATTTGCTGATTGCGCGTGGTGACATCGCCTGTCGCGGAAATATTGACGAAGACAGGAGACAGCAGGAACTCCAGGGTGTACTGGTCGTTCTTGACAACGGCGTTGCTCCACTGATCCTCATAGCCCTGGAATTCTTTCACTTCCGGGGGCTGCTGCTGACCGGGAATCACGGATTCCGCCTGCTGCGCACACAGCGTGATCGAAGAACCCAGCGTGCACACACAGACGGCTGACAACAGCAATTTCAAATGCATAGACACAACTCACTCACAGGGGGAGCCTTTATTCATGATAGACGTTCGCCGGGCCGGAACGCCATCGAACCGACGGATTTCGGGGCTCCTTTTTCACAGTTGGTCCCTGTTTGTTCCGGATATCCACAGCCGGTTCATCCACTGCAATTCGTCCTAAACTCGTTGAAGAGTATGCCCGCTACCCCCGACATTGAATTTGAGCGCGGATTGCCCGCGTCACTCGACGCCGAACGCACGATTTTGGGCGCTGTTCTTCTGGACAATCACGCGTACAGCGAGGCCGCCACGACTCTGCGGCCCGACGACTTCGCCCTCGCGGCCCATCAGCGTGTCTTTGCCCGCATGGGTGAGTTGATTGACCGCAGTCACGCCGTGGGCA
>CAVPCE010000035.1:0-19079 GCA_963702295.1 uncultured Acidobacteriaceae bacterium | reverse complement strand
ATCATTGAGGCGCTGCACGGGCGTGAGCTGGCTGTGCCGCGGCAGCGTGATCTTGATGCTCTGCGCACCCGCAAGGTCCGCTGCAGAAAGGGCCAGAATGGCACTGGCGGCGACGATCCCGACGCGGCCGAGCCTGCTTCGGAGGGGTCGATTTGTCTGCGGCAGAAATAGGTCATTGGCTGCAAGTCAC
This sequence comes from uncultured Acidobacteriaceae bacterium, assembly GCA_963702295.1. Classification (GTDB taxonomy): domain Bacteria; phylum Acidobacteriota; class Terriglobia; order Terriglobales; family Acidobacteriaceae; genus Palsa-343. The sequence continues at coordinate 18,889 of CAVPCE010000035.1, read as the reverse complement.
TTGGATGCAATTTCCCGCAAAATGTTGCCGCACCCTACCCACTTCCGCGGGCCACCCAAAGACCCGAATCGTCATCCAATGACTGCCGTTCTTTCATACGGTGAAAGGGTGTCCCTATGCGTCGCTTCCTGCTGCTTTTGGTGGTTAGTGTTCTGGTGAGCGGATCCTGGTGCCTGGCGGCATCCGATCCGAGTCGAGCCAATGGCGCCCCGCTGCCGCAACTGCTGCGCCTGCCGACACAACGACTTCTGCCACGACAGTTCCGAGTTACCTGCCGGCGATGCCGGCGGCTCCCCAGGGGAAGAGCACGGTCGTGGGTGGCGTAATCCGCGATGTCGATCCGCTGCAGGACGCCCTGTCGCTGAAGGTTTATGGCGGCCATCCGATGAATATCCTCTTCGATGCGCGTACGAAGGTTTATCGCGACGGCGTGCTGGCGCCCCTGAGCGAATTGCAGGCTCAGGAGCACGCGTCGGTGTGAGACGGTTCTGTCACGGCGTAGCATTTTCGCCCTGAGCGTCCATTTATGCTCTCCCACTTACCCGGAGGAAATTGCCAGGGGCAGGTGTTGGGCTATGATCCGCGCGACGGTGACCTCACAGTGCAGAACAGCCTGACCGGTCAACCCCTGCATCTGCGCGTGCCGGCGAATACCACCATTGAGCGCGTAGGCCAGCCGTCCTTTCCGCGAGCTCTCCTGGCACTTCGGACCTGATGCATGGCGCACTGCTTTCTATCCAGTTTCGGCGGATAACCGCGGGGACGCGTTGCCAGCCACATCGCCATTCTGGCTACGCCAGGAGCGTCCTTCCAGTTCGCCGGCGATGTGACCTATCTCGATATGCACGCGGCGGACATTGTCATTCGGGACTCGCAGGATCAGAAAAACTACACCATCTATTTCGATCCGGCGCGCTTTCTGCGCAGAGCGGGCAGTTGCATGTCGGCTCGCACGTGATCCTCAGCGCCAGCTTTAACGGCCAGCATTACATCGCCAACACTCTGACTGTCCGCCTTAAGAGAAAAACCAGAACCGCGGCGCCTAGCTTCCATCCGGGAAGCCGCCGCGGTGCAGCACCATGGGAAAGTGCGGCAGCGTGTCAGGAGCGCGGACCTTGGCTCGCCAGCCTTCCGGATACGGAGTAAGTCCCTGAAACAGGGGCGATCCTTCCTGCGTCCCATCGCCGGCCAGGGCCTCAAGGGCGGTGCGAAGGCCGGATGTCGCCTCCGGGCCCGTGCGCGCCTTCCAGCGCTTCTTTCAGCTTGCGGAGCCGCTGCTGGTACTCCATCTGCAACTGGGTTCCCGCGGAGGTCAGCAGGACAATCCGGCCGCGGCGTGCATGCTCCTGCGAAAGAACCTGGACGAAGCCGCGCTTCACGAGATAGCCGAACCCCATGGAGATGGATTCTTTAGAAACGCCGCTCAGGGCCGGGATTTGCGAACCAGCGTTCCATCCGGTTCGAGCACGCGCAGAATATGGCGCAGATGGCGAGCGAGACCGGCGACTCCTCTTCGAACTCCAGCGTAATCCAGCGGACGCGCGCAAGCAGAATTGGCTGGGGAAGCCTCGCCAGATCACTTTCCCGCGGCGGCGTTCCCCCGATCTCCTGGCTCCGGGCCTTCGCAGACCAGGCTGTAGTGCCCAGGATAGGCATGCAGTGCCGGAAGGCCGCTGGGCAATGCGCGCAGCATGGCAATGAGAGAGGTCCGGAGTTCCCGGATGGCCGATTCTCTCCGAATCGCTCGCGCATCGCTGCTCGATCTCCGGAAGCAGGGCCCGCATCATCTTCCTGAATAATGCGGCCTTTGGCGGTGGCGCGCACCAACCACGCCCATTTCGGAGGGCGCGGACAGGATCGGTCGGATCCGGAGCGAAGTAGATCTACCCCAGCGGCGCATCCCATTCCAGTTCGGGCGCGTGCGGGCCTGGCGCTCGAGCTCGCGCATGCCGATTCCGTGCTCGGAACAAACTGCAGGCAGTTCAGGTACATCGCCAGAGAGACAAGCCATGGAGGCCGGGAGCCGGGACCACCATGGTCAGAGGTCCGATGCGGCTGGCGATGCTCGGCTTCGTTATCGAACTCGATCGTGAAGGCTACCACAGCGAAGGAAATCAGCGTTGACAGCGGAAGCCGGCGAGCCATGGATGGATCATCCATGCCAAGCCCCACAGAAACAATCACGATGCCTTGGCGCAAAAGCAGCTGGAAATGGAAACGCCGCCCGAAGGCGGCGTTGAATCCTGGGGGATGTCCGGAAGAATCACAAGGTGGATTCGATCTCGAAGCCCCACGCTTCCAGCAGCGATTCGGGGATGTACTTCGAGTTCCGGTTCCGGCGAGCCCATTCGCGGAGCCGAGTGGAGCGGACATACTGATCGGGAGTGAGCTTGAACTCCTTGACGACCTGCTCAAAGGAAGTCACGGTGGGCACGACCGGGCCGATAGGCTCGGGCTTACCCCAGTTTGGATTGCCACGACGCTTTGCATGAATGATTTACCCTCTGCGTTGGATGAGTGACTTACAGAAAAACCGGAGGCCAGTACAGACTGCACCGGAGCGTCACAAACCTTATTATTCTAGGTATTTTTTCTATGAAAATCAAGGAGAAAAATGCTTTCACCAAGGCTGAATCTGATCCCTAAACACCCCTCTTTCATTTAGATGACGGGAAAGGCTTCCTGGTTCATACGGCAATCTCCTGGAATTGCTTGATTCCAAGCTCCCTGTAAGCTGTCGTATCGAAGTGGATACGGCCTGCCGTGCAGCAAGCCCGGAGCACGCTATCCTCTGAAAGACAAACCAGTTCCGGAGAGTTCCCGTGGTCACCAAATTCGAGCGTTTGCGTCCCGTCGCCCCCCTGATTGGCCGCCTGGTAGTGGGGGCCATCATGCTGGCCCATGGCTGGATGAAGGTGATCCCACGCGGATCCCTGTACAACTTCGCCCATTTTGTGGCCCACCTGGGGCTTCCTTACTGGCTGGGCTATGTAGCCGCCTTTACGGAATTCTTCGGCGGTATCGCACTGATCCTGGGGCTGCTGACGCCCCTTGCTGCGATCGGCGTAGCCATCGACATGGCCGTAGCCATCGTGAAAGTGCACCTGCATCGGGGGCTGACCGGCTCCGGAGGCTTTGAGTTTCCTCTAAGCGTGTTGGCCCTGGCGCTATTGCTGCTGGCGGACGGCCCCGGTTATCTGGCCCTCGATCATGCCCTCTTCCGCGGGCAATAGCTCTCAGGCCGGGAGCAGGGCCAGAAACTCCGCCGCAGTCATCACCGTGCCGCGCCGCGGAAAGAGCTTTTCCAGAAGCGCCGTATGCAGTTCCCGCTCGCGGTCGCCGCAGCAGTCCCGAATGACAATCACCGGTAATCCGCTTCCCCGGCATCGAGCAGCGTCGAGAGCACGACCCCGCTGGTGGCAATTCCAAAAAGAACCACCGTTTCCACCGACTGCGCACGCAGGATCATGTCCAGATCAGTCCCCGTGAACGCGCTCACCCGGTGCTTAACGACTTCGATGTCGCCTTCCTTTGGCCCCAGCAGGGGATGCACCGCGCCGGCCTCGCCCTCGAAGAGCTTCTGGTGCTGCGGAGAACTCCGAATCGCTCCAAACAGCGCATTCCGTTCACTGACTTCCGGCAGCCCGGGCCGGAAACCTACCCGCACGTGAATGACGGGCAGATGCCGGGCCCGACAGCGATCCAGTAGCTCAGCTGCGCGGCTGACCAGCGTCCCGTCGCTCGTATAGAGGGAGAGGATGCCCGCCTGCATGTCCATGCTGAGGACCGCCGTGCGGGCAAGATCGAGGCTGAGGGTCTCGCTCATTCGGCCTTGTCGAGTGAGAACTGGTACTCGAGAACCTTCTTCAGCTGCTCGTAGGGAACCGCAAGCATCGGCACCGCACGGCCGTCGATAAAGAGGGTCGGCGTCTCATCGACGTTAAGATCCTGTCCGAGACGCATCGCGGCTTCCACCGGGCTCTTCCCGGCCGGCGAGGCCGCGCACGCCGCGACCTTATCCGGATCGACGGCAGCGGCGGTCACCGCGTTGCGGAGGGCCTGCTCCGCTCCCTGTCCGGCGAGTTCGTTCTGAGCGGCGAAAATTGCATTGGCGTACTTGAAGAAGGCGTCGTTACCGCCCTGCTGAGTCACGCATTCTCCATAGGCCGCTGCCTTGAAGGCCTGGGGATGGACGTTCACCAGTGGAAAATTTTCAAAAACATAATGAGCCTGAGGGAAGTCCTGGAGGAGCTTATCCACCACGCTCTGCGCCTCCTTGCAGTGCGGGCATTCGAAGTCCGCAAACTCTACCAGTTCAAACTGCTTCCCTGCCGCCCCGCGAGAAGGCCCGGTTGCCCGTTGCTGGAGTACGCGGTAGTTGTTCTCGTAAGGACGCGGGCCGAAATCCAGCACCGCCTCCTGCGAGATGAGGTGCTTGTTGTCCGGCGTGACGAAGAACGTCAGGTTGGCGATCTGCTTCGGATTTTGCTTCTCCGCGACCAGGATGATCACCTTGCTCACGCCGGGGCAATGGTTTTCTGGATGCCGAAGACTTCCCACACGCGGTTTGGATCGTATCCCCAGGAGGTTTTCAGGAAGCCTTCGACTTCCTCCTTCGTGGGTGTGGCAGCGGAGAAATTAGACGCTTCCACCGGAGGAAATTGCACCTCCTGTGGTGCACCCTGAGCACCGGGGGCGCTGGGAACCTGTTGCGGGGGCGGGCGCTGCGGGCGTTTGCGTCTGCGCTTCCACCGCGGAGACCTCGAGAGACAGAGCAAGCAAACTACTGGCAATCAAATACCTGTACATAGAATCCTTTCGGGGATATTTCTAAACCTGAACCTGAACTGCAATCGGGAAACGCCGGCCCATTCCGAATGCTTTGGGAGTGACTTTCAAAACGGGAGCGGCCTGCTGCCGTTTGTACTCGCTGCGCTCCACCATCCTGACGACGGCGCGAACGGTGGCAAGGTCGAGTCCCCGGTCAGCGGCAATGGCCTCCGGAGGCTCATACCGCTCGACATAGGCTTCGAGGATGGGGTCGAGACTTCGTAGGGCGGCAGAGAGTCGGTGTCCTTCTGGCCCGGCCGCAGCTCCGCGGAGGGCGGTTTCGACAGGATCGCGTCGGGAATGATCTCCCCGGTACGGTTAATACACCGGCACAGGTCGTAGACGCGAGTCTTGAGGACGTCGCCGATGACCGCGAGCGCGCCAACCATATCGCCATACAGGGTACAGTAGCCCGTCGCCATCTCGCTCTTGTTCCCGGTGGTCAACACGAGAGCGTTGAACTTGTTGGAAAACGCCATCAGGAGCGATCCACGGATGCGCGACTGAAGATTCTCTTCGGTAATGTCCGGCTTGCGCCCTGAGAAGACAGGCTCGAGCGCATGGTTGAAACCGGCAAAGACTTCATCGATGCCGATGACTTCGTAGCGAACGCCGAGGTTCTCGGCCAGCTGGCGACTGTCGTCGATGGAGCCCGGGGAGGAATAAGGGCTGGGCATGCCCAGGGTCGTAACGTTCTCTGCCCCCAGAGCGCGCACAGCGATGGCCGTAACCAGGGCCGAGTCAATACCGCCGCTGAGCGCCACAACCACCTTCGAAAAACCGCACTTGCGCACGTAATCGCGAGTGCCAAGGGTCAGCGCTTCCAGCATGGCCTCGTCTTCGTCTCCCGCCTGGTCGTGAACATCGCCGGACAGCGCGGAGAGATCGGCGAAGATCAGGTCTTCTTCAAAACTTTTCGCCTGCGCGATCACATTGCCATCAGGTCCCAGCACCAGACTGGATCCGTCAAAGACCAGGCTGTCGTTCCCGCCGACCTGGTTGACCATGACGACGGGGGCGCGATGCCGCTGCGCAATGGCCGCCAGCATCTCCTGCCGGAGCGCCCGCTTGCCGTGCCACCAGGGCGAGGCAGAGATGTTCAGAATCGAGCCCAGCCCCCTGCTTCATCAACTCTTCCACCGGGTCGACTGAGTACAGGCGATTCTCCCAGAAGCTCTTGTCGTTCCATGCGTCTTCGCAGATGGTCAGGGCGACGGCCTGCCCGTCGAGATGGCACAGCCGCTGCCGTGCCGCAGGGGCAAAGTACCGCTGCTCGTCAAAGACGTCGTAGTACGGCAACAGCATCTTGGACTGCACGAACTCGACGTGCCCATCCCGCACCAGGGCCGCGGAGTTCATGACGTGCTTGCCGGCGCCATGCTCGGCCGCCGTCACGTAGCCGGCGATGACGGCAATCCGATCATTCGCTGTGGCTCGTGCAATTTCGCACAGAGCCTCACCGCAACGCGCCACAAAGGCGGGCTTTTCCAGAAAATCAGCTGGAGGGTATCCGCAGATCGCCAGTTCCGGAAAGAGCACCAGATCGGCGCCGCCCTGCTGAGCGCGACGGGTAAAGTCCAGAATCTTCGAGGTATTCCCGCGGAAATCTCCGATGGTGGGATCGATTTGCGCGAGCGCGATCTTCACCCTTTTAGTTTAGCAATGCGGCCGGTATTGGCTGGGATACCTCGCCCGCGCAAACTCTCTGCAAAGGGCGTACGGCCAGTGATACTCCCGCCATCGGCACAACGGCACCACAGGTATCGACGGAGCGGCTTCCTCGATCCATGTCCGTGTGAAAACCCTAGTCCTGCCGGAGAGCGACCATTGGATCCACACTGCTGGCCCGCCATGCCGGGATGACCGTAGCAGCGAAGGCAACCACGGCTAACAGTGTGGGCACTGCCAGGAACGTAGCCACTCCGTAGCGCTTACCCCGAACAACAGGCTGGAGACCACACGAGTCAGCGCGGCCGCCCCCGCCAGGCCCACGAAGATGCCGATCAAAGCCAACTGCATCCCCTGCCTGACGACCAGGGCGAGAATATTTTCGCGCCGCGCCCCCAAGGCAACCAGAATTCCGATATCGCGTGTGCTCTGCGTAACCAGATACGACATCACCCCATAGAGACCTACAGCGGCCAGCAGCAGCGCAAACGCTGCAAATACGCCCAGCATCGTGCTCGAGAAGCGCTGGCGCGCCAGCGAATCGAACAGGCGGTCCTGCATCGTCCGCACTCCATAGACGACAGCGCCGGGATCGACTTCGTGGATCTCGCGGATGATGGCCGCGGAGAGCCCCGCTTCATCGGAAGTGGTTCGGGCCACCAGAAATGTCCCGCGGTCCGGATTCTGCTGCATCGGGAAATAGGTCGCGATCTTGCCGTCGGTTTCCAGGCCGTATTGTTTGACGACTCCCACTACCCCCACAATTGTGATGGGCTTCTTCGGATCGAACCAGACATGCTTTCCGATTGCGTTTCCGTGAGGCCAGAATCGCTGCGCGAATTTTGCGTCAATGACGGCGACCCGAGGGGAGTCAGGCCGTCCTGTTCCGTGAAAAAGCGGCCTGCTACCAGCGGAATCTGCATGGTTCGGAAATAGTCCATGGTGGCCGAGCGCTGATCCACCTGCAGCTCCTGTCCCGGCGGCGGAGTATATCCCTCCACGTGGATGCCTCCCCAGCTCACCGACCCGGTCAGCGGCAGCGCCGACACCGCGCCTTCGGCTACCACGCCAGGCAAGTGCGCGATCCGCGGCTCCACATCACGGTAGAACTGGTCCAGCGTCCGCTCATCGTGATACTGGGTGGCGTTGGGCACCACCTCCATCGTCAGCACATGCTCGGTGGTGAACCCTGGCGGTACCTTCTGCAGGCGGACGAAGCTGCGAATCAACAGTCCGGCGCCGATCAACAGAATCAGCGAGAGAGCGATTTCCGAAGTGACCAGCAGCCCACGCAGGCGGTGCCGCTTCATGTACAGGCCGCCATCGGCCTGTCCGCTGCGGCCACCCGCCTTCAGCGATGAATTTGCATCCAGTCGCACCACGCGAAATGCCGGCGCAAGGCCGAAGAGCAGGCCCGTGGCGAGCGAGAGGCCGAAGGTAAAGGCCAAAACCGTCCCGTTGATGCCGATCTCCTCGAGCCGGGGAATATTGCCGGGATTCATCGTACGTACGGCCCACAGGCTCACCCGCGCCACCACCAGCCCCGCAACTCCCCCAAGCAGTCCTAAAAGAACGCTCTCGGTCAGCAATTGTCGTGTCAAACGCTGCCAGCCTGCCCCCAGAGCGGTGCGTATAGCGACTTCCTTTTCGCGTCCCGCTGCGCGCGCAAGCAGAAGGTTCGCCACGTTGGCACAGGCGATCAACAATACGAGCGCCACGGAACCCAGCAGCACGAGCAGGGCTCGGCGCACGTCCCCAACGACCTGCTGCTGCAGTCCCACGACATCCATGCCAAACGTGACGTCGCGCTTGTCCTTCGCGCGGATGCGGTTGGCGATGATGTCGATGTCCGCCTGGGCCTGTTGCAAAGAGACGCCGGGTTTCAGACGCACGAGGATGTTGTAGTTCTCGTCTCCGCGGCGCTGCTCTGCGTCCGCCGCCAGCGGCAACGGCAGAAAGATGTCCACCTTGTCCATCGGTCCTTCGGAAGGCAGCACCTCGGAATTCACCGTAAAACCGCGCCGCAGCACTCCTGCAACCGTATAGGCCTTTCCGTTGAGCGTAATGCTCTTGCCCACGATCGCCGGGTCCGAGTTGAACAGCCGCGCCCACGCGCCGTTGCTCAAAATAGCGACGGCCGGCTGGCCGGGTTTGTCCTCGTTCGGCAGCAATGTGCGGCCCAGCAGCGGCCTGGCGCCCAGCATCGACAGCAGACTCGACTGTGTGCTCAGCGCCTCAATCAGCTGCGGCTGCTCGCGGCCTGTCAGAGTGAGGGGGCGGCTCTGCGCCAGCGCCATCTGATCGAACGAATGATTCTGGTTCTCAATATCGACGTACTGGCCGGGAGAGGGCCAGTCGCGCAGAATACCGATTCCGGGAGAATGCAGCCATATGGCCGCCAGCCGATCCGGATGCGGGTAAGGCAGTGGTCGCAACAGCAGCGCGTCCACCACGCTGAAAATGGCTGAATTGGCGCCGATGCCAATGCCCAGCGACGCCAAAATGACCACTGTCAGCACCACGTTCCGGCGCAACATCCGCAAGGCGTAGCGAAGGTCCTGGATCCAGAGGTTCATCGGTCCTCCCGAATTGGATAAGTGATCATAGGACAACCCCGACATTCCGCGGGAAAGAGTCGGGTCAGAGTCAGTCGCGATCGCTCTCCCGAGAGACTCGATTCCCGCCCGGCGGCTTGGACTGCCAAAAGCCGCTGCCCCACAAATGGTGCGGGGGAAGAGGGTAATACCCAAAAGGTATTACCCTCCGCTGATTGGAAACAAAGCAGTTGCTGAGGTTCTCATCCAGGGGGTGGGGGGTAGGGTGCGGAAACGGGCTCAAAGCTGTGGCAGAACCAGCGTGTCCAGATCCAGAAACTGGCGCAGGATTTCATCGTTGGAGCCCTTCATTTCCTCCATCGTCCCGAAGAACTCTGCCTTTCCCTGATGCAAAAAGAGCACGCGGTCAGCCAGCCGCTCGGCGAATCGCATATCGTGCGTAACCACGATGCTGGTCAGCTGCAGCTGGTTCTGGAGCTTCTGGATCAGGTCGCCGAGCAGCCGCGCGATAAGCGGATCGACCATCGTAGTTGGCTCGTCATAAAGAATGGCCTGCGGCTCAGCCGCCAGAGCGCGAGCAATGGCAACGGAGCGCTTCATGCCGGTCGAAAGATCGGATGGAAGAAGGTCATACATCTCCGCGACGCTGACCATCTCCAGCAAGCCGCGGACGATCTGCTCGATCTGGTCATCGGAGAGGCCTCTGCCTTCGCGCAGAGGAAACGCGACGTTCTCACCCACGCTCAGCGAATCGAAGAGCGCCCCGTTCTGAAAGACCATGGTGACTTTGCGCCGAACCGCCTGCATCTGCTCTTCGGTGAACTCGGTAATGTCCTCGCCGGCGACGAGAATGCGGCCGGAATCGGGGCGGAGAAAACCCATGATGAGTTGCAGCGAGACGGACTTTCCCACTCCCGAGCGTCCCAGAATGCAAAGGGTTTCGCCGGGCATAACGTGGAAGCTGATGTCGTTGAGAACCTGCAGACTGCCGAAGGATTTCGAGACGTGCTCGAAGGCGATATAGGGCTGGCGGTCGCCGTGCCCGTTTGACTCCGCCTTCACTTCGATGGGGATCTCGGGGGAGATGCTCACGCGTCGGTGCCCTCGCCTGGTGCCAGGTTACTGCTTAGCTTATTGGATGACGGCTTTTTGCTCCAGCGGCAAAGGAGCGAGACGCTCGTAATCCGCCCGAGTGTTCACGTTGCGAAACCACTCCGTGACAGGCGGTGAACAGGGCCACTCGCTGAGCGCTGATGCGACCGTCTCCACATTGAAGAGATCGACTGCTTCTCCCAGGGACTCGGCCGCCGCGAGAATGCCCTTCATCACTTTGCAGTCCCCAGCGGCAAGGGATGCGCGAATGCCATCAAGCAAGCGGCGGCTGTATACCGCGGACAAGGGTTGGAGCCGGTCGGCAACGACAGGAATCGTGGCCACTGCCTGGCTCGCCTCTGCGCGCGCTAACAGCCATTGGAGGAACGCGGCGGCCAAGCCCGGAAGGTCGACGGGAAGGAAGAGATTCAGCTCTGTATCCGACACAGCCAGCGCGGCTTCGATCCCGGCAAGGGGACCGCATTGCGGGAAGTTATCAGGAATCACCTCTGCAAAGCGGGCCAGGTCTGGACGCGATCCGCAGATACGTGGTGAGAGTCCGAGACTGCGCAGCAGATCCAGCGCGCGAGCAATGAGCGGCTTGCCATCCAGAAACAGCAGCGCTTTATCTGTGCCCATGCGCGTGCTTTGGCCACCGGCCACAACGAACGCGTTCATTCAACAGCGCCCTGACAATACGGCTGGATCAGTTGCACCGCCTTCGCCGGATCGGCCACTTCGACGATCAGTTCGGCGTAACGCTCATGCCGAAGATCGATGACGATCGTGTTTTCGGGATTGTGGACATCCCAAAAGATGCGCTTGCCATGCTGAAAAAATGTGCCCGCCCACAGCACGCCGGGCAGATCGGTCCCGATCAGCTTGAGACCGTGCCACCATCCGCGCGCAATCGTTGGATCGGCGCGAACTCCGGCCAGATGCGCGAGGGGGACTTCCAGAGTGCTCTTTAAAGCCCAGAACTTGTCCGCGCCTCGAACATTGAGAATCAGATTGCCTTCCCGAACCTCCAGATCGACCACGGATCACCTCGGCTGCGACGTTTTCATTCTAAAGGGCCACTCGCCCCGGCTGCGCGCTCGCGTAAAGTACAGCACGCTGCCCAGCAGGGCAATGGCGACGGCAAAGAGCAGGTCCCGCAAACCCTGGGTGCGGGAGAAGAGGATGAACAGGAAACCGCTGAGCGCCAGGAGCGGCGGCAGCGGATAGAACCAAAGCCGGAAAGGCCGCGGCATCTCCGGCCGGCGAACGCGCAGAACGATGACCCCCACCTGCTGCAACAGGTACTGCAACACGATGCGGATGACGACAAGGGCGGCAATCACCTGGACGAGCCGCAAAAAACAGAAGACGATGGCGACGGCGCCCAGCGCCAGCAGCGAAAAGTCAGGGAAATTCCGTTTGGGATGCAGATGCGCAAAGATGCGAAAGTAATTGCCGTCGAGGGCAGCTGCATACGGTACGCGGGAGTACCCCATCAGCAGCGCGAAGACGGATGAGAACGCCGTCCACATGATGAGGCACGTGACGACGACGGCGGCCGCAGGTCCAAAGGTTGAGGCGACCATCCGCGAGACTACGGTTTCCGCGACAATGCCTTTGCCCATTGCCTGGGCGGGAATCACACCGAGCACACTGACGTTCATGCAAATGTAGAGAACCGCGACCACTGCAATGGAAAGCAAAACGGCCCGGGGAATCGTCCTGCCCGGATCGCGAATTTCACCGCCAATGAAGCAGACGTTGTAATAGCCCCAGTAATCGTAGGTGGCTATCAGAGTCGCAGAGCCAAGCCCGGCAAAAAAGCCCGGCGAGAAGCTGAAGGCGTGAGGGGGCAGGTGGAGCAGTGCCGGGTGCAGATGCGGAATCCAGCCAGGATTACGATCGCCATCGCCGCCATCACGCCCGCCCACAGAACCCAGGCAGTGCGGAGGATGGCCCGGATATCCCGATAGAGAAGGCCGACAATCGAGGCGCAGGCACCCGCGGCCAGAAGACTGGTCCAGTGAATGCCGTTAGGCCAGGCCGCGATGACCGGGAGGCTCAGCCCGGGGAACAGGAAGGAAGCGAACTCTGCGAAGCCGATGCACCCGGAGGCAATCGAAAGGGGCGCGCTGAAGCCAAGCTGAAAGATATAGAGGAAGGAGAAAAACCGTCCTGGGCCGTCGCGGCCGTAAATCTCGCGCAGAAACGTATAAGACCCACCCGCTTCCGGCATGGCCGCGCCCAGCTCCGCCCAGGTCAGGCCGTCGCACACACCGATGAAGGCACCGAGTATCCAACCCAGCAGCGCCTGCGACCCGCCCATGGCAGCGACGATCAGCGGCAGCGTGATGAACGGGCCAACGCCGATCATGTACATCATGTTCAGCGTCATGGCACTTGGCAACCCGATCAGCCGCTCCAGATGTGGGGCAGAGGGGTTGGCGCCCGCAGGTGACAATCGCGGACCTTCGGGCGGGCGATCCTCTCCGGCCGGTGCTGAGGATTCGGAAGCCATGATCCTGCCCTTTGTATCAGATCGCGTCACGGTACACTGGCAATTCATGACGCCCCGGTCTCTCCGCCCTGGCGCCGCACACGCGGCTCGATCGTACCCACCTTTCTCTGCGCCCTTCTGCTTTGCGGGACGACGGTTACCATGGCTGCGCAAGTCGTGCCATGGCGCACGCAGATCGCCGCTTCGCCGGACGCACAGACCCTGCCGCAGGATCGCGGAGCGGACGGGCTTGCGCAGACTCTGCGCAAGCTGAATACCTGGGGCAGCCTGTTATTCATCGTTGCTCACCCCGACGACGAGGACGGCGGCATGCTCGCATACGAATCGCGGGGAATGGGAGCGCGAACGGCGATCCTGACGCTGACCCGCGGCGAAGGCGGCCAGAACGCGATGTCGAGCGAGAGCTACGACGCGCTGGGGCTGATCCGGACCAACGAACTGCTGCTGGCCGATCAGTACTCGGGTTCGGAGCAGTACTTCACCCGGGTCATCGATTATGGCTTTTCCAAGACCATCGATGAGGCGCACCAGCAGTGGGGAAAGGAGCGCGTGCTTTGCGACGTGGTGCGCGTGGTGCGTATGGACCGGCCGCTGGTTACGGCTTCGACGTTCACTGGAAACATCACTGACGGGCACGGCCATCACCAGGTTTCCGGAGAAATGAATCAGGAGGCGTTTACCGCCGCGGGCGATCCGAAGGTCTGCCCTGATCAGATCGCCGCCGGACTCCGCCCGTGGTCGCCGCTGAAGGTATATGCCCGGGAGCCTTTTTTTGCGCCAAGTAGCAAGGGCATCTTCGATTATGCGACGAACAAGTGGTCGCCGGTGCGTTTCTACGATTACGTCGCGAAGCAGTGGAACAGCAGCTATCCCTCGACTACTCTCGAAATTCCTGAAGGCACCTGGGATCCGGTATTGGGCGAGTCGTATTTCCAGATGGCGCGGACCGGGTGGAGCGAGCAAAAGTCCCAGAATGGCGGCGGCACACTTCCCTTCCCGGGACCCGTCAGCGTTGCTTATCACCGGTATGGGTCGCGGGTTTCGTCACCAGAGCAGGAGAGGTCCTTTTTCGATGGCATCGACACCTCGCTTCCTGGCATGGCCACTCTGGTGCATTCGGGAGACACCCTGTTCCTGGTCGCTGCGCTCAAAGAGATTCAGCAACATGTGACTGCCGCGCTCGGCGGTGACCTGCCCGCCCATCCGGAGAGGATCGCCCCGGAGTTGGCGGAGGGATATAAGGCGACCCGGCAACTCATCAACCAGGTGAACGGGAGTGCGTTCAGCGCCGATGACAAAGCGAATCTGGTTCACGAACTCGACATCAAGCTGGCGCAGTTCAACACAGCGCTGGCGGAAGCCCTTGGACTTCACGTCAACGCGGTGGTGATGCCGCGGACCGCCACAGGCGCCAACGCGGCTCCGGGCCAGATTGTGCCGGAAGAGACGCCAACCGCCGTTACACCTGGTTCAGAGATCGATGTCCGGCTCCACGTGACGGCTCGCGGCGACTGGGGGCCGTCAACGGAAGGCCTGCAACTGACGCGGACCTGGCTTGCTAATCAGGATGCCGACTCCTGGCAGATAACACGGCTGGGCGCGCCCGGCCTCGACGAGCCTCAATCCAGCTCCGGCGATGTGATCTTTCGCGTTTACGTCCCCCGAAGCGCTCATCTTACACGCCCTTATTTCAGTCGCCCGAACACCGAGCAGCCGTATTACGACATCACCGACCCCCGCTGGCTGAGCCTGCCCTTTGCGCCTTATCCTCTGGCCGGCTGGGCCGAGTTTCACTACATGGGTGTACCGATCCGCGTCGGCCGCGTGGTGCAGACGCTGCACCGGGTCCATGGACTTGGTGGCGTTTATCATCCGCTGGCGGTGGTGCCGCAGATTTCCGTGAACCTGCCGGAGCCTGCGGGCGTCGTGCCTCTGGGGACCTCGACCGTTCCCTTCCAGGTGTCGGTCAGCAACCAGCAGCAGAGCGACGCCGACGGCCGCCTGCACCTGGAACTGCCGGCAGGATGGACCGCGGATCCTCCCGCGCAGGACTTTCATCTGTCGCCGGGAACCCGTCAGGACTTGTCGTTCACACTGCATCCCGGGCAACTCACCGGGCAGGACTATGAGATCCGCGCCGTGGCCCAGAGCGGCAATGACAGATTCTCCGAGGGATTCACGACCGTCGGTTATCCTGGGCTGCGCCCGTATTATCTGTACCACCCGGCGGACTACCGTCTGCGCGCCGTCGACGTGAAGGCGCCGCACGATCTCAAGGTCGGCTACATCATGGGGACTGGGGATGAAGTGCCGCAGGCGCTTACCGAGATCCGGATTCAGCCGCATCTGCTTTCGTCCACCGACCTTGCCGAGGGCGATCTTTCGAGCTACGACGCAATTATTGTGGGAATCCGGGCTTACTCCGCGGCCAGATCTCACGGCTGCGACCCCGCGGCTGCTGGACTACGTCCGTAATGGCGGCACGATGCTGGTGCAGTACCAGAGCGTCCAGTTCCCGGCTCCGTATGACCTAAGCCTGGGACGCAATCCGGAAAAAGTGGTCGATGAAAAGACGCCAGTCAGTCTGACGAATCCGTCGACCCGCTCCTGAGCTGGCCGAATGCCATAACGTCCGCCGATTTCGACGGCTGGGTGGAAGAGCGCGGCCACTCGTTTTTGGAGTCGTGGTCGTCGCAGTACACAGCTCTGACTGAAACACAGGACCCCGGACAGGCCCCGCAGCGCGGCGGTCTTCTTTACACTCGCTACGGCAAGGGCAACTGGATGTACCTGGCGTACGCCGTTTATCGGCAATTGCCGGAAGCCGTTCCCGGGGCTTACCGTCTGCTCGCTGATCTAATGGCCGCGGGCAAAAATCCGGGACTGCACTAGCGTTTCCACACCGGAAGCGCTCACTTTCGTCACTCATTTCTCTGCAGAGTCATCTGCGCCGTCCAAGCCGGCGGAGTACGTAACTATTGTCGGCTGATTTGGTTTGTGAGTCCTTTGATTCCACGTACGCCGGGGGTTTTCCTCGAACATTCACCCCATATTCTCCAATGTTCACCAACGCCTGCGACCATGCGCAATGGGGATTTGAAGCGCTTCAGGGAATGGCGGAACTCCAATGCTGCTCCTCATAAGCGCCTTCGGCCCCTGGCATCACCGTTCCCCACCGGCATCATCTTTCACGCATTTCAAACTGAGAGAGGCTTAATGACGAACAATCTGAAGGCGCTTGCCACCCTCGCGCTGGTCACGGCGGTTTCCGCCGGCTACGCGCAGTCCACGGCCGGCTCCCCCACCCGAAACACACGGTCCATCACCGGAAAGCCGTGCCGCACAAACCGTCCGTCGAGTCCCAAATCGATGAATTGCGGCAGGAAATGGATTCACAACGGGGCCAGATCGACACCCTGAAGCAGCAACTGTCGGATCGCGACGCGCAGCTGCAGCAGGCACAGCAGGCCGCGCAACAGGCGCAGCAGTCGGCCCAGGCCGCGCAGGCGGCCGCAAATGCCGAGCAGCAGACCCTCTCCTCCAACCAGGAAGCTGTTACCAGCCTGCAGAGCTCGGTCAACGATCTGAAAACAAACTCCAGCTCGATCGTGAGCACGATTCAGGCCAACCACGCTGAACTGAAGAAGGCGATCGAAAACCCGGACGCCATTTACTACAAGGGTGTCACGCTATCCCCGGCCGGGAGCTTCGTCGCGGCCGAAACTGTAAACCGCACAACGGCTGCGGCTTCCGGTATCAACACCGCATTTACCGGCATTCCGCTGGAGCATTCTGAAGCTGCCCAGCTGAGTGAGTTCTACGGCACCGGGCGCCAGTCGCGCGTCGCGTTGACCGGCCAGAGCAAACTCGGCAGCACCACCCTGATCGGCCACTGGGAAGCTGACTGGCTGACCGCCGGCGTAGACTCGAATAACAACCAGTCGAACAGCTACACCCTGCGCCAGCGCGTCCTGTATGCTGAGGCCAAAATGGCCAGCGGCTGGGATGTCTCGGCGGGCACAGGCTGGGACCTCGCAGCTGAGACGACACGGGGGCTGGAGCGCGGAACCGAGATTCTCCCGGCGACGATCGATGCGCAGTACGAGGCCGGTTTCGTATGGACGCGGCAGTTCAGCTTTCGCTTCACCAAGAACATCGGCCAGCATGTCTTCGCCGGAATTTCGATTGAAAATGCTGAGACCCTGAACCCGGGCGGCAGCGGCCTACCCACCAACATCCTTATCGGCTCCGGCGGCGCTGGCGGCGGCCACTACAATCCAAACGCGAACTACTCCTTCAATTACGCTCCGGATCTGGTGGCGAAAATCGCGGTTGAGCCAGGCTGGGGTCACTGGAAACTCTTCGGCATCGAGCGCACCTTCCGTGACCGTATCTATCCGACTACGGGAGCCGCATACAACGACAAAGTGGTTGGAGGCGGGGTGGGCGGTGGCTTTCGCGCGCCAATCGCCCCCGCCAAGAAGGCGACTCTCTATCTGAAGGGAATCTTTATGGCGACGGGGTGGGGCGCTATGGTTCGTCGACCATCGCTGACATCACCCTGCGACCGGACGGCTCGATCTCGCCGCTGCATGGTTTCTCCGCCCTGGGTGGAATTCAGCTGGATCCGACCAAACGGCTGACGCTCTACTTCGACTACGGCGGTGACTACATCGGCCGGGACCTGGCATACGCTGGGGGCAAAGAAGTAGGCTACGGAGCGTACAACGCGGATATGTCCGGTTGCCTGATCGAGCCTGCGTCCACAGCTGCAAATCCCAGCTCGGACCCAACCACTCCCGGAAATTCCACGAACGCTTGTAAAGGGAACAACAAGGATGTCCAGGAGTTCACGGCCGGTTATTGGTTTGACTTCTACCATGGTCCCAAAGGCCGGCTGCGTCAGGGCATTCAGTACAGCCTGATGCGTCGTGATCTTTGGTCGGGCGCGGGCGGCACGCTGAACCCCGGCGGCGGCGCCCATGGCGATGACAACATGGTGTTCACCTCGTTCCGCTACTACCTGCCGTAGTCTCAAACCTCAGCCAACTCCAGAGGACCCGCCTCGGCGGGTCCTTTGCTTTGCGCAGCATGCGGCGGCCGGGGACTGCGTGATATGCTGGCGAGTTTTCTTCCCGATGCATCCTCATGACTGACCCACAATCTACCGACTCCCCAAAACTGCAGAATCAACTCGCTTCGAAACTGAACTCGAACCCCCCAGATCCAGCCGCGCACCCCCCGCCACGTCACCCGGCGGCCCCCCAGTCTGCACCCATCACCTGGCACCTCCCTCCGCCAGCGGCCCGCCGCGCAACGCCACCCGCGACAGCCACCGGGCCCGGTACGCACGACTTTTCACCGTGCCCACCGGAACACCCATCAGCTCCGCCACCTCCGCGACCGGCCGGTCCTCCACATACAGCAGCCGCCACACCTCGCGTTCCGGCCCGCCAGCGGGCCCGAGCGCCTCGACGGCAGTGGCCAGATCCACTCGCGCCAGCGCCACCTCCGCCGGATCTCCCGCACCGAGCGATTCCGCCTGCGCCAGGGCATGTATCAGCGGGACCACGCGCCCGTGGCTGCGCAGCCACAATGCGGCCTGGCGGCGGGCGATCCCCCAAAGCCACCCCCCGCCGGTGCCACCTGGCCGATACCCCCCAGCACCCCGCCAGACCGCCAGGAACGTCTCCTGCAGCACATCCTCCACATCGGGGACAGGCAGCATGATGCGCAGCCGGGCGGCCCGCCACGGCGCGTGCCGGAGGAACAACTCCCGCAGCGCAACGTCGTCGCCGCCTGCTACGGCAGCGATCAGCTCATCGTCATCCATCGCCTTCTCTATTGCGCTGCGACGACAACCGGTTCACGCAGGACGCCAGATTTCTTGAACCTCGTCATCGGATGGTCCCGACGCGGTCGCCGTGCCCATGCTGCCCTGCTCCCACTTCGCCAGCTCCGACGCGCAATCGGCGAAATAGCCTGGTTGACGATCATCCAGAACACACCGCCATCAGCGGGGCTGGGCGCGGAGCGCTCCGAAGCCTTGCCGATCCGCTCTGTGTTGACTATGCACGGCGAGTTCTGGCGCAGCAATAGGCTCTGGGACCGCGGCACCCTGGCCCGTCTCGCGTACTCGGGCCCGAGATCAGGGTCAGTCTGGCGCTCACCTGCAACGGCGGAACTTCCTCCGTGGTTCTGCGCTGGCCCGGGCGCGCCTTTCCCG
>CAVPCE010000034.1:0-47070 GCA_963702295.1 uncultured Acidobacteriaceae bacterium | reverse complement strand
CAGTCTGCGGCGGACGGAAGCGCCCTGCTCCAGCAGGGTTTGGGAAATCCACGATCCAATAAAACCGGCACAGCCGGTGACCAGGGTTTTTGGCATCGAACTTCATCGTATCGGATGCAGTTCGCGTGTGGTGCTCATGCATACTAAACAAAACATGGAGACGCTTTCCCCTTTTCGCCTGGCACCGTACTTCCGCACCCGCCCCTGGGGTTTTCAGGAACTGACGCCCTGGTATAGCTACCGCACCTGAAGGTGAGCCCATTGGCGAAGTCTGGCTGACCGGGGAGATGTGCGCCGCCGATACGGGACCCCTGAACGGCCTGAATCTCGCGGAGATCACCCGACTGCACCGGAGCGCCCTGCTTGGAACCGGCGTTGGAGAGAAGGACTTCCCGCTGCTGGTAAAACTGTTGTTTCCGAAGAAAAGCTAAGCGTGCAGGTGCATCCGGACGACGCCCTGGCACAACAGTATGGAGAGCCGCGCGGCAAGACGGAGTGCTGGTATGCACTCGATGCTCAGGCGGGAGCCCAGTAGCCCTGGGCATCCGGCCCGGCGTGACCCTCGACCAGGTGAAGGCTGCGGTTCATGACGCCTCGCTGGAGTCGCTGCTGGAGATGGTTCCCGCGCAAAAGGGCGACATGATCTTTGTCGCCGCCGGGACGGTCCATGCCATGGGACCGGGTGTGGTGATTCTGGAGACGCAGCAGACCAGCGACCTGACCTATCGCATGTACGACTACGGCAGCGCCCGCGAACTGCACCTGGACAAGTCGTTCGCGGCCATGCGGCTAAAGACGACCGCCGGCAAAGTGCCGCCGCGGTCTGTGGACGGACACACGCTGCTGATTGAAGAGCGCTATTTCCGGATCGAGCGGTGGCCGATCCGTCCCGGGACGGCGCTTGTGCTTATGGACCCGGTTCCTGTGGTGCAGCTGCTTTTTGTGGCAGAAGGACGAATTCGAATCTCCGGCGACGGATTTACGCCTTTTGCTGTGGAGCGCAACCAGCTTGCGGTGATTCCCGCGTCCACACCCCGTTGGGCTCTGGTAAGCGAGCATCCAACCGATGTCATCCGAATCCTGCCGAACGAAGGTTAAACCGGGGGTAAGATGAACGTTTGGCTTACCAGAGGCATCCATAAGAAACCATGGCCGTAACGATTGATTTTTGGCCGGTGATTCTCGCCGGCGGCAGCGGTACCCGGTTCTGGCCGCGCAGCCGCAAAGCACGAGCCAAGCAGATTCTGGCCCTCGACGGCGAGCGGACGATGATCCAGCGGACCTTGGATCGGCTGACGGCTTCCGATCCGCCGGGACCTCTGGCGCGGCCTCAGGACGTGGGGTATCACGAATGACCTGCTGTCAAGCGCCATTTGTATGCAGCTGGACCGTGTGCCGGAGAAGCAGGTGATTTGCGAGCCAGCGGCGCGCAATACCGCTCCTGCAGCGGGGCTGGCGGCGTTTTTGATCTAGCGACTCCACCCTGACGCAGTGATCGGGATCTTTCCGGCCGATCACGTCATCTCGGACTAGGCGGCTCTCGATGACGACGATTCGCCGGGCGATTGCGCTGGCGGCGGCCGGCGACAACATGGTGGTTCTGGCATCGAGCCGACACCGCCGGAGATTGGCTCGATGGCTACATCGAGACGGGAGAGTGCCTGGAGCCAGGTATTCTGCGGGTCCGCGCTTTACTGAGAAGCCCAATTTCATCCGCGCCGAGGAATTTCTTGCCGCCGGAAATTATTTCTGGAACAGCGGCATCTTCGTCTGGAGCGCGAGACTTTGGCCAATGCGGTGCGGCAGCATTTGCCCGAGACCTCTCCCCTGCTGGAGAAAATTGTAGCGGCCTGGGATACGCCGGAATTCGAGCGAGTCTTCAACGAGCTCTATCCGCAGTGCGAAAACATCAGCGTGGATTATGCGATTCTCGAGCCGCGCTCCGCCAAAGGCGAGCATCACTCCAACCTTTATTGTCTTCCGGCGAAGTTTGGCTGGAGCGATCTGGGCTCATGGACGGCTCTGCATGAGTATCAGGTGGAGCAGAAGGCCGCAGACGTCGCGGAGAACGTCGTCCAGTCAGCAGGGACGGTGGTGATCGGCGCGAAGGGCAATTACGTCTACAGCCCGGATAAGATGGTCGCCCTGGTGGGTGTGGAGGATCTGGTGGTAGTGGAGACAAACGACGCGCTGCTGATTACCACCCGGCGCCACTCGCAGGAAGTGGGCAAGGTCGTGAAGGAGCTGCAGGCGCGCGGAGACGGGAAACTCATCTGATGGCGCAGAAATCCCCCGTGAAGTTTGGCACGGACGGCTGGCGCGGCGTAATCGCCGACGACTTTACGTTTGAGAATGTGCGGACAGCCGCTGGTGCGATCGCCAGCTACGTTCTGGAGAAGGAGAATCCGAAGAAGGGCGTATGCGTTGGCTACGATACGCGCTTTGGTTCTCCGGCCTTCGCGGCGGCAGCGGCCGAGATGCTGGCTGGTGCAGGTATCCCGGTGCAACTGGCCAATCGCATCACGCCGACTCCGGCGTTGTCCTACGCGGTAAAGCATCGTGGGGCAGCCGGAGGAGTAATGATCACGTCCAGCCATAATCCGGCGCAGTGGAACGGTGTGAAATACAAGGCCAGCTACGGAGGCTCCGGCAGCCCGGGAATCATGACCGAGATTGAGAGCCGTCTGGGGCGCCCGCTGCCCTCGGGCTCGCCGGCAAAGATCGAGAAGGTTGATTTCGTGCCGCCGTATGTGGACGCGATTCAGGAGTTCGTCGATCTGGACCTGATCGCACGGTCCGGCTTCCGCTTTGCCATTGACTGCATGTACGGAGCCGGTGCGAATATTGTGGCGGGAATCTTCGACAGAATTGGCGTCGAGTACGTTCAGATTCGCGCCAACCACGATCCCCTCTTCCCGGGGATCAACCCCGAGCCGATTGAGCCCCACGTTCGGGCCTGCCAGGAAATCGTCGTCAAGAAGAAGTGCGATGCGGGCCTGATCACCGACGGGGATGCCGACCGCATTGGCGCTGCAGATGAAAAGGGCAACTTCGTCGATCCGCACAAGATCTATTCAGTGTTGCTGCAGTGGATTCTGGAGCGCAAGCACTGGCCTGGCGACGTGACGCGGGCGTTCAACACCACATCAATGCTGGATCGGATCGCGGCGCGGTATGGCCGGAAACTTCACGAGCATGGGATCGGTTTCAAATTTGTCTGTGACCTGATGCTGACCGAGGACATTCTGATCGGCGGCGAGGAGTCGGGCGGGATCGGGATCCGGCGGCATCTGCCGGAGCGCGACGGGCTGCTCAATTCCCTGCTGCTGGCCAACGTGATGGCCGAGGAGAAGAAGACGCTGGGACAGCTGGTGGAACGGGTTCAGCAGGATTATGGCGAGCATCAGTACGGCCGGATCGATCTGCACATTCCCGACTCGCTGAAGAATGCGACCATCGCTCGGGCACGCGCCGGCATCGCGGAATTGGCCGGAATGAAGGTCGAGAAAGTCGAGACGCTGGACGGCATCAAGCTGTGGCTCGACAATCCCGAGGCAAAAACGAAGAAGAATGCGGCCGGAACCTGGCTGCTGCTGCGGGCATCAGGGACCGAACCGCTGCTGCGCATCTACTCCGAGTCGTGCTCGAAGGAGTCGGTGAAGAAGCTCCTGGAGGCCGCGCGGGAGTTCGCAATGAGCAGCGGGCAGTAGCCCTCCCGGCACGTTTGAGAACAGTGGCCGTTTGCAGGATTGCCATCTTCCCGTCGTACCATGGTTTCGAATTCCCTGCGGAGGTCCCCATGGCACAACCCGTCTCCGATTTTCCTTACGAAACTCACCTGAATATTCTGCATGAGCCGCTGGAAGTGATCGATGAAAAGGCCATCGCGGATACCTGCACGCACAAATGGTTCAACCAGACACTGTGCCAGGTGAATAGCAGCGTGGTACGCATGGCGGTGATCGAAGGCGAGTACCACTGGCACCAGCACACCACGGACGACGAATTCTTTTATGTCATCGAAGGCCAGCTGCTGATCGATCTGGAGGGCCGCACGATCGAGCTGGCGCCCCGCCAGGGCTTCGTGGTGCCGCGCGGCACCATGCATCGGACCCGGGCACCCCACCGCACCGTGATCCTGATGGTGGAAAATGCCGGGATTATCCCGACCGGCAACTGAGGACAGGGGCAGGTCAGCGCCGCAGCCATGCGACGCGCGTGGCCTGAGACGAATCTGAACTGACAGCGAGATCCGCTGGAGAGGTGTTATGAGCGCGACTGCCGTTGAAAAGCAAGCTTCCCTGACTTCCCTTCCCGCCTGGAAGGCGCTTCAATCCCACTACCAGAAAGTTCGCGATCAGCACCTGCGCGACTTGTTCCGCACGGATCCGGAACGGGGCACGCGTCTCACGGCGGAGGCCGAAGGAATTTACTTCGACTACTCGAAGCACCGCGTTACCGACAAAACGCTGAAGCTCCTGCTCGATCTGGCGGAGCAGAGCGGCCTCCGCGAGCGGATCGAGGCAATGTTCACCGGCGAGAAGATCAACATTACGGAAAAGCGCGCTGTTCTGCACACAGCCCTGCGTGCGCCCCGAGACGCAAAAATCCTGGTGGACGGCGAGAACGTCGTACCCGGTGTGCACGAGGTCCTTGATCGCATGAGCGACTTCGCCAGTCGTGTTCGCAGCGGCGCATGGAAGGGCTTCACCGGCAAGCGCATTCGGAACGTCATTAACATCGGGATCGGTGGTTCGGATCTGGGACCGGTCATGGCCTATGAGGCGCTCCGTCATTACAGCCAGCGAGACATGAACTTCCGTTTCGTCTCCAATGTGGATGGCACGGACTTTGCCGAGGCGACACGCGATCTTGATCCTGAAGAGACCCTGTTCATCATTTCGTCGAAGACCTTTACCACCCTGGAAACAATGACGAACGCGCAGACCGCTCGTCAGTGGTCCCTGGCGAAGCTGAAGGATGAAAAGGCTGTGGCGAAGCATTTCGTCGCCGTTTCAACAAACGCGAAGGAAGTCACGAAGTTCGGCATCGACACGGCGAACATGTTCGGCTTCTGGGATTGGGTGGGCGGCCGCTATTCCATGGACTCGGCGATCGGGCTCTCGACGATGGTGGCCATCGGGCCGGAGAATTTCCAATCGATGCTGGCTGGCTTTCACGCCATGGATGAGCATTTTCGCCGGACGCCACTTGCGAAAAATCTGCCTGTGCTCATGGCTCTGCTGACGGTTTGGTACACAGATTTCTTCGGCGCAGAGACCGTTGCCGTACTTCCCTACGAGCAGTACCTGAAGCGCTTTCCGGCTTACCTTCAGCAGCTCACCATGGAAAGCAACGGCAAACATGTGACCCTCTCTGGCGAGCGTGTGCAATACGAAACTGGCCCGATCTTCTGGGGCGAACCGGGGACCAATGGCCAGCACTCCTTCTACCAGCTCATCCACCAGGGGACGCGACTCATCCCATGTGATTTCTTTGGTTTCTCAAAGACACTGAATCCTTTGGGTTACCACCACGACCTGTTGATGGCGAACGTTTTTGCACAGGGCGAGGCGCTGGCTTTCGGCAGGACCGCGGAGGAAGTGAAGGCCGAGGGCACTCCCGACTGGCTGGTGCCGCACCGCGTCTTCGAGGGCAACCGACCATCCAGCACCTTTCTGCTGGAGGAGCTGACGCCGGAGACACTGGGCAAGCTGGTGGCTCTTTACGAGCACAGCGTCTTTACCCAGGGGGTCATCTGGCAGATTGACTCGTTCGACCAGTGGGGCGTGGAACTGGGCAAAGTTCTGGCGAAGAAGATCATAGGCGAGCTGGAGGGAACCGGACCGGTGGCGAGCGCTCATGACAGCTCCACCACGGCGCTGATCGAACGTTACCGGAAACAGCGAGGATAACCGGAGCGGCTAAAGGGTCTTTTGAGCGTAACTTTTCATCTAAATGTGTGTCAGATCAGGCAGAAGCGCTTCGGGCGGCACTGCGTCTGATCCCACGAACGGAGATGAATTAAGCCCGAAGCACGGGGGTTACCGAGAGATGCGTACCTTTGGTCATCAATTTCGGATGGCAGCGAGTTGGGCGATGGCACTTGCCTTCTGTTTTGCGGTTCTCGCGGGAGGCACTGCGCGTGCTCAGGCGCCGGCCAACGACAGTAATCTGCAATCTTCTGTGTCCGGTGCGCTGGCGCACGATCCTGTTCTGAAGAATCAACCTGTGACTGCCAGCATTGCCAACGGCGTCGTTACGCTGAACGGCACGGTGGAGACGGAGCAGCAGCGGCAGCAGGCAGAGACCGATGCGGCCAATGTGCAGGGTGTCAGCGGCATCCAGAACAACATTACTGTGACCGGTCAGGCGGGGTCGTCCGCAGAGCAGCAGGCTCCGCCACCACCCGATCAGGAACAGAGCCCGCAGCAGAACATGCCGCCTCCACCTCCGGATCAGGTGCAGCAGCCCTCCCCTGCGCAAAGCCGGCAATCCATGCCGCCACCTCCTCCGCCGGATCAGAGTGGGGCCCCTGCGCCTTATACGCCGCAGGGAGGCGAACAGCCAGCCTATAACAACTATCCTCCGCCCCAGCCTCCCAGTGGACCCGTGACGATTCCCGCAGGAACGCTGCTGCAGATTCGCCTGAGCGAGCCGCTGGATGTGGCCAAAGTCCAGGATGGCGCGGTCTTCCAGGCAACCGCCGCCAGCGATGTGTTTGAAGGGAACGTGCTCGCAATCCCTCGGGGCGCAGTTCTCCAGGGAACGGTTGTTCACGCTAAGAAGCCAGGTTCCCTCGGTGGCAATGGCGAACTGCAACTGCAGGTCACCTCGGTGGACCTGGGTGGTCGCAACTACCCTGTGACCTCCGACCTATGGTCGAGCAAGGGTCCGAACAAGGCCGGTTACACAGCCGGCAATACGGTGGGTGGCGCGGTCGTCGGCGCCATCATCGGGGGCCTCATCGGACGGGGACCGGGGGCAGCGGCGGGTGCGATTGTGGGCGGCGGTGCGGGAATGGCAGCGTCGGCAGCTAGCAATGGTCCGCGGATCTACCTTCCTGCGGAGAGTCTGCTGAACTTTCATCTGTCCGCGGCGGTGACCGTGCAGCCGGTGTCGTGGCAGGAAGCGCAGCGGCTGGCCCGGAATGCTCCTCAGCTCGTCCGGCGACCCGTGTATCGGGGCTACTATCCGTATCCGTACCCCTATCCTTACCCGTATCCCTATCGGGCCTACGGCTATCCCTACCCCTACTAGAAAACACGACTGATAAGCTGATGAAGGTGGCCGCGCAAGCGGCCGCCTTCGCTTAGAGAGGAGAGGACTGCCGATCGAGCGGGTGGTCTCTCATCCGCGGATTTTCGGTGTGTCTAACAGAGGAGTGGGTCTCACAACATCAGGGGAAAGGGCTGGGAAAACCCAGCAGAAACCATCCAAACGGAGGGCTCACTGGTTGACGCGGCGGTCGTTTCTAACGCTTTCCGCTGCCTCCGTGGGTGGACTGGCGCTCTACTCCGGTGAGATTGCACGGCATGAAATCGGCGTGGAAGAGCACACCGTGCATCTGCCTCGCCTTCCGGACGCCTTCCGCGGCATGCGGATTCTGCAAATCTCCGACATCCACTACATGGAGTTCACGGAAAGTTACTTCGTGCGCGAGGTTGTGGATCATGTGAATCGCCTGAAGCCGGACATGGTCCTGATCACAGGAGATTTCGTCACTTACGGGCCGATCCGCATTCCCCGTACGGATATCCATAAGGCTTTCGCCCTTCGGCACATGCCGGAGTGCGCCTCCATCCTGAGCAATATTCAGTGCCCGTTGCGCTATACGTCTCTGGGCAATCACGACCAGATGGTGAATGGGAGTGCGATCTGGCACATCCTGACGGAGCACGACCTTCCCTGCCTCTATAACAGTGCCGTGCCGCTGGAGCGGGATGGCCGGCGCGTGTGGCTGGTGGGACTCGGCAGCGCATGTGTGGGGGCTGCCAACCCTGAGCAGGCGATTCCGGGCAGCGTTCTCAGGGACAAGGAGGCCATGATCGTTATGGCTCATGAGCCGGATATTTTGCCCGTTATCGCCAAATTCGATGCCGATCTGATGCTTTCCGGCCATACGCACGGCGGGCAGATACGGGTTCCCTTCCTGCCGCCTGTGTTTTTGCCGGAATATGGCAAACGGTTCGTTGAGGGCTGGTTCCACTATGGATCCACGCAGCTCTACGTGAATCGCGGCATTGGGTCGATCGGTTTGCCGTTGCGACTGAATTGCCCGCCGGAGATCACCGTCTTCACTCTGGCGTAAATTTCAGCGCTCCTGTGCCGGTTCGCGGACACCGATACCCAGCGCCTTCATCTTGCGGTAGAGGTGGCTGCGCTCCAGGCCGAGGCTCTCGGCGGCGCGGCTCATATTGCCATTACAGTCGTCGATCTTCTTCAGGATGTATTCGCGCTCATAGGCGTCGCGCGCCTGTTGCAGAGTATCGAAATCACCCGCGCGCACGGCGGTGCGATGCACCAGCATGGGCAAATGACGCCGTTCAATGCGATGCACCTGCGGGTTGAGGATGAGCACCCGCTCGATGACGTTCTTCAGCTCGCGGACGTTGCCGGGCCAGTGGTAGTGCCGCAGCAGGTCGATGGCGTCGTCGGCCATCTCGATCCGGGGACGGCCGTACTCACGCCCAAAGCCGCGGAGAAACTCACGCACCAGCAGGGGGATGTCCTCACGGCGGTCGCGCAAGGGAGGCACAAAGAAAGGAATCACGTTGAGGCGGTAGAAAAAATCCTCGCGAAAATTGCCTTTCGCGATCTCTTCCTCAAGATTTTTGTTGGTTGCGGCGATCACGCGCACATCCACACTGACGGGTAGCAGAGCGCCGACCGGCAGAAAGCGCTGCTCGTCCAGCGCGCGCAGAACCTTGCCCTGCATCTTCAGGCTCATGTCGCCGACTTCGTCCAGAAAGAGGGTTCCTCCGTTGGCGCGCTCGAAGGTGCCGCGCTTCTCGGGTGGTCCGCCAGGCACCGCTGCGTTGCGGTAGCCGAAGAGCTCGCTCTCGATAAAGTCTTCTGGAATTGCGGCACAGTTCAGCTCGACGAAGACGCGGTCCCGGCGGAGGCTCTCCGCATGAATGGCGCGGGCGATTAGTTCCTTGCCCGAGCCGGACTCACCATAGATGAGGACGCGGCCGTTGGTGGGCGCCATCAGCTTGATTTGCTGCCGCAGCGCTCGCGCCTGCACGCTTTCCCCGGTGATCTGCTGTTCGACGGTGAGCTGGCGGCGGAATTCCAAATTGTCGGCGCGAAGCCGTTTCGCCTCGATCGCGTTTTTTACGACGATCAGCGTCCTCTCCAGCATTAACGGCTTTTCAAGGAAATCAAAGGCTCCCAGCTTGGTGGCCTTCACCGCCGTCTCGATAGTTGCGTGGCCGGAGATGACGATGACCTCGGGGCGCGTGTCCGCGTCGAGGGCGCGCAGCTCCGCCAGCACCTCCAGCCCGTCGCGATCGGGCAGCCAGATATCCAGCAGCAGCAGATCGTATACGGGATCCTTGGCCTGGGTGAGCCCCTCGGCAGCCGTCGCGGAACTGGCGACCGCATAGCCTTCTTCGCGGAGAATTTCTTCCAGAGTCTCGCGAATCTCGGCTTCATCGTCCACGATGAGGATATGGTTCATTGGGGATCTCGGGCTCAGACCGATTTGGTGAGCGCAGCGGTTGGCGTGGTCTCAGGAGACGGTGGCTCGGCCAGCGGCAATTCGATGATAAAGCGCGCGCCGGCGGGGACATTGTTTTCGGCGCGAATGGTGCCACCATGATCCTGGACAATCTTGGCGACAATGGAGAGCCCCAGTCCCGTGCCGCGGTGCCGGGTGGAGAACCAGGGAAGGAAAAGCCGTTCACGCATGTCGTCGGTAATTCCGGGGCCGGTATCGGCGACAACAATCTCGGCCATGCCGCGGGTATCGGCACTGCCGGTGCGGATGGACAGCACGCGCAGCAGGCTTTCCTGCATGGCTTCGGCGGCGTTGTCGATGAGGTTGGCGATGGCGCGTCGCAGGGCTTCCGGATCGGCCATGACCGGAGGCAGGCTGGGATCAAGCCGTTTCTCCACGCGGACGTTTCCCATGCGGCCTTCAAAGAGCAGCAGCGCGTTTTCAACGATTTCGTTCAGATCGGCAGAATGCGGATGCGCTACCGGAAATTCCGCCAGCGCGGCAAACTGCCCGACCAGAGTGCGCAATGATTCGACGGAACCGAGAATCACATCGCAGCACTTGCGAATCACACCTGGTGATTCCGGCAGGCTGCGATCAACATGGCGCCGGATGCGCTCAGCGGAGAGTGTGATCGGAGTGAGCGGATTCCGGATTTCATGGGCGACGCGCTGGGCCACTTCCTTCCAGGCCGCCTGGCGCTGTGCGTGGAGGAATTCCGAAACGTCCTCGAGTACCAGAATCGAACCGAGATTCGGACCACCGCGGGCATCCAGCGCCGCCATAGTGACGGAGAGATTGAACACACCACGCTGAGTGCGCAACTCGAATTCCGACGAGGCCGTCCCCATGCGATGGGCGCGACGATCCAGCCGTACGAGGTCCTCTGCGAACTCCGCAGGCACCAGGGAATCCAGCGAAACGCCGGTGAGGTTGGGCTGCCCCTTCAGCCGCAGGAGTTCGGCAAAGGCTCGATTCCCAAGCACGACTCTGCGCGAGGCGTCGAGAGTAACGACACCGGAGGGAATTGTCTCCAGAATCGTTTCCAGTTCCTTCTTTCGCGCTTCGATGGCGAGGTTGGCGGCGGAGAGATCGCGCGCGGAAGATTCCGCCAGCAACCGGCTCTGCTCCAGATCGGCCGCCATGTGGTTGAAGGAGCGCACCAGTTCGCCCATCTCTGCGGTCGCCTGAACCGTTACACGTTGACGGTAGTCGCCCTTGCCGATCACGTCCATGGCATCGGCCAGCGCTTCGAGCGGCCCGGTCATTTGCCGCGAGACGTAAAGCGCCAGCCAGCTGCTGGAAAAAAACACCAGGGCCGTCAGCATGAGCAGGAGCAGGAAATAGGTGGTGCGGATGATTCGCCGCTGACGGTAGAGCGCCCAGTATTGATTGGTACCGCTGCTCAGGTCGGCCATGATCGAGTTCAGACCGGCGGGCATGGGCAAACCAACGACGATGACGCCTCCCGCTGGCAGACTGGCGGCGCCCAGAGCAAATTCCGTTCCTGCGGCAACCAGCATGGGCTCGTCGGAGCGTTGGGCCGCTTTCAATATGGCGGGAGGCAGCGAGGCGCCGGCAGGGATGATCTCCACATCGTCCGGGGCGAGCCAGGAGTGAATCTGAACGGGCCGCGAAGCCTGCGGAAGCTCATAGGAGGCAAAGGGAGCGGAATCCTGATACAGGATGGCGAAACCACCCTGCAGCGTGATCCGGTGGGTGCGCAGCTCATCCAGAATCGCCTGCCGATTCGCCGCCTGGAGAGAAACCGACAATGGCTGGGACTGGGCGATGCTTTCCGCTTCGGCTCGCGCATTGAGAACGGCGTAATGGGACAGCTCCATGGCGATCTGCGTCGAGTCAGCTCGCACTTCAACAGCAGGCGTTGAGAACCATCTGTCCAGTGAACGATTTAGCAGAAGAAAGCTAAATAAAAACATGAACAGAGCAGGAACGAAAGAAAGCAGGAGTGCCCCAATGAACATGCGGGTCCGCAGGCGGGCCCCCAGCACCTGACTGCGCTGTTCAGCCAGGAGCTTGATCAAGTTGCGCAGCAGCAGCACCAGGACGGTGACAAAGAGAAGAAAGACCAGGACGGAGAGCGAGGTCAAAAGAAAAATTTGCGCAGTTGTGTGCGGATTCAGCTGCCGGAGATTAAAGGCATTAAGCCCGACCAGCAGAAGGAGCAGCACAAAAGCGGCTACCCCGAGCAGGAGCAGCGTGGTTCGCCGATTTCTCACTTCGGCCAAATGAATCCATCTCCTGCGATACGGAAAGATTATAGGCCGGACAATGCACTAAAATGCTGTTTCTGAAAGCGAAAAGGCCCTGGAGCCGATGCAACTCCCTGACTCAACCGTCCGAAGGAAAAGTGCGAGTTCCCCTATGAAAGTGACCCACATCTCTCTGCGCCTGGCCGCCGCGGCCCTGGCAAGCGTGTTTCTCTTTACGGGTTGCAGCAAAAGCGCGCCGCCCGCGACCAGCCAAAACCCCGCATCCCAGCAGCCGGCCGCCACCAACAATCCACCCGCCCCGCCGGCCGATAACACCACACCGTCGGCGACTCCGGCACAACCCTCTGCAGCGCCCGCGCAACCAGCTACCCCACCGCCAGCCGCCCGTGTCACAATCCCGGCCGGTACGCCGATTCGGGTGCGCCTGGATGAAGACCTGGGATCGAAGATCAGCCAGCCAGGGCAAAGCTTCGACGCCACTGTGGCGGACGATGTGGTCATCCATGGCCAAACGGTGATTCCTCGCGAAGCACGCGCTGAAGGCGTCGTCATCGATGCGAAGTCCCTGGGCCACTTCAAAGGGGGTGCGCTGCTGGAACTCCGTCTGGAGAGAGTAAAGACCCGCTGGGGCAGCTATCCGGTCGCAACCAGCACCATGGCTCAGGCGGAAAAAGGTAAGGGCAAGCGGACCGCTCTGTTTGCGGGCGGCGGCGGAGCCTTTGGGGCGATCGTTGGCGGGCTCGCCGGAGGCGGCAAGGGTGCCCTGATCGGCGGCCTCGCCGGAGCAGGGGCCGGCACAGCCGGCAGCGCCATGACCGGAAACAAAGAGATCTTCCTGCCCACCGAGACGCTACTGACGTTTCGGGTTGAGCATCCGGTTCACATCACGGAGCAATAACAGGAATGCAGGCAAGGGGCGCCGCCGCGAGGCTGCGCCCTTTTCTCTTGCTCAGGAGAGCAAGTCGCGAACCGGTTTCCAGGGCTTTTTCTGCGAAACTGCGACCGGCTCGCAGGTTAGCGTGCCGTCATAGGTGTTGACGCCGTCGCGGATCCCATCGTCTTCCTGAATAGCCTTTTTTGCTCCCTGGCGCGCGAGGCGCATCACGTAGGGGAAGGTGGCATTGGTCAGCGCCAGAGTGGAGGTATTCGGCACCGCTGCGGGCATGTTCGTCACGCAGTAGTGGACGACGCCATTGACCTCAAAGGCGGGGTTGCTGTGGGTCGTCGGCCGGGCCGTTTCCACGCAGCCACCCTGGTCGATGGCTACGTCCACGATGACCGCACCTTTCTTCATTTTCATGACCATCTCGCGGGTCACGATCTTGGGTGCGGCGGCTCCGGGGATCAGCACGCCCCCGATGACGAGGTCAGCTTCCTGGACTGCGCGGGAGACATTCCATGAGTTCGACGCCAGAGTAAAGAGGCGGCCGTTGAAGATGTCGTCCAGCTCGCGCAGGCGATTCAGATTCAGGTCCACCAGCGTGACGCGCGCGCCCATCCCCAGGGCAATCTTCGCCGCGTTTGTACCGACTATGCCGCCTCCGATAATGCAGACACTGGCTGGAGGCACGCCCGGCACTCCGCCCAGCAACAAACCGCGGCCGCCTTTTTCCTTTTCCAGATACGCCGCGCCTACCTGCACCGCCATGCGGCCGGCTACTTCGGACATGGGCGTGAGCAGCGGGAGGGTGCCGGCGCGATCGCGAATGGTCTCGTAGGCGATGCCGATGACCTTCTTCTGCAGCAGACTTTCGGTTAAATCGGGAACCGGAGCAAGATGCAGATAAGTAAAGAGCACCAGACCTTCGCGGAAGAATCCATACTCCTTCTCGATTGGCTCTTTGACCTTCACCACCAGGTCGGCGTTGCCCCAAACGTTGTGTGCGGAACCGACGATTTCTGCCCCGGCGGACTGATACTCGTCATCGGTGAAGGCAGAGAGATCGCCGGCATGGGTTTCCACCAGCACTTTGTGCCCGGCTTCGGCGAGCGCTTTCACGCCCGCCGGGGTAATTCCCACACGGCTCTCGTGGTCTTTTACTTCCTTTGGAACGCCAATGATCATGATCCTGGCTGCGCCCCCAGTCTGCGGGAAGGTCAGATGCGAACTCTACATCCTATCGCACAGCAGGCGCCGCAGTTCCCGGGTCAAAGTCCCTGGGGTAACCGGCTTGCACAAAAAGACCGTTCTCGCATCGGCGACGCCTTCGATGAGATTCCCGCTGACGACAATGGCGGGCAGATGCGGCTTGAGGGTCCGGACGCGTGCGATGAGCCTTTGCCCACCCATGCCCGGCATCTTTGCATCGGTGACGATGGCATCCAGCGTCTCGAGATTTTTGCGCGCCGACTCAAGCCCCGCCGAGCCATTTTCGCAGGCGATCACCTGATAGCCGGCAGCCTGCAGCACTTTCGTAAACAGAAGGCGAACAGCCCGATCATCCTCGACGACGAGAATCGTCGCGGCGGCAGCCCGGGATTCCGGCAGTTTCTCTCGCGCGTTCAGGGGGAATTCTCTCCGCAGAGGCGGGGCCGATGTTTGCAAGGCAGTTCTGGCCGAAGAGTCTCAAAATCCAGTGCGGTCCCAGCGATGGATGAACGTAACACGGGCAGAGACCGCGGGACAATGGGTCCATTATGCCTCGCCGTTACGTCCGGAACCTACAGCCAGCCCCGAGCGCGTGCCAGGCGGGCGGCTTCCACCCGATTGGATGCGCCCAGTTTGCTGATCGCCTCGGAGAGGTAATTGCGGATCGTGCCCTCAGAGAGGTGTAATTCTTCCGCGATCTCGCCGCTCGATTTCCCTTCCCCGGCACGCCACAGAATCTGCCGCTCGCGGTCCGTCAGAGGATCGGGACCGCTGTCCCAGGCTTCCAGGGCCAGATCCGGATCGACCACACGCAGTCCCTGATGCACGCGCCGTACCGCTTCCGACAGCTCGGCTGAGGGGCGGTCTTTGAGGAGATACCCCCTGGCGCCCGCGTCGAGGGCGCGGCGAAGATATCCCGGGCGCGCAAAAGTCGTCAGGATGATGACCCGCGTCTGCGGATGCCGTTCGCGCACTTCGGCGGCCAGGGTCAGACCCGTCATCTCCGGCATTTCGATGTCGGTGACCAGCACATCGGGTTTGTACCTGCCGACCAGAGTCAGAGCCTCGCGGCCATTCGGCGCCCGAGCACAGACTGCGATATCCGGCTCGGTCTCCAGCAGAGCCGCCAGCGCCCCGAGTACCATGGCCTGGTCTTCGGCGACGATCACCTGAATCTTCTTCATCACGCGCGGACATCCTGGGCCGGAATCTCGATCAGCAGGCGGGTTCCCTGTACCGAATCGATGTGCAACCGACCGCCGATGGATTCCAGGCGCTCGCGCATGCCGCGCAGCCCGCTGCCCTCGGCGCGAATCCCGCCACGGCCATCATCTTCCACCACAAGGGCAGTGCCGCGGCCGTTCATCTGAAAGTCCAGCCGGCAATGACTAGCCTGCGCGTGGCGCACGATGTTGGTTACCGCTTCGCGGACGATCAGGGAGAGCACAGTTTCTTCCGCCGGCGCAAACAGCGGAGGCTTCATTTCGCACTCGAGAGCTACACCAGCCGCATCGAGAATCTTCCGGGCTCGATCGATCTCGGCAGCCAGCCCTTCGGAGCGGTATCCGCGAATCGCCTGCCGCACTTCGCCGAGCGCCTTACGGGCAATCTGCTCCACTTCGCGGATCTCCGCGCGGGCGCGGTCCGGGTCGCGATCCATCACCTTGCCGGCCAGCTCCGATTTGAGCACGACCACGGAAAGCGTGTGGCCGAGCACATCGTGCAGATCGCGAGCGATGCGCTCGCGTTCGGCCAGCTTGGCGAGATGGGCGATCTGCTCATGGGCAAGGTTCAGACGCTTGTTGGCCCGCATGCCCTGCGCTGCCACCAGATTGCCCGCGCCTACAGCAATGGCGATAAAGACGCAGAATACCCAGGACCATGGGCTCAGGTGCAGCCGCCAGCCCTCCAGCGCCATACTGAGGCAGACGAAGACAATGGTGCCGACCGAGAACGCGATCGATTCCGCGACGAATGGAACGAAGGCGGCGACGTAAATAAACATGCCGCACGCGCCGGCGTTGAATGGGTAATAGGACACGCCGAGAGCTGTCATCGCTGCCAGCATCAGGATCTGAGTTCGGCGCGACGTGGAATAAACCAGCGCAATATAAAGGCCCAGAAAAATAGAAAATGCCAGGGCAAAGGCAAGCCACGACTTGCGGCTGTGTTCCTGAATCGGCTGGACCACAAAGAACACAGAATAGATGAGCCAGACGAAGTCGAAGATCCGGCCGCGCCAGCCAGCCTTTGGCCGAAGCAGTCCGCGGCGCTGGCCGATCTCGGCCGATCGCAGCTCCTCGAGAAGAGACTGCGCCACCGATGATCCGTCCTTGCAATCGCGTGGGATCAGCCCCGAATTGTGATCGGCTTCGCTCACGCTTTCGCCTCGCTGCGCTGGAAGAGGATCCAGGCCGCTCCCACCATCAACAGGGTAAATCCAGCCAATGCTTCCCAGTGCACCATCATGTTGTCGGACCGGGCATACCCGAAGATGTGCAGCGCCAGCTGCGCCAGATGATAGGTCGGCAGCCCCGGCGCGAGCGCCTGGAGCCAGTGCGGCAGCATGCTGATCGGCATCCAGAAGCCGGACGCAAACGACATAGGCAGGTAGATCAGATTGATGACGCCCGGTCCCGCATTCGGCGGCACCAGAAGCGCGATCAGCAGCCCCATGGCGGTAAATGGGACGGACCCCGCGAGAACGATCCCAGCCAGCTTCAGCGCTTCGATCGCGGTCAGGGTCACGCCTCCCACCGTGATTCCGAGAATCACCATGGTCGCAACGATGACCAGCGCAAAGGCAGCACAACTGAGAACCTTGGCTCCCAGATAGGCAAATCGCGGCATGGGACTGGCCTGCTTCAGCTCCAGCCATCCCTGCGCGCGTTCCAGAGCGATTCCCATACCGATGCCGAAAAGACACGCCGATACCACCCCCATGCAGCTATAGCTGGGCATGAGATAGCGAGCGTACATTCCGTGACGATTCGAGGACCCGAAAAGCAAATAGAACATCAGCGGAAAGCCGATCACGGAGAGCGAGAAGGCTTTCGTCCGCAGCATCCTGACGAACTCATACTGCGTCTCTTTACGAAAGACGCGGGCGTAATAGCCGAGACCGGGTGTCCGTGGAGCGATGGCGATGCTTTGTGTGGCCATGGTGATCTCTCCTGTGTTTGTGGGTCAGTTTGTTGCCGGCGAGTCGCTGGTGAGTGCCAGGAAGGCGTCTTCCAGGGCGGCCGCCGAAATCTCCAGCCCGTGCAGGCTTTCGTCTCGCAGCAGCATCTCCTGAACGACCCGCTCCGGATGCTCGGCCAGGATCACAACCGCCTCGCGGTCCTGCTGCACCTCAGAAACGGTGGGCAGCGACCGCAGGAATTCAGGATCAAGCTGCGTGATGCAGCGGATCCGCCGACCTGATACTCGATGCTTGATCTCCGCCGAAGTACCTTCACAGAGCAGCCTGCCTTTGTTGATGACGACAATCCGGCTGGCGAGCATGTCAGCCTCTTCGAGGTAATGCGTCGTCAGAAGCACAGTCTTTCCCGCCGCGGACAGCGCCCGTACCTGATCCCACAGGGCGCGCCGCGATTCAATATCC
Source organism: uncultured Acidobacteriaceae bacterium (assembly GCA_963702295.1). Taxonomy (GTDB): domain Bacteria; phylum Acidobacteriota; class Terriglobia; order Terriglobales; family Acidobacteriaceae; genus Palsa-343. Next base: position 29,422 of record CAVPCE010000034.1, on the reverse strand, counting down.
ATGCCGACCGTCGGCTCGTCGAGGAAAATGAGGTCGGGATTGCCGCAGAGGGCCAGTGCGAAAAGCGTCCGCTGCTTCTGGCCGCCGGAAAGCTTGCCGAACATCTGGTTTGCCACCGACTCCAGCCGTGCTGTGCGGATCACTTCCTCGGTGCTCAGTGGATGGGGGTAGTAGCTGCGGAAAAGGTCGATGTGCTCGCGAACCCGCAGCATCTCCGGCACGCGGCTCACCTGCAGCATCGCGCCGATACGGGTCCGGGCGTCCGCATCGCGTGGATCGCGGCCGAGTACGCGCACGCTGCCGAAATCGGCTCCGATCAGCCCCAGCAGCAGCCGGACGGCCGTGGTTTTGCCTGCACCGTTCGGGCCCAGCAACGCGACGACTTCCCCCGCGTGCAACGTCATCGAGAAGTCGCTCAGTGCGGTTACGGCACCGTAGCGTTTCGTCACCGAGTGCAGTTTCGCGACCGGCCTCCCTTGTGTGAGGGGTGCGCGCGAGGCGGCGGAAAGGCTCCGAGGAAAGGTTGCGGCGGTAGCGGACATCGATTGTCTCCTGTCGCACGATCTTCAGCGGCAAAGACAGAATCGCGTATCCAGGAGACGGATCCCAGTGGGATTTGTCAGAAAAGCGAGGTGACAGATGTCATCCGGGATATTGGTCCCGGGAAGTCCGACTAATGCAGTTTCTCCGGCGCGTTGCGCCCAAACCGCCCATCGATTGGCTGGCGCCCAGCGAAACCGTCCTCGATGCGGTGCCAGTACGCGATGCGCGGTTCGCCGCGCTTCCAGCACAGAAGCACCGTGTCGCCTTCCAGCAGGCAGGGAAAATCCAGCAGTCCCGTATCGAGGTCCTTCACCTGCACACCGCTGTCGTTGATTTCTTCGATGGCATCTTTCGCCCGCTGCACCAGGGCCTCCAGCGTGACTCTGCGGTTTTGCGCCGCGCCGATGTCAACATGCAGGCCGCCGCTGCCCACGATGCGCCGAGCCAGAACCCCTGCCTCTTCCTGCAACCGTTCCGCGGCCTCTTGATTCCATGGCTCGGTTCAGCAAAGACTCGATCACGGGCAGCAGCGTTTGGGCCTCATCGAGGGTGAAAGTTTTCAAGCCCCGATCTCCAGCATGCGGTCGAGCGCCACCCGCGCCCAGTGTTTCACGTCTTCCCGCACCTGGATCCGGTTCACCACGCGTCCTTCCACCAGATTCTCCAGCGCCCACGCCAGGTGCTGCGGGCTGATGCGGTACATCGTCGTGCAGAGACAGCCGGTGTCATCAAGAGTCACGATCGTCTTACCCCGCGACGCGAACTCCTGCGCGAGACGGTGCACCAGGTGGATCTCCGTCCCGACCGCAAAGCTCGTTCCGACCGGCGCTTCTTCGACGATTTTGATTAGCTTCTCCGTCGATCCCACCGCGTCGGCTTTCTCGCAGACCTCCAGCCGACACTCCGGATGAACAATCACCTGGATGCCCGGATATTTCGCTCGCACCTTGTCGACGTGCTCCGGGAGGAAGCGTTGATGTACCGAACAGTGGCCCTTCCACAGAATCACCCGCGCGGTCTGCATCAGGTCCGGGGCCACGCCTCCATTCAGTTGCCAGGGATCGTAGACCACCATCTCGCTGAGCGAAATTCCCATCGCATGGCCGGTGTTGCGACCAAGATGTTGATCGGGCAGGAAGAGGATCTTCTTTGCGCGTGCGAAGGCCCACTCAAAGGCAGCCCGCGCATTGGATGAGGTGCAGACAAGCCCCCCGCGCTCCCCGCAGAATGCCTTGATCGCCGCCGAGGAGTTCATATAGGTCAGCGGCACAATGTCCTCGGCTGCAATGCCCGAACTCAACAGAGTCTCCCAGCACGTCTCCACCTGTCCGATCTCCGCCATGTCCGCCATCGAGCAGCCGGCATGCAGGTCGGGCAGGATTACCTGCTGCCCGTCGCGCCCAAGTACATCGGCACTCTCTGCCATGAAATGCACGCCGCAGAAGACGATATACCGCGCGTCGGTCTCCGCCGCAATTTTCGAAAGCTTGTAGGAGTCGCCGGTGAAATCGGCGAAGCGAATGACTTCATCGCGCTGATAGTGGTGGCCGAGCAGAATCGTCGTCGTGCCCAGCGCGCGGCGCGCCGCCGCAATGCGGGCGTCCATGGTGTGATCCGGAAGGAGGAGGTAGTTGTCCAGGGAACAACTCTCCGCTTCCGCGGACACGGGATCAAGAACTGCTTCTTCCAGTACGCTCAAAATACGCCGCCTTCAGTCCGGTTCGGCGTTGCCCTGCGGGCCAGCACCAATCTGGACGGGGATGTTGAAAGCCAAACCCGGCTGCAGTCAGCTCGCTGCGTTCGCTCTCGGAGCGTTCGCCCAGCCAACGGGGATGTTGCAGCCTCTGCTTCTTTAGACGTGCCGATCGGGATATGGGTCGCAAAAGCGCCAAATCCCCACGACGCGTCGTTGGACCTAGTTTAATGCATGAGGGCTTGACCGATGCGCGCTGGACGTTGTTGGGCGATAACTTTCGGAAGCCTGCTCGCAATGGCTCGCTTATGGCTGTTTCCGCGGGGGCTCGAATGACGCCCAATACCCCTGCGCGACATGATTCGGCATCAGGCCCGTGACCTGTTCCCGCGCCCGCTGTTGATACAGCCGCCACAATTGCCCGATTCTTTAGATTCGAACGTGCGCGGCAGACCCTGTTTTGTGCCTTTCTTGTGACCCCCCAATCGCGGCGGGTATCATGGACTATCCATGCATTTCGGCGACTACACCTTCATCTTCCTGCTGGCGCTTGTGCTCTTCGGGCCAAAAAAGCTGCCGGAGATTGGAAGACAACTGGGCAAGCTGCTCGCCGAGTTTCGCCGTGCCAGCAATGAGTTTAAGTTTCAGATTCAGGACGAGTTGCGGAATATGGAGGAGGAGGAGCGCCGGAAGAAGGCTGCCGAACTGGAGGCCTCCCGAGCCAGTGCAGCCGCCGAAGGAGCCGCTCCCGCAGAAGTCGCCGCACTCCCCGCCAGCACGGAACTGACCATCCTGCCTCCTTCCAGCGGGACCTCGGTGAGCACATCTAAGCCTTTTGCCTCGCCGGTGACGGATGAACCGGCCGCAGTTGAACCTATCGATAACTCCTTAGCCGCACCCGAGGCTAAAGTCCACGTCGATCCCCCGCTGCCGACGGATGCCAACGCTGCATCCGTATCCGTCAGCACCGAACTGGAAGGCGAGCTCGAACGCCCGCCTGACATCGATCTCACCGCACCGGCTCTGACTGAATCGGAGAACGGCGTCCATCCGCCCGCACAGGAAGCGGCCACCCACCATGACTGATTTCGTGGACCGCGCGCGCGCCGCCGTCACGGAGCGCGCCGAGTTGCCCGGTATGAGCCTCCTCGATCACCTCCAGGAGCTCCGCCGCCGGATCATCCATGTCGCCCTCTATCTCATCGGGGCTTTCTTTCTTTGCTGGGGATTTCACGAGCGCATTTACGGATTCATGGAAAGACCGGTGAAGTTCGCGCTGGCACAGCACCACTTGTCCACGCAGCTGAACTACCTCAATCCTATGGATCCGTTCAACATGTACCTGAAGATCACCTTCCTGGCCGGCTGCGTTCTTGCCTGCCCGTTCGTGCTCTACGAAGTGTGGCTCTTCATCTCCCCGGGGCTCTACCAGAACGAGAAGCGTTATGTTGTTCCGTTCATGTCGGCCACCATTCTGCTCTTCCTGGCCGGCGCTTTCTTCGGCTACCGCTGGGTTTATCCTGGCTCGCTGGACTTTCTGCTCAGCTTCAACAAAGACTTTCATCCCGTTATCGAAATCAATGAGTACACCGATCTGTTTCTGACTGTAATTCTGGGGCTCGGCGTCACCTTTGAGTTGCCGATTCTTGTTATGTTTCTCTCCCTCTTCGGCATCGTCTCGCCGAAGTTCCTGTGGAAGAACCTGCGCTACGCGATTCTGATCATCTTCATCATTGCCGCCATCATCACTCCTACGCCCGACGTATTGACCATGTGTGTCTTTGCCACGCCCATGCTGACCCTCTATCTCATCAGCATCGGCGTCTCCTGGTTTGTACATCCGGCGCAGCGCAAAAAACGATCCGCAAAGGCGACCCCGTGAGAAGAGCCATCCTCCTTCAGTTCCTGACTCTTGCTGTTCTGCTGGCCACCGCGCGCGCCGACACTCTGCCGCAATTCGACGGTGCACGTGCGCTCGCGTACACGCGGCAGTACGTCAACACCACGGGACCGCGGTGGATCGGCAGCCCCGGCCATGCCAAAGCCGAAGCGTTTCTGAAAGCGCAGTTCCGCCACGATCAGCTTGAAGAAGACACCTTCACCACGACCACCCCTGCCGGCCCCATGACGATGCACAACTTCATCGTGAAATTCCCGGGCAAGAAGGACGGCATCATCATCCTTGCAACGCACTACGAGACGAATTACCCGCTGCGTAACATTCATTACGTCGGCGCAAACGACGGGGGCTCCACCACCGGACTGCTGATCGAGATGGCGAACTACCTGCGCGGCCACACCCGCGACGGATACAGCGTCTGGCTCGTTTTCACCGATGGCGAAGAGGCGGTCAAGAACTGGAGTGACAGCGATTCCGTCTACGGCAGCAAGCATCTGGCTGCCAAATGGGCTGCCGACGGTACGCTGAAGCGGATCAAGGCATTCATCCTGGCCGATATGCTCGGCGACAAAGACCTGGACGTGCAGCGCGATCTGAACTCCACGCCCTGGCTTGAAGATCTCGTCGACAAGGCCGCGCGCGAGTACGGTTGGCAGTCATTCTTCTTCCAGCGCTCAACCTACGATGAAGACGATCACATTCCCTTTGTCCACCGTGGCGTGCCCTGCGCCGACCTCATCGACCTGGACTACGGATACAACAACGCCTACTGGCACACGGCCGAAGACACGCTGGACAAGATCAGCGCGCAGAGCCTGACCATCGTCGGCGACACTATCCTCGAGACGATCCGCTTGCTCGACCAGCGGTAGGCGCTATGCCCCACCACTGGTTTCCCTTCTCCGTCCTGATTGTTGCTCTGCTCTTCGTGGACATGGTCCTGCTGCAGCGCCGGGGACGTCGCGTCTCCGTCCGCGCGGCGTGGATCTGGACCCTCGTCCTCGCGCTCATCGCCGGCGCCTATGCGTGGCTGATTGCGGCGACTACCGGCAGGCAACGCGCGCTGGAGTTCATCACCGGCTACCTGATCGAAGGCTCGCTCAGCATCGACAATCTGTTCGTCTTCCTGCTGCTCTTTCGCTCACTCCGGCTCGGGGAAAAGCAGCAGCGGCGCGTACTCCTCTGGGGCATTCTGGGAGCGATTGTCTTTCGCGGCCTGCTGATCTTGGCCGGGACCACCCTGCTGGCGCGCTTTGCCTGGGTGCAGTACGCTTTTGGCGCCATTCTCGCAATGGCCGCCGTTCGCCTGTTACTGGCGAAGCCGGGCACCGCTCCCGTGCGCGGGCCGGTGCGCTGGGTACGGGACTGCTGCCTGCGCTGGACCGATGGCACGCACCTCGCATTGCGGTCGCTGCTGCTCGTGATCCTTGCCGTCGAAGTCACCGACCTCATCTTTGCGCTGGATTCGATCCCCGCGGTATTAGCCGTCACTCGCGATCCATGGATCGCTTTCACCTCGAACATCTTCGCCGTGCTGGGCCTGCGGTCTCTCTACTTCGCGCTTGCCTCCGTGCTGGACCGCTTTCATCTGATCCACTATGGTCTGGCCTGCATCCTCGGCTTTGTCGCGTTCAAGATGCTCGCCGCGCGCTGGATCGTTGTGCCCGTCGTCGGGTCGCTCGCCATCATTGTCGGCATCCTGCTTGTGTTTGCTATTGCCAGCCGATGGGCTCCGCAGCCGGCCACCCCTGCTCAGGACTGACTTGTTGCCGCACGTTCATCCGGCCGCGCTATAGTTTCTGCATTCCATCACGAGGAGAAGAGTCATGAAGGTGGGCATCATCGGTTCCGGCACGGTAGGCCAAACGCTCGCATCCGGCTTCTTGCAACACCGCCATGAAGTCATGATCGGCACGCGCGAACCGGCAAAGCTGGCCGACTGGAGCCAGGCACATCCCGGCGGTCGAGTGGCCGATCCGCGCGAAACTGCCGCCTTTGGAGAAATCGTGGTGCTGGCGGTGAAAGGCGGGGCTGCCGTTAAGGCGCTTGATGCCGCGGGCCGCGAAAATCTCGCCGGCAAGACCATCATCGACACGTGCAATCCCATCTCCGAAGCTCCGCCGGATCACGGCGTGCTGCCCTTCTTCACCGGCCCGAACGAGTCGCTGATGGAGCAGCTCCAGCGTGACTTTCCAGAGGTACACTTCGTCAAGGCGTTTAACTCCGTCGGCAGTCCGAACATGGTCAATCCACAGTTTCCGGAACGGCCGACCATGTTCATCTGCGGCAATGACGAAGGAGCAAAGAAGAAGGTGGCCGCGATTCTCGATCAGTTTGGATGGGAGACGGCGGACATGGGTACAGCCCAAGCCGCCCGCGCGATCGAACCGCTGTGCATGTTGTGGTGCATCCTCGGCTTCACGAAGAACGAGTGGACCCACGCTTTCCGGTTGCTACATCGTTAGATGGGCGAGAGCTTAGAAATCTTCGAAGGTGATCCGATCCTGGCGGACGACTGAGTGCCGGCCGAAGCGGGCGTCGTCCCGGTGAGAAAAGTCATTGCGGAAATGCGCTCCACGGCTCTCTTCCCGCGCCAGCGCGGACCGCAGAATCAGCTCGCCCACAGTCTGCAGGTTCCGCAGCTCCAGCACTGACCGGCTGAACCCCCGCGGAATCTCACGGGAAAGATCGCGAACCTCGGCAAGACCGGTTTTCAGCCCATCGGCATCGCGCAACAACCCAGCTCTTAGCCACATCGACTCCTGCAGTTTGTTCCGTACCGCTGCGAAATCCTCAGTTGGTTGGGGCTGTGGATGCACCGCGAGGCTCTTGTCTGTCACGGGAGATTCTTCCCCACTCATCGCCTCCGCCGCTCGCGCCCCGAAGACCAGCCCTTCCAGCAACGAATTGCTCGCTAGCCGATTCGCTCCGTGCACGCCCGTGCAGGCTACTTCCCCGGCGGCATAGAGTCCCTTCAGAGACGTGCGGCCCTGCACGTCCGTCCGCACCCCGCCCATCAAATAGTGTGCTGCGGGGCGTATCGGGATCAGATCGCGGCGCAGGTCGAGCCTCTGCTGCGCCAGGAAGCTCGAGATCCCGGGAAACCGCGTGTGCGGATCAATCACCGTCACATGGCGCATGTCGAGATACACCGGCAAAGTCGCGCCATCTGACCCCATCCCTTCCCGCGTGATCGCACGCGCAACCACGTCGCGTGGCGCCAGTTCCAGCAGCGGATGGTACCGCTCCATGAAGCGTTTCCCATCCGAGTTCCTCAGATAGGCGCCCTCGCCGCGCAGCGCCTCCGACAGCAGGAACCGCGGCGCGCCCGGCAGGCTCAGCGCCGTCGGATGGAACTGATAAAACTCCATATCGGAAATCTCGGCTCCGGCGCGCCAGGCCATCGCAATGCCGTCGCCTGTGGCCACCGCCGGGTTCGTGGTGTCGCTGTAGACCTGGCCCGCTCCCCCGCTGGCCAGCAGGACGGCGCGCGCGCGGACATCTCTCAACACGCCATCGCGATCCAGCAACCGCACGCCGGCAACCGCGCCATTGTCGACGTCCAGACTGACGGTCGTCGTCCACTCCATCAGCGTGATTCGTTGCATCGCGCGCGCATGCCTCAGCAGAGAACGGCCAATTTCCGCTCCGGTGGCATCGCCGTGCGCGTGCAGGATGCGGTTACGGCTGTGCGCGCCTTCGCGCGTCAGCATCAGCTGGCCCGCCTTGCGATCGAAATCTGTTCCCCAGCGCAGCAGCTCGTCGACGCGCCGCGGGCCTTCCTCGACCAGCACCCGCGCCGCTTCGCGGTTCACAAGCCCGTCGCCGGCATTGACCGTGTCCTCCAGGTGCAGAGCCACGTCTTCGGCGCCGCTCATTGCCACCGCAATGCCGCCCTGGGCGTAGTGTGTGTTCGATTCGCCCCGAGCTTCCTTGGTCACCACCAGAACGCGCGCGCCCAGGGAGGCAAGGCCGATCGCCGCGCGCAGTCCTGCGATGCCGGCACCCACCACAACAAAGTCTGTTAGCTCCAATTCAGCGCTCAATACTCATAGGATTCCAGAGAGTGGACGTCCGATTCAACCTGCGGCTTAACTGGCGACTAGATCGGCAACCCTGTTTGTCGCCCAGGCAGCGCATCGCCAGGTTGCACTCTCGCGAAGCCACATAGCCCTGATAATGGCTTTATGTCGTTGTTCAAGGAGATTCCGCAGGGTATCGCGCCCGGTCCGCCTCTGGAGTGGGACAAATTTGTCGCCTTCCTCGGCTCCTATGCTCAGTCAGCATTGGGGCGTGCGTGGATTGCCGATCTGCTACCCTCCCGCGATCGCGACTGGGTTGCACAGCAGCAGCGGATGACCGCTGAGATGCAGCTCCTGGTGGGCGCCGGGGTGATGCCGCAGCTGCGGTCGCTGTTCGACCCGTCAGAATTGCTGGCAAAGGCTCGCATTGACGGCGTCGCGCTGGAGTCAGAAGAGTTGCGCGCAGTATTTGCCCTCGCCGAAGAGATCACGGCGTGGACCGAAGTGATACGCACGCCGCCGGAGAATATGCAGGGCCGGTTGCCGGAGCTGAGCGCGCTGGCCCAAACTTTGCTGGCCGCCAGCCTGCGACCGTTGACTGAAAGTATGCGCGACAAGCTTTTGCCCGATGGCACATTGGCTGACGATGCCTCTCCTGAACTGCGCCGGATCCGGCGCGAGATCGAGCGGCAGCAGCGCTCCATCGAAGAAAGCCTCCGCTCAGCGCTGCGGCGTTATTCCGAAGGCGGCTCCACGCAGGATGAACTGATCACGATCCGCGGGGAACGCTTTGTCATACCCGTCAAGACGGAATGGAAGCGGCGGGTCCAGGGTGTAGTCCACGGCGCCAGCTCCAGCGGCCAGACCGTTTATGTAGAGCCGCTGGAAACGATCGAGCTGAACAACGATCTGGTCCGATTGCTGGAAGAGGAGCAGGCCGAGATTCATCGCATTTTTCTGCAGATGACGCGGCAGATCGCACAGCACGCCACAGCCATCCTGTCCGGCGCGACGGTCCTGGCAGAGGTCGATACGCTGCAGGCTCGAGCCCGCTTCGCTCGTGAATACGAATGCGTCTCTCCGCGCTTTTCCGAGGCGGCCGCGCCGGAGATTCGCCTGAAGAACGCGCGGCACCCCCTGCTGGAGCGGCGCCTGCGGGCGGAGTCAAAAACGATTGTGCCGGTAAGCCTGGAGCTGGCCGGGGCGGATCGGCAGCTCATCATCAGTGGACCCAACACCGGAGGCAAGACCGTTACGCTGAAGACCACGGGGCTGCTGGCGATCATGGCGCAGGCGGGCGTACCGGTTCCCGCTGACGAGGTTGTGACGCCGGGTTTCGACGCCTTTCTCGCAGATATCGGGGATGCGCAGTCGATCGAGCAGGATCTATCCACGTTCTCTGCTCACGTCACAAACCTGAACCGAATAGCAGCCCAGGCGACGGGGCAGTCGCTGGTCCTGCTGGACGAGCTGGGATCGGCCACCGATCCGGAAGAGGGCGCGGCGCTGGCGGTTGCAATAGCGGAGCATTTTTTGCACGCGGGCGCGTGGTCCATCGTCTCTACCCACCTCACGGCGCTTAAGGTGTATGCCGAAAACACCCCCTGCGCCGTGAACGCTGCCGTTGGCTTCGACGAGACAACGCTGGCCCCGACCTATGAACTACGGCTCGGCGTGCCCGGTGCCTCAGCCGGAATTAACATCGCCCAGCGGCTGGGTTTGAGCCCGGCGATCATCGCAGCGGCGCACACTCGGCTGAGCACGCAGACTCAGGATATTGCGCGCTTTCTCGACAGTCTCCACGAGCAACTGGCCGCCCTCGACCAGGAACGTACCCGTGTGCGGCGGCTGGAGCAGGAGCTGGCGCAGGAGCGCGCACGCCTCGCCGGGGAAGGCATGAAGGAGTGGCGCGCCAAGGTGCGCGATCTTGAAACCCAGCTCCAGTCGCTCCTTAAGAATTTCGAGTTTCAGACTCGCGAGACCGTACGTGCGATCGAGGATCGCGCCGCGCAGCAGAAGCTTTCCAAAGAGGCCGAACGCCGCATCGCCCGCCTGCGCCGCGAATTCTCTGAAAGCTTCAACACTGCAGTGGTCGCCCAGCACACGGGAGCGGATCGTGGTGACCAGAACGCGCAGCCGCACATCGTTCGCCATGTGGCCGAGGGCGATACGGTAAAGCTGCGCACCCTCGGCAAGACGGCCGTCGTCCAGCGGCAGATCGATGAGAAGACGTTCGACGTAACCGTGGGCCCCATGAAGATGCGCATCGCACGGGATGAGATTGCCGAGGTCGTTGCGTCGGCGCGCCAGACCACTCCACTGGAGTCGGCCCGCAAACGCGGCATTACCGTTTCCGTGGCCGAGCCGGACGTTACGAGCAGTGAGATCAATGTCATCGGCCGCACGGCAGACGAGGCGCAGGATGCCGTGGAGAAATTCCTGGACCGCGCCTTCCTCGCCGGGCTCCCTCGCATCCGCATCATCCACGGAACCGGCATGGGCGTGCTGCGTCGAACCCTGCGTGCCTGGCTCGAGCGCCATCCCCAGGTGGCCTCGGTGACCGAGCCGAGCCAGAGTGAGGGCGGCGCAGGCGCAACCGTCGTGGAACTGCGGCAGTAGTGGACTTCGTCATTCTGTGCCGCACCTGAACCGCAATCTGCATCCAACCCGTCCAGCGGTCGGTACCCCTGGTGCCTGCCTGTGGGTTGTGAGGCCGATCACCCCTGTGCGGGAAACTATTGACGCCTCCCCGCGAAAAGTGGCAGCATCGGCTCGGATGCAAGAGGAACGGCATGATTCAGGTCATCACGGTGGAACGGGAATATGGCAGCCAGGGCGCGGATTTCGCCCATCATCTGGCTGAGCGTCTCGGCTGGAAGCTGATCGACAGCTGCCTCATTGAGGATGTTGCGCGCAAGGCAGGCGTTGCGCCCACCCTGGTCAAGCGCCTCGACGAGCGCATCGACCCGTGGTATCACCGCTTCGGCAAGGCAATCTGGCTCGGTTCTCTGGAGCGGCTGCCTGGCGACCCCGACGTCTTCGACGGCGAGCGGATGGTGGAATTCATCCGCCTGTATTTTCAGGAGCAGGCCGCCAACGGCCGCTGCGTGGTGCTGGGACGAGGCGCTGCCTCGGTGCTGGCGCGGGCAGCAGGCGCCTTTCACATCTTTGTCTACGCCTCTTTGCCGAGAAAAATCCAATATCTGCAGCAGCGCTTTCCCGAGCACTCCAAAGAGGCGGAAAGCCAGATGTTGGCGATCGACCGCCGCCGCGCCGACTACATCCGGCGCTTCCATCAGCGCGAGTGGGACGACCGGCGTCTCTATCACCTCATGATGAATTCCTGCATGGGGATGAATGCCATGGTGGAATCCGCCATCACCGCATCCGGCCTGCGTTCCCAGGTTGTTGATACCGTCGAGCAGACGGCGGCGAGTTAGTCGCGGCGACCGGCCGGTGCCGGAGCCTGCCCGCTTCGGTCCCACACCATCGCATCGAACCGATGCGTGCCCCGAAAACCCAGCCACTCGTAGAGCGAAACGGCCTTCTGGTTTGAGGCGGTGACGGTCAGGGTCAGCAGATTGAATCCCCGTTTGGCCAGGCTCTCTGCGCATTCATTCATCAGCAATCGGCCCAGACCGCGTCCGCGGAACTCCGGTGCGACGCAGATCTGCGTCACATGTCCAACGTCTTCGCGCACACGGGAGCAAAGCAGCAAGCCGGCCAGATCCGGGTTGCCGGGTCGCATCACCGCTCGCGAAGAGTCTGCGTCAAAATAGCCGCAACCAGGAAAGCGCACGATGTTGTGCAGAAAACGTTGCGAGCCGGCCGCCGTTCGGTACTGTTCGTTGATATGGCTGTCGAGGTGCCCGTGGTAGGCCAAGGCGATCAGGCGAGCCGCCGGAGTGAGATCGGCCTCGGCCCAGCGCCGCATCTCCAGACCTTTGTCTGGAATCGCCGGAAGCGAACCCGATCCGTCCGGGCTCACAACACCGCCGCCCCGCAGCGGCCACTCCATGAAGATGCGCTCGTAAGACTCGAATCCCGCTGCTTCGAAAACACGCTGATGAGCGCCGTGCGGATGGAGCAGGAGCTGCGACTCGATGCGCGTAATTCCAGGCGTATTCTGTAGCATCTCCAGCAGGCGCGACAGGAGCTCGTTGCGGATCTCGCCGGCGGATTCTCGCGATTCCAGGGCGAAAACGTCGCCGATGACGGCCTTGTGTCCCTCGTAAACACAGAAGACATAACCGACCACGCGCCCGCTCTCAACGGCAACGTAGCCCGGAAGAACCCGCGAATCCAGGTATTGCAGCAGAAGGTCAGCTGAGCCGCGATAGTCCCAGTGGAGCCGCTCGCTCCAGACCCCGCTCTCGTTCTCCAGAAGTGGGCGCAGGCTGCCGGCTGAGAAATGGCGCAGGTCCAACAGTTCGAACTGGAGCGCGGAACTCATGAATCCAGGCCTTCCCTAACCCCATCCTGACGGGTCTCGGGAGATTTCTCCCGGTAAAACTGCGGAAAACGGCTCACCGTATGCGAACGACTGTTCCTGACTGTCTGGCCTGAACGTCATAGACGACCAGGCTTTGGGCAGGGTAGGTAAAGAGCGGCTCGTACTGCCTTCCCTGCAGTTTTTGGCGAAGCTCTGAAATGGTAGATTCCGGAACCACCAGCAAATGATTTCCGTCCGGAATCCCATCCTGCATAATGCCGCCGACGAACAGCGGATTCTTGTCCGGAATTCGCGGATCGAGAACCTCGAATTCCAGCCGCACACCCGGTTTCCAGCCGGCTCTCATGGCATCGAAATCCGCCGCGTCCAGGACAGGCTGGCCATTCACTGCCACCACGTCATCGCCGATCAGGCTGCGCAGGCCCATTTCTTCGGCCGAAGACCCTTCCTTCACGTCGTCAAGCAGCACGCCATGAGGACCGCGATTAGCGGCGGCCGGTGGATTGCTGACGACAATGCCCATATCGTAATTCACCGCCCGCTGGTTCCGATAGAAGGCGAGCCCGTACTGGACGTCGCGGCGCACCCGCCATACCGCCACGAGGCCAGGAGGCGGGCTGATCTGGTTCAGAATCTGGGTCAGCGGACGCGCCGAATAGGTCATGTCCATCAAGTTGATGTTGTGCTTGGTGTTCGGTACCGGCCCGACTCCGAACACGGGTCCTGCGCCGAAGATGTAGAGCAACAGGATCACCATTGGCGTCATCGTGGCCACGCGGAGACGGTGCAGCCCGAATCGGGCCACAGTGATCAGGATGAATACGACCACGGCTGCGCCCACCATGCCCGCCGCCAGGATCGCATTTCCCGGCGGAATTGCCTCCGGATCCCGCAGGTGCAGGGGCATAAGCAGAACAAACATGCTCAGGATGCCCGTCGAGATTGCATGCAGCACCAGGATCCACCCCTTGAGCCCTCGTGCCCGGATGCGATTCAGGTAATCCCCCGCCAGAATCGTGAGCGGGGGCAAAGCGGGTAGCACATAGCCGGGCAGCTTCGAGTCAGAGAACGAGAAGAAAACGATGGGTACAAGCGCCCAGAGCACCAGGAACTCCGGAAAGGCGTCCCCCGCACGTCCATGCCCGATGTAATGGAACTTCGAGCGCCGGGCCTTCCACTCGTTGATCGACCCCCCAACTGCGTCCACAAAGGCCGTCGCAGCAATCACCGCCCAGGGCGTGAGCCCCAGCAGGACGACTGGCACGTAATACCAGAATGGATGGTAGTGCTCGAATCGATTCGTCGCGAAACGCTCGAGATTGTGCTCGAGGAAGAAAATCTTGAGAAAGGTCGGATTTCGCCGCTGCACTGCAATGAACCAGGGCAAAACCATCGCGAAATACAACACAATTCCCGGGCCACCATAGGCTTCTTCGAAAGAGGGACCACTCTCGGCGCAGACCCGCGAAGATGCCAATAATGACCAGAGCCATAAAGGGCGCCACCGGCCCTTTGGCGAGGGTGGCCGCTCCCACGAAAAAGTAAATATCGAAGAGCCAGAACTTGCTGTTCGTTTCGTACCAGGCATACCAGCCCAGCATGCCAATGCAGAAGGGCGCCGCCAGCTGCATATCGGTCGAGGCGCCGCGCGCGAAGCTAAGGATGCCTGCGCAGCAGGCCGTCAGGAGGGCTGCATCGAGCTGGCCGCCATTACGAAAGCGCCGGATGTGCAGGTAGATGAGCACGACCAGCATGAAGGCGAAGCTGGCCGAAGGCAGCCGTGCCGACCAGTCGTGGACGCCAAACTCGCGGAAGGCGAACATCGCCCGCCAGTAGTAGAGCGCCGGCTTCTCCAGCCAGGGATGCCCCCACAGCACCGGCGTGACGTAATCCTTGCGCGCCAGCATCTCGCGCGCCACCTGGGCGTATCGCGGCTCGTCGGCTCCGACCAGGCCGATGCCGTCGCCGCCGAAGATCGGCACCAACCCGTAGAACAGGAAGAAAGCGGTCAGCCAGAATAGCGTAGCGGCTTCGGCGATCTCCGACATGGCCGGAAACCGAACGCGGGCCTGGGCCAGCAGGCCCGGCCGTTGCGGCTCGGCCTCACCAGAGTTTCCTTTACTGATTTTGGATCGCTTCGAAGTCTCGGCCACGGTTCCGAGTCAGGCTAACAGATTCTCGCCGGGTTCCATCGCATTGATCCGGACCCGCGCCGACGGTCGTCAATTCCCGCCGCATCATCTCCAGAATGCGCTCGGTGGCCGCGGCCAGCGGTCCCTCCACTGTGCAGCCGCCGGCATGACGATGGCCCCCGCCGCCAAAGCTCGCGGCAATCCGCGCCACATCCAGCCTGCCCTTGCTGCGCAGAGACAGGCGCACTCGCCTGTCCGGCAATTCGCGCGACAACACTGCGGCCTCCACCCCGGCAATCCCGATGGCATAGTTCACAATGCCCTCGCAGTCCTCTTCCGCAGCTCCCGTCCGCACCATGTCCGCATGGGTTACCCACAACCACGCCAGACGGCCTTCCCGGTGCAGGTTGGAGAGCGCCGCTCCCAGCAGCAGCATCTTTGCCCGGAGGGTTTGGAAAATACACCTCGCGCGCAATCCGCGCCGGATCGGCGCCGCAGGCCACCAGGGTGCGCGCCAGTTCGAAGGCATGGACGTCGGTGCCCTCGTAGCAGACGAGCCCGTATCGGTGAGCAGGGCAGTATACAGGCAGGTGGCCATCGCAGGCGACACCTCCGCATGCGCCGCCTGTGCCAGCTTGTAGACCATTTCAGCGACCGCGCAGGCGTCGTTCTCAATCCAGTTCACGTCCGCGAACGCCCGTCCCGTGGCATGGTGATCGATATTCACCAGCAGCCGCCCCTCCAGCCCGGTAAGCCGGGAGCGCTGCGTGCCGTCGCACTCCAGAAGGATCACGGCATCGTAGTCGCCCTCCACCTGCTGACTGTGGCGGATCGTAGTCGCGCCGGGAAGCCATCGGTAGATTTGCGGCACCGGGTCAGCCGGATAGAGATCCCCTTGCTTCCCCAGTTGCGCCAGCATCATGCCGCAGGCCAGCATCGATCCCACAGCATCGCCGTCGGGCCGGGCATGCGAACCGATGCCAGAATCGCCGACCCCTCCGAACAACCTCCAGGACAGCTGACAGACCTTCGCGGTTGGGAGCCGCCCCTGGGTGCTGCGCCCGACCGGAATGTCGTGTCCTGCCGCCATACTGGATTCCAACGTCTTCAGCCAGCCTGGCGCCGGTCCGCCGCCGCCTGCCGCTTGCGGGTCCGCCCCAGCAGCTCGTCGATCCGTCCCTTCATCTTTTCTGAGCGGTCGATGTGGAACGTCAGCTCCGGCACATAACGCACGCCCATCCGCTCCAGCAGCTCATGCCGGATGTAGCCCCGAGCGGCCATCAGCCCCTCCAGGGTGTCGGCCTCTTCCTGCGCGCCCCCATCGACGGCTACATAAATCAGCGCCGACTTCCCTCCCGGATTCAGCACCACCTGACTGATGTACGCAAAGCTGATACGCGGATCCGAGAGCTCGCCCTCGATCATCGCCCCGATCTCGTCGCGCAGCGTCTCGGCCACGCGCTCCTGGTGGTACTTCCGTCCTCTCTGTTCGGGCATAAAGGCTCCTCCCACCGCTCTTCTGCGTGGGATTACAAATTGGAATAAACGCTTGAGAATATCAGACTGGATGGCGCGCTGGGTGGGGCAGATATGGGTCCTGAAGAAAACAACGGGAAAAGAGCCCAAAACGGAAAGCGGGGCATCCGCAGATGCCCCGCTTTCTGAGCAGCTTCTCTAGTTCTTGACCGTCATAGCATCCGAGTCAACGGCCTTCTTTCCCGTTACGCCTTCGAGGCCGGCGAGGATTCCCCGGTATTCGTTTTTGTCGCATTGCATCGCGAAACCGCCCTTTTGGTCGCCGGCAGCCCAGGTGAGACCTACGTAGTGCTTCTTGGATTTACTGAGGGCCAGCAGAGCACCGATGCCCAGTGAAACCACGGCAACGCCAATCGCCGCACCCACCCGGCGATGAACATCCTGGCCATAGCTGATCTCAGTGATAGCGGAAGCGGGGACGAGAACCAGATCTTTGCCCCCGTCGACGAAGCGCACCTTATCGGTTTCGATATACATCCTGATCTTGCTGCCGGCTTTGATTCCCGCAAGGGATCCGCCATCATAAGTTACTCCGTAGCCGCTTTCTCCTGCATAGACTGTCAGGGGAATCATTAGACAAAGAACAACCGCAACGGCGCCCTGCATCAGGCCTTTCATGAGCACTCCTTCTGGAATTTAGTGGGATTGTATTCCTCAGGAATTAATGGCGGATACAGTTATTCTGCGTAGGGTATAACCATCGTTACTTGTGTAGTAAGTCGATAGCTTATTGACCTGCAGCTATATCACCCGCAGCACCAGCACCGTCTCGTCGTCGAACCGGTCGCGCTTGCCCTGGAAGCGACCCACCTCCGTCAGCACGCTCTCCGCCAGCTTCGAGGCGGACTTCTGCCGATTCTTCCGCACGCAGGCGATCAGCCGATCATTGCCGAACATCTCTCCGGCCCCGTTCTGCGCGTCCACGATCCCGTCACTGAAGAACACCACTGAATCACCGGGTTGCGTGGCGATGCTGAACTCTTCCCAGGTAGCATTGGGAAACATGCCGAGGGGAAATCCTTCCGCGCGGATCGTGTCGATCTCGTCGCCATGGCAAAAGAGTGGCTGCACCGAGCCGCCATTGGCTATCTGCAGGGTCAGGTTCTCGTCGTTCCACAGGCCGTACAGCATGGTCACATATTGCGAGTCCAGCTTGCGCTCCTGCAGCGCGTCGTTCAGCATCCGCAGCATCTCCGAAGGCGAGGGATGCTGGCCGGCTGCCGATCGCATGATCCCGCTCACCAGCGCCGCATCGAGCGCAGCCGGCGCCGCCTTTCCGCTGACATCGCCCAGGGCAATGGCGCTGCGATTCGGGTCGTAAGGCAGGAAGTAGTAGAGATCGCCCCCAATCGTGCGCGCGGGTAAAAAGCGCGCCGCGAACTCCGCCCGCTTGTGTTTTGGCTTTGCGGGAGGCAACAGGCGGAGCTGCACCTCGCGCGCCATCGCCAGATCGCGCTCCAGTCGCTGCTCCTGCTGAGCGACGCGCTGGTAGAGCTGCGCGTTTTCGATGGCAATCGCCATCTGTGCCGCCAGCGTGGTCACCGACCGCTCATGATCTTCATTGAAGAAGTGCGCCCGGGGATGCTCGATGTCCAGCGCCCCGATGGCTCGCCCTTTGTAAACCAAAGGCACCACCATCTCCGAGCGTGTTTCCGGATTCACCATCCGGTAGCGAGAATCTTTGCGGACATCTGGCACCAGAATCGCGCGCTTCTCCTCAATCGCCGCCCCCACCAGCCCCTCGCCCATGGGGATCGGCTCACCCTTCACGCCGATCGTCTCCTTCGCGACTCCGCCCGGAGCAGCTGAGGAAAGAGCTTCGGGGCCCGCGGTTGGCGACGAGTCCCAGATACTCCGCCGCTCCTCCCGCGGTTTCGCCTCGTGTCGAGGCGGCAGGCGAATGGCCAGCCTGCTTTCAATCACGTTGTCGCGGTCGTTTACCAGCCACACCGAGAGCATCTGGTAGTCGATGATCCGCCGGATCAGCTGTCCCACCCGCTGCAGCAGCTCATCCGGGTCGAGGATCGACGTGATCTCCCGGCTGATTTCGTTCAGCACCTGCAGCGTCTGCGCCTGGCGTGAAACCCGCGTGTAGAGTCGCGCGTTCTCAATCGCCCCGGCGATGCGCGAAGCCGTCAGCGTAAGAAGGTGCAGATGCTCCGGCTTGAAGTAGTTCAGCTGCTCCGACTGAATGTCGATGACACCGATGACCCGGTTCTTCGTGATCAGCGGCACCGCCAGTTCCGACCGAACTTCCGGATTCGCGTCGATGTAGTTCTCTGTCTTACGAACGTCGTTAATCAGCATGGCCTGGCGGGTCTGCGCCACGTGGCCGACGATGCCCTGCCCTATGCGGATGCGCATCCGCTCGGTTTCCGGCCGGTGGCCGATCTGGAAACGCATGCGCAGATCGTGGGTCCGGTCGTTGATGAGCAGAATGGCGAAAATCTTATAGTCGATGACCGCCCTCACCAGCGAGGCCGTTCGCTCCAGCAGGGTGCGCAGATCCAGCGTGGTGTTCAGCGTGTCGGCCAGACGGACCAGGAATTCCGTCTGCAGCGGATCCACCTGCACCTGGGCGGCTCGCGGCGCCGCCGCCGGCGAGACGGGCCGGTAATCCCCTTCCCATTCGTGCTCTGGATGTTCAGCCCGCCGGACCTGATCCGTCGGTTTCTGCTGGGGATTTTCGCTCACAACTCTCCTGGGCGCGCACGGCGGCTCAGCGGCCGAACGATTGCCATCATACGGTGTTTTGCGTCGTCGCGGGACGCTCCGCCAGTGTGTTCCGGCCGGAGTTTACGCGCTCAGTTCGCGGAGAATCGCCACACCGGCGCTGGCGCCAATGCGATTCGCCCCGGCTTCCAGCATCCGCTGTGCATCGGCCAGGGTGCGAATGCCCCCTGACGCCTTCACGCCGCATCGTCCCCCTGCCACCCCGCGCAGCATCGCCACATCTTCTGCTGAGGCTCCCGCGGTCGAGAAGCCCGTGCTCGTCTTCAGAAAATCCGCACCGGCGGCAATCGCCAGCTCCGACGCGCGCAGCTTTTCCTCCACCGTCAGCAGGCAGGTCTCGAGGATCACCTTCACGATGGCTCCCGCCTCGTGAGCCACGTCCACTACGCCGCGGATCTCCTGCTGCATCGCATGATTCTCGCCGGACTTCAGCAGGCCGACGTTGATGACCATGTCCACATCATGGGCGCCCAGCTTCACCAGCGCAGCCGCCTCCTCGCGTTTGGTGCTGCCCAGTGACGCACCCAGGGGAAAACCCACCACCGCGCCGACCGGAATGCCGGTCCCGGCCAGTTCCGCATACGCCAGAGCTGTCCACGTCGGATTGACCATGGCGCAGGCAAAGCCATGCTGCGCCGCTTCCTGGCAAAGGCGCACAACCTGATCCGCTGTGGCCTCCGGCTTCAGCAGAGTGTGATCGAGTACCGCTGCCAGGTTTCGCCGGGAACCCAGCGCGTGCCGCGCGAAAGCCTCTGCATCGAACCCGGTAACTTCCAGTTCTTCGTCTTCCTGATCGAGGAGGTGAATCTCCGTGCTCATGGGGGCAAAACTCCTTTCAGCCCGCCGATCCTTTCGGATTTCCGGGGCTGCTCAAAGGCTGGGGACCGATAGCCTCACTTGGCATCAGACAGATGTCCGGCAGGTTTCGGTAGCGCTCCGCGAAATCCATCCCATAACCAATAACGAACTGATTGGGGATGGTAAATCCCACATAATCGGCATCGATTTTTACCAGTCGCCGGGAGGGTTTGTCGAGCAGCGCCGCGATCCGCAGCGTCTTCGGGTGATGTTGGTTCAGCAGATTACAGAGGAATCCGAGAGTCAGGCCGGTGTCCAGAATGTCCTCCACGATGATGACGTTCTTCCCTTCAATGGAATGGTCAAGGTCTTTGATGAGCTTCACGGCCCCGGTGCTGTGTTGTTCCTTGCCGTAACTCGAGACCGCCACGAAATCGAAGGTGTTGTCGACGGAGATGCTGCGCGCCAGATCGGCCAGAAAGATGGCCGCACCCTTGAGCACGCCTATCAGGACGATCTTCTCACCCGCGTAATCCCGATCGATTTGCCTTCCCATTTCACTGACGCGGTGGCGAATGCGATCGCGCGTGAATAGAACTTCAAGATCGGTGTGAATCCCGGTCGTGCTCACAATCCGATTATCTCCAAAGCCCCCTTGTGGAAGCTATACTGGAAAGACGTCGCATGTATCCATTTATTCATCTTGGACGCTTTTCCATCGGTACTTTCGGCATTCTGCTGTGGCTGGCCGCCGTAGCCGGCTGTTGGGTTCTGTGGCTGAATTTCAAGCGCTGGCGCGTTGCCGCCGACGCCATTAGTATCGTTGCCGTTTCCACCGTCGCTGGCGTCATCGGCTCCAAGCTTTGGCACGTTCTGGAAACTCCCCATGCCTTGATGGCGCATCCTGCCGACCTGCTTTTTGACCGCGCTGGGTTTGCCTGGTACGGGGGACTCATCGTCGGCATTCTCACCCTGCTCTGGCAGGCCCGTGTCTATAAGCTCGGATCGTTGCAGATGCTGGACCTGGCCTCGCCCGCCGCAGCCCTCGGCTACGGTGTCGGCCGCCTCGGCTGCCTTATCTCCGGGGATGGCGATTACGGCAGACCGACTCATTTGCCCTGGGGTATGGCTTTCCCCAACGGCCTCGTGCCTACACCGCCAGGCGTTCGCGTCCATCCAACCCCCATTTATGAGCTTCTGGGCGCGATCTTCATCTGCTGGATTCTCTGGCGTAGGGGGGCACCGGAACGTCCCAAGCCTCTCGGTGAGATTACCGGCGAATACCTGATCCTGAGCGGCATTGCCCGCTTTTTGGTCGAGTTCATCCGCATTAACCCGCGCGTCCTGTGGGGCATGAGCAACGCCCAGGTAGCCAGTTTGGGCGCAATTGCTTTTGGCGTGGGCCTCATTTTTGTAGCACGCGCGAGTGCGAAGCACAAAGCATCCTCACCCGCACACTCGCCGGCTACAACGGCTCGCACCACCTGAGCAAGGTCCTCAGTTCCCGTAGCTCCGAACCCACTCCACAATGCTGCGAACGGGTACGCCCGTCGGTCCCGACGCCAGCCAGGGCTTGGCATCATCGTTCCAGGCGACCCCGGCAATGTCCAGGTGGATCCACGGCGTGTCCTCGACGAATTCCTTGATAAACATCGCAGCCGTGATCGCCCCGCCGTAGCGGCCGCCGGTGTTCTTGATATCCCCAATGCTCGACTTGATCAGTTCCCGATAGTCGTCTTCCACTGGCAGCCGCCAAAATCGTTCGCCGGAAGTCTTCAGCCCTTCAGCAAAACGCTGGTAGGTCTCGTCGTCGTTCGAGAAAGCGCCCCCGTTAATCATGCCGAGTGCAACGCCCACCGCTCCGGTCAGGGTTGCTGCGTCGATCAGGTGCGTCGCCCCCAGTTGCTTCGCGTACGTGACGCCATCTGCCAGCACCAGACGCCCCTCGGCGTCAGTATTGATGATCTCAATCGCTTTTCCCGGCTTGCCGGGAGCCGGCATCGCAATCTGCACATCGCCGGGCTTCTGCGCCTTGCCCGAGGGCATATTCTCCGTCGCACAGACGATCCCAATTACCTTCACCGCCGGCTTCAGTTGCGCGATGGCCCGCATGGCGCCGATCATCGCCGCGCCCCCGGCCATGTCGTACTTCATCTTCTCCATGCTGTCGGAGGGCTTGATGGAAATGCCGCCGCTATCGAAGGTGATGCCCTTGCCCACCAGACCCAGGACCGGCCCTGGCTTTGCGTTCTTCGGCTCGTAGGTCATCACAATGAGCGCGGGCGGCTCCTCAGAACCCTGAGCGACAGACAGAAACGCTCCCATTTTCAGTTCGCGGAGTTTGTCCGCTCCATACACCGAACACTCCAGACCCACCGCCCGGCACATCGCCGCAGCTCGCTCTCCGAAGATCGTCGGCGTCAGGCGATTGCCGGGCTCGTTCACCAGCGAGCGGGTGAAATTCTGCGACTCGGCCAGAATCACGCCCTCCTGCAAGCCTGCCTCGGCCATGGCCTGGTCTGCGGCTGCTGGGACAACAATCTGAACCGACTCCACACTGCGGTCCTTCCGGTCCGAGCGATAGGTATCCGAATCGAAGTCGGCCAGAATCGCCCCTTCCGCAATGGCCCGGATGGTCAGCTTCGGGTCGAGGGCCTCTGCAGTGGGCACGCCGATAGCCAGCTCACGCAGACCGCGTGGCCTGGAAAAGCGCACAGCGACACCGGCTCCCCTGCGGACTTCATGCGGAGTGAGCTTCGCCTGCTTACCGAGACCCACCACCAGCAGCCGCTTCGCCTGCAGACCGGAAGGTGCATGCAGCAGCAGCGTCTCGTTCGGTTCGGCCTTAAACTCCCCGCTCGCCAGCACCGTTTCGACGGCGCCGGCAACTGCGGCGTCCCCCGTCAACAGGCGGATCTCAGGCCGGTCGTCCTTCGCAGGTCTTGAGGAGCCATCGACAGCAAAGACCGCGAGAAGCTCGGTCTGCAGGTCCACGATTGAACTTTTAAGTAGCTGAATATTCATTGACTTGTAGGAGATTAGTTATTTATTAAGCTAACTTTGAGGATCGCGGCGAAAGGTGCGATCGCCGATACACAGGCTACGCCTTTCGCCCTCTTGCCATCGCCGCCCGGGCTTCCCGGTCCGCCTCGCGCCGACGCTCCGTCTCGCGCTTGTCCCAGTCCTGTTTGCCTCGCGCCACAGCCAACTCGCACTTTACCCTGCCGTTACGAAAATAAAGCCGGGTGGGAATGAGCGTCAGCCCCTTTTGCTGCGTCTTTCCCGTGAGTTTGCGAATTTCTTCCTCATGCAGCAGCAGTTTGCGGGTGCGCAACGCCTCGTGATTGTTGGAACTGCCGTGAGAATAAGCTCCGATATGGGCGTTCAGCAGAAAAGCTTCCCCATCCTTGATGAGGCCGTAGGCGTCCTTCAGGTTTGCCTTGCCCTCGCGGATCGACTTCACCTCGGTCCCGCGCAGCGCCACGCCCGCCTCGTACTTTTCCAGCAGGAAATAAGTGTGCCCCGCCGACCGGTTCACAGCCGCATCGCGGGTGCCAGAGGCCACAGGATCCCGCAGCTTCGGCTTGGCCGGAGCGGGCTTCTCGGTCTGGTGTGTGGGTCGCGCCATAGGAATCGTCGCAGTCTCTCATGCTATATCGTCGCCGGACGACGCGAAAATCCCCTACGGCGATTGCGCCCGTCCGCTCCCGGCCGTCCGCGGCCTGTGGTTGCAATGCGATACTATACGCGGCGTACGATCGTTCCGATGCTCAGCTCGGATGGGCCGTTCGCCTGCCGGGCCTCCAAATTCCTTTTCGCCCATCCTGGAGTTGCATGAAGAGAAGTCTAGTTTTTTGGGCATTCCTCGCCGTGATGTTTGTGGCGCACCCTGCGGCTCACGCCCAGTCCGCCTCCCATTGGTACAAGCGGGGGCAGACCGCCGAAACCAAAGGAAACACCCAGGCCGCCTACGACGACTACTACCAGGCCTACCAGAAAAAGCCGACCGACGAGCGCTACCGGATCGCGTTTGAACGGACCCGCTTCTCCGCCGCTGCTATGCACGTGGAACACGGGGAGCGGCTGCGCGATCAGGGAGACGACACTGGCGCTCTCACCGAATTTCTGCGCGCCCTCGAAATCGATCCCAGCAACGAGCTGGCCGGCCAGGACATTCAGGCCACGCGCGAGAAGCTGAACGCACAGACTCCGGCGCCCGCCTCCGCTCCCCGTACCTCCGACCAGGCCCTCGATCTCGCCGCGCCCGTGGAGCTCAAGCCCATCTCCAATGAACCGCTGACGCTCCATGCGGTGGAAGACACTCGCATCGTCTACCAGGCTGTGGGCAAAGCCGCCGGCATCAATGTCCTCTTCGATCCCTCGTATGTCTCAAAGCGCATCCAGGTCGATCTGAACAACGTCACCCTCCGTGATGCCCTCCGCATCGTGGCCGTCACCTCCAACACGTTCTGGCGCCCAATCACCGCCAACACCATCTTCGTGGCGGAAAATACCCGCACCAAACACACCGAGCTTGATTTGCAGGCCGTGGAAACGTTCTACCTGCACAATGTCGCGCAGCAAAACGACTTTACTGAGGTGCAGACGGTTCTGCGTAATCTCTTTCAGAACGCGCGCATCAACGGCGTGGCCAGCGAGAACGCGATCGTCATGCGGGGTACGCCGGACGAGTTGCTCCTCGCCCGCCGTCTCATCGACGATCTCGATAAGGCGCGTCCGGAAGTAGTCCTCGATGTTGCTGTGCTCGAGGTGAGCCGTGATCTGTTGCGCAATATTGGTGTTCAGTTACCCCAGACGGCGAGCATCAGCTTTCAGCCATCGAATGCGAACCTGAACAACAATACAACTACGAATAACAACAACAACGAAACCGGCACGAATGGCTCCAATACCACCGCCAGCAGCATTACGCTGAATAATCTGGCCCATCTCAATTCGACCAACTTCGCCGTCACCATCGGACAGGCCGCGGTCGATCTGCTGATGACCGACACGCGCTCCCGCATTATTCAAAATCCACAGATTCGCGCCTCTGATGGTCAGGAAGCCACACTGAAAATCGGCGAGCGCATTCCCATCGCCACCGGCTCCTACCAGACTGGCGCAGCTACAGCCATTGTCAGCTCCCTCGTTAACACTCAGTTCCAATACATTGACGTCGGTGTGGACATGACCGTCAAGCCCACCATCCACATGGACAACGATGTCACGCTGAAGAGCAAAATCGACGTCACCGCCACCGCTGGCAACACCAACATCGGCGGCATCACCGAGCCGATCATCACCGAGAAGTCGGTCGACCATACCATTCGTCTGAAGGATGGCGAAGCAAACCTGCTGGGCGGCATTCTGCAGCACCAGACCACCTACACCATCAGCGGATGGCCCGGCCTCGGACAGTTACCCCTGATCAAGTACCTTTTCAGCACCCAGCAAAAGGAAGTCACGGACGACGAGATCGTCTTCCTGATGATCCCCCACGTAGTCCGCGCCGAGCAGCTGACACCCGAGGATCTGCAGGAAATCGATACCGGCACCGGCAACAGCGTCGAGGTCCGTCCGATTGTCCGTCCGTTGCAGGCCTCGGATTTGACGGCTCTCTCCCACTCCGCAGCCGCGCAGACAGCGCAGCCTCCCGCGGCCAGTCAGGCGCAGGAGCCAGCCAATGTGGGCTCGATCACGCCGCAGAGCTTCGCCGGCGTTCCTCCGCCGCCTCCCGCAAACGCGGTTCAGGCGACTCAGCAGGCACTCGCCGGCCGCGAGAGTGAAAACAGTCCCCGCGCTCCTGCCAGCCTCACGCTGGATCCAGCTCAAGTCACCGCTAAAGCCGGATCCACGTTCAAAATCGTGGTGAATCTCGCCGGAGGCACTGACGTTTTCGCTGCCCCCATGTCCGTGCAGTACGACGCGTCAAAACTGAGCCTGATCAACGTGGACTCAGACGACGCGCAACATTCCAATCTTCTCGGCAAAGATGGACAGGCAGTCGCCCTGGCGCATCGCGATGACGGCAAAGGTGAGGCGGCCATCGCTGTGTCTCGTCCGCCCGGCACCAAGGGTATCACCGGGTCAGGAGCGATCTGCGTCCTTACCTTCCAGGCCAAAGCACCTGGGGATGCTTCGATCGCCATCTCCCGGCCGATGATACGAAATTCTCAGCAGCAGGGGGAGCCTGCTACCGGATCTCAGTCGGTCGTCCACATTCAGTGATCCCGTTGTTGAACCTATGCGGTTGATGTTGAGCAGAAAAATCGGATATCGGCGAAACGAGGCAGGACTGACCCTCGTCGAGCTCATTGTCACCGTCGCCATTCTCTCCATTCTGGCGTCGGCGGCAGTGCCTATCGCTCGTTTCCAGGTGAAGCGCGAAAAGGAGCGCATGCTTCGCTACGACCTCTGGCAGATGCGCCGCGCCATCGATGCATATAAGGACGGCGCAGACCGCAATGCCTTTCGCACCAAGGTCGACACTCAGGGCTACCCTCCTGACCTCCAGACCCTGGTCGACGGCGTGGATGTGCAGGGCAAGAAACTACGCTTCCTCCGCCGGATTCCCGTTGATCCCATGACCGGCGACACCGACTGGGGCCTGCGCTCGATGCAGGACGATCCCGACAGCGATTCCTGGGGCGGTCAGAATGTCTTCGACGTCCATTCCAAGTCCACGGGAACGGCCCTGGACGGAACCAAATACTCAGACTGGTAAACCTTTGTCGCTGAAACGACCCATGCGTTCCGATGACCACGGCTTCACTCTGGTGGAGCTG
Source organism: uncultured Acidobacteriaceae bacterium (assembly GCA_963702295.1). GTDB lineage: Bacteria > Acidobacteriota > Terriglobia > Terriglobales > Acidobacteriaceae > Palsa-343. The sequence goes on along the minus strand of CAVPCE010000034.1, from coordinate 2,824 downwards.
ATGGTCGTCATGCTCATCATCAGCGTGCTGGCCGCAGTGGCCATCCCCAGCTTTATCGCCGCCATCCGCAATGCGAAAGAAGCCGCCCTCAAGGAAGACCTGCACGTGATGCGGGATGCTATCGACTCCTACACGATGGACAAGAACAAGGCTCCGCAGTCCCTCGACGACCTGGTCCAGAACGGCTATCTGAAGTCGATACCGACCGACCCGATGACCCACAGCACTGATACCTGGCAGACGACCAGCGACGAGACCTACGCCGACCTCGACCAGACGGAGCCGGGCGTCACCGACGTGCACAGCGGTTCCGAGGAAGTCGGCTCCAACGGCCAACCGTATTCAAGCTGGTAGCGAAGCCGCCGATACTGGCGTGACAGAATGTCTGTTGCGCCTATGATGCTGCCCGACCTCTCCGCCATCTACGACTGCTACGAGGCCATCAACCATCTCGCCCACCATCGTTTCTCGGGTTCGCTGGTGGGCAAGTTGCTTCTCCGCTCCGGTCTCGATGGCGACGGCTTGACCACCATCGCCGCCGCCAGCATCGCCGGCGCCTGCTCGCTCTGCGTGGAGCCCGACGGGGAACGCCTCCGCGAAGCCCTTCGCGCCGGCCTGTGTGACTTTGTCGTCGGCCCCCTCGACGAAGCCCTGCGCATCCTCAAGAACGAACTCCGCCGCGGTTTGTCGGTCTCCGTTGGTGTCACAGCAGAACCCAAGCCAACCCTGTCGGAAATGATCGACCGCGGCCTGCAGCCGGATCTCACCTCTCTGCCGCCCGGCGAGCCGCTCCGGACCTTCGTCGACCGCGGGGCGCTCGCGTTGCCGGAACACGACAGTCCCGACAGCAGCGCCTCCCTCATCGAATGGTCCCTAACCACCGATCTCGCCCGGTCCATGCCCCAGATTGCTCGCGTCGCAGCGCAGAGCCTCGATGCGGATCGATCCGACACGCCTCTGCGCCGACATTGGCTGGAGAGCGCACCGCGTCTCCTGGGCCGCGCCTTCACCGGGCGTCACTGCGTCCGCATGACAGGCGACGAGTCTGCCACCTTCGTCGCCGACGCCCGCGCCCAATTCCCCGCGATCCACATCCTGCGCGATGGAATTGCCCTTTAACCAGCCACCGCCGGACACATCTTTTCCGTTTCTTCCCGTGTCTTAACCGTTGTACGATCCAGCAACGGAGGTGCTCACCGAATGGGGTCACAATCCGAATTTCCCCGGTTCGAATCCCAGCCGGAACCCGTCCGGCAAACCCCGCAGGAACTTCAGGATGAACAACGGAAACTCCGGCGCCTGCAGATCATGGTCAATATGGTCATGTCCGTCATCGGGCAGGACCTGTCGCTTACTATCGATGAGGCCGCGGAAATGGTGGCCGACACCCGCCGCGCCGCCCTCGCTATGTTTCCTGGAAAGCAACTGGCCTTCGACCTGCTCTACAAGCCGCGCCTGCAGCGCCTCATGCGCGAGCGCTATCGAATCCAGTAACTCGCTTACTTCGGCTCCATCGACGTCAGCCGGAACGTGATCGTTCCCCAGAAGAGCCGCGCCCGCATCTGCACCGGGATGTGCCGCTCGTCGTCCGTGTACCAGATCCAGATATTCCCGCGCGTCTTCACGGTGCCTGCCTCCGCGGTCGGCTGGACTCGGATCGTCGGGTAGGTCCCCAGCGGCGTCTTTACCGTCTCGTGCGCCTCCACTTTCATCGTCACGATCACCGTATGCATCGCATCGGCGACCGGCACGCGGAAGCTCTGCCCCGGCACCAGATTTTGCGACGCGGGATAGAAGATGGCCGACAACAGATCGGTCACACACGGGCCCAGCGGCATTTCCTGATGCTTACTGGTTCCCTTCACCAGGTTCTTCTCGTTCAGAATGGCCTTGCTCTGGGCATAGTCGAACTTCAGGTCCGTGCTCACCTGCCGGTGGCCCTCCTGCAGTTGCTTGGCAAAACCCGCAGAGCATCCGGTGCGCCGGTTGAATGACGACTGGAACCGGTCGCTCACCCGATAGATCAAGTTGATCGCTCCCAGCGTGTCGCCGCTCGCCGTCACCCGCTCCTCATCGCCCTGCTGCTCCAGGTGAAAAGAACTTGTCCCCGCCGGAAACACCCGCCAATCCACTGCATAATTCAGCGTCAGGTGTGCCGGATAGTTGTAAGCCGGCTGCGGCGGAATCAGCGGCAGGGCGGACGGCGCCTGAGCCCGGATCCCGCCCGCGGCGATCATCGCTGCGGCTGTCAGCACTCGCACGGCGCGTCTGACGCACGTCGCGCGCTCGCCGAAAAATCCGTGAAAACAACCGCTCAATCGATTCCCTCTACCTCTTCTCCAGAATCAGCTTCAGGATGAGAGCAGCATACATGCCCGCCGCTCCCAGAAGCGCGTTGTATTCGCGATGTTTCTGGTAGAGTGCCGCAGAAAACACCCCGCCCGCCTCACCCGCCTGTCTTGCTGGTGTGATGCGCGGAATGAGACGCGGTACTCGCGCCGCATAGGCGTCGAACCCCGGAAATGCCGACCGCAAATGATCTTCTTCCCCACGGATCACCGGAATGTAGATCGCCGCAAACAGAACAATCAGCACCGCGGCAATCCACACATTTCGTGACGCCACCGCAAAGCCGGCGGCGATCAGCATCGACCCCAGGTACAGCGGATTGCGCGTGTGCGCATAGGGTCCGGTCACGGTCAGTTCCGCATTCTTCTTCACGTACCCGGAGGCGTAGCCCCGTAACAGCAACCCAGGAATCACCAACACCAGGCTCAGTCCCAGAACGGCCAGTTCGGTTGCGCCAGCCAGAAGAAGAAGAGGT
>CAVPCE010000033.1:0-8281 GCA_963702295.1 uncultured Acidobacteriaceae bacterium | reverse complement strand
ACCGCTCAACGATCTCTACATCGCAGCCGAGTCCATTGGTCTGTGCATCACCGCGCTTGTCTATCCGGTCATCCCGGAGGCCGCGGCGAAGGTCCGGGCACAACTGGACCTAGGGCGGCGTTTCACAAGGCAAATATGAAGAACCTCCAGTGGGGCGGCCTCAAGCCAGGTACGAAGCCTGGCGAAGCCTCTCTTTACCCTCTTTCCCCGCGCCAACAAGGAGGCGATACCACGCATGAACGAACTGGAACAGAAAAACAATGGGGCAGCGACTGCTCCCGCTGCGGCCAAACCGGCCGACGCGCGCATCTCGAAGCTGCACTCCCTGATCGACGGCCTGGCGGTTGCCATACGAGATCGACCAGCGAGTCGGCCGCCGTCACGGCGGCTCTTGATAACGCGATCGGCGAGACGCTGCGCGAAATGTTGGGGAACCTCGCCGCGGTCGGCTGCGCCAGCCGTTGGGCCTGCCCAACGCCGGCCTCTGCGGCTCCGACACCTGCTGCCGGCGACAAGATCAGCATCGATGATTTCACGAAGGTCGAGCTGCGCGTGGCTCAGGTAAAAGTAGCCGAGCGCGTGCCCAAAGCCGACAAGCTGCTGCGCGCCTGGAGGTCGATTGTCGGCTACGAAACTCGGCAGATTCTCGCTGGCATCGCTGAGGCTTACACGCCGGAATCGCTCATCGGGCGCAAGGTGGTCATTGTCGCCAATCTGGCGCGAGCTGCACCGGTTCCTCGAGTCCAATGGAATGATTGTGGCGGCGTCGGTCGAAGGCGGGCGCCGGTGCTGGCCGGATTTCTGGAGGAAGTGGAGATCGGGGCGCGGCTGAAATAGCGCGATGATGAATACCCACGCCCATCTCGACAGTCCCCGCTATGACGAGGACCGCGATGCGCTGCTGGAGCGGGCCTGGGCCGCTGGAGTGCGCGAAATCCTTTCATCGGCATCGGCGAGGGGCCGGACACCATGGAACAGGCACTCACCCTGAGCCGCCAGTATGCCAGCCACAGCATTGCGAAGATCTGGGCCAGCGCAGGCGTCCATCCCCACGAGGCGCGCCTGGCGGACGAAGCGGCGCTCTCATTGACGGATTCTACGACAACCCGAGGTTCTGGCCTGCGGCGAGATTGGACTCGACTACTACTATGACCACTCCCCGCGCGATGTGAAAAAACGGTCCTTACCCAGCAAATGCAGATTGCCGCGATTAGCAAAAAACCCATCCGTATCCACTGCCGCCCTTGCGGATAACAGCAGCAACGCCTGGGACAACACCTGGAAATACTGCGTACACAGTGGGGCCGCCACCGGAATGGGCGGCATTCTGCACTGCTTTACCGGTGAGTGGCGGCGCGCGCAGGGGGCCATCGATCTGGGGTTCCTCATTTCCTTTGCCAGCACCGAGCAAAACATCGTTCCCAAGCACAGGCGATTCGCGACGCGGCTACTGCCGTACCCCTGGATCGCATGCTAATCGAAACCGATTGCCCATTTCTGGCACCCCTGCCCAACCGCGGCAAGCGCAACAACGGCCTGGGTGAAGGAGGTCGCGGTTAGATCGGCGCGTTGCGCGGCCTGATCCCGAACACGTTACCGACACCACGCGGATAACTTCCGTGCCTTTTTCCGGACCCAAAAACCCTCCCCTGCCCCTGAGCCGGTCCGGTCGCGGATAATCTAAAGAGACAGAGGCGAGAAATGGCAGCGGAGAACTCTTTCGACATTGTGAGCAAGGTCGACCTGCAGGAAGTGCGCAACGCCATCGAACAGGCGACGAAGGAAGTACGCACCCGCTTTGACCTGAAGGATTCGAAGTCGGACATTCGTCCTGGAAGGCGAGGATGCGGGATCCAGTTGGCGTCAGCCGACAACTACAAGCTGGAAGCCGTTACCGAGATCCTGCGTCAGAAGCTGGTGAAACGCGGTGTTTCATTGAAAGCATTGACTTTCGGCACGATCGAGCCAGCATCGGGGTCCACGGTTCGCCAGAAGGTAAACCTGCAACAGGGTATTGCCGGGGAAAAAGCGAAGGAAATCGTTAAGATCATCAAAGACTCAAAGAAAAAGGTTCAGGCGATCGATCCAGGGAGACACGGTGCGGTCTCGAGCAAGGATCGCGATGCGCTCCAGGAAATGATCGCGCTGCTGCGTGGCCGCGACCTGGGCATCGACATGCAATTCACGAATTACCGTTCGAACTGAACTGCGGGCCGGGCAGGCTGGGAGAATCGACTGAGTGAGCACTGCGGCGACATCGACGGCCCGGGAAGTCTTCGGACTTCTCCACGACGATTTGGCGGCGATTGAGCGCGAATTCGGCGCGGACGCTGTTTCGTCAGTCCAGGCCATTACCGAGATTTCCGATTACCTGCGCGAGGGCGGCGGCAAGCGCATTCGTCCCTCGCTGCTGCTGCTGGCTGCACGCAGCCTCGGATACACGGCGCACGGTATGATCCGCCTGGGAGCCGTGGTGGAGATGGTGCACACGGCGACACTGGTCCATGACGACATCATTGACGGTGCGGATACCCGCCGCGGGCGCCCTTCGACCAATCACACCTGGGGCAACGGTAAATGTGTGTTGGCCGGCGACTGGCTCTACATGCAGGCCTTTCGCGTGGCTCTGGAAGAGCGCAACTTCCGCGTGCTCGAGCTGCTCATCGGGCTCACCCAGCAGATGGTTGAAGGCGAACTGCTGCAGATGGAGCGCCTGGGCAAGCCGATTTCCGAGAGTGAATACACCGATCTCATCTACCGCAAGACCGCCTGTCTTTTCGAAGTTTCCATGCGGCTGGGCGCCGTACTGGCCGGCACGGACCAGGCCACGGAAGAGTCACTCGGCGAGTACGGACGCAATCTCGGCCTCGCGTTTCAGATCGTCGATGATGTGCTGGACCTGACCGCCACCGAAGAGGTTCTGGGCAAGCCCGTCGCCAGCGACCTGCGCGAGGGTAAGGCCACGCTCGCTGTGATCCATACACTCGAAAACGGCAGCACTCCGTCGGAGCGCGCAGCCATCCAGACTGTTCTTGATGACCAGAATTTTGAGCGCGTCTCCCACGAAGAGATCCTGCGTATTTTGAACCGGAACCAGTCGATGCACTATGCCATGCAGGCTGCCTTCACCTATGCGGCCACTGCTCAGGCGGCGCTGGCAGTGCTGCCGGACTCGGAATACAAGCGGGCCCTGCAGTGGATGCCGGAGTTCGTCGTCGCCCGCGAGAAATAGTCCCGCTGCCCTTCTTCCCTTCTCCGCTGTACTCTGAAGAACAAATGAAACTGTCTCAGGTGGCTCAGGCTCTGAACGCGGAACTGCGTTTGTCCGGCGCGGATGCGAAGGTTGAAGGCGTCGCCAGCGCACTGGCGGCGACTCCGCGAACACTGGTCTTTGCCGAGGATGCGCAGAGTCTGGCCCGTGCGCTAGAGTCAGACGCCGCCGCCATCCTCCTCAGCCCGAAACTGGCGGAGCACGCAGGGGAAAATCGCTGCTCCTCGCGCAGCAACCAAAGCTGGCCTTCGCCCAGGCGGCCCGGCTGCTGCGGCCTGCGGCAGTCACGACGGGAGTGCATCCGGCTGCGGTGGTGCATCCTTCGGCTCAGCTTGGCTCGGAAGTCTCGGTGGGCGCCGGAGCCGTGATCGAGGCCGATGCGCGCATCGGCGAGGGCACCCGCATTGATGCCGGCGTCGTCGTCGGTGCAGGCGTCGTCATCGGCGCGCTCTGCCATCTCTATCCGCGCGTCGTGGCCTACGCGGGAACTGAACTCGGCGACAATGTCATCGTTCATGCCGGCGCCGTCCTCGGCTCCGACGGATTCGGATACGTGCTCGACGCGAACACCGGCCGGTATCTGCAGTTTCCCCAGCAGGGGCGCCTGGTGATTGAAGACGACGTTGAGATCGGCGCCAACACCACCATCGACCGCGGAGCCCTCGAAGAAACCCGCATCGACCGCGGCGTGAAGATCGATAACCTCGTCCATCTCGGCCACAATGTCCGCGTGGGACACGACGTGGTCATCGCCGCTCAGACCGGCGTTTCCGGGTCGAGCAGCATTGGCGCGAACGCGATCGTCGGCGGCCAGGTAGGCATCGGCGACCACGCCATCGTCGACGAGGAGGTTATCCTCGGCTCGGGCTCCGGTGTCCTGACGCACAAGAAGGTCCATGGCCGCGGCGTGGTCTTCTGGGGCCGCCCGGCGCGCCCGCTGCATCAATACCTGAAGGAGCTGGCGGTGCTCGCCCGGCTCGCGCGCGGATCGAAGGAGGAGTAGCAGTGGCAGTGCTGGTGGTCGGCGGACAAACGCGCAACATCGGCAAAACTTCGGTTGTCGCCGGGCTCATCGCGCGTCTGCCTGAGATGCGCTGGTCCGCCTTCAAGATCACCCAGTACGGCCACGGCTTCTGCACGGCCGACGGTAAGCCCTGCCAGTGTCAGACAGAGAATGCCTGCGTGGCGATGAACCTCGAGCGCGATGCTGCCAGCGGCACCGATACCTCGCGGTTTCTCGCTGCAGGAGCCGAGCGGTCGATCTGGGTACGCACCCGCATCGGAGCGTTGTCCGACGCCATGCCACGCGTCTCGCAGGAACTGGCGCGATCGGAGAATGCGATTATCGAGTCGAATAGCATCCTCGAATTCCTGCAGCCCGACCTCTATCTCACGGTGCTCGACCCGGACGTGGCGGACTTCAAGGAATCCGCTCGCAGGTTTCTGGATCGCGCCGATGCGATTCTGCTCGTGTCGGACAGGGTCTCGCGTGAGCGAAATGGCACGGATCTATCCGCGTCGGACAAGCCACGCTTTCCGATTGCGCCACCGCAGTATGTGTCCGACGATCTGGTTGAGTTCGTGCGTGCGCGTCTGACGAGAACCGCTACCCATCCAGCGGCTGTCTGACACGGAGTCCATTAGGATTTGCCGAAGGGCTCCCGTTTCATGGAGCCATCGCGCTGCTTCACCAGCATCTCCACCTTGCCTTCGGCCTCTTCCAGCTGCTTCCGGCATTCAGCGGAGAGCCGCGTGCCCTCTTCGAAGAGCCGAATCGACTCTTCCAGCGGCACGTCGCCGCGCTCCAGCTGCGCGACAATCTCCTCCAGCTTCTTCAGAGAATCTTCAAAGTTGGGCAACTTTGGATCCCTCCCGCGCGGCACCTGTGGCCACCCCGAATCCAACGCCGGGCAGAACTGCGGCCAGCACCTCCGCGGCGGCGCTGTAGCGACCGAAGGGAGCGCTTACCTGAGCTCCCTGCACCATACCCCGCGACGCCGCCAGCATCTCCTGGGCGATGCGCACACCCTCGGCCCGCGCCGCTTCCGGCGTAGCGGCCTTCTGCATGCGAATCAGAATCTCGTCCGGCACGCTCACCCGCAAGTCATTCTTCATGAACTCCGCATTGCGCAGGCTGGTCAGCGGCCAGATGCCGGCTACCACCGGAATGCGGAAGCCCTCGATGCGTTTCAGAAACGTCTCAAGCACGCGCAGATCGAAAACCGGTTGCGTGATCGCATACTCCGCGCCCGCTTCCACCTTCCAGGCAAACCGGCGAATCTCATTGTCGAGGTCGGGAACGCCCGGATTGGCGGCGACGGCAATCGTGAATCCCGTAGAGGCGCCGATGGGATTGCTTCCGATGTCCAGCCCGTGATTCAGCCGCCGCACGATGTTCACCAGCCCAATCGCGTCCACATCGTAGACCGCTGTGGCATCTGGATAGTTGCCCAGTTTGGGCGGATCGCCGGTTAGGCAGAGAACGTTCTTCAACCCGATCGAGGCCGCTCCCAGCAGATCGCTCTGGATGCTGAGCACATTGCGATCGCGGCAGGTGTAGTGCAGCAGAGTCTCGATACCGGTCTTCTGCTGGATCTGGATGCAGAGGCTTTGCGCGCTCATGCGTGCCGACGCGCGTGGCGAGTCCGGCACATTGATGGCATGTACGCCGAGGTTCGCCATCTCCTGCGCCCCGGCGAGTTCCTTTGCGCAGTCAATCCCGCGCGGCGGCACAATCTCCACCATGGTGACAAACGCGCCTTCATGGATAAGCCGTCCCAGGCGCGACCGCTCAGAAACATGCACTGGCGGCGTCTCGGTCACAATCGGCTCCTGCCGCGAGGCCCGCTGGCTGGCCGCCTGCGCCTCGGTGGCCCTCAGGGCGGATTTCATAGCCCGAATATGCTGCGCCGTCGTGCCGCAGCAGCCTCCGATGAACTGCACGCCGGCGCGCGTGAATTTGCGCGCGAAGCTCGCCATATATTCCGGGGAGCACAGATAGATGTTGCGGCCGTCCACGGAACGCGGCATGCCGGCGTTGGGCATTGCCATCAGCGGTAGGCTGGTCGTGGCCGCCATGCGCTCGATGGCGGTCAGCACGGTAGCCGGTCCCACACTGCAGTTCACGCCCATGGCGTCCGCGCCCCAGGAGGCGATGCGGGCCGCAGCGGTTTCCGCCGATGCGCCATCGAGGCAGTTCGCCTCTTCGTCGATCGTCACCATGACCGCCACCGGCACATCCGGAGCCGCCGCGCGAGCCGCCAGCACAGCCTGTTCCGCTTCATTGAGCGCGGGCATGGTTTCAATAATCAGCAGATCGACGCCCACCCCGGGACCTCCCGCAGTCAGAGCCCGAATCTGCTCGGTGAAGGCATCCTGCGCTTCCTCGAGGCTGGTCTTGCCCAGCGGCTCCAGGTGCACACCCAGAGGGCCGACAGATCCGGCTACGTATGCTGTGCCTGCCTGCTTGTCGGCCAGCTGCCGGACCGTCTGGCGTGCGATCGCCACGCCTGCCCGGTTGATCTCCACGACCTTATCCCGCAAGCCATAGCGATCCAGGCGGAACGCGTTCGCCCCAAAGGTATTCGTCTCGATAATCTCCGCGCCGGCCTGGAGGTATTCCTCGTGAACACCCCTTACCAGCTCCGGCTGGGAGAGATTCAGCTCGTCGAAACAGCGGTTGATGAACACGCCGCGCGCGTACAACGAGGTGCCCATGGCGCCGTCACAGAGAACGGTTCGCCGGCCAAAAAGTGATTCCAGTCGGTTGGGCATGGGGTTCTCTCGATCATGGTATCAGGGCGAGCCGCATGGCCCTTGCACACCGCGGTGCCGCAAAGCACGACAGCCGCACGCGGGTCAGAGACCCGGCTCCCGTCGCAAAAAAGGTGCAGCCGCCCTGATATACTTGCCTTTCCCGTAATCCGTTATCAGCCAGGTCAGGGCGAGGTTCTACTGTTTTGAAGAAGAGAAGTCTCCCGTATTTCTGTGTTCTCAGCGCGCTTTTTTTGATTTGCCTGGCCGCTGTCTCCTGCGGCAAGAATTTCTACTTCGCCGGGCGCAGCCTGCCCCCCAGCAAGGTGCTGAACCGAGTCCTGATTGCCGAGCAGAACCCCAGCTCGCTGGCCAGCGGGGCGCTACCGTTCATGGATGCCTTCTACGACATCCGCCACGCCTTCAACACTTCCAGCGGAGCCTTCACCATCACCGGCTTTTCCGGTAAGCTGCCCCTCACCATTCAGAACCTGCCGGAACAGGAAGGGGGAGCCGTTTACAGCGAGGGCGACGGCAGTTTGACCCTGATCAGCTATGCCCAGGAAAAGGTGGAAGGTACCGTCACGATCCCCGGTGGCATCTCCAGCAGCACTGAAGTCAGTCCCTACAACGGAATCGCCATCAGCCGCGATCTGAATTACGTCTATGCGGCCAATCCGGCCACCCACGTCATCAGCGTCGTTGATCGCGAGAATGGCGCCTCGCACGAACCTTCCCAACGCCTATGGACTGCGTGAATCCAGGCGGTACGGTCGCCCTGGTCTTTGTTCAGAACGCCACGCAGGCCTCCTCGGTCTCCGACGACGCCGCCATTCGATCCCTCCCTGGACCCCTCCACCTTTGCCGTTTACAGCATTGTTCACCTCACCGAGACGGAACAGTACGCTGCCCAGAACAATCCCCACTACGTCTACACGTACACCGATGCTACGGGCGTGGCCCATTCGGCCGAGGGCCGGGATTGTGAGCCGCAGGCGCTCCCCACGTGGTGCGTCTTTCCGGTCGGTACGGGACCGTCGGCCAGCTTCGACCATCCGGTTAAGGCCGTCTTCTCACCGGATGGCACCGCTGCCGACGTCCTGAACTGCGGACCGGAATGCGGGGGAACCACGGCGAGCATCACCACCATTCCCATTTCCGCCTCTTCTCTTAATGCCGCCAGTGTGGGTGCCAGTGGGATTGCGCTCCAGGCTCAGGCAAATACCGCTGTTCCCAACGGGGCCAGTAACGCCATCT
>CAVPCE010000032.1:0-31158 GCA_963702295.1 uncultured Acidobacteriaceae bacterium | reverse complement strand
CCCTCTCGCGCAAAGCTCGAGCTGATGCTCGATGAAGGGCTTCCCGCAGGCCGGGATCAAGGCCTTGGGAAGGGTCTCCGTGTAAGGCTTCATGCGGGTGCCTAAGCCCCCGGCCAGGATCAGGCACTGCACTAGCGGACGGACTCCCATTTCGTGGTTGAGCGCTGAAGCGCCGGATGGCTGACCAACAGGTGCCAGACCACCGCGCAAGCCCCTCGGTGTGAGGGGTGATCCGGTCGGGGGCCAGACGGCGGGATGACGACGCAGGCCTGGCGCGCTGCCTGGTCGTCCCCCGTCCTTGCCGACGATGCCGAACACCGCCGGCCTCGCGCGAGCGCGAGCTCGAGTGCGCGCACCAGGTTCATCGAGACTTCTTCTCCGGCTTCCCCCTCCGACCGAGAATATCGAGGAGCCCGTCGCTCGCGCCGAAGCGCGAGACCTTCAGCCATTCGGCGAAGCTGGCTCTCCCACCCCTCGTCGTTGATCCGCGCGGTGAACTCGGAGACGTTGTCGGTCGGCGTGTAGGCCCGATCCCGCAGATCTTGCGGAAGTCGTTGACCGCGTGGCTGGCGTGCCCGCCGACCACCGACGCCTAAAATGAAGAGGCGCCCCCCCGCTCGCGCACCCGCCCGATTCCCTGGGCAACGCCCTCAATCGAGCGCGTGTCGAGCGCATCGATGATCCTCTTGGTCTCATCCAAAAAACTCCGCGCGAAATCCTGGTCCATTCCTTCAATTCTCCCGCATTTTCCCGGCGAATTCAGCCAGATCCCGGCACCAGAGCGTCGGTTCCGCCGCATGATCCCCAAGAACATGGCCAGATCGGTTTTCCTCGGGCCCAAAAACGCGGTCCTCGCCGAAGGCGCGCCCCGCCTGCACGTCCGTGATCCCGTCCCCCGCCATCCACGAGGCCTCGCGCGATCGGCCGGGAAGCTTGCTCCAGGCCGCCTCGAGCATCCCGGGCTTGGGCTTGCGGCAGGAGCAGCGATCCTCCTCGCGATGGAAGCAGATCTCCGAGCCCGCGATCCGCGTGCCGCCTGCCTGGGCCTGCCGCAGCACGAGCTCGTGCACGCGCCTGAGGTTTTCGATCGTTGTCTTGCCCTTGGCCGCCGACGGCTGGTTGGTCACGACCACGAGATCGAAGCCCAGCTCCGTAAGCGTCTTGAGCGCCTCGGGCACGTGCGCGAAGACACGGACCTGATCCGGGTGCAAAGGGCTGTCGATCGTGCCTTGCTCGGCGTCGATCACCATCTCGTTGAGCACGCCGTCGCGATCCAGGAAGATCACGCCGCGGCCCGCGCCCACCTCGCTCAAACCGCGAAACCCGACTTCCTGGCATCATCAAAGAACATCTTCACCGTCTCGACCGAAAGCTGATGCAGATCCTTGCCGCCCAGGGCGAGCTTGGCGATCAGCTCATCGGTCACCGTAATGATGTGGCAGCCGCAGGTTTCGGCCTGGTAGATGTTCAGCGCCTCGCGCGAGCTTGCCCAGAGAATCTTCGCGAGCGGCAAATCCCGATACAGGCTCACCGCGCGCCTCATGATCGGCATGGGGTCGACTCCCGTGTCGGCGATCCGACCGGCGAAGATCGAGACGATCACGTCGTCCTGCGGCCGCAAGACCTCGCGCAAGCTCGAGATCTGCGCCTCCGTCAAAATCGCCGTCACGTTGAGCTGACCCCGATCGAGGAGTCTCCTAACCAGCGGGAGCGCTGACTCCCCCTTCGTGTTGCAGATCGGGATCTTCGCGTTCACGTTCGGGCCCCAAGAGCCGATCTTGAGAGCCTGCGACTCCATCTCGCCGAACTCGTCCGAAAAGACCTCAAATGAGATCGGCAGGTCGCGGATCTCAGCCAAAACACCGCGGGCGAAGCCTTCGTAATCCCGGATCCCCGCCTTGGCCATCAAGGTGGGATTGGTCGTGAAGCCTTGCGCTTCACCCGCCCGATAACGCCGGATCATCTTCTCTCGATCCGCCCCGTCCGCGAAAATCGCGATCTTCCTCATGTCATTCTCCTCAACGTATAGATTTCCGAGCCCATCAGCTCCGGGATCCGATCAGGGAAGCCCTCCCATGGATCCCACGGCGCTGAGATGACTTGCCGCTCAGGCCGTCGGAGCAATTCGACAGAAGAAACTGGACCAGCTCCAGCACTTTCTCCAGGGTAGCCCCACCACCGCCCTGGACTTTCAGAGCCTGCGCATGCTCCTGGGCACCCGCGCGCTGCGGGCCCGCGGCGATAACTTCCTCGGTGAGCCTGGTCGCGATCGCGCCGGGCGCGATGGCCAGGATATCGGCCGCGATCCTTTGCTCGCGCCATTCGGCCGAGAGATTTTCCACCAAGCGCACCACGCCTGATTTGGCCGCCGCATAGGCCGAAGTCGCAGCGCGGCGAGGTCGCGCCACCGCCCGAAAAGCAGAGAACCTTCGGCCGCGAAGCGGATTTCCTGAGCAGCGGGAAAAGCGCGCGGATCGAGTAGAAAACGCCGTTCAGATCCGTGGCGACGTCTGGTCCAGTCCTCGGGATCCTGCTCCATCGCCGGGCCGATCGCGCCCTGAATCCCGGCCGCGCAGATCAGCGCATCGCAAGCGGCCCACTGCGCGCGACGGCCGCGGCCGCGCGCTCGACCGCGGGCCAGCTCGAGACGTCGCAGCCCGTGGAGCGCGACCACAGCGGATCTCGTGCCCTGAGGCGGCAAGCTCACGGCTCAGAATACCGCCGATTCCCGAGCTGTGTCCGGTCACCACGATACGCATCGCTCAAGCCTGCACGAGGGTGCTGGCCCCCCGAAATCGAAACGGAAGCGCACTTCCTTCAGTCCGTGCTCCCTCATCGCGTTTCTGAGCCTGAGCTTCTCCTCGGTGTAGAAAAGGAGGAAGCCCCGCCCCCCGCGCCGATCACCTTGCCACCCAGCGCGCCGTTTCTCATCGCGAAGTCGTAGCACTCGTTGATGCTCTGGCTGGACATCTGCTTGGAGCGCTCCTTCTTCCTCTGCCAATGCACGTCCATCAGCCGCGCGAACTCGCGCAGTCCCCGCTCTCGAGCGCGGCCAGGCTCTCGTTGCCCAGTGACTTGATGAAGTGCAGGTTCTCCGTCATCGCGCGATCATTGGCCCGCCAGCGATCGTCCTGCTCCTTGAGGATGCTCGACGCCGAACGACTGTAGCCGGTGAAAAACAACAGCAGATTATCTTCGAGGTTGTACAGCGTTTCCGGGCGATGCTCAGCGGCCACGCCTCAACGCCCCCTCGGGCAAAAACGAAAACACGTCAGCCCGCCGTAAGCGGCGATGTACTGGTCCTGTTTGCCGATCGGCTCCTTGAGACGCTCGATCTCGATATGGCAAGCCTGCTCGGCCAGGTCCCGCGGGTGGATCAAATTTTTCTTGTGCGTATGCAGGGCCTTGAGCAAGGCCGTTGTGAAGCTCCTGGATCCTTCGGACCGCGGTATTCAGGTCACCGTTAAGCTTGCCAGCGAAGCAAACCAATATAGTGCTGATCTGGAAACCGACCGGGGGCAACCTCGGGGGCAACCTCGACGTCTCCAGGCTTCCCTACGGGGTCTACCGTCTGGATATCGCCGGGTCCGGATTCGCGCCGGTCACCGAGATAATCGCAGTCCGCACCTCGATTCCGGTTACCCGTTCAATTGCACTGAAGATTGTCTCGGTTGAGCAGACCGTTGCCGTTCAAGCCGAAAAGACGCTACTAGATCCGGAGCAGCCCGGCAATGTCGATCAGGTTGGCTCTTCCTGTATCCAGCACCGCCTCAACTCGATTCCGGGACGCTCCTTGGAGGACCTCGTTAACTCGCAGCCGGGCTGGCTCTATGAAGGGAACGCCGTGCTCCATCCCCGCGGCTCCGAGTATCAGACGCAGTTCGTGGTGGACGGCATTCCCCTCACCGACAATCGCTCTCCGAGCTTTGGACCTGAGATTGAAGCCGACGAGGTCCAGTCGCTCAGCATCTACACCGCCGGAATTCCGGCCGAATACGGCAGGAAAATGGGCGGCGTGGTCGAGGTCAATACCGTACAGAATGCGCAGCCGGGTTTTCATGGCCATATCAACCGGGCAGGAGGCAGTTTCGATACTGGCAGCGCTTTCGCGAGGGGGCAGTACACGGCGGGTAAGAACACGGTGGGCGGGAGCGCCAGCGGGAGCATGACCGCTCACTACCTCAATCCCGTCGTTCCCCGGAACTATTCCAACAGTGGTACGCTCGGCGACTTCTCGGGTCGCGACCAGCGCGATCTTTCCCCAAGTGGCCGAAGGCGCACTGGATCTTCTGATTCTCAAAACTCTCTCGTAGCTGGGATCTATGCACGGGTATGGGGTCCTGATGCGCATCCGTCGCGTCAGCGACGAACTGCTCATCGTGGAAGGGGGCTCGCTCTATCCAGCGCTGCACCGCATCGAACAAAACGGCTGGGGTCCGCGCCAGCTGGGCAATTACCGATTACGGGCGGAAGGCAAGGTGGTACGCGCTCACACGCGCCGGCGCGAACAGCTGGCCAATCGCGGAAAGAAATGGGCGCAGGTGGTCAGGGGCGTCGACGCGATTCTGCGTTTTGCATGAGGTCAAAGATGGCTCTCTTCCGGAGAATTCTCTCGCTGGGACGGCGCTCGCGCATGGAGCAGGAGATCGACGCGGAATTGCGCGAGCACATAGCCATGCGCATCCACGACAGCATCGCTCGGGGCATGAGCCGACAGGAAGCCGAGCGCGACGTGCCCCGACGCTTCGGCAGTCCCGCCGCCATGCGCGAGCGCGTTTCGGCCGAAGACGCCGCGCTCGGGATTGAAACCCTCTGGCACGATTTGCGGGGCGCCCTGCGCGTCTCTCGCCCGGTTGCCGGCTCTGCGATGTTCCTCTGTCCGTTGCGCTCCTAAGGCAGCGGGCACCGTTTTCCGACTCGAACATGCAAGAACTCTTCCGCAAACTTTGGTCTGCTGCGGCTGTACACGTGCGCCCGCGACCCGCGCCGCGATGCGTAATCACAAACGCTTCGACCGGATCCGGCAGAAACAGCAAGATGAGCAGCGCCAGATGATTCGCGCCATTAAGATTCACCCGGGGCTAAAGAGAGCAGCAGCTAACCGATAAGAAACGAGCCGTCTCGTCCCAACCGGCTGGTAGACGAAACGGCTCGTGCAGTCTTGGCTGCCGGTTTTGGTTAGAACTCGAGGCGTCCTTCGAACTGGATGGTACGCGATGTACTAACCGTGCCATTCCACGTCCCGAAAGAGTTGCCCGATGCCGCAACGTCGGTCACGAATGCCGAGCCTGGCCCGTCTCCCTGATTCACAAAGTAGTGATTGTTGAGTGCGTTGAAGAAGTTGGCAGCGAGCCTGAAATTCATGTGCTCCCCGAACTTCGTGTCCTTGATCAGCGATGCATCGAAGTCCTTGAAGTCCGGACCGTAGAGCGTGGAAACGGCCTTTCCAAAACCGGTATACCCGAAGACGGAGAAGTTCGATTCAAACGAGTTGGGGTTCAGATACCGCAATCCGTCTGTCGTCGGGTTCCAGCTGTTGCGACCATGCAGCAACGGTGTCGTTCCGGAGAGCTGTCCTGGAACACAGCTCTCCCGGAACTGCGGCACCAGACTCGAGGTTGGACAATTAGACGAAGTGAAATACAGAGGTGTCCCGTATTCGTAGTGGAAGAGCGGGCTCACCGACCATCCGCCCACCACAGCGTTCATGGCGCCGACCGAAGAGAGAAACTCTCGGTTGGTCCCAAAGGGCAGTTCGTAGACTGCCGAGATCTGCCCCGAGATCGGTACGTTATCCGGAGCCAAAGCCCAGGTGCGCGCCCACTGGTAGGGTGAGAATTCTCCGTTGTTGCCAGTCCCGTTATCACCGGCGGAGGACTGGGTCGAATAACTGGAGTTTGTATATAGCTTTGAAACGGTTAGCGAGCCGAGAGCATAGATGCCGTTCCTGAGGCGTCTCTCCACCTCTGCCTGGAATGAGTTGTAGAACGAATCAGCATGCCCCTCATTCTGCCCCTGCAGAATGCTGCAATACTGCGGGAAGGGCAGCAGCGCCTGCGCCATGGTCGGTGCACAGCCGGTCATCTGGCTCGCCCAGCCCAGGTACGGAGGTGCCACTCCGGCCGCTGCAAAAGCAGCCGGTCCGCCCGCTGCGGTGTAACTGGTAGACAGGTTTGCGCCACCGAGTCCGCTGGTAGTCGGATTAAATGGATCCAGCACGTTGAGCGGGTTCAGGCTCGAAGGCAGATGCGTGCCCTTCGTCCCCACGTAGGAAAGCGTCAGAGCCGTGTCGCTGGGTAGTTCTTTCTGGATCGTAAAATTCCATTGCGACGAGTAAGGTCGCCGGTTTCCGTCGAGCGGACGATACAGCGGAGACTGCCCGTTATCGAAGCTCGGCGAGATGTCTTCCGCGGTTGACCCGATGCTGTTCGCATAGATTGTTGGCGTGATGCCGGAGTTCAGATACAAGGCAGGCACCTGGAAATTTCCTGCGGGTGACTGGTTGAGGTTCACATTCTTGTTGAATCCGTCCTGGCTCATACCTCCATTCCAGCCTGGATAAAAGGCCTGGCCGAAATAAATCCCGTAGCCTGCACGAATCACCGTTTTGGGCGTCACTGAGTAAGCGAACCCAACCCGCGGTGCGAAGCCTTTCTTGAACGGAATTTCAGGGTAAGGCGCTCCGTAGCTGGCCGCACCCCATTTTGATCCCGCAAAGGCCAGCCGACCCAGCAAGTTGGCGCCCGAAGAAGTGGCCGCGCCGGGATTGGCGCCGTTCGGATCGAAGAAAGACAAGTTGTCGTACTTCTCGCGGAACGGGGTGACGTAGTCCCAGCGAAGGCTATAGTCCACCGTCAGCTTGTTATTGACGCGCCACTCGTCGCCGCCATGGATGGCCCAACCGGTTTGCCGCGGATATTCTGCGTGCACGTTGTAGTAGGTTTCGGTGGCATTGGCAACCGCGCCCAGATAAAAGCTGGCCGCTGCATCACCAGGACAGGGAGCAGCGGAAGAACATCCAGCGTTGCCCGTGGTGTTGGCCGAGAAGTTGTAGGTGCCGCCCTGGTTCGTACCTTCGTGAATGCTGGTGCCGGCCAGTCGCCACTCGAATCCGGCATTCAGCGTATGCGGGCCAAGAACCTTTGTGAATACATCATTGAAGGCCCAGGTGCCGCGCGTCGTTTCTGTAGCGCTCGAAGTGGGCAGATCGCTGTCACCCAGCTGCGTATACCCTCCGCCGAAGGTAAACTCCGGCAGGTAGGCACCGGCCGCGCCGGGTACCATCGGTAAGCTCGCCTTACCGTTCAGTGAGAAATACCCTTCGTTCCGGTTCAGATAGCCGAGAGTTGCATGGTTATTCATCGTGCCCGAGAAATTGTGTTCCCAGTTGAACCGTTCAATGTTGGCATTCTCCGGGTCGGCCGGGCTGGCCGTCGAAATCGCTACCGGCAGATTGCTCTCCGTGTTTACGCCCGTGTACTGGAACCAAGTGCTGTAGTACAGGTGATCCTTTGCCCCCGCGTTCACGTCCACGCGGCCGAAATACACGTTTTCTTTGTTGGTCAGGGAGCCCTGGCCGGCCTTGGGGATGAAGTAGTTGTTGACTTCGCCGCCGCTGGTCGGCGTGGGGAGCGCCGCAATCCACTGCGCTGCAACCGGATCCTCATAGGCGGGATTGATCTGGTTCATCACGCCCTGGTAGGCAATGGGTGTTCCTGCATCCGCGCCATATTTCGCGGGATCGTCCGGATAATAGAGCTGGCTGCCGGCAGCGCTAAAGTTACCGCTCCGGTCGGCGGAGGACAGGATGGACAGCGTAGCGGAGTTTGTCCCGCCATTGTCGTGGTAGCCCGTCCAGTTGAAGTAGAAGAAGCCCTTCAGCCGAGGTCCGCCGGTGCGCACGAAGGGCAGCCAGATCGGGCCGCCGATATCCACGCCGTACTCGTTTTCCTGATCCACCGGCGGCGCAACGCCCGGACCACGGGGCGCACCATACTGCAGCGCGTTAAGGTCGTTGTTCCTCAGATATTCAAACGCCGCGCCGTGCAGATGATCGCCGCCCGAACGCGTCTGGATGATCAGCTGGCCGGAGGTGGTGTTGCCGTACTGCGCCCCATAATTCAGGGTCAGCACCGTTACTTCGCTGGTGATATCCGGCGACATACCGAAATCGGTCTGCAGGCTCACCATGCCGCTCTGGTTCATGAAGCCTTCCATCGCGGTGGCCCCATCCACTACCGCCTCATCCCCGGTCACCAGCCCACCGTTGATGCGCGTGTTGTAAGCATTGCCGCTGGCGCCTGTCGAAACGCCCGGCATCATGTCCGCCACCGTGACCGAGGAACGCGGCGCTCCGGAAATAATCAATGGAAAATCCTGCAACGTCTCCGGCGCGATCGTGCCCTCCAGGGTTGGGGTCGTGTAGTCGATCGTGGACGTATCACCCGTCACCGTCACCGTTTGCTGCGTGTTGCCCACCCGCAACAGAAGGTTCACGCGGCCCTGCTGGTTCGCGTTCAGCTCGATGCCGCTCTGTACCACCGATTGAAACCCTGTGGCGTTCGCCGACAACGAGTATTTCCCCGGTGTCAGGTTGGTAAAGTTAAATTCTCCCGATGCAGTCGTTACCAGAGTGGTCTTGAATGCAGTCGTGATATTGGTCAGCGTCAGCTGCGCGTTTGGAATCGCTGCACCGCTGGTATCGGTTACCGTTCCGCCGAGTGAAGCGTTGATATCCTGTGCCCGGACCGCACTGGCTGCAGGAAGCAGCACCATCATCGCGCACATTACCAAGCGAAAGACAGAGTACTTTCTGGTTTCCATTGCGTCTCCTCTCCCAGTAAGCCGAGCGTTCAACCATCCGCCTGATCGTGGTCACAACGATTTCTTTTGTAATATCGCTTCGCATCGATGTGGATAGAACCACGATGTAATCGATTACAAATTGTGTTGAACAAGCTAGTCCGTTCCCCGTCTTCTTGTCAAGAAAACTTATCAGGGCCTACGCGGTTCACTGCTTAAACTCGGGCTCCCGGGCCGGTACCGTCCCGTTTGAGGCGTGTCCCGCCCTGCCCGCGCCAGCGTTTACCGCCCCGCACTCACGCGCAGCAACAAAATTCCGTGGGGCGCAACCTCCGCTGAATACGCACCGTTCGTGAACGAGACATCCCGGTGCGTCCACATATCGCGCGCTTTTGCCGGTACGCTCGCCAGCTTCAGATCGGCGGCGCGCACCGTCACCTTCGTAGCCTGTTGCGCCAGGTTGATTACGCCCAACGCGGCTCCGCCATCCGCCAGCGGCTTCAGCCAGGTTTCCGTGTCGCCGTCATGCTTAGTCCGTGTCGCCTGTTTGCCCAGCGCATCCTGGTCGATGGCGATCACCTCCCGGTTCAGGAGGATGTCCTTCGTCGCCTGCGTCATGTTCCGGATGTCGTTGCCCGCCAGCAGCGGCGCCGCCAGCAGACTCCACAGACTCATATGCGTCTTGTACTCGTCCGCCGTCATGTGTCCGTTGCCGATCTCGAGCATGTCCGGATCGTTCCAGTGGCCAGGCCCCGCATTCGGAGCGGTGTCAATCTGCTTGTGCGCATTGCCGATCATGCTGTTCCACTCGTCTCGGATATCGCCGGTAGTCCGCCACAAATTGCCGCCCACCTTCGATCCCCACGTCTCCACGTTGCCCAATCCGTATTCGCAAAGGCTGAAGACGATCGGACGTCCCGTCTGCTCCAGCGCTTCGCCCATCTCCTGATACACAGGTTGCAGCTGCTCGTTCTTGTAAATGTTCGCCGCGCTGCACCAGTCGTACTTCAGGTAGTCGATT
The DNA here is from genome assembly GCA_963702295.1 of uncultured Acidobacteriaceae bacterium. Taxonomy (GTDB): domain Bacteria; phylum Acidobacteriota; class Terriglobia; order Terriglobales; family Acidobacteriaceae; genus Palsa-343. The sequence goes on along the minus strand of CAVPCE010000032.1, from coordinate 21,335 downwards.
CCCCATGAGGCGAAGGTCTCCGCGTCCTGTTTCTCATGCCCATAGCTAGCTGGATAGGCGCCGCAGGTGCGTGGCCCAGGCCCGAATATATTCCAAGCTTTAATCCCTTCGAGTGAACGTAGTCGGCCAGCGCTTTCATGTCCGGGAACTTGTGATTGACCGCAGATTGCCTTGCGCGTCCCGCGTTCCCTCCCACGTGTCGTCGATGTTGACGTAGATATATCCGGCGTCCCGCATACCACTGACACGATCGCATCGGCAATGCCGCGCACCACCGTGTCGTTCACCTTGTCCGCGAACAGGTTCCAGCTGTTCCACCCATCGGCGGCGTCTTCGCCAATCCGTTGTAAGGAATGTCTTTCACCGGCGGCGGCGCGATGTATGCAGGCTCGGGAATCGCATCCGAAGCTGTGGCAGGTTTCATCACGATGCTGTGCCCCTGCCACACGACATGGAGATCCTTGCCCACCAGTTGGCCCGTCGCCAGCGTCCGCTGTTCGTCCCATGGCGCCATCAGCTTGAAATGCGCGCCGTTCGTCGAGCCTTTGATGGAGCTTTTGTATCCCAACGTCTGCACCGTCCCGAATAATGTGTTGCCCGACTGCGTCAGATCCAGGAGGGCCCGATCCTGCTCGCCGTTATCGAGCGTCTTCTGCACCCCACTCCATTTTCCGTTGAACGATTGCGCCCGCCCACTCGTCGAGAGCACTAGAACAGCCACGAGTCCCACGCCTTGCAGCAAAGCACGCCTGCTGCCTGAACCTCCGCAGATCCTCATCGTTTTGTCCCTTTCCCGGCTAATAACTGCGTGAATGACCGCCACCATCGGCTGCGGATCTTTCGGCAGGGAATGATTGCATACGTTTGCATGCGGCTGGCCGGTGCTCACTCGACGCGGAAGGCTTTATGACTGCACGCCGCTCGCGACCGAGCACATCATCCGTTTGCCGCTGAAGTCGTCATCTCATGCTCTCGCTCGCTAGCGGACGCAGCTACGTGTGTTGCAGGCCCGAGTTCGAACGATAGATCGGCGAAGATTTCGACGCTGCGGGTCACCTTTCGCGAGCGATCTTCGACCCGGTTGGTGTTCTACGAGAGGTGGATGTTTACATCTGCGGCCCGAATCAGTTCATGCAAGAGCTGAAAGTGGCGCTCGCAAACCTGGGCGGATTGCCGGAGCGAATTCACATTGAAATCTTCAACGGCGGCGCGTCGATGCCACCTGGTGTCATGGGTGCGGTGAGGTGGACTCCGCATCCCCCTGAAGGCGATGGCGACACCGGTCCACTGCTATCGTTCGCGCAGAGGCGTCGCCGCACACGGGAAGTCCTCGGCCTATCAGAGCAGTTTGGAGCTTACCGAGAAGTGCGATTTTCCGGTCCGTTGGTGGAATACGGTGGCTCTTTGCTCCAGAGCGCGGATGCAGAAGGGCCTTGCAGCCAAGAACTGACCCCGCCATTACGCTCTCCTCACTGTTTCATGGTGCCCGGAGGAGGACTCGAACCCCACGGCCTCGCGGCCTACAAATTCTAAGTCTGGTGGGAGTAAATTGCTAATAGTGAATTGTTTAACAGCGACTATTAGTGGGCATGTCCAAGTGGCGCGGGGTTCTCCAGTATGCGCAGGGATTAGCACCTGCGGGGTGAAAATCTGGTAGCATGGCTACCCAACGAGGTTGCAATGCCCCAATATGTGATCGAGCGGGAGATCCCAGGCGCAGGAAATCTGTCAGATGCGGAACTGCAGGAGATCGCCAGAAAATCGGTAGCGGTACTGAAGGAAATGGGGCCGGAAATCCAGTGGTTGCACAGCTATGTGACCGGAGACAAGGTGTATTGCGTATACCTGGCACCGGACGAGGAAGCCGTGCGCGAACATGCGCACCGCGGAGGTTTCCCCGCGAATCGGATCTCAGCGGTCCGGCGCCTGATCGACCCCAGCCTTGCAGGTTGACCTGATCACTGTTTGGCGTCGGGTCCAGGTGCATCGTCCCAATTCATCGCCTCCTGTATGGCTTGCTCCACGGGCATAGCCCAGCCCTCCACCCATGCGGTCAGACCCGCCTCGGTGTCCAGCCTGCGGCGCGCAAATTCCAGGGCCTTCTCGAGCCTGGGCTGATCAGCCGGGGTGAGGGGAGCTCCCAGCCGTTCGCGCAGCGCAGCGGCGGTTCCTGCCCAGCGAAGTGCCTGCTCCGCGTCCGATTGCGCCGCGGCATTTGCAGCCAGACATTCGAGCACCCTGGCAACGCCTCGCTTGTGGCCCAGTTCCTGAAACAGCCTGATACTCTCGGCGTACAGGCGGCGCGCCTCCGCGTTATTGCCCTGGTCGTAACTCAGCCCGGCTAAATCGGAAAGGACGCTGGCAATCCCCCAGCTGTCCCGTTGTTGGCGAAAGGCTGACAGACTCTGTTCTGAGAATGAGCGGGCCGCAACAAAATCCGCCCTTTCACGAGCGACGTCGCCCTGATGGTTGAGTGTCCATGCGACGCCCGCACCATCTCCGGCCTTCCGGAACATTTGCAGGCACTCATCGTACAGCGCGGAGGCGCGGTCATAGTATCTCTGCAACTTCGCCACGTTGGCCAGATTGCTGAGGGCTCGGGCGATGTCAGCGAAATCCCCGATATCCTTCCACATGGCGAGACAGCGCTCAAAGAGCATAGACGCGTCGTCGAGTTCGCCACGATTGCGAGCGTTCACCGCCATCGCGTTTAGTGCGACCGCAACGCCGCGATTGTCGTGGAGTTCCACACAGGACTCGAGACTGCTCTCAAAAAGCCGCCGCGCGGAATCATAATCACCCTGTTCTCCAGCCAGAACGGCGGCAGCGAACAAGAGGCGCACGCGAAGCTTCGGACGGGCCGCAGCTCCTTCGAGGGCAAGGAGCCTGACGATGGTATCGCGGCCCTCGGCAAAGTACTCTCGGGTTTCCCAGAACCGAAACAGAGCGGCGCCGAGGCGAAGACCCCATTCAGCCTCACCGGTTCTGATCAGGTAATCGAGAGCCGCGCGGAAATTGTCGTGCTCGGCCTCAAGACGGTCGAGCCATTCGGAGTTGGCGGCGACCTCCTGCGCGCCTTCTTCCGCAAGCACGAGGTAATAAGCGGCATGAGCTCTCAGTGCTTCCGGGGCATCGCCGCTGACCGCGAGGTGTTCGAGCGCATATTCACGGATAGTCGAAAGGAGCGTAAAGCGGTTCTCTTCGTCTGCTTTGTCCACCTGCTGCACAAGGCTCATGTCCACTATGGAGGTCATGCCGTCGAGGGCGTCCAGCCCCAGATCCCCCCTGGTGTCGCACACAGATTCCACGGCTTCGAGGGTGCACCCGCCGGTAAACACCGAAAGCCTCCGGAGGAGAGTCTGTTCGGCAGCGTTGAGGAGGCCATAGCTCCAGTCGAGCGTGCTGCGAAGAGTTTGTTGCCGGGTCGGCAGATCGCGGGCGCCACCGGTCAGTAGCTTTAATCGGCTCTCGAGACGCCCCAGCATGGCGGATGCGGAGAGCAGCTTGATGCGGGCTGCGGCCAGTTCGATGGCGAGCGGCAAGCCGTCCAGACGGGCGCAGACCGCAGCCACAGCCAGGGCGTTCTCCTGATTCAGCACGAAATCCGGCTTTACGGCCTTTGCCCGTTCCACAAACAGCGCTACGGCCGGAAGACCTGCGAGCACTTGAGCGGTGGGAATGGACCTGAGGTCAGGCAGCGCGAGCGGTGGCACGGGAAACTCATGTTCGCCGGAGACATGCAGAGGCGCCTGGCTGGTGACCATAATTTTGAGGTTCGCGCCGCTGTTGAGCAGCCGCGAAACCAGCGGAGCGGCCGAAAGCAGGTGCTCAAAGTTGTCGAGCATAAGCAGCAGCGGCTGCTCCTGCGCAGCCACGAATTCTTTCAGGCTTTCAAGCGCCGATTGATTCACCTGTTCGCGCAGTCCGATGGTTTGTCGGATGGTCGAGGCGATCAGGCCAACCTCGCCTACCGGCGACAGGGAGACAAAGCAAACACCGCCGCGAAACTGAGTTGCCACCCGGGCCGCCACCTGCAGCGCGAGTCTCGTCTTGCCGATGCCACCCGGACCGGTGAGAGTCACGAGTCGGACCTCTGCCCGGTTTAAAAGCTGACAGAGGTGTGCTGTTTCGTGTTCGCGTCCAATGAACGCCGTGGGCTGCATTGGCAAGTTGTTGATGCGGGATTCCGAGTGGCGCGCCGGGCCTTCGGTGAGCCGGTCCCGTACCGCCACAAGATCGCGCGCCAAGTCGCTGGTCGAGGCATATCGGCTTTTCGGATCTTTGGCAAGGCAGCGCTCCACGATCCAAACGAAAGGGGGAGGGGTGTGCAGCATTCTGGCGCGCTCCGGCTCATCGCGAAGAATGGCTGCTATGGATTCGGCATGGGTGGCTTTCCGGAATGCGGGAGACCCAGTGACCATTTCGTAGAGCACGGCCCCGAAGGAAAACTGATCGGACCTGAAATCCAGTTCTCCGCTGGTGGCTTGTTCCGGTGACATATAGCCTGCGGTACCTATCACTTTTCGGTGGTCGGTAATCGCAGTGCTTGAGAAATCCGAATCGAGCGCAAGATTCTGGCCTCTTAGCTTTGCCAGACCGAAATCCAGCACCTTGGCGACTGCATCGCTGGACACTATCAGATTTTCCGGCTTTAAGTCCCGATGAACCAGGCCGATCTCATGTGCCCTGGAGAGGGCATCAGCGATTTGAGCCGCGATGGCAACGGCCTTGCGAAATGGAATGGGGCCGGCATCGAGAAGCTGACGCACTGTCTCCCCGCGCACGAGTTCCATCGCGATGTAGCTAGTGCCGCCTACTTCCCCCAACTCATAAACGGTAACAATGTTCGGATGATTGAGTGCGCACGCGGAACGGGCTTCCTTCTGAAAGCGCGCCAAAGCCTCTGGCTCACAGCAGTTCTCCAGAGAAAGAGTCTTGATGGCCACCTCACGTTCGAGGGTCGCATCCCAGGCGCGATAGACCTCGCCCATGCCACCGGCACCCAGTCGCTGGAGAATCTTGTAATTCCCAAAGCGAGAGCCTGGCGATAAGACAGACGAGACGGATGGTTCGTTCTCCGGTGCGTTCATAGGCGCCTGAGCCGCAGCGATTCGATCGACGAGGACAGTGTGGCGCCGCGCAGTCGCTTGGTGGAAACTGGATTTGAGATTGCGACGGGGTTCGCAGCAGTACACTGAATGCGCCTATAATACCTGAGATTTCAAGGAGTTGATTCATGGATATTCGATCGTTGCAGCGACCGCTCAAAGATCGCTACCGACAGGATCCGGCGAGTTCGCGAATTACCCTTATCGCGCGTGGGAATCAAACCGACGCGCCCATAAGCTGCTCAGTAGACTTGGGACGTGCGATCTACAGCGCGCAAGCCCACCAGGGCGTGGGCGGAGCAGGAACCGGAGCCTGTTCCGGCGACCTGTTGCTGGGAGCGTTAGCCGCCTGTGCACAAATCACGTGCCAAATGGTGGCTGCCGCGATGGGAGTGCCGACTGACAGCATCGATGTCGCAGTCGAGGGCGATCTGGACCTGCAGGGAACACTGGGAACGTCTAAAGAAGTCCCCGTTGAATTTCAGAGCATACGAGTGATTTTCGATGTGCGGGCGCCGCAGGCAACGAAGGAGCAATTGGAGGCACTGCAGGCAAAGACGGAACAGTATTGTGTGGTGATGCAGACGTTGCAACATCCGCCGAGAATTGATAGCCGCTGGAAGCAAGACTAAGAATCCGAGTCTTCAATCACGAAAGCGGTCTTTCAGATAACCCACGGTCGTCACCGAAACGCACCATCCCGACAACCTGCGGAACATGGACATGAGGGTCTTCAGCTCCGTTATTCGTTCCCGCGCTCCCGAGGGCACTAAGTGCAGGGCAGCTGGCTCTAAATAACAGACTCCGAAGGGCGGCGTCGGTTACGGATTAGATCTGAATTTGGTTCGCGTAACCAGAAGATCGGCTCAACGCCGTTGATAAAATCTCCAACAATACGGCTCACTTCTTCAAGAAAAATGCGATCCTCTTCCCCGAAAGCAGCCGGATCATGACTGTCAATGTCAATCTCCCCGACGATCCTCCCATTAGCATAAAGCGGAACCACAATCTCCGATCTGGTTTCGATGGAGCATGAGAGGTAGCGGGGATCGGAAGCGACATCGTCGACAATCACGGTCTCGCCGCATGCGACCGCCGCCCCGCAAATGCCCTGTGTTACTGGTATGCGCACATGGGGTGTCGGATCTCCCCAAAACGGCCCCAGCACCAGGATTTTCGGGATTGTCTGGATCCAGCATGTAGAAGCCGGTCCAGTTGTAGAGAGGTATGCGCCGTGCCATAGCCTCCACAATTTTCTGCTGAAGCTCCGGTAGGGACGAAGAAACAGCGTAAGCGTCCGGTCTTTCCATCTCATGCGGAAACCTCGACTCCGGCGCTTCCGACAAAAGGTGTATGTGCCCCCGATAGCTCTCTACGCTATAAATGTTGACGGGGTTGGACCACACATGTCGATCAAAGTGGATGATGTGGGCGGCGGCCGGCAGATCCGGATTTATCAGCGCCGGACATCTCTTCCATTGGTGCTGTTGGCGATCGTGGTTTCTGTGTATGCTGGGGCGCTTTTGAGGGTCTTCCCGGCCTATCGTGAACATCCGCCTGGCGCTGCGATCCTTGTCGGAGAAATCCCAATGATTCTCCTCCTCGTCTTCAGCACTATCATGGCGAACAAGAAATGGTTTGGAGGCTATGAGATGGTCACCGTGTCGCCATCGACGATGGAGGTCGAATCACGGCTCCTGGGGTTCACAACATCGCGTCATCAATACATGAACCAGACGGTCCAGAAACTAAGGTATGAAGAGTGGTATCCCCAGAAGGGCAGGGCTTTGGCGAGAGCCCGTACACATGGGGTCCGCTTCGAATATGACGGGGTGACTCAGGCCCTGGCGGTCGATGCCGAGACAGCCGATTGCATGGATCTGATTGATCGCATGGTCGAGGTCTTCAGCTTTTCGACCGCACCCTCCCGGGAGCCAGAGTGGCTACGAGCCTGTTTCCACAGTAGGCCGCGCCCAATAACGGGCGGCGCGTGGCAAGTGTCCACTACTTTTTAAGTGCACACTTCCGACATGGACCAAGAGGGTTCGGCGGCCATGTTCCAGGGCAGGAGTTCATCGACCTGGCTGAGCGGGTGATCGGAGATACGGCCCAGCACCTCGCGCAGCCAGCGTTCGGGATCGACGCCGTTGAGGCGTGCCGTTCCCAGCAGTGTATAAATGGCAGCCGCGCTCTCGCCGCCGCCGTCTGATCCACAGAACAGATAGTTCTTCCGGCCCAGAGCGACAGCGCGAAGCGCCCGCTCAGCGGCTGAATTATCAATCTCAATGTGCCCATCATCAACGTAACGGGTGAGGGCATGCCAGCGCGAAAGCGCGTAGCGAATAGCCTCCGCCGTCTCCGACTTCGGAGACAGCGATCGAAGCGTTTTTTCCATCCATGCTCGAAGTTCAGCCAGCAGTGGTGCCGCACGACTCTGCCGGATCGTTCTGCGCTCATCTGGCGGCTCGCCGCGAACCTCTGCCTCGATCCCGTAAAGGACGCCGATATGGTCGAGGGCGCCTGTGGTGGTCGGCGAAGGATGCGCAGCGTGGATGTCGTGGAACTTGCGGCGGGCATGAGCCCAGCAGGCCGCCTCGCGAATCCGGCCTGTGTCGTACAAGTGGTGAAAGCCGGAATACGCATCGGCCTGCAGCGTCCCCGTGAAGTCCTTCAGATGTTCCCGGGGATGTTCGCCCTTGCGATCCGGCGAGTAGGAGAACCAAACGGCGGGGGCAGCGTTGTCGCCTGCCGGACGGTCATCTCGCACGTAGGTCCAGAACCTGCTCGTCTTCGTCTTCCCGTTGCCGGGAGCGAGCACCGGCACGGGCGTATCGTCGGCGTGCAACTTCGTCGCGCCGAGAACGTGACGGCGCACGGCATCGACCAGGGGTGCGAGCAACTCGCTGGTGGCACCAACCCATCCGGCCAGCGTGGAGCGATCAAGTTCGACTCCCTGCCGGGCGTAAATCTCTGCCTGGCGATAGAGCGGGCAATGGTCCGCATACTTCGAGACGAGAACATGCGCGAGCAACCCCGGAGCAGCCAATCCGCGAGCAATCGGTCGCGATGGCGCCGGAGCTTCGACGACTGTCTCACACTTGCTGCAGGCGAACTTCGGGCGGACATACCGGATCACCCGGAAGCTCTCCGGGACATAATCCAGTTGCTCAGAAACGTCCTCGCCAAAGTGGTGAAGATCGCCACCGCACTCCGGGCAGCACTCGTGCTTCGGCTCGTGCGTAACGATCTGGCGCGGCAGATGCTCCGGCAGAGGCTTGCGAGCCGGCTTCGCACCAATCTTGTCGGTCTGCGCATCGCCCACTGGAACCGACGCCAGTGCCGCGTGAATGACCTCCATCTCTTCAAGCTGAAGTTCGAGCTGATCGAGCTGGGTCGAGAGCTTCTCGCTCTTGCGCCCGAAGAGCATCCGACGCAGCTTCTCCACCACCAGCCTCAGGTGTTCGATCTGCTCGCTTCGTTCCCGTAACTCGGCCTGATACTGAGTCCGCTGCTCGTCCAGTGCAGCTCTCTGCCGGTCCAGTTCGTCAAGCTGCCGCTGCTTCTCTTCGTGCTGCGAGAGGATGAGCGTCTTCAGCGCTTCGATGTCGAGTGCATCAAGATCGGGGAGCGGCGCACGCATCGTCCCAGGCAGTATGCCACGGTTGTGTAACTGCCCGAGTATTAAATCTGGTTCACACCGCCATCGGCGGTTGCCATGTGCGATCCGGCCTGCGCCAGTCGATGCCTTCGAGCAACATCGATAACTGAGCGCGGCTCAGCGACACGGTGCCGCTGGTGGCCTGCGGCCAGATGAAACGCCCCCGCTCCAGCCGCTTCTGAAAAAGGCAGAGGCCGTCACCATCGAACCAAAGAATCTTAATCAGGTCTCCGCGCCGTCCGCGGAAAACGAAGACATGGCCTGAGTAGGGCTCTTGTTCGAGCACGGTCTGTACCTGAGCGCTCAGCCCATGAAATCCACGCCGCATGTCGGTAATCCCTGCGGCGAGCCAGATACGCGTGCCTGCCCGCAGCTCGATCACCGCACCAGGCTCTCCAGCACAGCACGAATCACAGCAGGATCGGCAGCACCTTCGATGCTCAGCAGTGCTCTCCCGGGAAACTCAATCGTGACGCTCCCTGCGGACGGCAGCGAAGCCGCTGGCATCGAGGACTCCACCAGTGTCGGCGCTTCCGGTTCTGCTGCGATCGTCACCGGCACCAGAGCCGTGGCCCGCTTCGAGCCGCGTGGCTTCAGCTGGCCACGCTCGTACTGCCTCTTCCAGCGGAACACCTGGTTGGCGTTTACGCCGTTCGCCAGAGCTATACCTGCTACGCTCGCGCCCGGCTCCAGCGTCAGCTTCACAATCCTCAGCTTCTCTTCCACCCGGCGAAACACTCGCCGCTTCCGCCCCGCCAGTGCAGTCCCATCCATGCCCCCTATCGTCGGACGTAGCAAACCTCCTGTCCAGATGGGAAGACCAGACGCTTACTAAACAGCGGCCAATTGACGGAATTGATCGAGCAGCGTGAGTTGATCGGTTGGGAGTTCTTGATCGCACATGGGTGTGTTTCCCAATTTGCCACAAGCGGTACAGAGGCTTCTATCGGAGGTACACGCCAAGCTCGACATTTCAACGTGACGCTCAAACTCTGCGCATGCAGGCCGCGACCTCGGCCACGCAGGCAAAGGCCCTAAGCATTATTGCAGCACTGGACTCTTACAACCAAGCGCTGCCCATCTTTCGCGCGGCGGGCGGTGCTGGCGCCAATCCCAGGGTGCGACCAATCATAGAACGCCTCATCGCTCTGTGCGCCATCTGCGATGAGCTGGCCTGGACAGACAAGCTACTCAACTCGCTCACCCGAAACGGCGCGAGGATATTCCGCGTCCACCGCAGAGCCTGCCGCGTCCGTTTACCGCAGAGCAGGATCAGCTCTTGAAGGAGTTGATGCAGCACCGACCATCTTGCCAAAATGTCGTCCAGTTGCTGCGCCACACTGGCATCCGCAGCGGCGAGTGTGTTGAACTCTCATATGACTGCCTGCGCTCCACAAGCCAGAACCAGTGGGCCAAGCCAGTTGTTGAATTTTGATTTTGGGCGTGTCACGGCATTACGGAACGCTCGGGGCTGGGTCGCCAACTGTCCAGATTGCCGACAAACCAAACCCTAATCCAACGGTCTCGATGAGTGACTCGCCCTGAAGGCGCCAATCGAGGGATGGCTTACACGGCGAGAACCCCGATCTTTGCAGCCAAATTCATCGACGTTGGATGCACGCGCTGCGCCCCTGGCGAGCGAGTGCATCGGGTGGTTTGCTTCACGGAACCGGAACTTACGGACTGAACAGCGGATGAGCTGACGCGCGTCAATAACCACCGCCCGTCGATCTTTCTGGCTTCACCGTCAAGGTCTACGTGGCTTTTGGCTGTCCAATTCGGCAGGCCCGTGGCTGGATTCAATGACACGTCGAAGTAATGGCATTCGAAATACACCGATGACTTCCATTGGCCGTCATCGTCCCTTACAGGGACATACTTCGTTTTGTACGCCGGGGAAAGCGACACAAACTTATTGGCTTGCTGCAGCCCCCCGGAAACATACTTGAAAAACGTGCACAGCGTGCCCTGCTGACCGGTGGCAGACGTGTCGTACGTTGGTGGAGGGCAAGTTGCGGGATCATCCGGATCGCCGTTGCCGACGTAATTTCCTGCCGTGTCAGCGGTGCTGACAACCGTGAGTTGGGCGTCCTTAGCCCAGATGGAAAGCGCCTCGCGGATTCGCTGAGTGATCACTGCCGCCGAATCGCCGTTCACTGGATCGTGCACGCTGACCGCCGCGTGGAAGGTTGCGTGAAGCTGTTCCAGTTCAGTCATTTGGGCCAGTTGATCGTCATCGTCCCGCCAGCCGTCTGCATGGGCGGCTCCCATCGCCGCGATAATACCAACAGCCAGCAGGGCCACAAAACGTGAGTACTTCCTGAATGTCGATTTCATGTCTGTCTCCCCTTTGATTCTGGGGCGCGGTTGTCGTTCTCACCGCGCCTGTTTGTTTGCCTTACTCCATATAGCGAAAACCGCAGCGGAAACCTGTAATGGGAAAGAAACTTTTTGGGGCACCTGATCCTGAAACCGCCGGCGGGTGTAATATTTACGCACTCGCCGACTCCTGCTGGCCGGGATCTGGATGGACGACGCTCTCGGACACGAGATCACCGAACTGCTTCAGGCATGGCGCCGGGGCGACGACGGTGCCCTGGACAAGCTGACTCCTCAGGTTTATCGCGAGCTGCATCGGGTCGCCAGGCGTTGCATGGGACGGGAACGCGACGGCCATACGCTACAGACGACGGAGCTGATCAATGAGCTTTATGTGCGTCTGTCCGATCTGAAGCTGATCGACTGGCAGAACCGGGCACATTTCTTCGCGCTGTGCGCGCGGCAAATGCGGAGGATTCTCACTGACCAGGCGCGTGCCCGGCGATCGCACAAACGCGGCGATGGAGCTAAGGCGATCTCGTTGGACGATGCTCCGGCAGTCTCTGCGAAGCCCTCTGCCGATTTGGTGGCTGTAGACGATGCTCTCAATCAGCTGGCCAAGGTGGACGAGCGCAAGACCCAGGTTGTAGTGTTGCGCTTTTTTGGCGGTCTTAGCGTTGAGGAAACTGCGGAAGTTTTGAAGGTTTCACCTGAAACCGTGGCGCGCGACTGGCGGTTGGCCAAGGCGTGGCTGATGCGCGCCCTAAGCGAAAATAAATCCGATGAAACCTGAGCGGTGGGGAAAAGTCGAAAGCATTTTTCACAAAGCTCTCGAGGCTGACGAAACCCGGCGCAGCTCTGTGATTGAAGAATTGTGCGCTGGTGATGCAGAACTACGCCGCGAGGTGGAATCGCTGCTTGCTCATTATAGCGACTCTGCGAGCTTCATCGAGAAGCCGGCATTTGCGGACCAGGCGAACATCACTAAGGCTGCGCTCCGCCACAACCGCAGCGCCGCGACCTGACTTGAAGGACGTTGCGGTTGGACATTACCGCATTGTTGAAGAAATCGGCTTCGGCGGCATGGGAGTGGTATACAAGGCCGAGGACACTAGACTTGGCCGCCTAGTCGCGCTGAAATTTCTACCTGAGCACATGGCAGCGGATTCTGTGGCGTTAGAGCGCTTTCGCCGCGAGGCCCGCGCCGCTTCGTCGCTGAACCATCCGAATATTTGCACGATCTACGATATCAACGCGTACGAAGGCCGGGAATTCATCGTAATGGAATATCTCGATGGGCAGACGCTCGCTATGTATATGGCGGGCCGGCGAGCGGTGGGCACTGAGCTCGTCGCGAAATTGGGAATGCCCATTGCCGAGGCGCTCGGCGCGGCACACTCCAGGGGAGTAATTCATCGCGATATCAAGCCGGGCAACATCTTCGTTACTCAATCGGGACTGGTGAAAGTCCTCGATTTCGGCGTGGCAAAGCTGGTGGATAAGGCCAATCAATCCGAAGCCACCACCTTGACCGAAACACACACGATCACAGGCACACTGCCGTATATGTCGCCGGAACAATTGCGTGGTGAGAATCTCGACACTCGGTCGGATATCTACGCATTGGGGGTCGTGCTCTATGAGATTGCCACGGGACAGCGCCTGTATAGTTCATCGCTGCATGCCCAGCTGGTTGATGAAATTCTGAATCGTCCTGCTTCTCCGCCCAGCAGCATCAACAAAAGGCTGTCGGCAAAAGCGGATGACATTATTCTCAAGTGTCTCGCCAAGGACCCGGAGGACCGATACCAGACTGCGAAAGAAATCGCGGTTGACTTGCGCCACTTGAGCACACAGTCGACAAGCGGGAGCGTCTCAGCTAGGACAAGCAGCCTACGAACAGGAAGCAGGTTCTGGCCGCGAAGGCCTTCAGAATTCTCGCGCAAGCAGGCCGCGATCCTTGCGGTTGGATCCGGGTTGCGATGGTGGCCGGTGGTGTTGATTAGCAGCGCAGCGCTGATTCTGCTGGTGCCAGGCCTCTGGTGGTTGCTTTCTAACCGGACTCAATCGCAGAAGGAATTGGTCCAGCGGCAACTGACCGCTAATTCTCCAGATAACCCGGTTCTAGCCGCTGCTATTTCGCCGGATGGCAAATTCCTGGCATACAGCGACGCAAATGGCTTTCACCTGCAGTTAATTAGCACGGGCGAGACGAAGCAGCTGCCTCTTCCTTCAGGGCTCGCAGTCGCCAGCATCTTTTCAGGCGCTCCGGAGACCTTGGGTGCTCCCCTTTCGTGGTTTCCCGATGGAAGCAAGGTTCTTGTCACTACTGCTGGACACCCCGGTGAGCCCCCCAGCCTTTGGGCCGTATCCATACTAGGTGGGGCAGCACGTAAGCTGCGGGAAGGTGCCGCCGATGCATCCTTTTCCCCTGACGGTTCTCAGATCGCCTTTCTAGGCGATTACGATTCAGGCTCGGCACAGGGGATTTGGTTGAGCACCGCGGATGGAGATGATCAGCGGCGTATCATGGCCGCACAACCTGGTGAAGACTTTAACGAAGTGGCCTGGGCTCCGGACGGGCAACGTCTCGCGTACTCGAAAGGACTCGCGGGTACCGGAATCTACGTGAGCGCCATCGAGAGTGTGAGTCTAAAAGGCGGCCCTCCCACTCGGATTCTATCAAGCCCAAAATTGCAGGGGTTTTGTTGGTTGCCGGATGGACGTATCGTCTACTCCCTGCGGCAATCGGTGAATACTGGAGCTGACTCAAATCTTTGGGAAGTGAGGACGATCACTCAAACAGGCGAACCCACGGGCCACCCCCGGCAACTAACAAACTGGCCGGGGTTCTCCTTCTCCGGGTTCACGGTCACGGCAGATGGAAAGCAGATGGAGTTTCTTAGGTTCACCGCGAAGGCCCATGTGTATGTTGGAGAGTTGGATGCAAAGGGAACACATCTAACTAACACACGCCGCCTCACGTTCGACGAACATTTCGAGTGGCCTGAGCGGTGGACGCCAGATAGCCGGGCCGTAGTGTTTTGGTCAGACCGCGATGGAAGCTGGGACATCTTCAAGCAGACGTTGAACAAAGACGACACCGCCGAATTGCTCCCTCTCGGACCCGAACCGAAGTATTATTCCAGTTTCAGTCCTGACGATCACTGGATTTTGTACTTGGCTCTTCCTGAAGAGCGACTTCCCGGTGGTTCGGTTCCAGTACGAATCATGCGGGTCCCTGTATCTGGTGGACCCCCGCAATTGGTTCTGACTGCATTAGGTACGACGGACATCCACTGCACACGTGCCCCTGCCAACCTCTGTGTCTTTGACGAGCAACAGCAAGGCCATCTTACGTTTACCTCTGTCGATCCCATAAAGGGCCGAGGGCATGCACTTGCCACCATGGAAGTGGAGCCCTCCATGACAATCCCTTGGGACCTTTCCCCGGATGGCTCGCAAGTCGTCATGACGCGCGAAGGGCGCATTCGGCTGTTATCCCTAAAGAGTGGGGTAACAACCGATTTAGCAGTAAGGGGATGGAACAGCTTTGGCGAAGTCGATTGGTCTGCCGACGGAAACGCTCTGTTTGTTTCCAGCCAGACGCCCCAAGATACCACCCTGCTTCGCGTTGATCTTAGAGGAGAAGCCAGTGCGCTATGGCATCAAAAACTCAATTTCATGGGCACCATGGGAATACAGTCTCCCGACCGGCGGCATTTGGCGATGGCGGGCTGGACAACCGATAGCAACGTCTGGATGATCGAGAACTTTTGAGAGTAGCGGCCGCTACGACTTTCCTCGACGAGCGCATTATCGCCAATGCACTCACCGAGGCTGATCGCTACCCGAGGTCATTGGCGGTATCTGGAGCGCCCGCGCGACACACTGAGGTATTGGATTGCAGTGGCTGTTGTGAGCGCTTTAGATACAGGCCAAAGACATCAGGGGCTATAACCCTGACGTCGGTGACCAGCGGCGGCAAACGCCTCGGCGCCTCAGTCCTGGTTCAGGCGTAAGCGGCGAAGAAGGTCGCGAAAGCGGGGATCCGAACGCAGGCTATCGAGCGACACGTCAGAGGTGAGCCGGTCAATGGAGAAAGACCTCTCCGAACAGGCCCTTTCCAGCGACTGCAGCGCCTTATCGTTTTCACCCAGCCCGGCGTAGATGGTGGCCATCGTGAAGGCAGAAGCGGCCGCCTTCGGGTTGCGTTCCAGATCGCGAAGGATCTTCTCGCCTTCGGACTTCCTGCCCAAAGCCACATCGGCGTCTGCTTTGGCCACCGTGGTACGCAGGAAATCATATCCCGGCGTCTCCGTGGCCTTCCGGTATTCCGCAATCGCATCCTGAAGCCTGCCCGTCGCCTGGTAACCAACACCCAGATCGTAGTGTTGCGACGCGTTGTTTGGGTCCAGAAGCAACGCTCTCCGGCTTGCTTCAATCAGGCGGGGATAATCGCGGAGCATGTAATACGGCGGCCGATTCGGTCCCAGCCGAGTTGGGACCCGCGTCGAGCTGGTCGATCTTTGCGATCTCAGCCAGAGCTTCAGTGCGACGGCCACGAAAGGCCAGAAAAACGGCACGATCCTCTAGCGCGCAGCTGTAGCTCGGCGCCAGTTCCAGGGCTCGGTTGAACGCCCGGTCGGCAGAATCCCAATCCCAGTCGAAGGTCCAGCTCAGCACGCCGAGCGTGTCGTAGGCCTCCCCAATGGTGTCATCCAGATTTAGAGCTTTGGCCAGAGCTTCTTCTTGGCGGATCGCGATGCCTCATCCCGCGGCATTGCTCCGTCAAATGCCAGATAGACATACGTGTCTGCGAGCCCGGCGTAGGCAAGAGCGAAGTTAGGATCTTTCTGGATCGAGTCTTCGAAGAGGTGTTGCGCCTGACGCAGTGAATCTGGCTTCGTGTACTCCGTAGTGAAATAAATGCGTCCCCTGACGTAGGAATCGTAGGCGGCGGGGTCGACGGCGCGCGCCCTGCGCATGTGAGCCCGCTGCTCCGGAGTAATCTGCGCGCGAACCTGCCCCGCGATGGCGTCTGCTACCTCACCCTGCAGCTTGAGAATGTCGCCGCGATCGCGATCGTAAGTCTCAGCCCAGATGTGCTGGTCGGTGGGCGCCCGAAGGAGCTGGGCTGTCACGCGTACTCGCTGCCCCGCCCGAATTACCGATCCTTCCACGATGGCATCGACATTCAGTTCACGCGCAATTTCAGGCAGGCTCTTTCTGGTCCCCTTGTACTGCATCACGGAAGTTCGCGAGATGACGCGCAGCGAGCCGATCTTAGCCAGGTCCGTAATCAGCTGCTCGGTCATGCCATCCGCGAAATACTCCTGCGACGGATCCCCCGATAAATTGCTGAGGGGTAGGACGGCGATCGAACGTATTGGTGAAACAGCTGCCTTCCCGAGAACATAGCGCCAAGTCGTCCAGGCAGCGAGTCCAATTGTGAGAAGCGAGAAAAGAACGAGCGCGCGACGAACCGGAAAGAGATTCTTCTCCCGCACCTCAGTTGGCTCCGCTGGCCCGCGGGCGGCCTCGATGGTCGCGGGCGGGTTCGGCGTATCGATATCTTCATCTTCCAAGGAGCCGATGTAGCGGTATCCCCGGCGCGGCAGAGTTTCGATGTAGCGCGGATTCTCGGCTGAGTCGCCCAGCACGTCGCGAATGCGCGCAATAGCGTTATGCAGGCTGTGGTCAAAATCGACGAAGGTATCCGCGGACCAGATCTGGCTCTGCAATTCCTCCCGGGTCACAACGTCGCCGGGTCGTTCCAGCAGAATTTCGAGCACGTGCAGGGGCTGACCTCGCAGGCGCAGCTTTACGCCGTGCCTTCGCAACTCGCCGGCGCGGAGATCCAGCTCAAAACCATCGAAGCGCAGTGTGGCAGAAACTCGCGGCTGGGTAGCCATGGGCCACCTTGGAGATAGCAAAGCCTATCACAGCTTGCCGGGCGCTCACCCGTCCCAGCCAAATAGCGATTGGATTCAAGGAGTTAGTCGTGGAGGAAACTTTGGGGACGGATGGAGGCTCCGAGGATTGACCATCGGCCGGCAAACGGCGAAAGTGCAGGCGTTCGCGGTTCAGGGACCGGATGGGCATGCCGAAGGCATTCCGGGGTTCCCGGACAATCCCTCAGAGCGAAACAACTGGAGACTCAAATATGAAAAAGATGACGGCCATCGCTTCACAAATTCTCGTGCTTTTCCCGTGCCTCGCACTCTCGTCCGTTGCCTTGGCTCAAAAGACTACGCCGCCAGAAGTACAGGGCGGTCCGGACAAGCTCGTCGAGATTGTTCGCAATGCCACCACGCAATACGCGGATGACGTCAGCGCCGCCACTGCGGCTGGGTACAGTCCAGTCCTGGGTTGCGTGAGCGGCCCCGACCATGGAGCCATGGGCGTTCATTACGTCAATTCCAGTCTGGTGAACGGACCCATTGACCCGACGCAGCCGCAAGCTCTGATCTACGAGCCATCGCCGAATGGTCGAAACAAGCTGGTTGCTGTCGAGTTCATCATTCTTGCCAGCGCTCTCCCTCCCAATTCTGCTCCGCAGGTGGAGGGTCACCTCATGCAGTACATCGACGCGCCGAACCGGTACGGGTTACCGCCATTTTTCGAGCTTCACGTTTGGGCGTGGAAAGACAATCCCCAGGGCCTTTTGTGGACTGGAATAACCATGTGAGCTGCGCGCACGAGTAGTGCGAGGAACTGTCTAGCCCCGCTTCCACGCTCCGTAAACGGAGCATGGGAAGCGCAGGTTACCGGTTCTGCGGCTTCAGCAGTGGCCTGGTGGATTCGTGGCGCTTCGCGGGGACATCGGGCGTCTTCACCATCGTCGCTTGGAATGTAAGGATAAGGACTGGGGCACTGCAGCGCTAGATTGTTTTCCCGAAGAATCGGATGCGCGCCATGATGCAATCCATCGCAGTTTGGAATTTGACCTCTTCCTCTTCTCTCAGGATCAGCGGTCTGCGGCGTCTCGCCAAGTCGACATAGTTCTGCTGGGCGCTGGTAATCGCGTGATCCACGAGATCGGCCTCGCCACGACCAGCACCAAGATCAGTGAGCTCCGGGACGCGCTCTGCGTCGGCCAGCAAGCCCTGCACGGCCATTCGGTTCAATTCATCCATCGGCGCCATCGTAAACCCTCCTCTGCCTCATGGGAAAATTGGGCCGCCTGTCCCTCACCCAAGGAGAACCTGGCGGCCCTAACGCACATCTGGTTAACGGAATGTTCTGAGAATGCCACGGGGCAGAGGGGCCGGATGTGAGGAATATCACACTCTCGCGCTGGATTTTTCCCTGATATTTGATCGAAATATTTGTCCTGGGGTTATCGCGTGGTATTAAAGTACGACCCCAGAACAGCCCTCTCGAAAGCGCGAACGATGTCGATGTTCAGCGGAGAAACTGCTGCCCAGATCGTGGCGATGATGGCGAAGTACGCTGTGATTGGCCACTAGACGTAGGTGTGAGGTGTTGCAGGGCCATCGTAGGTGCGAGTGGAGCAGCCGAGTTCCAGAATGGTCCGAAATCCAATCCTGAAATGGCTGGAAACTGGATTGCCGGTGACACGGCAATCAGCCCCGCAGGGTGAAATGCGACATTACGGATGGAGAGGCGGGGAGGAAGCAAACTGGAGAGTGAGGACCGTAATGTCGTCTTCCTGTCCGAAAGATTGCGCGGTGGAGGCGATCTCTTCCGCGCTGCGGTGAGAGACGGCCGCGGCTCGGTCAAAGCCGAACAACTCGCCCGATGCCGAGTGGGCTTCAACGACTCCGTCGGAGATAAAGGTGAGTGAGTCGCGTAGGGAAAGCTGAACCTTCGTCTCGCTATAAGTGCCATCTGTTGTGATACCGAGAGGCAGACCGGGGTCGAGTTGGATCTCTTCGCGGTTTCGATAGGGGGACAGGTGGCCGGCGTTGGCCAGGGTGAGCGCACCGGAAGGCGAAAGCTCCGCACAAACGCAGGTAGCGAATCCGCCGAGGCGCATGTCGCTCAAAACGCGATTGAGATGATCGAGCAAATCGGCTGGAGAGTCTGATTCGCGGCGCTCCGCCGCGCCGAGCAGGACGGCGGCCGTCATGGCTGCGGCGGCGCCCTTGCCGCTGACGTCGCCGAGGAGGATGCGCTGGCGATTGCCAGGAAGCACGCGGCAGCTGTAGAAGTCGCCGCCGACTTCGCCGATGGGGTGGAAGGCCACCTCGATGCGCATGCCGGGCACGGTGTCGAGGACGGCGGGTGCCAGCATGCTCTGCACCTGCTGGGCGGCCTGCATTTCACCGGCGAGAATGGCGCGCTCGCGGGCGGTCTGCTGCTGCTCACGAAAGAGAAGGAAGAGCAGGGCGATGATCAGGCTGAGGATGGCGACGGCCTCGCTGTTGGCGACGGCGTTGCCCCAGTGGGCCTGCAGATTGGGGATGCCGGGAATGTGGGTGCTGGTGGAGCGGACGGCGAAAAAGACCATCATGACCGCGCCCCACGCCATGGTGAGAGCGGCGAGGGGTTTCATGCGGCGCGCGACTCTGCTCCAGGGCAGGAAGGCGGCAAAGGGGGCGAGGTTTTCGAGAAAGCGAAAGATGTCGCCTATGGCTTCCAGTTGGCGCGAGCGGAGGCTGTCAAGGGCGAGGGACTGCGCGGCCGGCAGCAGAGGGACGAGGATGGTGGGCAGATAGAGGCCGTTGCCGACCACGATGAGGATCCAGAAAACGAGGGGGACGCGCTTGCGGGCCAGCGCAAAAAGCGAAGAGAGCGCGCGCGACGTTGGCGACGGACGCGGGGAGCGCCCAGAGAACGAAGTAAGCCGAAACGGGAAAGGAGAAGAGGGCTGCGGCCGCAGCATAGTCCAGATAAATGAAAGGGAGGGCGACACAGCTGGCGGAGAGCAGTTTTACAGTTCGCGGCGGCCCGGATCGTTGAGCCACAGGGGGAGCAGGACGAAGGCCAGGACGCCAACGATACAGAAGCAGACGACAGGAAATATGCGCGGAGCCACCTGGGTGACGATGACCGCGCTGCGCCGGTTCTGCAGGAGATCGGAATTCGCGGCAAGGATTGCGAGCCGCGGCGCGGGTCCGACGGGGATGGTCGACGTCACCCGGCGCGTGACGCGCAGAGCAATGACCGACGGAGGAGAAAGATTTGCGTGACCGGCCATTCGCGAATGATGTTCATCGTGAAGGCGCCCGTCCTGAGGTTGCCGGCAGAGCCGATGATGCGGCCGTCCAGATAGGCCTCGTATGCCGCGTAGAGAGTGATTTGCAGCGCCGGATGAGGTGCCTTCTGAAGGAAGGACAAATCGGCGCGACAGCGGATCCAGAGGCGAGGCTCCGGGGAGGCTGGATTCCATTGAGACCAGGGTCGCCAGCCGGATCTGTCGAGTTCAGGAGCGGCCCAGGTCGAGTTGTCACCGGTTCGCCACAGGCATTGCCGCGGCGACACAGTAATCTTTCCGGGGACGACCTTAGGCCGGAACTGTGACGACGCGGAACCAAACTGGGCAGGCGCTCCCCTGACAGAAAGACATCCGAGGAAGACGAGAAAGAGTACGCGGCCAGTGCGGACGCGCCAGCGAGCCGTTGCGGGAATCAGAGCGTCTCTCTTCCCGGGGAAGGTGCAACAATGTTACCCCCGAAAAGGCGACATTCCCTAACGACCGGCAATCACAGCGACGGTCGGGAACACTTTTTGAAAGACCTTACGGCCGATCGCGGCTGTTCTGGCCGTATCACCGGCTATCCAGAAATTTGGCGTCGAAACGTCTGTGTTGCCGACTTTACGACCACCACCCCCAACTTGAAGTTGTCATCCCAAAGCGCGAGGCTTCGGGGTGTGGTTGCTGTATTGTTTGAATGCTGAGTCGAGGAGGAGCACGAGGTGTTACAAAGGCTGAACTCAGCGGGACGCTGATTCAGAGAACAACCTCGGAGGCTCCTCAGAGACGACATGTACTACATCGGACTGGATGTTCACAAGAAGACGATCAGCTATTGCGTGAAGGACGCGGCTGGTTGTGTGCATCGGGAAGGCAAGCTGGGGTCGAAGCGACACGAGCTGGATGCGGGGATCCCAACCCTTCCCCAGCCCCGCACCATCGCGATGGAAGCGAACGATTTTCACCGGCTGGATCTATGATCATCTGCTGCCGCACGCCAGCGCGGTCAAGGTTGCGCATCCACTGATGCTGCGAGCCATCGCGTTATCCAAAAAGAAGAACGACAAGATGGACGCCAAAGCAAAAT
>CAVPCE010000031.1:0-13816 GCA_963702295.1 uncultured Acidobacteriaceae bacterium | reverse complement strand
GAGAAATCATGGAAGGGCACGGAGACAGGGTACAGCGGTCAGCGGGCAGCGGACAGGCCGCAGGACACAGGACACAGGACACAGGACACAGGACACACAGATATGAGTCGCCAATCCTGAGTTGTCTAGACCACGGAGTTGGTGCGGATGACCTCTTTGTAGAAGGCGGAGGAGAGTTTGGGGGTGCGCTTCTCGGTTTTGAAATCGACGTAGGTGATGTCGAAGCGCTTGGAGAAGCCGGAGGACCACTCGTAGTTGTCGAGAAGGCTCCAGAGGAAGTAACCCTTCACGGGGACGCCTTCTGAGACGCCGCGGTGGAGCTGGGTGAGGTAGTTTCTCAGATAAAGAACGCGATCGGTGTCGAGGACCTGGCCGTCGGGACGAAGGACGTCTTCGGAGGAGTAACCGTTCTCAGTGATGTAGATTTCTTTGACGCCCCAGATGCTGGAGACGAGCTTCGGAGTCCAGTAGATTGCCTGCGGATTGAAGCAGAGCCAGTCAGAGGAGGCGTGCGGATAGCTGGCGGGGCGCGGAACCATCATGAAGCCATCGGAGGTATCGGCGGGGATGGCTTCCTGGGTGGTGTAGATATTGATGCCGAGGAAGTCCAGGGGCGTGGAGATGATCTTCAACTCATCCGGGGTGAAGTGCGGGGCGTCGGCGCCGAGTTCGCGGAGGTAGCGATCGGTGTAGCGGCCTTCCAGGACAACGGTGAGGTACTTCGCGTTGATTTCGCGAATGGCTTTCTCGGCGGCGCGGATGTGGGCTTCATCTTCGATAGCGGGCATGGCGCCGGCGACATCGTGCGCGAGGCCGACTTTAATGGGCTGTTTGGCGGCGGCGCGGATGGACTGAGCGGCAAGTCCGTGGGCGAGGACGGCATAGTGGCTGGCCTGGGCAACTTCTTTGCGCGGGAGGCGCAGGCCGGGGGCGGATTCACCCGTCGCGTAGCCGGCATCGATAAATGAGCCGAACTCGTTGATGGTCATCCACTGGCTGATGCGGTCGGAGAGCTGGCCAACGGTGTAGGCGGCGTAGTCGGCGAAGGCGTGAGCGGTGGCGATGTTGGTCCAGCCGCCTTTGTCCTGCAGGGCCTGTGGAAGATCCCAGTGGAAGAGCGTGCAGTAAGGCGTGATGTTGGCGGACTGCAGCTCGTCGAGGAGACGCTTGTAGAAGTCGAGGCCTTTCGGATTGGGCGTGCCAGTGCCCTGCGGGAAGACGCGCGGCCATGCGATGGAGAAGCGGTAGGTTTTTACGCCGAGGTCTTTCATGAGGGCGACGTCTTCCTTATAGAGATGGAAGTCATCGTCGGTGACGTCGGCGGTTTCGTTCTCAAAGGTCTTGCCGGGGGTGTGGGAGAAGGTGTCCCACACGGAGGCTCCACGGCCGTCGGCGTGGGCGGCGCCCTCGACCTGGTAGGCGGCCGTCGCGGTGCCCCAGAGGAATCCCTGCGGGAACTGGCGCGGGGTGGGCACGGGGATCTCGGGTAGTTGGGCTGCGGCCGCGCTTGCCACGAACGATGGGAAGGCAGGAGCAGCAGCGAGTGCGGCAGCGGACTTGAGGAACGAGCGACGTTTCATTGGGCGCCTCGAAAAAGCAGGGTACAGGGCACGGCGTTCAGAAAAGCAGCCGGTCGCCTGTCGCCGGTCGTGTGCTTTCGGCGTCGGCAACAGCGAAGGACGCCGGAAACCAAGCGTCCATCGTATCAGCTTAAACGTTTGAGTGAGGAATATTTATTTGGGGAGTTCTTTCCGGCCAGTCACGGTGAAGGTGGCGGTCTGTATGTTGGAGGCGTCGCCGGGCTGACCGCTGCCGATGGAGACGGTGTACTCGCCGGGGGCGACGATGCGGTTACCGTCTTTGTCTACCTGGGCGATGGAGCGGGGATTGAGGGTCAAACCGACGTGGGCGGAGGCCCCGGCGTCGAGGTGGATGCGCTGGAAGGCGGCCAGCTCGTGGATGGGCGTTTCATAGCCGCGCGGCTGCGTGAGATAGACCTCGATGACCTCGTCTCCGGCGCGTGAGCCGGTGTTCTTTACTTCAGCTTCGATTGGGACGGGCTGGCCGGCTTCGACGGTGTGCGGGACTTTCACGTTGCTGTAAGCGAAGGTGGTGTAGCTGAGGCCGTATCCGAATGGGTAAAGCGGCTTGCCGGTGAAGTAGCGGTAGGTGCGGTTTTGCATGGAATAGTCGGTGAAGGGCGGGAGCTGGTCGAGCGAAGCATAAAAGGTGAGGGGCAGGCGGCCGGCGGGATCGTTGTCGCCAGAGAGAGTTTCGGCGATGGCAGTCCCACCTTCTTCGCCGGGATACCAGGCTTCAAGGATGGCGTTGGCGTGCTGCTGGGCCCAGTCGACGGCGAGGGCGCTGCCGTTTTCGAGAACGACGATGAGGGGCTTGCCGGTGGCGGCGAGAGCGTGGAGGAGGTCCTGCTGCGCGGCGGGCAGGCTGATGGAGGTGCGGTCGCCTCCGCTGAAGCCTTCCAGGTGGATGGGCATTTCTTCGCCTTCGAGGTTGGGCGAGAGGCCGACGCAGGCGATGGTCACATCCGATTGTTTGGCGGCTGCGACAGCTTCGTTGCGGAGGGCGTCGGCGGGAGCGATCCAGGAGAGGTCGATGCCGGCAGAACCGGTGCCGTGGAGGTATTCGAGGCGGATGGCGTGCGGCGCGGTGTTGTCGAAGTGGACAGGCGCATCATAGGCCTGGCCGCGCTCGCCGGACTTTCCCCTGCCGCTTTCGAGGATGAGCTTGCCGTCGAGGAAGGGCGGTAGCCTTCGGCGTTTTCGCATGCGTAACAGTAGTTGATACGGACGCCGAGCTTGTAGTCGCCGGGAGCGGGCGGGTGAAGGTGCCGGTCCAGCGGACGGAATAGTTGTTGCGCTGGAGGCCGGGGACGGGGACGAGCTTATCCCAGTTGAAATTGATATTGCGGTCGGTGCGGGTGAGGGCGGGCTTGCCGGAGAGGTCGGGAGTTGGGAAGTACTCGCCGGTAAGGCCGTGACCGGTGCCGCGCACGGGATGGAGGGCGGTTTCTTCGATGGGGATGGCGAAGCCTTCTACCAGGGTCGACCCCTGGGCGTATTGGATTTTCGCCGAGGCGAAGCGCCTCTCGATCCCATTGAGGGGATAGACAGGATTGGGCGGCGGACCGTTGTAGTTGCCCTGGAGCGACTGGACGAGGGCGGCAGTGGGCCCGACGACGGCGATGCTGGCGATTCCGGATTTCAGCGGGAGTATGCGGTCTTCATTTTTGAGGAGGACCATCGACTCGCGCGCGGCCTGCAGGGAAAGCTGGCGATGCTGCGGGGAATTCACTTCGCTGAAGGGAATCCGGCCGTAGGCGTAGGTGGAGGGCGGGTCGAACATGCCGAGCTTAAAGCGGGCGCGGAAGAGACGGTGGAGGGCCTGGTTGATGTCGGCTTCGGGGAGGAGGCCCTGGTGGACGGCCTCGACGAGGGAGGGGTAAGCCTGTCCCTGCATGTATCCGCACTCAAGATCGGTGCCGGCTTTCACTGCGTCGGCAGCGGCGTGGGCCATGTCGGGCGCGTAGTGGTGGCCGGTGTAGATGTCGGCGGCGGCGGCGCAGTCGGAGACAACGTAGCCGTCGAAGTGCCAGTCGTCGCGGAGATGCTGCTGCAGGAGCATGGTGTTGGCGCAGGCAGGCGCGCCATCGATTGCGTTGTAAGCGCACATGACCGACTGTGCATGAGCCTCAGTGACTGCGGCGCGGAAGGCGGGTAAATAGGTGTCTTCGAGGTCGTGCGGGGAGACATTGACGTTGACGGTGTGGCGGGTGGGCTCGGGTCCGCTGTGGACGGCGTAGTGCTTGGGCGTGGAGACGACGCGGAAGTAGTGAGGGTCGTCGCCCTGCATGCCGCTGACGAAGGCGACGGCCATGCGGCCGGTGAGGAAGGGGTCTTCGCCGTAGGTTTCCTGGCCGCGGCCCCAGCGGGGATCGCGAAAGATGTTGATGTTGGGCGCCCAGAAGGTGAGGCCGTAGAACTGTTCATGCTGATTGTTACGAATGGCCTCGTCATATTTGGCGCGGGCTTCGGTGGAGACGGTCTGGCCCATGCGATGGACAACCTGCGTGTCGAACGTGGCGGCCATGCCGATGACCTGCGGGAAATTCGTGGCGTATCCGGAGAAGGCGACGCCGTGCAGGCCCTCGTTCCACCAGAAGTAGGCGGGGACGCCGAGGCGGGGGATGGCCGGAGCGTGGTCGCGCATCTGCTGGACCTTTTCATCGAGGGACATTTGCGAGATGAGGTCGTCGACGCGCTGGTCGACGGGGAGTGCTGTGTTGAGCCATGGGCGCTGCTGCACGTCGGACTGGGTGCGGGCCGCAACGGGAGCGAAGATGACGGCAAGAAGCAGGACACAGGCGAGGCGAAAACGCGCAGGCACCATAGCGAAATACGACTCCTAAATCGTCTTACTGCTATGAAATCGACAGTATAGGCTGGGCGCGAGGCATTGCGCAGAGGATTGTTTGGCGGGCGAGGCGAAGCACAAATACCCACCACAGCGAACACGGAGAGCGCAGAGACCGGGACGGGCTGCCGCGCCGGGCTTTCGGAATTCGATTGCGGAGTGGATACTGGCAGGAACTCTTTCGGCTGGGAGGATTTCTTCCTGAGTTCACCAACAGCAGCGGTTTTGGGAGAGGTGGGTCTGCCGGTACCCGTGCGGGAACTGGCGGCGCGCGACTGGGATGTGATCGTGGTGGGGGCCGGGCATAACGGCCTGGCGTGCGCGGCCTATCTGGCACGGGCGGGGCAGCGGGTGCTGGTGCTGGAAAGCCGGCAGCGCGTGGGCGGCGCGTGCACAATCGAGGAGCCGTTTCCGGAAACGCATCCCGGAGTACGGATGTCGCCATGCGCGTATCTGGCTGGACTGCTGCACCCGAAGGTGGTGGAGGAGCTGGGACTACCGGCGCGGGGGTTCCACTGGACGCCGGCGGTGAACGGGCTGTTTGTGCCGTTTCTCGAGGGCCGCAGCGTGCAGTTGTGGGACGACGATGAAAAGTGCGAGGCGGAAGTGCGGCGGTTCGCGCCCGGCGACCTTGAAGGGTGGAAGGCGATGAATGCCACGCTGGGGCGGCTGCGGGACAAGCTGCGTCCGGCGGGGGATGGCGATGCGTGGATTGGGGAGGCGCCGTCGCCGGAGGCGATCGACGAGCGGCTGGCCGGCGACGATGACGCGCGAAATCTGCTCTATGAGTGGTCGATGGCGGAGTTTGTGGAGCACTACCTGCGCGACGAGCTGCTGCAGACCGCGTATCTGGGGCAGGGAGTGATTGGGACGAATGCGAGTCCCTTCGACAAGGGGACGGCGTCGATCCGGTTTCACCACGCGTCGGGGCGGCTGGGCGGGATGCCGGGGATGTGGGGCTACGTGCGCGGCGGGATGGGGATGGTGTCGTTCTACTTCTGCGATGCGGCGCGCGAAGCGGGCGCGGTGGTGGCGAGCGGCGTGCCGGTCGCGGAGATCCTGCCTGGGGAGGGCGTGAGGCTGGAGGGCGACGAGCGGATCGGGGCGAAGGTGGTGGTGTCGAATGCGGATCCGCGGGTGACGCTGCGGCTGCTGGGCGGGGCGGCGGATGCTGGATGGAAGGCCAGGGTGGAGGGAGTCCCGATTGAGGGATGCACGGTGAAGCTGAATGTACTGCTGCGGGAGCTTCCGAACTTTAAGGCGCGGCCGGGAACCGATGAGGTCCACCACTATGGGCAGATCAACGCACCGTTGACGAAGACGGAGTGGAAGTCGGGATTTGCGGCGGCGCGGCGGGGCGAGCTGCCGGTCGCGCTGTGGTGCGAGCTTTACTTCCAGAGCGTGCATGACCGGAGCGTGGTTCCGGATGGGCTGCACACGATGAGCGTCTTTGCGCAGTATGTGCCGTACACATTTACCGATGGCAGCTGGGAGACGCGGCGGGACGAAGTGCGACGGCTGGCACTTGGGTCGCTGGGCCGGTTCTGCTCGAATCTGGAGACAGCGGTGGTCGAGGCGCAGGTGCTGGGTCCGCCGGACATTGAGCAGAAGGTGGGGCTGACGGGCGGACACATTTTTCAGGGGGAGTGTCTGCCTGCTTATATGTGGTCGAAGCGGTTGACGTCGCGGACGCCGATGGCGGGCGTGTATTTGTGCGGGGCGTGCACGCATCCAGGCGGGAGCGTGATCGGCGTGAACGGGCGGAACGCGGCGATGGCGGTGCTCGCGGATCTGCGGGCAGACAGGCGTGGCTGAAGCACCGGTGTTGCTCTCGGAAGCGGGCAGCCGCGACTCAAGCGGGCGCTGCGCTTTCGCGATCTGACGGCGTTTTATATGCATTACGGGGCTCAGCGTTCGCTGGGCGGCAATGGCGGCAGCGGCGGGACCGGGCGGTCTGGTGGTGTGGGTATTTCGCGCTGATGGGGTTTTTTATCCCGCTGTCCGCGAGCGTGATGGAGATGTCCTCGCGCGTACCCGCAGGAAGGCGGGCTGTATGTCTGGACACGGGAGGCATTTGGAGACTTCTCGGGTTTTCATGGCCGCGTGGATGTACTGGATGTCGAACCTGCCGTACTTTCGCTTCGGTGCTGTATTTCGGAGCGGGGTCGCTGCTGTTTGCCGGCGGGGAGGGGGACATGGTTGGCGGCCAGTCCTGTGTACTTCATGTCGTTCGCGGTGGCATGGCTGGGAATCATCACCGTCATCAATATTGTGGGCCTGAATGCGGGGAAATGGCTGAGCAACATTTGCTCACGGGAAGCTGGCTGCCCATTGTGATTCTGATGTTGCTGGCCAGGCCATGTCGGCGCAGCGGTTTGGATCGGCGACGCATTTCTCCGCCGCGGCGATGTCGCCGCACCTGTCGCTGAAGAATGCGGTCTTCTGGTCGACGATGTGTCTTTGCTTTCGGCGGCATGCGAGACGGGGTCGTTTATGGCGGACGAGATCGAAAAGCCGCGGCAAATAATTCCGCTGAGCGCTGCTGGCGGCGGGGAGCGTGCTGACGCTGGGATATTTGCTGGGAACTGTGGCACTGCTGGTGGCGCTGCCACCGGGGCAGTTTCGGGGGTGGACGGTTTCATGAATGGGGTGGCGGTGCTGTGCGGACGCGTTCGGGACTGGGCTGGCTGATGGTGGTTATGGCGGGGCTGCTGGCGCTGAACGCCATGGGCGGCGCGGCGGGCGTTCTCGTCGTCGACTTCGCGGCTGCCATTTGTCGCAGGGATTGATCTTTATTTGCCGCCGGTGTTTGGGAAGATCCATCCCCGGTTCCGCACGCCGTGGGTGGCGATTGGGGTGTATGGGTTGGCGGGCATGATGGTGGCGGCGCTGGGGCAGGCAGGGACGACGGTGCGGGGCGCCTATGACGTGCTGGTGAGCATGGGCATTATCGACTTTCTTTATTCCGTTATCTGTTCTTCTTCGCGGCCATGGCGCGGCTGCAGAAGCGGCCGGCCGGTGCGGATGTGCGGCAGGTCCCGGGTGCGAAAGCCGGTGGCTATGCTGCTAGCGGCCGTGGGATTTCTGAGCACGATGCTGACGATCGTGCTGTCGGTGATTCCCGCTGACGAGGAACCCAACAAACCGCTCGCGGTGGCGAAGGTGCTGATCTCGACTGTCGTGTTGATTGGCGGCGGGGCGCTGTTGTTTCTGGTGGCGGAGAAAAAGCGGAGGACGTTGCTGGAGCAGCGCGCAACGGCCAGCGGAAAGTGAACGTTCCCATCTGCCAAATCCGGGCAGATCCCTTCCGCGTCCCCTGCAGTTAGCTCAGGGCGTTCTCGCGATTCAGGGCGTCCTTCCGTGATCAGGCCGCCTTCTCGCGTGCCGCGACGACGCGTTCGTGGAGGAGCTCCTTTGCGCGTTCCAGTTCACGGCGACGCGTGGCGCTGAGGCCTTTGCCGGCTCGATTGATGAAATAGGTGAGCATGCGCATGCCAGAGGCCGGGCCTTTGGGCGACACCTTTTTCGAGGCGAGCGAGCGGGCGATGACCGGTGCGCTCTTGTTGAAGAGGTCTTTGGGCGGATGGGTCGAGTCGGTGGTGACGGTGCGGACCCACGTTTTTTTGAAGCCGATTTCTTCGAGTCGATCTTTGCGGTCGACTTCCTGCCGGGCGAACCGGATTTCATGCGCGATGTGGCGGATTGTCTGGCCGCGTTGCGGCGTGTGTGAGTCGCCATGGCCGATTCCCCTTATTCCTCTTAATGCCGTTTGAAGTACTGGACAGCGCGCTCGTGCTGCTCGGCTTTTTCTTTCGTCGAGAAGGTGCCGAGGTTGCGGCGTTTGCCGGTGGAGGGGTTCTTCTTGCGGGAATAGAGACGATATTCGCCGGATTTGAGTTTGCGGATCATAGAGAAAAAGATGCGGCGGGGCAGCAAAATGAGGCCTCTGACGGTGTTGAGGATTCAGATGTCAGGGGGCAATTTCCCCGAAGGGCAGCCAACAGTCCAGTTCTATACTGGGGTGACTTTCCGCCCAAACAATGTCGAGTTTGACCCTCACGCAGATCTTCACAAGCCTTGTCGCCATTCCGGCATGGATTCCCATCGCGATTGGTCCCGGGTATCTGACCGCCTGGTTTCTCGATCTGTATGGATTTCGGCGACGCAGCGTGGTGGAGCGACTGATGTGGAGTGTGCCGCTGTCGCTGGCGGTCTCGACGATTGCCGCGCTGCTGATTGGCTGGTTCGGGTCGTTGATCGCGGACGTCGGGGTCTTTGCCCTGTGCTGCCTGGTGTGGATTGGGGTTGTTGTCAACGAGTGGCGGGTATTGCGCCGCAGCGGACGCCGGTGGGTTGTGGGCTGGCATCCCGGAGGCGGCACTGCGCTGCTGCTGGCCTGCGTGTGGGTGTTGGTCGCCATTCTGTCGCTGGTGGATTTTGGCACGCATGGGCAACTGTATCTGAGCGTGACGATGGCCGATCTGGGCTCGCGCGTGAACTGGACCGAGTCGATCCTGCGCACGGGCGTGCCTCCGATGAATCCCCTGTACATGTTCGGTCATCCGGCCCATCTGCGGCAGTACTACTTCTGGTATGTGGACTGCGCTGTGGTCGCGCGCATGTGGCATCTGCCGGTGCGGGCCGTCTTCACCGCCAGCAGCGTGTGGTCGGGGTTCGCACTGGCTGCGCTCATTGGGCTTTATTGCAAGCATCTCCTTGAGGCGGGCGCGAAAACGCGGACTCAGTTCCTGGCGGGCATCGCGCTGCTGGGTGTGACGGGACTGGATTTGCTTGCGGTGCTCGGCACGATTTTCGTTCTGGGCAAGCCACTGCCTCTCGATTTCGAATGGTGGTCGCAGGATCAGATCACGGGCTGGATCGACTCACTACTGTGGGTGCCCCATCACATCGCGGGACTGGTGTGCTGCATGCTGGCGTTCCTGCTGGCGTGGATGACGAAAGGAGCATCGGTGCAGCAGCGCTCGGTAACAATCGCGCTGATCGGGTGCGCGCTGGCCAGCGCTTTTGGCTTGTCGGTGTATGTGACGTTCGCTTTTTTCGTGGTGATGGTGCTGTGGGCTGTCTGGCAGATCGCCGTTGAACGCTCTCCAGCGCCGGTGGGTTCAATGGCGGGAGGTGGCGTTCTGGCGCTCCTGTTGCTGGTTCCTTATCTGCGGGAGCTGCTGCACGCATCGTCGGACGTACAGGGCGGCACGCTGTTCGGTTTTGGCGTGCGCGAAATGATTCCGCCGGACAGCCTGCTGGCAAAAGGCTGGTTTCAGCATCTGGCTGCGGTTCATCCGGTGGCCGCGCGACAATGCGCGGACCTGATTCTTTTACTGCCCGGGTATGTGCTGGAACTAGGGTTTTACCTGATGGTTTTGCTGGTTTTCCTGATTCCGGCGTGGCGCGGGCGGATGCGTCTGAGCGCGGGACAACGAGCGATGCTGTTTCTGGCGATCGCGGCGTTTCCCCTGATTACGCTGCTGCGCTCGGAGGTGATTTCAAACAACGATTTCGGCTGGCGTTCGGCGCTCGTTCTGCAATTTCCGCTGCTGTTGCTGGGGGCACAACTGGTTTCGGACTGGAATGCAGACGAGAAGAAGCGCACGAGCGAACCCCCACAGAATGCGCAAAGTTTACATTCGCCGAGCTGGGTGCGCTCTCTGACTTCGCTGGCGCTGGCGATCGGGATCATGAGCACAGTATCCCAGGTGTTGGCGCTCCGCTTCGGTCTGGCGCTGATGGAGGAGAACATGCACAGGCTGCACAAGGCGGATGCGAACCGCCTGTCGCACACGGCGTGGTTTACGGAACTCGGCCACCAGCAGCTCGACGCGCTCATTTCTCCATCCGCCGTGGTCCAGTACAACCCGTCGCATCTTGATGGATTCTTCGCCGTGGTCGATCAGATCGCGGATCGGCGCCAGGTGGCGATCGTGAGCGATGAGAATGGATGTGGATCGACCCTGGGAGGGGATCCGCGAGGATGTGCGGTGATGGCAGCAACTCTGGACGGGGTTTTCCATGGGGCGAGCGCGGAGAAGGCGCGCACCGCATGCCGCCAGCTCGGCATTCAATATTTGGTGGCCGATGTGTACGATCCAGCGTGGAACGACCGGAGCGGGTGGGTGTGGACGCTGCCTGCCGTGGTTGCCGACCCGGAGTTCCGCGCAGTCGACTGCCGTTAGGGGATATACGCGCCGAATCCAGACGGAACGGCTTGGTCTGCAACGCGATTCAGACCCCGACAACGAGATCGGGGTGAATCTGCCCGAAGCGTCCGTGAGGGGCGGTCATTCGGATGGCACGGAGGCGAAAGAAAAGCTCTGTCCTTGATCGCAGTGCGATCGGACAGAGCTTTCCTTGTTACCCGTTTGGCGGACGGATCACCGGTATATCAGCAGATCAGCGAGCCTGACTCCGGAGATACCGCGGTTCGCAAGGATCCTAGTGAGGCTGGGAGGAGGCGATGATGACTGAAGCGATGACGCCGGTGGCGACTGCCGCCATGACGTAATTGCCATCGACCTCACGCCACTCGTAGCCGCGGGGTGGCTGGCGGAGGTGACGCGCATGCCAGTCGACGCGCTCGCCGCGATTCCAGTCGTCATGATTCATACGAGCGCCCTTATGCCATTCGTTGTGATGGACGTAATGGTGGTTGTCGCGCTGATCGTCGTGGTGATCCTGGGCGAAAATGGGCATGCCCGTAAGGGTGAGAGCGAGAGCCGAAATGACGGCGGTGCGGAGAATTGATTTCATAGTGGATCCTCGGGGGCTGAGATTCGGCAGCGGGGAAAGGCGTTGTTTGGCGTCCGGTCAGAAAGGTGAGTTTTCCTGATTCGGCCGTTTTTATTTCAAGCTAAACCACTGCCAGTGATGAGTGTAACCCCGCGATCATCAGAAAATGGGCGAGATCGATAAAAGAGGGGGAACGAGCCCCTCGGAGAAGGATGCGCCGGAAATGGGGCTCAGGCGGAGAGCCGGTCCTGCCGCGGGAGGGGCTCGAGATCGGAGACGTGGGCGAGCTTTTTGACGGGGTTCTGGGCACCGTCGAGTTGGACGACGTACATATCCTGGAGGTAGGAAAGCTTGCGGTGAATCGTGCCGGTAGACTGCCCGCGTTTGAAGAGGACCGGTTGACCTTCAGCGAATGCCATGCGGGGAGAGTAGGGCAGTTGGTGTGTCTGGATCAATGGCGAGAAAGAGGGAGAAAGGGCGGGGCGCAGGGCACAGCGACCAGGCCGGGCGCAGGCGCATTTTTGTATCTCCTCGGGGCGGCTGGTGGTACAACTGCCGTACCTGAAACTCCCCCTGAGAGAGGTCTTTTGCGATGAGCTTGCGCTGGTGCGGCGTGGTGGTGGTGTGCGTGTTGGCGGGAGCGGGAGCGGCGATGGCGCAGCCGGCGCTGCAGCCGGCGGTCGATATTACAAAGGTGCCCGATGCGGCACAGCCTTCGGCGCATTTCGATGCGGACGCGGCAACCGAAGCGTATATGGCAATGATTCCGCCGGGGGCGAAGGCGCGCTCAGACGCGTACTTCGAAGGCGGGTACTGGCTGGTGCTGTGGGATTTTCTGTACGCGGCGGCGATGATGCTGATTTTGCTGCAGACGGGTTGGTCGGCGAAAATGCGGGACGCGGCGGTGCGGATGACGCGCTTTCGGTGGCTGCAGACGCTGCTGTACTGGGTCGAGTATCTGCTGGTGACGACGGTATTGGGATTTCCGCTGGAGCTCTACGAGAATTACATGCGGGAACACAAATACGGGTTGGCGACGCAAAGCTTCGGGCCGTGGATGGGCGACGAGGGCAAGGCGCTGCTGGTGAACCTGGTGCTGGGCGCCGTGGGAGTGGTGGTGCTGTTCGCGATCGTGCGCAAGCTGCCGAGAACGTGGTGGCTGTGGGGAGCGGCAGCGGCGCTGGTGATGCAGGTGGTTGTGGTGGCGATTGCTCCCGTGTATCTGGTGCCGATCTTCAACAAGGTAACGCGGCTGAACGATCCGAAGGTGACGGCGCCGATTTTGCGGATGGCGCACGCGAACGGAATTCCGACCAACGATGTATACGAGATTGACGCGAGCCGGCAGACGACGCGCATGAGCGCGAATGTGAGCGGATTTGCGAACACGATGCGCATCACCCTGAACGACAATCTGCTGAAGAGAGGGTCGCCGGAGGAGATTCAGGCGGTGATGGGGCACGAGATGGGGCACTACGTGCTGAACCACATCCCCAAAGCGATCATGTTCCTGACGATTGTGACGGTGCTGTCGTTCGCTTATCTGTTTTATGGGCTGCAGTGGGCGCTGCGGCGCTGGGGCGCGCGGTGGGGGATCGAGAATGTGGGCGACCCGGCAGTGCTGCCGCTGGTGGTTCTGCTGGCGACCGTTCTGTTCTTTGTGCTGACGCCGGTGATGAACACCTTCACGCGCACGCAGGAGAAGGAAGCGGACATGTTTGGCCTGAACGCATCGCGGCAGCCGGACGGGTTTGCGCAGGCAGCGATCCATTTGAGCGAGTACCGGAAGATGCGGCCGGGGAAGCTGGAGGAGTTTGTCTTCTACGATCACCCGAGCGGGTATAACCGGATTCACTCGGCCATGGTGTGGAAGGGGGCGAATCTGGAGCTGTTTGAGAAGGGAAGTGGGGAGTAGGAAGCGCCAAACAACGGGCCGCGCCGGGGAGTAGAATTCGTGGCAATCTCTCCGGAGTCTGGATGTCCGCAAAAAGCCCCAGTCCGCAGCTCTGCCCGTGGATCGTGCTGGCAATGGTGGGAATCGTTGCCGTTCCGGCGGGGATCGCGCTGTACACGGTGCGCGTGGCGGGCGTGCTCAGAATTGCCAGCTCGAATCCCACACCGCATGGATACACTTGGAGCCTTTTGCTGTTCGTCGTGCCGATCGCGGCGATCGCCGGTTGGCTGCTGCCGAGTGAGGGGATCGAGGTGCCGCGGCGCGCGTTCTGGGAAACCATCGGGATTCTGACGCCGCTGGGGTTCGCGCTCGATTTCTTTTTCGCGCACCGGTTCTTCACTTATCCGAACGCGGGGGCGACGCTGGGGATTGGAGCGCCGGCGCTCGGTGGCCCGGTTCCGGTGGAGGAGTACATCTTTTACTTCACGGGATTTGTGGCGGTGCTGCTGCTGTATGTGTGGCTGGGCGAGTACTGGCTCTCGGCGTACAGCGTGGCGGAGGATGCGCGGTCGGCGCAGAGCGCGGAGCCGCTGCTGCGGTTCCATCCGGCGTCGGCGGCGCTGGGAGCGGCAATGATCGTGCTGGCGATTGCGTACAAGAAGCTGCTTTCGCCGGAGCCGGAGGGGTTTCCGGGGTATCTCGCGTTTTTGGTGGCGGGGGCGCTGGTGCCGTCGGCGATGCTGTTAA
>CAVPCE010000030.1:0-33528 GCA_963702295.1 uncultured Acidobacteriaceae bacterium | reverse complement strand
CGAATGGCGCGTCGGCACGGCTCATTGCCTGGTCGCCGGATGGCAAGTACGTGCTGTTTGAGACGGCACAGCGCAGCGAGAACTTCGACATCGCGCGCGTCGATCTCGACGCTGCACGTCCCCACTTATCGCGAAGACGAGTTCCGAGATCTTTTCCGAACGCCGCAACAGCCCACGCCGAAGTCCGAATCCAGGCCGGACGCAGCGGCGGCGTCCTCTGATCCGGCCGACAAGGAAAAATCCGAGTCCGCGAAGAAGCCGGAGCCGATCGACATTCGTTTCGATGGCATTCGCGACCGGCTGACTCTCCTGCCGATCGGCCTGAGTGCGGTCGCGCCGGTGATCAGTCCCGATGGCAAAACGCTGGTCTTCGCCGCACAAACCGGCAATCAGGAGAATCTTTACAGCTACTCGCTGGAAGAGAATCCGAAGGAGCCGCCAGTGGCGAAGCAACTCACCGCCAGCCCCAGCGACAAGCAGGACTGGCAGTTTTCGCCCGATTCCAAAGAGGTGGTCTACCTCGACGCCGGCCAGTTGCGCCGCCTCGCTCTGGAAGGAGCTCCGGCGAAACCGATCGCGGTGACGGCGACCTTTGACGTGGATTTCGCCACGGAGAAGAATGCGGCCTTTGAAGAGGCCTGGCACGATCTGGATCGCTTTTTCTATGATGCGACGTTCCATGGCCACAACTGGAATGCGATCCACGACGAGTGGGCCCCATATATTGCCGGTTCCCAGACGCCGGATGAGATGCGTCGCGACATCAACCTGATGATCGGCGAACTGGACTCCTCCCATTCCGGAATATCCGGCCCCGGCATGCCTGCGCAGCACGTCGGCCGGCTGGGCCTGCGCTTCGATCGCGCGGAGTACGAAACGGGTAAGGGCCTCATTGTGCGGGAGGTGGTGCCGCTGGGCCGCAGCCGCCATCGAGGGCATTATCGTTGGGGATCGCCTGTTGGCGGTCAACGGGCAGCCGCTCGAAACCCATACCAATCTCAACGACCTGCTGACGGACACCATCGGTCGCCGTACGGTTCTGCACGTAGCCGCCGCGGATGGCAAGGAGCGCGACGTCGTCGTGATGCCCGTTTCAACGACCACCGAAGCGGGCCTGCTCTACCGCGCGTGGATCGACGCCAATCGCGCCGAGGTGGCAAAGCTGAGCGGCGGCCGCCTGGGCTATGTGCATCTCGCTGACATGAGCGACCACGCGCTCAAGCAGCTTTACCTCGACCTCGACGCGCAGAACGAGAGCAAAGACGGTGTAGTCATCGACGTCCGCAATAACAACGGTGGCTACGTGAACGGCTATGCGCTCGACGTGTTCACGCGGCGGAACTACCTCATCATGACGCCGCGAGGCCTCACGCCGTCGCCGTCGCGGCAGCTGCTGGGGCAGCGCGCGCTGGGCAAACCGACGATCCTGCTTACCAATGAATCGACGCTCTCCGATGGCGAAGACTTCACCGAAGGCTATCGCTCGCTGCATTTGGGGAAGGTAGTCGGCGTACCAACCGCGGGCTGGATCATCTATACCGGCGGCACCGAACTAATTGATGGCTCGCGGCTGCGGCTGCCCCGCGTGCGCGTGCAGGATCTGCGCGGGCAGACGATGGAGGAGCACCCGCGACCGGTGGACATCGACGTTGTCCGTAAGCCGGGTGAAACGGAGACCGGAGAGGACTCGCAGCTGCAGCTTGCGGTGACGGAGCTGCTCAGCCAATTGCCGGCAAAGCAGTAGAAGTTGCAGGACTGGCGGTCAACCGCCAGCGGGCCGAAAATCCGCCGTGGATGAGGAGAACCTTACGATGCATGTAACCTTGCACGATACTCAGGCGCTGCTGGCGCGCACGCCGCCCACGCTCAATACGCTGCTGCGCGATCTGCCGGAGACCTGGACAAGCCGGCACGCGGGGAAGTCCACCTGGAATGCGATCGGCATCGTCGGGCATCTGGCGCACTGCGAGCGGGCTGACTGGTTGCCACGGGTCCGCATGATCCTCGAATGCGGCGAGGCGCGGACCTTCGAGCCGCTGGACCGGTTTGCCTTTATCCAGGAGATCGAAGGGAAGTCGCTGGGGGAACTGCTGGATGAATTTGCGCGCCTGCGTGCCGGGAATCTCAGAGCGCTGGATGACCTGCACCTGGGAAGAGAGCAGCTGGCGCTGACGGGGCGGCATCCGGCTCTGGGCGTGGTGACGCTTTGCGAGCTGCTGGCCGCCCTGGGCAACGCATGATCTCACCCATCTTCACCAGATGACACGCGTGATGGCGTTCCAGTATCGCGAGGCGGTGGGCCCGTTTCGCCGTTACCTCGGCGTTCTGCAATGCGAAGGACACAGCTCGGCTGCATAGCCGAACCGACAGGCATTCGATCGGGAAAGGGCAGGCCGCATGAAGGCACTTTTGTCACTGGTTCTCGGGTTGTCCACTGCGGGAACCATCGCCGCGCAGAATCAGCCAGTGTTTTTGCCGGCGAGCCCGACCACGGTGGCGTGGGGCTACTACTGGTCGAAGGCGAAGCCGGTGCTCACGGTACATTCAGGTGATACCGTCCGCATCCAGACGCTCTCCACCTGCGGATCGAGCCGAGCGTCTCGAGGAAGAAGGCGTCGCCGGCGGCGGAGATTCCACCGTACAATCAGCCGATATTATCGACCAGGTGAAGGACAAAAGGGCCGGGCGGCCATATTCTTACCGGGCCGATTTTCATTGAGGGAGCGGAGCCGGGCGAAATACGCTGGAGGTACACATCAAAAAGATCCAGCTCTCTACACCTTACGCGTACAACTCGTTCAGCCCCCAGCGCGGCGTTCTGCCGCCGACCGATTATCCAACAGGGCCGTACCGAAGATCATTCCGCTCGACATGAAGCGCAACGCCCCTCGCGCTCTTCGCCCCCAATATCGAAATCCCGCCGCATCCCTTCTTCGGCAGTATGGCGCACCCGGCGCCCGCGGAAGCCAAGGGTCGGGATCAACAGCGGACCTCCTGGAAGACCACGCCGGCAATCTGGACAACAAGGACCTGATCGCGGCCTCCACCATGCTCTTCATCCCGGTGCACGTGCCAGGGCGCTCTTTCGAGGTTGGCGATGGACACGCCGGACAGGGGAATGGCGAGGCCGATATCACGGCCCTGGAGACGTTTCTGACCGGGACGTTCCGCTTCATCGTGCACAAGGACCAGCATCTGCTGTGGCCGCGTGCCGAGACGCCGACCAGCTACATCAGCATGGGCTTCAGTCCCGACCTGAAGGACGGCGACGGAAACTGGCGGTCCGCAACATGATCGACTTTCTCATTACGAGCAGAAGCATCTCGCTCGCGACGATGCCTACATGCTGACCAGTGTCGCGGTGGATGTGGACATCACGCAGCTGGTCGACGGCAACGTCGGCGTGCACGCGATCTGCCCGAAAGGCATTTTCACGCAATAGGAGTGGTCGGAGAAGGTTACTCGAACAGCCGCGGGCCAGGGCGGTCTTCCGCCGGGCGAGGTTTGCTTTTCACCTCGCGGTGCAGATAACTGCGGGTCGGCGCTGCCGGAGAATTCCGAGGAGTTCGCTCAGCTCCTTGCGCAAGTGCTGCAGCTTCTTATCCACCGAGGCTCCCTCGATCAGCGGCATCTGTTTCGTTTTGCTGACCCTCGCTTCCTGAGCGAGAAGCTGGCGCGCACCGGCGATCGTGTAGCCCTCCTCGTGAAGGAGCTTCTTGATGCGCATCGCCAGTTCGACCTCACGACGGCGGTAGAGTCGCTGCCCGGTACCGCTCTTGTTGGGGCGCAACTGCGGGAATTCAGTTTCCCAGAAGCGCAGAACGTACGTCTCCACGCCGCAAAGCTTCGCCACATCCCCAATGCGGAAGTACAGCTTATCGGGGATGACGATTGCGTGCGTAGCGCGGCGCTGTGTGGCGGAGCGAGGCATTGTGGGACGGTTCTCTACGGGGCCAGTATAGGCCAGAGAACCCTGTCCACAATGAGGAAATACGGGATCAAACTTTGCGCGCCGGCCCCTCAACAGCCTTGCGGGCTACCGAGCCACGCGGTGCGGCCCGCAGGTACTGGACGGGCCACGAGGCTGTTTCACCCAGGGCCGCGGCCGCGTGGTGGGGCCAGTAGGGATCCCGCAGGAATTCCCGGGCGATGACGACGGGGTCGGCTTGGCCGGTCGGGAGGATGTTTTCGGCCTGATCCGGAGACGGTGACCATTTCGACGGCCCCGGTCGTGATCCCGGCTTGCGGGCGAATCCGCTCGGCAAACCGCGTCTGATAACCGGGTCCCACCGGAATCTTGGCATGGGGAACGGTGCCGCCCGAGGAGCAATCGATCAGGGCCACGGCACGCTCCCCCCAGCAGTCTCGCCAGGCCCAACCGACTGCTCGGATGTCCCAACCGCCCTCAACCGAGTCGGTGGCGGAGATCCGCACGAGCAGCGGCCGCGCGCGTCGGCCAGACCATGCGAACCGCGGCGATCACTTCGCGCAGTAGTCGCGCCCGATTCTCGAGGCTTCCTCCGTACGCATCGCTGCCGTCGTTGCTGAGAGGCGACAGGAATCCATGGAGCAGATATCCATGGGCCGCATGGATCTCGATCACCTGGAAGCCACCGCGTGGCGGGGCGCGCTTCCTCCTGCGCGAAGCCCTGCGCGATCTTCGGAGATTCCAGCCCTGGTCGCTCCGGCGGCCGGATCGCCGATCTTGCAAAGGCAGGCGCTCGGGGCGAGAACGGCCGCCGATCCGCCGGCGTTTCGCGCGAGGACCCCCCGCCTTCCATGGGCGGTGGGTGGAGGCTTTGCGGCCGGGATGGGCCAACTGGATCCGGCTACGCGTTCCCTGTAATGAATGAGCGACGATCCGGACCATCGGCGCATGTGCCCGTCACTCCCAGATACCGACTTCCTGCGGGCCGATCCGGCCCTCGGCATCGACGGCAGTCGCTTCCGTGAACACTAGCGGCGCCGCCGACGGCCCGGCTACCGAGATGCACGAGATGCCAGTCGTTCGCGTACCCGTCCGCGCTCGAGTACTCGCACATCGGCGAAACGACGATGCGGTTGGGCAGCGTGACAGAACCGATGGTCAGAGGGGAAAAGAGGTGCGCAGGATTTTGAGCGGTCACAGGCGTTTGGATGAGAGGCGGCATGTTTGGTCGCACAGATGAAAGAAGGGGTGGCAGCAATAAAGAAAGAGGCTTCGCTCGGAAACGAAGCCTCTGGAGAGTGCCCAGAACGCGGGGAGGGCTGAGGTTGAGCCTCCGTATGGAAATCCTTCTCCCAGAGATTTCCCTGTAAAACGCCAACCCTCTACAACATTCTGGCCAATAGCCGTTAAGCCATCTACATATTGTGGTGCCTTGACAGATGTTGTCAAGCAAATTTTTGGCAGAGGGGACCGCACCCACGAATTGTCCCGGGCCAACAACCACCCCAAGATGGGGGGGTGAAGCCTGTCCGTTTAGAAGGGAAGCCATCCCGCCCAAGGAGGGCGGATGGCTCTGAAGTCACCGCACGATGGCGGAGACACCTAAGGTATGGATCTGGCTGCCGGCTGTGCCGGTCACCGTGACGTTGTAAGTGCCGGCCGTGCCGCCGGTCACGGACAGCGAGAGATAAGCCGACGGATTCGTGGAACCGGTGGCTGGCAGGCTAACGGTTGCGGTGGGTCCCGTACCGAACGAGCAGGTGACTCCCGCAGGCGCCGAGCAGGTGAGGTTGACGCTTCCCGTGAACCCATTCGCCGGATTCACAAAGACCGTCGTGCTGCCCGTTCCTGGGCTGAAGGCGAAGGAAGGAACGGCGGTGATCGAGAAGTCCGAAAGAGGATTGCTGATCGAGTTGCCGCTGTTCAGGATGGTGGCCGAGCCGTTGTAGTTTTTGTCGCCGCTGTATTGCAGGGTGACGAAGTTCGCGCCCTGCAGCAGGGTTTGACTCGTGAGGTTGCCGGTGAAGGCCGAGCTGTCGCCGGAGCCCGGAGTCA
This sequence comes from uncultured Acidobacteriaceae bacterium, assembly GCA_963702295.1. GTDB lineage: Bacteria > Acidobacteriota > Terriglobia > Terriglobales > Acidobacteriaceae > Palsa-343. The sequence continues at coordinate 27,545 of CAVPCE010000030.1, read as the reverse complement.
GGAAGAACTCTGCCGTCACGCCTTCTCCATTAGGAAAGGCGTAGACGGCACCCGTGGGCGCCGGGTGGCCGCTTTGGCCGGTCACAGTGCCGGTGACGGTCATCGCCGTTGTCGGCGAGATGCTGCCGGCCGTGGTGGCGGTGATGGTGGTAGCCGGCAGAGTGGCGGCTGAGATCGCAATCGATCCAGAGGCAGCACTGGAACCGGTCAGAGCTCCATAATTCGAGTCCCCGGTGTAGGAGATGCCGAGAGTGTAGGTGTTTGAGCCGGTGCCGCCCCCTCCACCTCCTAAACCGCCGCCGCCGAGGTTGCCGGCGCCGCCACCGCAGGAGATCCCAGCGGCGACCACTCCGGCAAACACCACGAGGCAGACGAAATTGCGCCATCCGCGGTTCCGGGCGGGAATCGCAAGCAGGACGACGCAGGCGAAGACCGCGACGCCTCCGCCGGGCAGCCAGGGATTGGGCTGGTGGCGCAGATCGAGCGCGGAGCTCGAGGAGCTGCTGGCAATCTTCACGACCGCGATGCCGACCGTCTGTCCGGTACTGGGATCAATCCCGGCCACAAGATTGATCGTCTGGCTGCCACCGGGAAGACCGGTGACGGTAACGCTGCCGGTGGGCGCTGCGACCACCGAAGTGAGATATGCCGGACTCTGCTGGTTTGCGACGATCGAGTCATTCGCGCTGTTCTCCACGAGGATGTTGAAATAGCTGTCCTGGCCGCCCGCGAGCGTGAACGGGTTGCTGGAGGTGATGTTGGAAGCGCCGATGTATACATCCGGCGTGTCCTTAACCACCGTGAAGGTTACAGCAGCGGCTGTTGACGCCTGATAGCTCGCATCGCCGTTATAGGCGGCGGTGACGGAGTGAGCGCCGATTGCGAATGGCGCATTGAATTCGGCATCGCCTTCGGCATTCAGAATTGCCGTATTGATCGCATTTCCTCCGTCATTGAAGACGATCGGTCCGGTCGGCGCGGTGTACGTCTGGCAGCTTGTCGATGTGCTGCTGGATTTCACGCATTGGCTGTAGTAATTGCTGCCATAGACAGCGGCGTTCAGCAGGATTTGTGTGCCGTACGAAACGTTGGTGGATCCCGCACTGATAGCGGTGGTGCCGGTCCCCGTCAGCAGATTCATTGCGGTGACGCTGGCTTCGGGATTGACAGTGATTGAGGTTTTCGAGGACGTGCTCGCCGCGTTCGTGCCATCGCCGCTGTACTGGCCCCAGATGTCATAAGTCCCGCCCGGCAGGTTGTTCACGTTAGCCGACGTGAACGATCCATTGCTGAGCGGGAAGTCGATCTGGCTGGCGGCCAGAGGCAGGGGACTGTCGGTCATCAGCGCAACGGAGCCCGCCGGAGTGCCGGTGCCCGTGACAGAGCCGTTGATAGTGATTGCCGTGCCGTGGTTGAAGGAGGTGGAGGAGGGTGTCAAGGTGACGGATGACGTGGTGAAGTGTACGTTGGCCCAGTCATTGACCAGAACGGCTGCGTCCACAGAGCCCAGGCCGGTAGCCAGGTTATAGCCCGCGCCGGCGTTATAGTCCGCGGTCGAGCCGGTGCCGAGCTCGCCTTCCGTCGCCGATCCATAGGTTGGATCGGTAATTGTAATAGCGTTGTTTCCCGCGGAGATGCAGTTAGTCGGCGAATGGCCGCTGACAGTCGTGAAAGCACAGGGAACGGCGTTGGTTCCCACCGTGATTTCATGGAAGGCAGCCGGGAACTGGGCCTTGAGTGGGTAGAGAACGAAGTCCGCCTGGCCCTGGCGTCCGTATTTCTGGTTGACCAGTGCCATGATCCCAGCGAAAGCAGGCGCCGCTGCAGAAGTGCCGCCCACGCCGAAAATCTGGACGGGACCGGTGCCGACTGTCTGGCAGTCACCGTCTTCATAGCAAATCGGATAGTAGCTGTAGTTCGAGCCAGAGGCGGCGAAGAGGGAAACGTCAGGAATATCGCGTACTTTATCCGCTGGGACGCCGGTGCCCGTCTGCCACGCAGGCTTCGGATAGCCGGAGAGCGTGCCGTTGCACGCGCCCGTAGTGCTGCTGTAGCCGGTAGAGCAGACCGCGGCGCTGCTGGCGCCACCACTGCCCCCGGCAATGGTGGTAGTCCCATAGCTGTTGTAGTAATTCGAAGCATCGAGGCCGAACTGGCTGGAGTTCCAGGGCTGCTCCTGGATGGGTTTCAGAAGCGAGCCGGACGCCGGCGGCGTGTTGGAGCCCGTTGTGTTCCAGTAAGTGGCGAGGTTAGCGAGTGCGAGGCTCGCGTAGCTGGAGCCGTAGTAGAAGTCGGTGCCGCCCACTGCGACATTCCACGGTGTGGAAGCGAAACCGCTCACGCCCAGTCCGTTCACCGCGTAATACTGCGTGTCCGGATTGTCGCACCCAGCAGAGCCGTCGTCTCCCGTGGAGACCATCACCGTGATGCCCTGGGCTGCGGCCTGCTCCATCAGCACCTGATTGATGAAGGAATTCGACGAGCCGAGATTCGCTTCGCACTGGCCGAAGCTCATACTCACAACCGGCGCGACGTTGCCATAAACCGCGTGTTCGGCGGCGAGAATCAGACCGCTTTCAAGGGCGGTATCGGCCGCGATAACCAGATCGACGGTCGCGTCGGGAGCCACTGCGCCCGACCATTCCACATCGAGATAAGCTTCCGTGGAAGCGTAGTTGGGCCCGTCGGGATTGTTGATGCCATCAATGCCCGGGTCATTGCCGTCGATGATGATGTTGGGGGGATTCGCGGGCAGATTGAACAGCGAGCGGAACGCGTTCACGAGGGTAATGTTGATGTTCGACTCGTTGACGATGGCGATGGTTTGACCGGTGCCGTTCACGCCCGCCGTGTACAGGGGGTTCAGGTCATATTGCGTAGCGAAGTCGGCAGGAGAGAGCGCGAAATTGACGCCGCCGATCGTGGGATATCCCGCCCCGCCGGGGACCGTCCACGTAGGTGTGGCTTTGCCGGTCTTCGGATCGTAAAGAGCCTTGCCCAGAAGCCGGGCATAGCTTTTCGGACGGAAGTTATTCAGAGAAACGAAGCCGGCCACCACCGGAGTCAGAGCGGTAGGTATCCGCGGCTCCGTCGCTGTGGCGAAATGCGGATTGCCATTCACCTCATACTGGTGCACCTGGACGGCGAAGGCATCGCGCATCTGGGCGACATTGCCGCTGAACTCGATAGCCTGTTTGCCGGGCAGCACGCTGTTCACGGCGAAGCCGTGCGAGGCAAGCCAGGATTGAACCGTGGCAATGTCCTGATCCGACGGACCGAAGCGCTGCCCGAATTCCGCCGGGGTGAGCCATTTGTGGTAGCTCGGCGAGCCAGGCGTGTGCGCCTCTGCGATGAACTGACGCAGGGCCGCCTCCTGCCCGGGGCTCCGCTGCAGTACCAGGTGCATGCGCGTCAGGGGCATCGAATCCGGTGCCGGCCCGCGATCGTTGGCGGCATTGGCCAGAGGATGAACATACCCATGCAGAGTCGTACGGGCGCTGTCATCCACAGGCTGAACAATGCGGCTGGCGACCACTGTTTCGCTGGCTGGACGAGACTGCGCGTGGAGCGCAGGCGCCAGACCCAGAAGAGCGGAGGAGGACAAAGCAAAGGCGGAGAGGGAGCTTACGAGGGAGCGAAACATGGCCATCCTTGTGAAAGGCGAGAACAGAGACACTGTGCGCCGCCAGAGTCTGCGGCGAGCCACTTCTGAGGCGGGCGAAATTGCCTGAAGTTGCGTTCCGATGCGAACCATCATAACCCTGCCTGGTGAAGGTTAGGCTCCAAAGAATTAGGCGGGTTACTCATGAGTGGATCTCTTAGACGGGAGTTCCCGCCGGGCAAAACAGAGAGCCGAATTCTCCCGCGATAAATCCGATTCGCGGCAAGTCCAAAGTTCGAAAATCCGGGGGCTGCGTAAGCATTAGACAAAGGACTGAAAGATAAGTTGCGAGGGCTGCAGGAAAATGACAATCGGAGCGTGATCCCCTCCGGGGAGGCAGTCCTCTTCAGTTGGTGTCGCCCGCGGTTACGGTGAGCCATTTGCCGCCCTGGTCATAGTGAACCGTAAGGCCGCGTTCCAGCCGGGCATCGTCGATGGCATCGTGGACGATCGGGAGCAGGCGATGGTATTCCGGCGACGAACGCAGTTGTTCTGCTGTGCGCACTCCGATGCCCCACGCGGAGCCCAGAGCCGAATCACCGGGGTCGGCGCCGAGCCACGTGGTATCCGGCTGGCTGCGCAGAGCAGTCGGTGCGTCCAGTTGCCCTTCGAAGAAGACGTAGAGCGTCGTGGTGCCTTCGGCCGAGCAAAGAGCCGCCCAGTCGCTGGCGCCGGGAGCGTGGAAAGCGCCCTCGATCACGTTCTCCGGCTGCTTCGCCTCATACGTCTGGGGGACCATGCAATGGCGGCGGCTGAGCTGATCCACTACTTCATCAGGAAGAGCGGGGAACGATGAAAGAGGGAGAAGGCGGATACGGTAATAGAGCGGAGTTCCTGCCGCCGACGCGATCTGCCCGCTTTCAATTCGCTCGGTGTAGTCGGAGGACTGAGCGGAGGAGGCCGGCGGAACGGTCTGGCCGGTCGCCAGCAGAATACCCGCCAGCATGCCCGCAACCACCGCTGGACTCATTTTGATCCAAGGATGTGCGTGTAAGAGTTCTCTTCCAGCCAGGCCGATGCCGAACGAAGCAGTTCATGAAAGTAGCCCACGCCTTCGTTGGGCAGGCGGACCACGAAACGAGGTTCGCGAGAGTCTTCAATCTCAGGAATGGCCGCAATCCGCTCGAAGAAGCTGTCCGGGTTCGGCCGCGACTCCCCCGGATGCCCCTGAATTCCCAGGGCGAGACCTTCGCGGAAAGTAAAGTTCAGTCCTACCTGGCGCTGATCGAGGCGTTCAAAGGCCGGCTGAAAGCGCGCCAGCCGAAGGTACGCGTCGAACATCGCCAGAGCACCGGTGACCTCATCGGCATCGGCAAAGACGCAGACAGCGTGCGTCCTGTCTGTGATCCAGACTTCCAGCCCCTTGGCAAAGCCTGCTACGAGTGCATCCGGGTCATCCGAGTCGGCAGACACCGGCGTCACGGACTCCGCGGACGACACGGGTTCAGCGGGTTCGTCCGGTTGCGGCGGATGCGTCAAATCGACGGCTAGCACGGCGGTGACCCGCACGCAGTTACCCAGAAGTGCTTCATCGTAGCCGGCCGCTTTAGCGATGTTGTTGCGGCGGAGCACCGCCGCTCCCGGCCTTTCCAGAAGAGTGCGCAGGTGGGTGGCCGGCTGAGACCAGGCGCGGGCAGGCAACTTAAGTTCCAGGCAGGGCATGCGGTTCCTCTCCGGTGGCTGACTCGAAAGTATACGCAATACGGAACCACGGGAAGTGACAACAATGGGGCCCTCCGGCGCCGGCGGCCGCGCCTTCTCGCGGCGATTCAGCCACCAGCCGCGATCTCACGCGTAATTGACACACGCTTCCCGCAAAATTAGCGTCAGACAAGGAAGTGGCGCTCGCCACAGGCAGCGCCAGCGCCAGCGCCAGGCGTACAAGACAATTAGATTCGAGGATCCATGCGACTGGGAATCGTCATCATGGCTGCGGGCAAAGGAACGCGGCTCAAATCGAAGCGGGCTAAGGTACTGCATGAGATTGGCGGCCGGCCCCTGCTGCGGCACGTTATCGATGCCGCCGCGCAGGTTGTCCCGCCTCATGACATCCTGGTGGTCGTGGGACACCAGGCCGAAGCCGTGCAATCTGTGGTGGGCGATACCGGCGTCCGCTTCGTTTTGCAGGCGGAGCAGCGAGGCACAGGGCATGCTCTGCAGTCCGCGGAAGGCGACGCGCGGGACTACGACCTGCTCATCGTGCTTTCCGGCGATGTGCCTCTCCTGCGAACAGAGACGATTGTTGCTTTGCGCGATTTTCATCTTCGCCAGCGAGCCGCGATGACCATCCTGACGACAACCCTCGAGGAACCGTTTGGGTACGGACGCGTGTTGCGCCGGACGCCGGGTAGCCCGGAGGTCCAGGCGATTATCGAGCAGAAGGCTCTGGAGCCCGGTCAGGAGTCTCTCCGCGAGATCAACTCCGGCATCTACGCGTTTCAGCGTGAAGAACTCTACAGCCACATTGGCCGGCTCCATTCCGACAATGCCCACAAGGAGCTGTATCTGACCGATATGGCCCGAATCCTGTCCGATGCCGGCCAGCGTGTGGTGGCCGTGGAAGCCGCGGAGCCTGTTGAAGTGCTTGGAGCCAATACCATTGCCGAGATGATGGATCTGGACCGCGAGATGCGGCTGGCGACGGCCCGCCGGCTGATGGAGAACGGCGTCGTGATCCAGCGTCCCGACACCGTCATCATCGATACCGGCGTTGAAGTGGGCGCCGACACCGTCATCGAGCCATTCGTGCAGTTGCTGGGCAATACGCGGTTCGGCAGTGACTGCCGCATTCGGTCGTATTCGTCCTGGAGCATGCCTCGGTGGCCGATCAGGTGGTAATCCTGCAGTCGGCGTGCATCGCTGAATCGCAGATCGACAGAGGAGCGGCATCGGCCCGGTAGCCCATGTGCGGCCCGGGTGCCACATTGGCGAGGGCGCGCACATCGGCAATTTCGTCGAGGCCAAAAAGACCCGTCTGGGAGCCGGATCGAAAGCCAACCATCTCACCTATCTGGGCGACGCTGAGGTCGGAACCGGCGTCAACATTGGCGCAGGCACCATCACCTGCAACTATGACGGAGTGGATAAGCACCCCACTCTGATCGGCGACCGCGGTTTATCGGCAGCGATCTGGCGCTGGTAGCGCCGTGGTTATCGGCGAAGGCGCCTTATGTGGCCGCGGATCCATCATTACCGAGAACGTCCCCGCGGATGCGCTGGCAGTGGGGCGGGCGCGGCAGGTGAACAAACCGGGCTGGGCGAAGAATCGGCGCGCGCAGCGGGAAGCGCGCAAACCCGCTCCATCTCAGAACTGAAAAGGTTTTCGTTTGTCCAGGGAGACTTGTCGGCGTCAGGCCGCCCGGTCGCTCTCGCGCATGGTGGCGAGTTCCGAGCGCAGCCGCAGGCGCGCCGTCAGCGCAACACGGAGCACACTCGAAGGCGACATGTTGAGCAGTTCGGCCACGCGCTTCGCTGGATATCCTTCCACATCCATGAGCAGAAAGATGAGGCGCTCGGTAGCGGGCAGGCACCGGATGGCCTCTTCCAGTTCAGTGCGCAGGATATTGTGACGCTGCGGCAGGTATCCGGCGTCTGGAGGAGGAAGGGCTTCGCCCTCTTCCAGGACCCCGTCGCTCCTGAGCTGATGCACAAGGGCCGTATCCACTACCGCGTGATCCGGCTCCGGAGCCGTCAGGAACGCGCGAACAAAGGCGTCACGGAGGATCTGCTCGGCCTCCAGCTCACTGCCCGTCATGTAATAGGAAACGGAAAAGACGCGGTGTCGGTGGCTGTCGTAAATGTCGCGCTGCTTCTCTTCGAGAGACTGAGGTGCCATCTCGCGCGCGGTGACGTTGGAGAAATGCTTATCCAGTTCAAACAGCATGCGTTGGGTCGTCCGGGGAATACACGTCCTGCAGGAAGAAGCTTACCACGAACGTTGGATGCGCATTGTTGCCCCGAAAGTATCACTCGAATGGCAGAAATTGACGCTTGCATCTCTCGGAAATGCCGCATGCAGTTGACTTGGAGTAGTCCACAGGCATTCCCCGTTTCGGGAATTGCGAAATGTAAGGCAATAGGCCAGGATACGATGAATCGGGATCGTTGCAACCCGACTGTCCCCCGAATACTTGAACGCTTTCAAAGGTGGTGGCGCGGTGCCGTCAGAGCGGATCCTGATCGTGGACGACGAGCCGTATGTGCGGACCCTCATGGCCACCATGCTGGAAAAGTCGAATTACACGGCAGTTCTCGCCTCCAACGGCCTCGAGGCCATTGAACATCTGGAGAAAGACCTCCCCTACGACCTGATCCTCTCCGATATCGTGATGAACGGCCTGGATGGGATCGGCCTCCTGGAGCGCCTCCGGGAAATTCATCCGGATACGCCCATGGTGATGGTCACCGCCATCCATGATGTCGGAGTCGCCATCTCCGCCATGCGCAAAGGCGCCTATGACTACCTGCTCAAGCCTTTCGAAAAAGAGCAGTTGCTGGTCACCGTGCGGCGCGCCCTGGATTATCGCCAACTGGTGCAGCAGAACCAGGTCTACCGGCACAACCTCGAGCAATTGGTGTCTGCCCGGACCGAGATGCTGCGTCAGGCCATGTCCGACCTTGAGCGGTCGTACGACATCACGCTGGAGGCTCTCGGGGACGCGCTGGATCTGAAAGACCAGGAAACCGAAGGCCACTCCCGCCGCGTCACTGCCTACACCATCGCACTGGCCCGGCACTGCGGCGTGGAAATGGCCCAGACCCGGGTTATCGCACGCGGCGCCTTTCTGCACGACATTGGCAAGATGGCCATCCCCGATGCAATTCTGCTGAAGCCCGGCAAGCTCGATCCAGACGAGCAGGCGATTATGCGGGAGCACTGTGCCCGCGGCTATCAGATCCTGCGCAAGATCCCCTTCCTGGAAGAAGCTGCGGAGATCGTCTACAGCCACCAGGAACATTACGACGGCAATGGCTATCCCCGCGGACTGAGCGGCGAAGAAATTCCGCTCGGAGCCCGGATCTTCGCCATCGCCGATACCGTGGACGCCATTACCTCCGACCGGCCTTACCGCCGAGCCCGCCCCTACAGCGCGGCCCGCAAGGAGATCGAAAAGTACGCCGGCACGCAGTTCGACCCCAACATCGTCGAAGTCTTCCTCGGCCTCCCCGATTCTCTGTGGGAGGATCTCCGCGTCGAGATGATCCGTTCCCCGCGCTTCTCGCCTCTTTCCTTCGCCGGAGCCATCGAAGATCTCAAGGTATGATCGGGTTTGTCTGATATCCCCAGCATGGAGGAATAGCCATGCCTCTCCTGGACGACAAAGTCGTTCGTCAAAAGCTTACGTCGATGCCTCTGTGGAGCCTGGAGGGCGGCGAGCTTGTCCGTCGCTGCACCTTTGAGAACTTCGTCGAAGCCATGCAGTTCGTTAACGGCGTGGCCGAGTTGGCAGAGGGAGCCGGCCATCATCCCGACATCGATATTCGTTACAACAAGGTTCGTCTGGCTCTGGTGAGTCACGATGCCGGAGGATTGACAGCGCGAGACTTCGACCTCGCGGCGGCCATTGACAGCCTGGGTTGAAGGCAACCTGCCTGGCCCTCAGACGTCTTCCTCATCTCCAGAAGCAGGAGGTTCTGAGGCCGTCTCCGCCGCCTGACGGAGTCGGGACAGGGAGCTTCGGTTCCAGAGAACCACCGCCAGGCCCCCCAACAGCGCCGATCCGGCAATCAAAAGGCCAGTTTGGAGCGCCTGCAGGCGGGGTTGGGAAGGGGATTCCGCCTCGGATTCAGTCTCAGAGTTCATTAAAGCCTCTTGAAGTCAGAGCGTGTAGAATCAACAAAATCGCTCGAGAAAATACTAAATTGTGTATTGGGCTTGTGCGAATGGCCCTTCAGGGTTACACTATTTTGGAGATCAGCAATCAGGATTCGTTGGTTTCCCTGTAAGAAAGTAATGCCTCCCGGCAAGCGTTCGAGGCATCAGAAAGTTTAAGAGTTCGGTTCCAGACCGGCGACTGAGAATTCCCGGCTGGACAGAAGTTTACAAGTTGCGTCACTGGCCTCCCGGCACGGACAACTTACCGTTCGTGCCGTCTTTTTTTTTATTTTCAGCCTTTGCGCCTGCGCCCGCGCCGCGAACCGGGTGAAAGTTTCGATACCATGGTCCGCGGAGACTTCCTCTTGATTCGAGCCATCCTGACTCTGGCCCTCCCGGTGCTGATCGTAGCCGGATACGCCGTTCCTGACCTTCCCGGCCACGCGGTCCATGCGCAGTATTCCGACCCGCAGCAGGACGTCCCCGCCTACCATCCGCAGCCTCCGGCGAAGGGGCAGGCGCTGCCGCCGATCCTCTCCGGCAATCAGCTGACGGGTCCATTTTTCCGGGAAAAGTGGCAAGTGGAGGCGTACAAAGAGGCGGCGAAGATTCCGGATGTTTTGTATCAGTTGCCGTGCTATTGCCGCTGCGATCGCGCGCTCGGCCACACCAGCCTGCATAGCTGCTTCGAGGGAACCCATGGAGCCATCTGCGCCACCTGTGCAGCAGAGGGAGTCTACGCATACAAGATGACGAAGCTGGGCAAGACTCCCCGGCAGATCCGCGAAGGTATTCTGCGCGGGGATTACAAGTCCATCGATCTGGACGCGCTCGGGCGGAGCTGATTCTGCTGGTGCGATTTCCTGTTGTCCGGCGCCTTCGCCGTTGCGTACCGCTGGCCGCGTTGCTGGTCGCCTCGACTGCGGTGGCGGTCTCCGCCAGACAGGCGCAAACGACGGTCGCTCCCTGCAGGGGCGTGAAGCTGACGGCCAGCTACCTGGCGGAAGCCGCTCCCGGCGCAGGTCCGGGATTTCTGTTTCGCATCGAGAACAGCACCAGGAAGGACATCCACCTCAGCAAGCCCGTCCCGTCCAGCGCAGATTGGTACGCGCGCGTCGGGGACCGCTGGCTGTGGCGCGCTTCTGCGGGACGAGGCGGCGCGCTCGTCAACGCTCTTGTTCCAAACGGATCGATGTTTGCCTGGCGGGCGACATCGTCGCCGACGGATCCGCAATACCTGACCGTTCCGGCGAAAGGTTCGCAGCAGTGGGTGGAAGCGATGCGCGACGATCCCGCCATCGCCTACCGGCCCAGCTGCGCTCACTGCAACTATCCCGGTGAGAGTAACTATCAGGCGGTATTTGCCTATGCCTACCTGCCTAGCCCTGAAGAACACGTTCCTGAGATGCTGCGCTGCGGGCTGCGTTCCGATCCGGTGCCTATGCCGCCGAAGGCTCTGCAGAGTGCAGTGGACGCGCGCTGAGGCACGCATCCCGACGCGTTTTCTCCTCAAAAAGTTTCAGAGATTCATGCGCACAACAAGCGGATTTCCCTGCGCAACAGTTCGTCCAGGCGTGTGTTCGAGGGGCAAGGAGGAATTGAAAAATTCCATGAAAAACAAACTCTTTGCACTTGCACTCGGCGGGATCATCGCAGTCAGCGCGAATGCCGCCCTCTACGCGCAGGACAACAGCGCGCAAACCACCACTCCCCAGGCTACCAGCGGCGACCAGCAGCCCGGCCAGTCTCACCGCGGCCATCGCATGAACCCGGATCGCCAGCTGGCGCACCTGTCGAAGACGCTCGATCTGAGCGCCGATCAGCAGGCCCAGATCAAGCCGATTCTCCAGGATCGCCAGCAGAAGATGCAGGCCCTCTGGCAGGATCAGTCGCTCTCGCGTCAGGACAGGCGCGCGAAGGCCCAGGCGATCCAGCAGGACTCGCAAACCAAACTCGAAGCCGCGCTGAATGACCAGCAGAAGCAGAAGTTCGAGGAGATGCGCGCGAAGATGCAGGCGCGTCGTCAGCAGAGAATGGGCGGCCAGAACCAGGCCCCCAGTGCAACACCGCAGCCTGAATAACGCCCCCGGGTGCGAATGCAGGGCCGCCAACAACAATCCGGCGGCCTTCTTCCTTTTGTGGCACAAACAGAACCGTCGCGGCTACAGATTCATCAGTGAAGAACAGCCGCCGTTACAAATCCCCGAGCCGCAGCTCCATAAAGACATTGGCCCGCTCGTACTTAGAGGGATGCAGCGGCCCCGGCAGATGCCGAAAGCCCATCCTCTCGTAAAGGCGAACCGCGGCCTGCGCCTTCGTATTCGATTCCAGGTAGATGCGGTGCGCCCCCATCCGCCGAGCCTCCTCAATCGCAAACCCCAGCAGCCGGCGGCCAATGCCCATCCCGCGGGCGCTTTCCGCCACCGTCATCTTGGCCAGTTCCAGTTCGCCTGGAGCCATGACCAGTAGCGCACAGCAGCCCACCGGCTCTTCATTCAACACTGCGAAGCAGATCGCGCCGCCGGGATCGAGAATATGCTTCTGCGGATCGCTCAGGATCTGGCGGTCTTCTTCCTCAAGCGCGAAATCCCTGCTGATCCACGCCTCGTTCAGGCGCAGAAACGCCGTTTCGTCGCCTGGACGAAAGGTGCGGAACAAAACGGCATCATCGGAACGAGGCTGCATTTTCCTAATGAGGAGCCGGCGTCGCAACCGTGCTGCCCGCCTGTTGTTGCGCTTCCGCGTGGAACTTCCTGTAACTGTCGTCAGTCATGTGGATCTCTGCACGGAAGCCGAGGATTCCGATGGCGTGCGCGACCAGATTGATGTCCGCGCTGGTTGGCAGCCACAGTTCATTATTGATGAGCTTCTGGTCGAACGTGAGATTGCTGCCTTTCGCCAGCGAGAGAAGGCCGAAGCCCGCCCGCACGTTGGAACCGAGAGTCGCCACCAGCCGCCGCACCTGGCGGTCTTTCTCGTCAATCCAGATTGTGCCGTACGTGCGCAGAGCCGCCTCCTCCGCCATGCTGTGAGCCTTCGCCTTCGGATTGCCGTTGAAATCGAAAGCGATCGAGCTCCGCCCGTCCAGCATCACCCGACGCGGCTGCGAAACTTTTGCCATCGAAAGAATATTGCTGACGCTGATCGACGCATCGCCGCGCGGTGATTGGCCGGGAGGGGTTTGCTGCGCCTTTTCGACGGCCTTCGCGACACGGTCCTGTTCCTTCTTTTCCTGGCCGGGATCCAGTTCTTTGCCGTCCTTGCGCGCCAGCCGGCGCACCGGGTGCGTGTTGACGAAGAAAACCTCGGTACTCCTGGGTTTCAGTCTTTTTGACGCTGCCGTTCTTGTTCAGTTCCCGCGTCACATCCGTTTCGCGAAAGGTGTAATTCTCCTGGACGGCCTCCATCTGCCGCTGATGTTCTTTCACCTGCCCGATCAGTGTCGGGACGTCGGGCAGCGGAGCTGAGGCGCTCTGCGCGCACATCGGCAGAGCAATGGCCCATGCCAGGAGACAGATTCCGAACGCGGCTGGCCGCCGACCCGCCGTTGGATAGAAATGGAAACCCGACCGCATGCTTCCTCGTAAGCGGATGATAGCGTACCCTGTGTCAACCACCGGTCTTGCCGGGAAAGGACAATGCGACCATGTTGAGACTGCTTCTGAAGTGGATCCTCTATGCAGTGGCTCTGCTCATTACGGCCAATGTGGTGCCGGGTTTCCAAATCCGCGATTTGGTGGCTGCCCTGATCGCCGTGGTGATCATCGGATTTCTCAATATGACCCTCGGCCTGCTTCTGAAAATCGTTACCTTTCCGCTCAGCGTTATTACGCTCGGCCTCTTCGTGCTCGTCATCAACGCCTTTATCCTGAAACTCGCCACCAATGTCGTTCCCGGCTTCTATGTGGCCACCTGGAGCGCGGCCTTCATCGGTGCCGTAGTTCTGGCGCTGCTCCATCTGCTGCTCCGTCTGTTTCTGGATCGGGACAATCGCTGACAACCCGGAACGGCCTCCGCCCCTCCGATACAATGACGCTATGCCGCTCGACAACCCCTCCCGCCGCCGGCAGAAAACTCCACCTCCAGGCGAAACCGGTCAGGAAGCGCAGTATCTCCGCTCCCTGAGCGAGCGTCAGGTGCCTGTTCATGTGAAGTTGCGCGACGGCGAAACGGTTTCCGGCTGGATCGAGTATTTTGACGACCACATGATCCGGCTCACGCGCGAAGGCAAGCCCAACTTGTTCATCTACAAGAATCAGATTCGGACCATCGCCGAGCATGGCCGGGACGGCCGCCGCCGCGTATCTCATGGAGATGCGGCCGAACGGCCTGCCGAGGATGCTCAGTGACCGATCGCGTTCCGGCTCGGCTCACCATCGCTGCAAGGGCCGCCGAAATCGCGCAGGAAGCGGGAGCCCTGCTGCGGCAATACTTCGATCGCGGCGTCGCCACCGAATACAAAGGCGATGTGGATCTGGTGACGGAGGCCGACCGCGCCTCGGAGCGCCTCATCACCGAGCGCCTCACCGCCGCCTTTCCTGAGCACGGTATCTACGGAGAAGAGGGCGTGCGCCAGCGGGTGGAGAGCGAATATCGCTGGTACGTCGATCCCCTCGACGGCACCACGAATTTCGCGCATACCTTTCCCGTGTTTTGCGTCTCCCTCGGGCTGGAGCACCGCCCGCCGGATCGTCCGCCCGGCAGCGACGGCGTCCTCGTCGCCGGCGTCATCTACGATCCCACTCGTGATGATCTGTTCGTGGCCGAGAAGGGTCAGGGGGCCTGGCTCAATGGCCGCCGCATCCACGTCTCAGGGACGAAGCACCTCGCCGAGGCCTTGCTGGCCACCGGATTCCCCAGCCGCAAGCGCCACGTCAGCCCGAATATCCACTTCTACCAGGAATTCACCCTTCGCTCGCACGGCGTGCGGCGGGCTGGATCCGCCGCGCTCGACCTCGCTTACACCGCCTGCGGCCGCCTCGACGGCTTCTGGGAGTTCCACCTGAATCCCTGGGATACCGCCGCGGGGTGCTTTGCTGGTCATGGAAGCGGGTGGCACGATGAGTCGCTTCGACGGCGAACCCTTTCGTCTGGACAGCGGCGAAGTCCTCGCCACCAATGGTCTGCTCCACGACGAGCTGAGCCATCTGTTCCAGAACATGTTTGCCGGTCGCGAGCTGCATCCGATCCCCACACCTGCGGAGTTTGCCGCAGCACGGGCGGCCCGCACCACCGGCTAACGTCAGCTCACCGGGTGAGCACGAGCGCACATTCCTAAAGTCATTTCCCCTCCGCCGACTCTTGTCTCCGCGCGGCAGCCCCCTGCTAGAATGATCCGTTGTCGCAACAATCGGGCTGAAGGCCGAGGGGGGCGGGAACCGCCGCGTCTGGCGCGCAATGCGACCTGACGCGGGTTCATCGACGCCTGAACCTGTTTGCGCGATTGCTCGACTTGACTACCACTCCCGAAGAGGAACTCCATGGCTTACGTAATTGCGGAACCCTGCATCGGCACCAAAGACAGCGCCTGCGTCGATGCCTGTCCGGTGGACTGCATCCATCCCAAAAAAGATGAAGCGAAGCACGCGGAATCGGACCAGCTCTTTATCGATCCCGTGGAGTGCATTGACTGCGGCGCGTGCGTGCCGGTTTGCCCGGTTTCCGCTATCTATGCCGCCGATGATCTGCCCGAGAAATGGCAGAGCTACGCCGCGAAGAACGCCGGCTTCTTCGGGCGTTAGACCACTGTCTCTTTGACCGCCGGACGCACAGCCATTGTCGTTGTGCGTCCCGCGAGCTTTCCCCTATCTTGTCCTCTTTCGATTTGTTTTCTCCAGGCTGAGGCAACCCGGGCGGTTCCGCGGAGCGTCGTAAGCGTATCGCTTTTCCCCGGAAATGTGTGCCTATGAGCCTGACTGCACAGAAGATTCGCAACAGCAGACCCCTCGGAGCACCCCCTCATGGAAGAATTGGCATGGAAAGGTTTGTCCTGATGAATGCCGGACCCACCCAACCCCGACCGGCGAACCAGCACATGCGCCGCAATCCGCCGATTGCCGGTGAGCAGGAGGCCATTACAAAAGCGCAGAACGGGGATGGGCGAGCCTTCGAGATTCTCTACGCCATGCACAAACGGCGGGTGTACTCACTCTGCCTGCGCATGTTGGGCAATGTCGCCGAAGCCGAGGATCTGACCCAGGAAGCCTTCCTGCAGCTGTACCGCAAAATTGGCACGTTTCGCGGCGATTCCGCCTTTTCCACCTGGCTGCATCGCCTGGCAGTCAACGTCGTGCTCATGCACCTGCGCCGCAAGGGATTGCCCCAGGTTTCTCTCGAGGAAACCCTCGAACCCTCTCAGGACGACGGTCCGCGCAAAGACATTGGCGCCCGCGACCTCACGCTCTCCGGATCCATCGACCGCGTCACCTTGGAACGGGCCATCGAGAATTTGCCTCCTGGATACCGGCTGGTTTTTGTGCTGCATGATGTAGAGGGGTACGAGCATAATGAGATTGCGGAGATGCTCGATTGCTCCATCGGGAACAGCAAATCTCAGCTGCATAAGGCCCGGATGAAACTGCGCGACCTGCTGAAGACTGGCCAGCGGAAGGAGCAGATCGCGTGATTGTAATGCGCGCTCCGGACAAGATCATGACTTGTGCTGAATTTCAGGACGCCCTTCCCGAACTCTTCGAGTCCCAGGCCGACCTTGGCGGTCATGAGCACCTGAAGACCTGTGAGAATTGTGCCGCTCTCGTTCGCGACCTCAGTACATCGCCTCCCAGGCCCGCCTGCTTCTGCCCATCCATGACCCCAGCCCGGCTGTTTGGGAAAACATCCAGCAGGCGATTCGCCAGGGTGGCCCCAGTGGTCCCGCAGCTCCAGCGCCTCGCAAATAGCGGCTCCCATCCTCGCCTGGCTTCTTATAATCAAAACCCATGAGTGCGCTTACGCCAGGGCCGTCTCCCCTTCCGTCAAGCATTGCGCGCGTCCTCATCACCGGATTTATGGGTGCGGGCAAGACGTCCGTCGCCCGGCTTCTGGCGGCACGCCTGGGATGGGACTTCGCCGACTCAGATCATCTTCTCGAAGCGCAAACCGGCCAGACCATCGCAGCAATTTTTGAAACTCAGGGCGAACCGGCCTTTCGCGACCTGGAAGCTGCGGCCGTTCGCGAGAGCGTGACCCGGCATCACCTGGTCCTTGCTCTTGGTGGTGGCGCATTGGAGAAGCGAGAGACCCGTGACCTTCTGGCTTCACTCCCCGACTCCGTGCTCATCTTCCTCGACGCCCCTCTCGATGTGCTGGTCTCCCGCTGCTCGGGTCAGGCCCACGCACCCGTGCGGCCCGTCCTGGCCGATCGCGCCCGCCTCGAGGACCGATGGACGACCCGTTTGCCCTGGTACCGCCAGGCGCATCTGACCGTGAACACGGCCGGTTGTACGCCAAATGAGGTAGTCGAGAACATCCTTCACGAGATCCAGGATCGATGCCGCGCAGTCGCCGCCCGCAATCCCGGGACCGCGTCCTCTTCCGGACGCCGCGGGACGGGGGTGCTCGCATGAGCAAGCCCACAGGCCCTCGCGCCACGGTCCTGTTTGCCTTTGGCGTGGCCATCGCGCTGTACCTGGCGTATTTGCTGCACGATGTGCTGATCGTCATCTACGTCAGCGCACTCTTTGCCGTGGTTCTCATGCCTCTGGTGCGAGCCATCATGAAGCTGCGCATCGGCAAATGGCATCCCGGCAAAGGCATGGCCGTGTTGATCCTGCTGCTACTCACGGTAGGCAGCCTGGCTCTCTTCGTCATCGTCGGCCTCGCCCCCGCCTTCCGCGATCTCCGGGAATTCATCAGCGAACTCCCCCAAAAGGGTCCTGAGTTTTTTGCCCGCATCCAGAAGGTTCCTGTTCTGCGGGAGATCGACCTCGATGCCCTGCAGGAAAAAGTGCAGGACATGACCGCCAATGCCGCCACCTACGCCGTGAAGTTCGCCACCAACTGGGCGGGGACGGTGGCTCGCATTTTGGCCGGAATGGTCCTTACCGTTTACTTCATCATCGAGGGCGACGAGGCCTATGCCTGGTTCCTTTCCCTCTTCCCGCTGGAGTTGCGGATGCGCCTGGATCAGACCCTCGCCCGGGCCTCAGGCCGCATGGGCCGCTGGCTGCTCGGGCAGGGCTCGCTGATGCTCATCCTCGGCGTCTGCAGCACCATCGTCTTCGCTCTGCTCCACGTCCGGTATGCCTACGCTCTGGGCATCATCATGGGGCTCTTCAATCTGGTGCCCGTGGCAGGCGCGCTGGTTTCCGTCTCCATGGTTGTCTTGGTGGCCGCTCTCGATTCCTGGGGACGGGTCGCCGGCGTCCTCATCTTCTATTTCACCTATCTCCAGATCGAAAACACCTGGCTCACCCCGCGCATTATGCGCACCCAGGTCGACCTCGCCGGGCTTACCATCCTCATCGCCATCTTCATCGGCTCCTCACTGGCGGGCGTCATTGGAGCCATGGTTGCCGTGCCGACGGCCGTTCTGATCGCCGTCCTGATTGAGGAATACGCCGTGCACGACGAGCCCATCATCGCCGAACCGCACCCCGTCGAGGTGCCCACGCCTTCCTCCCACCCCCCGATCATCGTGCCGTAGTTTTCGCCATACCGCCGCTCGAGTCGTCCTGAGGCCGCTCCGCCTGGTATCATGGACTGCAGGTCGTCCCCTCTGCCGTCTCGCAGCCCACTCCCGATGGATTCCTGGTCCCAATCCCGCCGTTGTTCCCGGGTGCTATGCGCCTGAACTCCGCCACTGCCCGCGTGGAACCTGCCGGCGCCTCACTCGAGCCCGTGAAGAACTGGGAGGCCGCGCCCGCTCACCTGCATGCGCCCCGGGCCGGTGCTACTGCTTCGCTCCTTGTCGACTATCGCGAGCTCTTTAAGCTGCGCGTCACCGGCATGGTCACGCTGACCGGATGGGCAGGTTTCTATCTTGGATCCATGCGCTCCGGCATCAGCAGCCTGCAGCCGGGTCTCGTCGAAACCCTCATTGGCATCACCGCGGTTTCTGCTGGAGCCGCTGCGCTCAACCAGGCCATCGAGCGCAAACTCGATGCCAGGATGAAGCGCACCGCCGATCGCCCCATGGCTGCGGGACGCATCGGTCTGGCCCACGGCATCACCGTCGGATTGCTGGCCATCGCCCTGGGCAGTCTGTGGCTCACCCGCGAGACCAATCTGGTTACTGGCGGCCTGGCGCTCCTCACTGCCTTCCTCTACGTTGCCGTCTACACGCCGCTCAAGCGCGTGACCACTCTCGCCACTTTCATTGGAGCTTTCCCCGGCGCGATGCCGCCGTTACTTGGCTGGACCGCTGCGCGCGGTCTCATCGAATGGCAGGGCGTCGCTCTCTTCGCCATCCTCTTTGTCTGGCAGTTTCCCCACTTCATGTCCATCGCCTGGCTTTACCGCGATGACTATGCCCGAGCCGGCATTCGCATGCTGCCCGTCGCGCAGCCGGATGGGTGGTCCACCGCCCTCGAGGCGCTCATCTACGCCGTCCTCATGATCCCCGTCAGCCTTCTGCCCTTCTGGCTGCACATGGATGGGCGGCTTTATGCCGGGATCGCGATCGCACTCGGCTTGCTGTATTTGGGCTACACGGTTCGCTTCTCGCGCATCGTCCGCGCCCGCGATGCGTCGGAGTCGCGAATGTATGCGCGCGACCTGCTCAAGGTCAGCGTGGTCTATCTGCCCCTTTTGCTGGCGGCGCTCATGCTGAATGCCGCCGGGAAGTGAGGCGCGCATAGCCACCGCTCTCCATTCCGAAGCGGTGCCCAGCCGCAGCAATGCGCGTACCTCGCCAATCGAGCTGGATCGCATTGTCCACGACTACGGCACACGCCGCGCACTGGATGATCTGAGCTTTGTGGTCAACCGCGGCGAGATCTTCGGCCTCCTCGGCCCTAACGGCAGCGGCAAAACCACGCTCTTCCGCATTCTTTCCACGCTCATGGTGCCTTCCGGCGGCCAAGCCCGCCTGCAGGGCTTCGATGTCGCACGTGAGCCGAACCGGGTGCGACAGCAGATTGGTATCGTCTTTCAGGCCCGCAGCCTCGACCCCAAGCTGACCGTCGCCGAAAACCTGAAGCATCAGGGCCACCTCTACGGCCTGCACGGCGCCCTCCTCCAAACCCGCATCCAGGAGGTCCTGACGCGCGTCGGCCTGCTGGATCGCGCTCGCGATCTCGTCGAGACGCTTTCCGGAGGACAGCAGCGGCGCGTGGAGCTGGCCAAGGGGCTAATCCATTCCCCCGAGATTCTCTTGCTGGATGAGCCGTCCACAGGACTTGACCCCGGTGCCCGTCGCGACCTCTGGCTCTACCTGCGCACGCTGCGGGATCAGGAAGGTGTCACCGTCCTCGTCACCACGCACCTCATGGAAGAGGCGGAACACTGCGACCGCCTCGCCATTCTGAATGAAGGCAAGCTCGTGGCCCTTGGCTCGCCCGCGGAACTCAAGGCGCAGATCGGCGGCGACGTGGTCGTCCTGGAGACCGCAGCGCCGGAGACAGCCGCGCAGCTCGCCCGCAGCATCGAGGATCGCTTCCGCGTGCATCCGGTCGTCGTGGAACGCGTCGTCCGCGTTGAGCGCGAACAGGGCCATCGTTTTGCCGCTGAGGTCGTGGAAGCCTTTCCGGGCCTGGTTCAGGCCGTCTCCGTCGCCAAACCCAGCCTCGAAGACGTCTTTATCGATCGCACCGGCCACCGCTTCTGGAACGAACCCCCAGCCGAAGCTGAGCCGAAGACGAAAAAGAGGAAACACTGATGGCGACGATTGCCGCGACGCCTCCCCGGACCACGACCCGTACTCACTCAAGCGTGTGGGTGCCCGCCTGGTCGCTCTGGCAGCGCGAGATCGTCCGCTTCTATCGCCAGAAGGCCCGTGTCGTCGGGGTCATCGCCACCCCGCTGCTCTTCTGGATCCTTCTCGGTTCCGGCTTTGCCCGCAGCTTCCACTCCGGCCAGGGCTCAGGCTCGTATCTGAGCTACTTCTTTCCGGGCTCGGTCGTCATGATCGTGTTGTTCACCGCGATCTTCAGCATGATGTCGCTCATCCAGGATCGCAATGAGGGATTCCTTCTCTCGGTCCTCGCGTCGCCGGCCAGTCGCTCCGCCATCGTCCTCGGCAAGGTCCTCGGCGGTGCCACGCTCGCCGCCATCCAGGGAATCATCTTCCTGGTCTTTATGCCTCTGGTAGGCGTTCATCCGAGCACCACCGCCATCCTGCTGAGCATCGCCGTCATCGTGCTGATCAGCTTCGAGCTGACCGCCCTTGGTTTCGCGATCGCCTGGCCCATGGACTCGCCGCAGGCCTTTCACGCCATCGTCAACCTCATCCTGCTGCCGCTGTGGATGCTCTCGGGCGCGCTGTTTCCCGCGGATCGCGCCTCTACCTGGCTCGGCCTCCTCATGCGTCTCAATCCGCTCAGCTACGGCGTCGATGCTCTGCGCAACGCTCTGTTCCCCGGAGAGCGCACTCTGTTCCCGCTCGACATCAACCTGGCCATCACCGGCGCCTTCTGCGCCGTTATCTTTGCGGCTTCCTGGATGATCGTGAATCGCCGCACGCACAAGCCGGCCGCCTGAGATTCAGGCGCAGGAGTAAGAACACCATGACTACGGCGACCCGCTCCAAACCTTCCGCGGCCATCCCGGTGGCAGCCATTATCGGCGTCAGTGTCGTCGCCACGCTTTTCCTCTTCTGGCTGATTTACGTCCACCCCGCCTCCGATGCCGCCGCACTCCATTACACCTTTCTGCCCAACCTGAACGCGCTATTGAACGGTCTGGCGGCTATCGCCCTGCTGGCTGGCTTTTACTTCATCCAGACCCACCGCATTACGGCCCACCGCAACAGCATGATGACTGCCTTCGTCTTCAGTTCGCTCTTCCTCATCAGCTATGTGGCCAATCACGCTCTGCATGGGGACACGCTCTATCCGGTGCACAACTCCACCTACTACCACGCGTATCTGCCCATCCTCATCAGCCATATCGTGCTCGCCACCCTCGCCCTCCCCATCGTCCTCATCACGTTCTATCTGTCGCTCTCCGGGCGCATTCGCCTCCACCGCAAAGTGGCGCGGTTCACATTTCCTTTGTGGCTGTATGTATCGGTGACGGGCGTCGTGGTGCGTGTCATGCTCGTGGGAAGCCTTGAAATAAATCGTGGCCAACGGAACGATATCACCGCAACTCCCCGGCGACGACGGCACCCGTGCGTTGCTGCGGGCGGGTGCGGCCATTCTGGTGGCGGGTATCCTTGCAGCTCTGCTTACCGCCACCGTCTTTGGCGGCATCAGCCGCCAGGGTCCGCACACCAACGCAGGCTGGCTCTCGCTGATGGTCGCCATGATGTGTCTTCCCTTCGGCCTCATGCTCTTTGCGCTCGGCGCCGCCAAGTGGCTGCGCAACCGCCATCTCCGCCGCAGCTGACCGCGTCTCCGCCCATCGCCGGGTAACCGCTGTGGTTCACGCGCGACCGCATTCACTGGCGCGCATTTGCCGCACCAGGCTAGGCTCTAAACAGACCGGGCGCCAGTGCGATCCCGGTGCTCCCCCCGTCGGTCGCAACTCTTGCAGTTCGATCGGGTTCTCAATTCAGGCCGCTTCCGGCTGGGTGTGCAGCAAGGAGAAGTTTCCGTATGAAGACTCAGGGCCGATTCGCCATTTTGGCGGCGCTTGCTGGATGCCTCGCTGTGCCCGCAGGTTGGGCGCAATCTACACCGCCTGCCCAGAATCAGCAGGACCAGCAGAATGCCCAGGATCAGAACCAAAGCCAGAACACCGGCGTCTCGCACCCGCCACCGGATTCCACCATTCAGGCCGACGAGGATGCCACTCCTGCTCCTGCTCCGATTGCGAAGCCTTCCCCAGCCATTCCTGTGACGGCCGCTGCGCCGTCGGCTGCCACACTGCCGATCATCGCGCCGTCTGATGCCGCCGCCATGCCCACCGCAGCCACCGCCTCGGCCAACCCTCTGGACAACACGGACTACGGTATCGTTACTGCGGTCCCTGCCCAGCAGGCCGACGGCGCTTCTCTGCATACCCGTGGCTGGAACCCGAATGACGACATCGTCAGCTACGTTCCCTCGGGCCCAAACGAACTGGCGTCCGGTACCAACCTCACCGTCCGTCTCTCTGAAAAACTTTCTACGAACGATGCCCAGCGTGGCCAGACCTTCCGCGGCGTCGTCGCCAGAAATGTCTACAAAGACGGGCGGATCATCATCCCCGCCGGCTCTGGCATTCGCGGCCGCGTCGTCGAAGTCTCACAGGGACACCACATCGGGCCCCACGCCACCCTGCGTCTCCGCCCTGAGGAAATCATCCTCCCTGACGGCACGGCCTACCACATCGATGCCGAGGCCGTGCAGTCCCTTGCCTCCGGCACGCGCACCAATGTGGAAGGAGGCATCGAGGCCACCCACCATTACGGCAAAGACGCCATCGAGTACAGCGCCGGCGCGGGTGTCGGTGCGGTCGCCGGTGCGGAAATTGCCGGGCCGGTCGGCGCAGGCGTCGGATCGGTCGTCGGCGCGGGCCTGGTCTCCGCCCACATGCTCATAGGCCATCCTGAGGCCGCCAACCTGCCGCAGGGGTCGCTGCTGGTCTTCAGCCTGACCGAGCCCATGGCCATGTCCCCGACCCGGAATTGATCGGTTCTCATTCCTCAACGGGCGGGCTCCGGCCCGCCCACATTTTTTCCCAATAAATCGCCTTATTTGACACGGCTCAGTTTTGCGGCCATACTCCGTTCCATTGAGGCCCGACAAAGCGTTCCGTCGGGTCAGGTTGTCATTATCCTTCCCCGGTTTGCGTGAACGAACCGCACGCCATCAGGCGGCGAGGAACAGCCAGGACTGTAAAAAACCGGCTGGTCGCCTGGGGAAATGGTGATTCTGCGGAGGGCCGAAACGTCCTCTGCGCTCCTCCTCTCTCTTCTTCTCTCTGCCGCGGTCCCGCAGAATGCGATCGGGACCGGTGACGAACTTGGCAGAAACCCCCACGGGAGGGACATCCATGGTCGACTACTGCGCTAATCCGGGTTGTGCCCGGCCGTTGAAGTATCTTCGCGACGGCCAAATTTATATCTTCGACGTCGGTTCCTCCCACGGAGACCCCGGCGCGAAGCGAATCCGCCATCTGGAGCACTACTGGCTTTGCGGCGCCTGTTCCGCCAGCCTGATTCTCGTTCAGGATCGAGCCGGCATCCACCTTGCTCCCAGGCCAATGACCGTGCCGGAAGAATTCGACTCGTACGAATCGGCCCTGGCTTCCTCAGGGTGGCGAAACGCGCTTGCGCGTGGCGCCTGATTCCGGCATGCTGGGCTGCAAGGCCTGACCATGCATCGCCGCACAACACCCGCGCCGCCCCTGGCCGCCTTCATACGGTGCTTCTGGTACTGGGAAGGCGCGCCTCAGACCCATGCGCGCGAGCGTCTGCTGCCCAATGGCGAAGCAGCCATCATCTTCAATCTGCGCGAAGATGAGATGCGTATCTATGACGCCGACGACTCGCAGCGGTATACCTCCTGCGGCCTGATCGGTATCACCGGGCCACGCACCAACTGCTTTGCGATTGATACCGCAACGGAAGAGCGTGTCATCGGCATTCAGTTCCAGGCCGGCGGCACCTTCCCTTTTTTCCGAGAGCCGGCGGCCGAAGTGGCCAACCAGTCCGTCGCCCTCGACTGCCTCTGGGGTCCGAGGGCTACCCTCATCCGCGAGCAGCTTCTCGCCGCCGCATCCCCTGACGCGATGTTTGCAGTCCTGGAGCGCGAGCTTCTCGGCCATCTCACCCGCCCGCTCGAACTCCATCCCGCCGTCGTCTTCGCTCGCAGCCACATCTGCCGCGCACCCCATACCACCACCATCGCCGGCGTGACCCAGCGCATCGGCATGAGCCGGCGCCGCTTCATCGAGCTCTTTCGCGATCAGATCGGCCTTACCCCCAAGTCGTTCTGCCGCGTCCGCCGCTTCCAGCGCGTCCTTGAAGCCGTGCACCGCCGCCAGTCCGTCGACTGGGCGCAGGTGGCGCTCGACGGCGGCTACTACGATCAGGCCCACTTCATTCACGACTTCCAGGACTTCTCCGGCATGACGCCCTCCGCGTATCTCGCCAGGGCGACCGAACACCTGAACCACGTCCCGATCTGCTGACCGCCAGCGGAACCCGAGTCAATTTTTTACAATCCCTTCCCCCGAGCCCTCCGGCAAAATGATTCTCATCCCAGGAGGGACCTATGTCTCCAGTGAAAGCCATTCCGCAGGGCTACCATGGCGTTCAGCCCTATCTGCACGTGCGCGGCGCCGCGAAAGCCATCGAGTTCTACAAAGCCGTCTTCGGCGCCACGGAAATCATGCGGATGCCCCAGCCCGACGGCCGCCTCGGTCACGCTGAAATCCGCATCGGCGGCAGCATCGTGATGCTCGCCGACGAGTTTCCCGAACGCGGGATTCACGGACCGCACCACTACGGCGGCGCGCCTCTGACCCTCATGCACTACACCGAAGACTGCGATGGGGTCTACAAGAAAGCGCTCGCCGCCGGTGCGAAAAGTGTCCGCGAACCCGCCGACCAGTTCTACGGCGACCGCATGGCCGGCTTCGAAGACCCCTTCGGCTTCCAGTGGTATGTCGCGACCCACATCAAAGACATGACACCGGCGGAAATGCAGACAGCCATGCAGGAGCAGCCCCAATGACCGCCTCCGAGTTTCGTCGCTTCGCCCTCAGCCTCCCCGATACCGAAGAGCACGAGCACATGCACCATCCCGACTTCCGCAGGAGCGGCAAGATCTTCGCAACTCTTGCTTATCCGGACGAGAGCTTCGCGATGGTCAAAGTCTTCCCGGATCAGCAGGAGACGATGGTCGCCGCGTCGCCGAAAACCTTCGCTCCGGTACCCGGCGGCTGGGGCAGGCAGGGCTGCACGAACGTCCTCCTGAAAACCGCCGACAAAGAGAAGGTGCGGGAGGCGCTGTCGGCCGCCTGGGAACGTGCCGCGCCCGTTCAGGGCAAATCAAAAAAGGCCGTCGGCAGTTCAGCGCCTGCCCGGAAACGACCCCGCTGACCTACAGCTCTCGTCGCCCTTCCAGCGCGCGAGTCATCGTCACTTCGTCCGCGTATTCGATATCGCTGCCGGCGGGTACGCCGGTGGCGATGCGAGTCATCCGAACTCCGGATCCGCGCAGCAGATCGGCCAGCCAGCTTGCCGTCGCTTCGCCTTCAACCGTCGGCGAGGTAGCCACGATCACCTCGTCCAGCTCGCCGCGGTTGGCGCGGCCTAATAGATTTTGCGTGCGCAAATGCTCCGGGCCCACGCCGTGCAGCGGCGAGAGGGTCCCGTGCAGAACGTGGAAGACGCCGTTCCACGAGCGCGTCTTCTCGATGGTGGCAATGTTCGTCGGCTCTTCCACGACGCACACCAGCCGCTGATTCCGCGTTGGGCTTGCGCAGTAAAGGCATGGATCGACGTCGGTGATGTTGTTGCAGATCGAACAAAGCCGCAGCCGCTGCTTCACCTCCCGAATCGCCGTCGAGAGCGCCTCGGCGTCCTGATCGTCCGACCGCAGGATGTGAAACGCCAGCCGCTGCGCCGACTTTGTCCCGACTCCCGGCAGTTTGCGCAACTCCTCGATCAGGCGCGCCATGGGTTCTGCAAATCGTGACTCCGCGAATCGTGACACAGGGGCCATTTTATGCGCGATCCGCGATGGCCATCGGCGGGGCCGCGGCCGGCGCGCGCCCGGTACGTATGGCCTGCGCCAGTTCGCCGAGCAGGGTGTGGGTTTCGTCCCAGCCGATGCATCCGTCAGTGATGCTCTGCCCATAAACCAGGGCGCGGCCGGGGACAAGCTTCTGCGCCCCGGCAACCAGATTGCTTTCCAGCATCACTCCGACAATCCGCCCATCTCCGCCAGCGATCTGTGCGGCAACGTCACGGCAGACGGTCGGCTGGCGCGCCGGATCTTTGCCGCTGTTGGCGTGGCTGCAGTCGATCATCACCCGCGCCGGCAATCCGGCCTTCTCCAGCAGCCGGCAGGTTTCGTCCACGGAGGCAGCGTCGTAATTGACCGTCTGCCGCCCGCCGCGCAGGATGATGTGACAGTCCGTATTCCCACCCGTAAACAGGATCGCCGATTGTCCGTATCGCGACTGGCCCAGAAACGTGTGCTCGTGACTGGCCGACAAGATCGCCTCAATGGCGATCTGCACGTTGCCGGAGGTCCCGTTCTTGAATCCCACCGGACATGACAAGCCCGAAGCCAGCTGGCGATGTACCTGGCTCTCCGTGGTTCGCGCGCCGATCGCGCCCCAGCTCACCAGCTCCGCGACATACTGCGGCGAGATCATATCCAGAAACTCCGTGCCCGCCGGTACGCCCATCTCCGCCAGATCCAGCAATAGCCGCCGCGCGAGACGCAAACCATCGTTGATTCGGTAGGACTCGTCAAGGTACGGATCGTTGATCAGCCCCTTCCAGCCCACCGTCGTCCGCGGCTTCTCGAAATAAACACGCATCACAATCCGCAAATCTTGGGCGAACTCCGCTGCGGCATCCTTCAGCCGGCGGCCATACTCGCGCGCAGCGGCCGGATCGTGAATGGAGCACGGCCCCGCCACGACCAGCAGGCGAGGATCGCGCCGGTTCAGGATTTCGACGATTTCGTGCCGTGCATGAAAAACCGTGGCGGAAGCAGTTTCCGTCACCGGCATTTCCTCCTCCAGAAACACGGGAGGCAGGACGACTTTGGTCGAGCGGATGCGGAGATCGTCGGTGCGGTAGAACATGGTCTGATTCAAGTTTAAGCGAGGCGTCCCTCTCCGTCAGGCTGCGGTCCCTCCGGCTTCTATCATGGGAGCATGCGTTGGCTGGCGGCGCTGGTGCTGGCGATCCATCTCGCATGGATCCTCTGGGTCATCGTCGGCGCGTTCTTCACCCGCGGCCGCCCCGGCTGGACGGCCTTCCATCTCGCCTCTCTCGTGTGGGGCATCGTGGTGGAAGTGGGC
>CAVPCE010000029.1:0-56759 GCA_963702295.1 uncultured Acidobacteriaceae bacterium | reverse complement strand
ATGATCCCGATGGAGCACTCAGTCTTCCGCGGGTTGGGGCAGGGGAAGTTCGAGGACGTATCGGAGAGCGCGGGTGCGGTGGTGAATGCGCGGACGGTGGCGCGTGGGGCATGCTTCGCGGACTACGACAACGACGGCAAGGTGGATGCCTTCCTCGTGAATCTGGGAGCGGCGGGAAAGCTGCTGCACAACACGTCGCCTGGGACGGGTCATTGGATTGCGGTGTGGCTGCGGGGAGCTAATACGCCGAAAGATCACACGCACAGCAATCGGGACGGCACCGGCGCGCGTGTGGAAGTGTGGGCGGGGGGACGCGAGCAGGTGGCGGAGCGCGTGGCCTCGTCGGGATATTTGTCGCAGAACGATGGACGGATGCACTTTGGGCTGGGTGCCGCGACGAAGGTGGACAAGATTGTCGTGCACTGGCCGAGCGGGCGAGTGCAGACGCTGGAAAACGTGGGTGTGGACCGCGTGCTGACGGTAGAGGAGCCGCGGTGAGACTTGCGATGGCATCGGCGAAGAGGCTGGCCGGGTTGGCGGCAGTGTGCGCGGCTTGTTTCTGGGTGCCGGCTCTGTGGCAGACGAGCGCGACGGTGGCGGCGCAGCCGGAGCCGACGCCCGAGGAACGGTATGCGTCACCGCTGGAGCTGCTTCTGTCTCCGGATGGGCATGAGCTCTATGTGCTGTGCCAGGGCGCTGATGAGGTGCGGGTGCTGAACGCGGCCAGCGGGCGCGTGCTGCGGATGATTTCGGTAGGGCATGAGCCGCGGGGAATCTCATTTTCGCCGGATGGGAGGCGGTTGCTGGTGGCGAACTCGTGGGATGACACGGTGACGGTTGCGGACACGGAATCGGGCCGGGTACTGGGGACCTGGGCCGCGGGTTATGAGCCGTCGAGCGTGGTGGAGGATCGCGCGGGAAAATCCCTATTCGTGGCGGACCGGATAGGAAACAACATTACGGTGCTGGATGCTGCGACGGGCGCGGTGCAGGCGACGCTGGAGGCCGGTCGCGGGGCCAGCTATCTGGCGATGGCCGCGGATGGCCGTCGGATTTATGCGACGCATGTGTATCCAAACCTGCGGCCGTACCGGACTGCACCTATGTCGGAGATTACGGTCATCGATCCGGCGAAGGCACAGGTGGTGGACCGGCTGGCGCTGCCGGGGATTGCCGGGACGTTTCACGTCGCGCTTTCACGGGATGGGCGGCTCGGGGTGGCGGCGGAGCTGCACCCGAAGAATCTGGTGCCGCTGGCGCACGTGGAGCATGGGTGGGTGTTTGTCGATACGCTGACGGTTTTCGGAGCGGACGTGGGGAAGCCTGTGGAGGTTCCTCTGGACGAGATCGACCGCTATTTCGCGATGCCGTTTGGGGTGGCGATTGCACCGGACAAGTCACGGATCTTTGTGACGAACGGCGGGTCGGATTTTGTGACGGTGATCGATACGAATCGGATGCTGGCGTTTATTCGCGCGCATCGAGAGCCGTTTGCGGAGGATTTGTCGGCGAGCGGGCATTATGTGTTGGCGCGGATTCCGGTGGGGAAGAATCCGCGAGGAGTGGCGATGAGCCGGGATGGGGCACGGCTGTATGTGGCCAATCGGCTGGACGACACGATCAGCGTGATCGACACGAGGGCACTGGACGTGGTGCAGACATTGCGACTGGCGGGCCCGGCGAAGGTGAGCGCGCTGCGGCGGGGCCAGCAGATCTTCTATTCGTCGCATTCGTTTCAGGGGCAGTTCGGTTGTTCGAACTGCCATATCGACTCGACGTTTGACGGCATGCAGTGGGACCTGGAGCCGGATGGATTTGGCAGAGACATTGTGGACAACCGGTTGATCGAGGATCTGCGGGGGACCGAGCCCTTCAAGTGGAATGGCGGGAACCCGACGATTGCGGTGGAGTGCGGGATCCGCACGGAGATGTATTTCTGGCGGTCGCAGAACTATGACGATCTGCGGCTGGCGGATCTGGCGTTGTATATCCGTTCTCTGCCGTCACGACGGAACCGGTGGCTGGCACCGGATGGAGTGCTGACGCCAGCGCAGGCGCGGGGCCGGCAAATCTTCGATCGCATGGTGGACAAACTGGGGCAGCCGATTCCGCCAGAGAACCGGTGTTCGACCTGCCACAGCGGGCCAAAGGGGACCAGCCAGAAGTCGTTTGATGTGGGGACGAGGAAGGCCACGGACAACAGTGGCCTGCTGGATACGCCGCAACTCAGAAACATCGCGCTGACCGCCCCTTATCTGCACGACGGCTCGGCGGCAACGCTGGAGGAAATCTGGACGGTTTACAACCCGCACGATCAGCATGGCCGGACGAACGATCTGACCAAGGATGAGTTGAACGACCTGATCGAGTATCTGAGGACGCGATGAAACTGGCGACAATTCTGGCGGTGGCATTCGTAGCGGTTGGGGGCTCGGCTGGCGGCCAGGCGGTGCATCCGGCGCGGATTTCCCATGCTGTGACCCAGGCCGAGGCGGCGCCGAAGATGCCACGTTTTCGCTGGGAGAACTTCACGACGGGGAACGGGCTTCCGGACAATCACGTGTTTTCGGTGCTGGTGGATGGCGATCGCATTTGGGCGGGGACGAACAACGGGTTGGCGGAATACGAGAAGGGTCAGTGGAAGGTGTACACGACGACGGATGGCCTGGCGCATCGCGCGGTTCTGTCTTTGGCGCTGGACAAGCGGACGGGCGCGGTATGGGCGGGGACGATGGGCGGGCTGAGCCGCATATCTGCGGGGCGGATCGACACCTATACGCAGCTGAATTCCGGACTGAGCAATGACGTGGTTTATGGCGTGTCGGTTGAAGGCGAAAACGTTTGGGTAGCGACGGCCGCTGGCGCGTGTCGGCTGAATACGCGCACCGGAGAGTGGTCGCTGTATAACGAGCGGAACACGCCGATGATTGAAATCTGGGCGTATGGCGTATCGGCGGCCGCGGACAAGGTCTATTACGCGGTGTGGGGCAGCGGTCTGCTGGAGTACACGCAGAAGACCGGTGCGTGGGATATGTACTCCGATCCTGATGGCGAGACAGAGATTGTGCTGTTGAAGGACCAGGGGCTGATCCACGAGATCACCAGTTCAGTGAGCTATGTGGATGGGATTGTGTGGGTGTCGACGTATTTTGGCGACAGCCGCTATGACGGGCGCTACTGGCACAACTTCCTGACCAAGGACAGTGGGCTGCCGAGCAACTTCACGAATTTTGTGAAGGGCGTGGATCGGAACCGGGCGTGGTTCTGTACGGACAAGGGTCTGGCCTACTACGACGGAACGAGCTGGGCGGTGTATCGGCCGGCGCTCGACACGCACAAACCAGAGATGACGGTGCGGGATGCGGCGGGGCAGGTCACGGAGATTTCGGTGACGACGGCGCCGGCGCACAACTACGTATTAGGGATTGATTTTCAGGGACAGGATGTTTGGGTGGCTACGGCCAAAGGATTGAGTCACGGGATTTATCAACCTTATTAAGGAGACGTTCTTATGAGCGCAGTTGCGGAATTATTGGCGGGGCTGGGACATGCGCCGATCCAGAGGCGGGCGATGACGAACCATGGGGTTCTGAACGAGGCGTATGCGTATGCGAAACCCAGCTCGTTTTCGCGGGGGATGCGAATCGATCTGAACGGGCTGACGATTCTGTTGATCTCGGGTACGGCCAGCATCGATGAGGCGGGAAAGAGCGTGCACATCGGCGATCTGCGGTCGCAGTGCCGGCGGACCTTCGCGAACATTACTGGGCTGCTGGCCAGCGAAGGCGCGACGTGGAAGGACATCGTGCGGACGAGCTGTTACCTGCGCGATATTGACCGCGACTATGAGGCGTTCAACGAGGAGCGGACGGCGTTCTTTCACGAACAGGGACTGGATCCGCTGCCGGCGTCGACGGGAATTCAGGCGAAGTTGTGCCGCTCGGAGCTGCTGGTGGAGATCGAGGCCATCGCGATGTTCCTGACGCCTAAGGGCTAGCCGCGCCGGCGATGGGAAGGCTGCTGGAGAAGTTGGGGCGGGAAATACGATGACTGAATCCTTCAAACGCGGAAGCGTCGGGCTCATAGCGATCGTGTTGGCCGCGATGGCACTGAGCGGGCAAGAGACCACCGGGGTGGGTGCGCCGGCGCCTGGGAAGGGGTGCGCGTGTGGGGCGCATCCTCCAGGACCGCCGCCGGATCGCACGGTAACACCGTACGCGGGCGAGCCGAAGGATTTGCAGCCGTATGAGAAGTTCTCGAAGCCTTATTACGAGAACTATCTGACGCCAAATCTCTATGCGGGGTCGGGACGAGACATTCCTGATCCGAAGAATGTAAGCGATGTGCGGATCGGTTTTCTGGGTCCCGTGGAGAAGCAGGCGGACCAGGTGTTCGGACTGCGGATGCTGCACGGGGCGGAAATGGCGATCGATGAAACCAACACGCGAGGCGGATACGGAGGGAAGCCGTTTCGGCTGATGATTCACGACGACTATAACAACTGGCAGCGCGGGGCAGAGTACGGGGAGCGGCCGACGAGTTCGACGATCTGGGGTTCGGCGTCGGACGAAGCCGTGAAGATGATCTATGACGACCAGGATTGGGCGATCTTTGGATCCTTTAGTTCGGAGTCGACGCACATTATTTTGCGAGTTGCGCTGAAGGCCGAGATTCCGATCGTGAATTCGGCATCCACGGACCCGACCATTCCTGAGACATACATACCCTGGTTCTTTACGGATCTACAGGACGATCGCGTGCAGAGCTTCACGCTGGCGCGGCACATCTTCACGGAACTGCGGCTGAAGCGGGCGGCACTGCTGCGGGTGAACAATCGGTATGGGCGCATGGGCGTGGGGAAGTTTCGCGATGCGGCGCGGCGGCTCGGGCATCCGGTGGTCATCGAGCAGAAATACCAGCCTGGAGAAACCGGTTTTCGGCGGTCGCTGCGAATCATTCGCGATTCTCGCGCGGACGCCATTGTGCTGTGGGCGGATGAGGACGAGGCAGCGGAGATCCTGAAAGAGATGCACGAGCTGGGGATGCGCCAGCGCGTCTTTGGCAGCTATCGAACGCTGGGGGATGATCTGGTAGCGAAGGCGGGACCGGCAGCGGAGGGATTTGAAGCGGTATATCCGTACGATCCCACGCGCATCGATGCGAAGTGGATAGCGTTCCAGCAGAGGTATAAGGCGAAGTATGGCGAGGATCCGGAGGCTTTTGCGGCGCTCGCTTATGACGCGATGAATATTCTGCTGGAGTCCATTTGCCGGGCGGGATTGAATCGGGCGCGGATTCAGGACGCGCTGGATCAGGTGTACCACTATGACGGCGTGACGGGCCCGATGGTGTTCGATCCCAACAATAAGAATGTGACCCGTATGTTTCTTGGGACGGTGCACGAGGGGACGATCAAGTATCGGGGCGCAACGATGAACGCCGCGCCGGCGGGTGGATCGCCCGCGGCTGTGGTCCGGCAAAGCGATGTGGAGGAGGGCAGGCGCCCAGGCGTGCAAAGCGGTTCGCCCGACGCGGAGTCCCCGTATGCGCGCGTGGGTGAAGACGGAGTGCATTATCTGGGACCGCACGAGGCGGATGTTCCGCGGGGCAAAGCGACGATTGTCTTGTTTGGGCCGCACGCAGCGGATGTGGCGGCTTCGGCCGAGGTTCGCAGAGCGCTGGGCGCGGAGATGTGGCGCGTGATCCCGGTGGAGAGCGGTCAGAACTGGGGCGTGGCGGCGACGCAGCTGGTGCACGCACTGGAAGACGAGCATGCGCTGGCGGTGGTGGCGCTGGATCGCGATTGTGCGCATCTTGCGGAGCAACTGGCACTGAAGACGTTTGTGCCGGTGGTAGCGCTGGCCGACGATCGCTCGCTGACTTCGACGAATGTGGCGTGGATTTTTCGGCTGCCGGCGAACACGGGAGCGGTTGAGGCGTTGCGGGTGCTTGGGGCCGCGGTGCGGGAGAGCGGGGAGAATCCCGAGAAGCTGCGCGGGGTGCTGGCGTCGGGCGAGAGTTTTGCGGGGGTCCGGTTCCGGGATACTGGGGAGCCGGAGTGAGCGGTTGCGCGAAGATCCACCACAGGGAGCACGGAGAACGCAGAGGCTGACCGGAATTCCAATCGCACCGGCAGGTGCATCAAGCGGAGGCCTTTTCCTTGTCCGGGGATATCTGAAGAAGAGAGAGCTAGACGGTGACCAGGCTGGGTGTACGCACTGGCGCGACTTTGGATTTCTGTTTCTCAGCGCCGAGAGTGACCAGTTTCCATGCGGAGCGGTCGCGCAGCAGGCGCGAAACGAGCGCGGTGTGCATGGCGTGTCCGGCGCGCTCGGCAACGACGTGGCCGAGGATGTGGTGGCCGGCCAGGGCAAGGTCGCCAATGAGGTCGAGCACCTTGTGGCGGGCAAACTCGTCCCGGAAACGAAGTGATCCATTGAGGACGCGCTGGCGGGAGAGGACGATGACGCTTTCTTCCGACGCGCCGCGGATCAGGCCCATATCGCGGAGCTTCTGCTCGTCTTCGCGCCAGCCGAAGGTGCGGGCCGGGGCGATCTGACGTTCGTAGGCACCGGTGGCCAGGTCGACGACGTAGCCCTGCTGTCCGATGGGCGGGGGAAAATCGATCTGATAGGAGACGGAGTAGCCGTCGCCGGGGTAGACTCCGATGAACTTGTCGCCCTCGCGCACTTCAACGCTCTTGAGGATGCGCATATATTCGCGGCGGCGGCGCTGGCTTTTCAGGCCGACTTCGCGAAAGGCCTGGACGTAAGGCAGAGCGCTGCCATCGAGGATGGGGAGTTCAAGGTTATCGAGCTCGACGATGACGTTGTCAATGCCCATGCCGAGAAGGGCGGAGAGCAGATGTTCGGTAGTAGAGATGAGGACGCCCTGGCGCATGAGGCTGGTGGCGTAGCTGACTTTGGCCACGTTGCGGCCGATGGCGGCGATTTCGAATCCATCGAGATCGCTGCGGCGAAAAACGACGCCGGATCCGCCGGGGGCCGGGAGCAGGCGCATGCGAACCGGCGCGCCGCTGTGAAGACCAACGCCGGAGAATTCAATCGGGGAGGAAATTGTGTTTTCCAGGTGCGATGATTCTGCCAAGCGTTCGCCTCGATGAAGACATAGATTACAACCGGGACAGAAAAGTTGTGGTGTTGTAAATTTGCCACACAGAACCTGTCTAAAGTCACGGTACCTGAGAGGATTCCTTTGGATTCAAGTTCAATTAAAACAATTAGATACGGATCAACTTTGCAGATAAACCTGCCGGTCGAGGTCGAAGCTAAGTTGCTGACCCGGATACGTCAGCTCGTCGAAATCGAATCGCCAAGCGACGATAAGCGGGCGGTGAATGCCTGCGTGGAAGCTGTGGTTGAGATGGCTGAGGATCTCGGTGGGAAGGTGCGCCGGCATCGGCAGCGGGTATTCGGCGATGTGCTGGAATTGCGTTTTGGCGCGAAGAAGAAGGATGCGCCGCTGATGCTGCTGGGTCATCTGGACACCGTGTGGCCGCTGGGGACGCTGGCGAAGATGCCGTTTCGGGTGAAGGATGGACAGGCGTGGGGCCCGGGCACGCTGGACATGAAGGCGGGGGTGGCGATGGCGATGACAGCCATCGAGATTTTGCGCACGAAGGGGGCGGAGCATCGTCCAATCGTCATGCTGCTGAACAGTGACGAGGAGGTGGGAAGTCCGATTTCGCGGCCCATCACCGAGAAACTCGCCCGCGAGTGCTCAGCGGTCTTCGTGCTGGAGCCGGCGCAGGGACTCGGCGGAGCTTACAAGACAGCGCGCAAGGGAGTGGGCGACTATACGGTGCGGGTGAAGGGTGTGGCGGCGCATGCGGGCGTGGATTTTGAGCGGGGGCACAGCGCGATTCAGGAGCTGGCGCACCAGCTGGAGACGATTCGGACGTTCACCGACCTGGATCGGGGACTCACGGTGAACGCAGGCGTGATCCGGGGAGGAACGCGGACGAATGTTGTGGCTGCGGAGGCGGAAGCGGAAATCGATGTGAGAATTGCGCGGGCAAAAGACGCAACGCGGATCGAGAAGCAATTTCGCAGCTTGCGCGTTCGGGACCGCGGCTGCGTCCTCGAAGTAGACGGCGGAATGAATCGGCCCCCGATGGAGCGAAGCCGGGCGACGGTGGCGCTGTTTCGGAGGGCAGAGAAGCTGGCGGAGGCGCTCGGATTTCGCCTGGAAGAGGCAGCCACCGGCGGCGGATCGGACGGAAACTTTACCGCGGCGATGGGTGTTCCTACTTTGGATGGCATGGGAGCGGTGGGCGAAGGAGCGCACGCATCTCACGAGTCAGTGCTGCTGAAGGATTTGGCGCCGCGGACGGCGCTGCTGGCGGAGATGATCCGCACGACCTGAGTGCGAGAGGATGGTTCGATGCTGAAGCTGATCGAGATCGGGCTGCTTGCGGTAACGCTGCTGATCGTTCTGGGCCTGGTGGTCAAGGGGCGGCCGGAGGCGGCACCCACGTCGGATCATGCGATTGGGGCGAAAGAGCCGCACGATGGCGAAGGGCAGCCGAAGGCGAGCTGAGCATCCGCCATAGAGGCCGCGCCGGTGGACGATGCGAAGAGCAGTGGAGAAGCTTCAGGGGACGACAATTTGCGAGGTGACGCCGGAGCGAAGGCGCAGCTCGACGGCATCGATCATGCTGGTGACGAGTGCCAGCGGTAATCCAACCACATTGAAATAGCAGCCGTGGACGCGGGGAATCCAACGGGCAGCGCGGCCCTGGATTGCGTAGGCGCCAGCTTTGCCGTGGGGCTCTCCCGTAGCGATGTAGCGGCCGAGGTCTTCGTCGCTGGGTGTGAGCATGGTGACGTGGGTGACTTCCGCAGCGACTTCGGCAATGTCAGCCTGGGGGACAAGGAGAGCCACGCCGGTGATGACCTGGTGGGTCGCACCGGCGAGAAGGCGCAGCATCCGGGCTGCGTCGGAGTCGTTCTCGGGTTTGCCGATGATCTCGCCGCTGGGCGCGACGACGGTGGTATCGGCGCCGAGGATTACAGGGAGTTCCGCGCTGCGTTCTGCCAGGATTTGGAATTCTGTGGAAGCGGCGACGGCTTCGGCTTTTTCGCGAGCCAGACGGAGGACGTAGCCGATGGGACGTTCAGCCGGGCGGACGTCTTCGTTGACAGAGGCAGTGAGGACTTCAAAGGTGAATCCCGCCTGGGTGAGCAGATCGCGACGGCGCGGGGAGGCAGATGCCAGCACCAGCATGAGAGCAGGGTACAGGGTACAGCGGGCAGGGTACAGGGGAGCCAATAGCCTTCAGACGGTAGTGCAAGCGCGAAATAGTCTGCGACGCGGAGAAAGACGAGCGCGCGCAGACATCGCGATCACGAATGCTCGGGGCTGGAGCCTGGCTCGGGAAAGTCGGAGTCGTTGTCCTTGATTTCTTCGTTCTTGTCGCGGTGGGGCAGTTGATCGGCAAGGTTGTCGTGGGCTTCGCCGGGGCGTGAGGATCTCGGCCGATTGTCTTCGACGGCGCCTTTCTGCAGGTCGGCGTCGGGCTGTGAGGGTCCCGTAGGGGTCATGGTTTCTCCGAAAAAGTGACTGGCAATGCAGGTGGATGCTCTTTGTCCAGACTACGCTGCCCTGGCCTGACGGGAACTGCTAAGGTGAGTAGCGATGGAATTGGATTTCGATCCAAAGACGATGCTGGAGGCCGCGGTGCGCGAGGCACGCATGGGACTGGCCGAGGGCGGGATTCCCATTGGAGCGGCGATCTTTACGCGAGAAGGAAAAATGCTCGGCTCCGGGCACAATCGGCGGGTGCAGCATGGTGATCCTTCCGCGCACGGCGAGACGGATGCGTTCCGCAATGCCGGGCGGCAGCGGTCGTATCGCGATCTGGTGATGGTGACGACGCTGGCGCCCTGCTGGTACTGCAGCGGCCTGGTCCGGCAGTTCGGGTTTCGCACGGTGATTGTGGGGGAAAGCCGGACGTTTCAGGGCGGGATCGAGTGGCTGCGGGAGCTGGGGATTGAAGTAATCGATCTCGACTCTCAGGAATGCGTGGATCTGCTGGTCGGCTTCATTCGCGAGCATTCGGATATCTGGAACGAAGATATCGGCAACTAGTCGTTGAGGCGGACGCGCTTCGCGAGCCGTCCGGGCGGCCGCGCCTCGTGCCAGAACTGGTCAATGCGGGGCTGCCGTCATGACGCCCCGCATTGCGTTTGCGTTTCGACGTCCAGCCGCTCAGGCTGTTTGAGCGAAGACGTGCTTTTCCATCCATTCCTTCGCTTCTGCATTTTTGGTCCAGTCGCCGGCCACCTGGCGGACGGGGACATTGAGGCGGTTCCAGACATTGATGGCGGCGATGGTCAGCAATAAGGCGGCCATACCTTTTTCGTCATAATGGCGAGCGGCTTCGTTCCAGATGTCATCAGGGACGGGGTCAGGCCGGTCGCTGAGGCGGGTGACGCATTCGGCCAGAGCGAGGGCTGCACGCTCTGCATCGCTGAAGTAAGGGGCATCACGCCAGGCGCCGACGGCAAAGAGGCGGTCATCGCTTTCGCCGGCCTTGCGAAGGTCGCGGGCGTGCATATCCACGCAGACACTGCAGCCGTTGATCTGGCTAACACGCAGATGGATGAGGTCGATGGTGGTTTTAGGAAGTCCGCTTTGCTCAATGGACGAATTAAGCGCGAGCATCGCCTGCATTGCTTTGGGGAAGATCATGACGGGGTTCTTCATTCGTGCCTGCATGGTGTGTCTCCTTGTCACATTCGGGGGATTTCGTTCGTCAAAGTGATGACGGACGCCGGGAGGTGAATGTGACAGGGACGGATATCGGGACGGCGCACGGGAAATCGGCAGGAACCGGCAGAGCGATCGGCTACTGGGTGGTGACCGGCCTTCTCTGCATCGAGCTGGCCATCGGGGGTTTTCTGGATGTTTTGCGCACGCCTTATGCCGCAGGAATTATGGTTCGTCTCGGTTACCCAATCTATATCCTGACCCTGCTTGGCCTCTGGAAACTGCTGGCGATCCCGGCCTTGCTCGCACCCGATTTCACACGGCTGAAAGAATGGGCGTATGCAGGAATCTTTTTCGATATGACGGGGGCAGCGATGTCGCATGCTGCGTGTTTGGAGGCCAAAGCGGTCATCGCGCCTCTGGTCATCGCAGGGTTGGCGGTCACTTCCTGGTATCTCCGTCCGCAGAGTCGTATCTGCGGAAACATCGGTCGCGCAGACGCAAAGGTATAGAGCGATGAATGAACACGACTGGCTGGCAGAGCGGTTTGAAGAAAACCGGGGACATCTCCAGGGAGTTGCCTATCGCCTGCTCGGTTCGTTGAGCGAGGCGGAAGATGCGGTGCAGGAGGGCTGGCTGCGGCTGAGCCGCTCGGGTGGGGAGGGCGTGGAGAACCTGCGCGGCTGGCTGACGACCGTGGTGGCGCGGGTGTGTCTCGACATGCTGCGGTCGCGCAAATCGCGTGGGGAAGAGTCGCTCGAGACACCGGGATCTGAAGCGGCAGCCGGAGCTCATCACGCCATCGATCCGGAGCAGGAAACAATGCTGGCGGAATCTGTGGGACTGGCGACGCTGGTGGTGCTGGATCGGCTGAATCCAGCGCGAGCGCATTGCCTTTGTGCTGCACGATGTGTTCGACGTGCCGTTCGAAGAGATCGCGCGGATCGCGGGGCGCACCTCGGAGTCGGTGCGACAGCTGGCCAGCCGGGCGCGACGGCGGGTTCGCGGGGTGACGCGTGTTCCGGAAGGGCAGATCGCGCAGCAGCGTTCGCTGGTGGAGGGATTTCTGGCAGCGCTGCGGGCCGGCGACGTGGCGAAACTGGTGACGCTGATGACGCCGGAGTTTGCTGCGCGCGCGGATGCATCCGCGGCTCCGCGGGGATTGCCGGAGGTGCATGGCGCCGAGAGCTGGGCGAGAGAGGCAATTCGAACAGCGAATGGCGCGCGTCTGGCGCGAGTGGCGCTGGTGGACGGCGCGGTTGGTATCGTGGTGGCTCCGCGCGGACGTCTTTTCCGGGTGCTGCGGTTCACCTTTGGGGACGGACGCATCGCAGGTCTGGAGGTGATTGGCGATCCGGAACGGCTGCGGGCAACCGAGGTGGCTCTGCCTGGCGATTGAGTGAGTTTGCAGGATTTTCACTTGCCTGCGCGGACAATCACATTTTCTCCTTGTCTCCAGTGATGATTGTCACCGACAATCGTTGCCTGCGCACTGCAACCTGTACCTGAAGCGCGTTGCCGATTCCGGGCCTTTCACGCACAGCCATCGGAGCGGCGCGCAGAGAATCCGGCCACCTGCACCGGCTGCACATTTCCCCGCAACATTGGTGGACGGAGTCCGGGCCACGATTGCCCGCGGGCAGTCGGTGGGGGTACAACATGCCGCTGTATGCAGAACGTCCGCCTCTGCCCTCCGACGACAAACGCTGGAGAATTGTGAATGGCACGATGCGCAAGCACGGCTTTTCGCGCAACGCACTGATTGAGACGCTGCATACGGTACAGTCCTCGTTTGGTTTTCTGGACGAGCCGTCGATTAAGTTTGTGGCGCAATCGCTGCGGGTGCCGCTGAGCCAGGCGTATGGAGTGGTGACGTTCTACCACTTCTTCAGCCTGAAGCCGCCGGGCCGGCATACCTGCACGGTCTGCACGGGGACCGCCTGCTACATCAAGGGATCGGACAAACTGTTGGCGGAAACCGAGAAGCTGCTGCACATCAAGGCCGGGCAGACGACTCCGGACGGAGAGGTATCCTTCACGACGGCGCGCTGCGTGGGCGCCTGCGGCCGCGCGCCAGTGGTGTTGCTGGATGGCGAACTTTCGGGACAGATGGAAGGACCGCAACTGGTGGAGCAACTCGAAAGGTGGATCCAGCAATGAACGCCGAGGAACTGGAGCAGATTGCCGCCACCCAGGTGGAAGAGCGGGACCAGTACGAGTACCAGGTGAACGTATGCATGGGGACGGGTTGCCTTTCGCAGCACAGCGATCGGGTGAAAGCCACCATCGAGAAGGAAGCGGAGGGTTGCGGAAAGAAGTGCCATGTGCGCCGCACCGGCTGTATGGGTCTGTGCGCGGCGGGTCCGATGGTCCTGGTGGAACCAAGCGAGACGCGTTACGGGCACGTGCACGAAACCGATGCGAGGGAGATCGTGGCGGCCCTCGGACGCGAGCCGGTGGCGCGACTCGATCCGCATCTGGGCGGCTACTTCGAAGGTCAGCATCATGTTGTGCTGGAGAACTCCGGACACATTGATCCGGAGAAGATCGAAGAATACGTAGCGCGGGGCGGGTATGAAGCGCTGGTGAAGGCGCTGACGGACATGATACCGGCCTCGGTGATCGAGCAGATCGCGAAGAGCGGCCTGCGGGGGCGCGGAGGCGGCGGATATCCTACCGGGCTGAAGTGGGACACGGTCGCGAAGGTCAAGGGTGCGCAGAAGTACGTGATCTGCAATGGCGACGAGGGAGATCCGGGGGCCTTCATGGATCGCAGCGTGCTGGAGAGCGATCCGCAGCGGGTGATTGAAGGCATGGCGATCGCGGCTTACGCGATCGGCGCAAGCAAGGGATACATTTACGTGCGCGCGGAGTATCCGCTGGCCGTGCAGCGACTGACGGCAGCGCTGCAGCAGGCGCGGCGGCGGGGTTTCCTGGGGAATGGCATCTGCGAGACGACCTTCGGCTTCGACATTGACATTCGGCTGGGGGCGGGAGCGTTTGTCTGCGGGGAAGAGACAGCGCTGATCGCATCCATTGAAGGCAAACGGGGGACGCCGCGGCCGCGGCCGCCGTATCCGGCAGTCTCAGGATTATGGGGCGCGCCGACACTGATCAACAACGTGGAGACGTTTGCCAACGTGGCGCCGATTATCCGGCATGGGGGAGAGTGGTTCTCGTCCATGGGGACAGAGCGCAGCAAAGGGACGAAGGTCTTCGCGCTGACGGGCAAGATCCAGCGCACAGGCCTGGTGGAAGTGCCGATGGGGATGACGCTGCGCCAGATCATCTTCGGCATTGGCGGCGGGGTACCCGACGGAAGGAAGTTCAAGGCAGTGCAGACGGGCGGGCCTTCGGGCGGCTGTTTGCCCGAGGAGCACCTCGACTTGTCCATCAGCTACGACGCTCTGATCAGCGCCGGATCCATGATGGGTTCGGGCGGCATGATCGTCATGGACGATACCTCCTGCATGGTATCGGTCGCCCGATTCTTTATGGAGTTCTGCATGACCGAGTCATGCGGAAAGTGCATTCCATGCCGTGCGGGGACGGTGCAGATGTACAACCTGTTGTCGAAGATCTGCAAAGGCGAGGGCACACACCGGGATCTGGAACAGCTGGTCGAATTGTGCGAGGTCGTGGGCGCCACCAGTCTGTGCGGACTGGGGCAGACCGCGCCGAATCCTGTACTGAGCACGCTGCGCTACTTCAAGCACGAGTATCTGGCGCACATCGATGAGAGGCGGTGTCCGGCGG
Organism: uncultured Acidobacteriaceae bacterium; assembly: GCA_963702295.1. Lineage (GTDB taxonomy): Bacteria > Acidobacteriota > Terriglobia > Terriglobales > Acidobacteriaceae > Palsa-343. Next base: position 42,272 of record CAVPCE010000029.1, on the reverse strand, counting down.
GGGTCTGCAAATGCAGCCCGGCGGACGCGGGGGTGCACGCATGAGCGCCGATACGAATGTTCGTACTCTGGTGATCGACGGCGAGGACATCAGCGCGCACGCCGATCAAACCATCCTCGATGCGGCGCGGGAGCACAAGATCGATATTCCCACGCTGTGCCACCTGGAAGGGCTTTCCGAAGTGGGTGCCTGCCGGCTTTGCCTGGTGGAAGTGAAGGGGGCGCGAAGGCTGCTGCCGGCCTGCGTTACGCGGGTAGAAGAGGGGATGGAGGTGGTGACCCACTCTCCGAAGATCGACCGCTACCGGACGATGATCCTGGAGCTGTTCTTCGCGGAGAGGAACCACGTGTGCAGCGTGTGCGTGGCCAACGGCAACTGCGAGCTGCAGAGCCTGTCGTTGACTCTGGGGCTCACGCACGTCGAGATTCCCTATCAGTATCCTCAGCTGCCCGTGGATGCTTCACATCCGCGATTCACGGTTGATCACAACCGCTGTGTGCTGTGCACACGGTGCGTGCGCGTCTGTTCGGAAATCGAGGGCGCCAACACATGGGGAGTGATGGGCCGTGGCACGCTATCTCTGGTGATTACGGACCTGAAGCAGCCGTGGGGCGATTCGGAAACCTGCACGAGTTGCGGGAAGTGCGTGCAGGTTTGCCCGACAGGAGCGCTGTTTGAGAAGACGCGCGCGGGAACCAAAGTCCAGAAACATCCGGACTTCCTGCCGTATCTGCGGATCATGCGGGAAGGAGAGTCGTCATGAGCGAACTTAAGACCCTGGCCACCGTTTGGCTCGACGGCTGTTCCGGCTGCCACATGTCCCTGCTCGACATGGATGAGAGGCTGATCGAACTGAGCAACCAGTTCCGTCTGGTCTTCAGCCCCCTGGTGGATCGCAAGACCTTCCCCGAGAGCGTCGATGTGACACTGGTGGAAGGCGCGGTCGCGAGCGAAGAGGATTTGAAGAAGATCCGGAAGATTCGCGAACATACGCGAATTCTGGTTTCTCTCGGAGACTGCGCGCTGACGGGCAACGTCTCGGCCATGCGCAACATGTACGGGCCGCTTCCGGTGCTGCAGAGGGTCTACCTGGAGAATGTGGATCTGCAGAAGCAGATACCAACGGTCGGCGTGCCCGCGTTGCTGGATCGCGTGCGGCCGGTCCACGAGGTGGTGCCGGTGGATGTTTTTGTTCCCGGCTGCCCGCCATCGGCGGACACGATCTATCAGGTGCTGTCGGAATTGCTGGCAGGCCACGTGCCCAGTCTGGGCGGCATCGCCCACTTCGGCTGATTGGAGAGCCTATGCCTCGCACGATTGTCATCGATCCCGTCACACGGCTGGAAGGGCACGGCAAGATCACTCTTCAGCTGGATGAAGCCGGCATTGTGCAGGACGCAACGTTCCACGTCACCCAGCTGCGCGGATTTGAAAAGTTCTGCGAAGGGCGTCCGTTTTACGAGATGCCCAACATCACGGCGCGGATCTGCGGCATCTGCCCGGTCAGCCATCTCATTGCGTCGTCGAAGGCGTGCGATGCGATTCTGGCGGTGCGGATTCCCCCGGCAGCGGCGAATCTGCGGAAGATCCTGAATCTGGCGCAGCTGATCCAGTCGCATGCGCTGAGCTTCTTCTATTTATCCTCGCCGGACTTGCTGTTGGGCATGGATGCGCCCGCGGACGAGCGCAGCATTCTTCACATCGCCCACACGCACCCCTCGATTGGCGCGGATGGCGTGGCGCTGCGGCAATTTGGGCAGCGGGTGATCGAAATGCTGGCCGGGCGTAGGATTCATCCGGGATGGGCGGTGCCGGGCGGCGTGAATGAGCCGTTGAGCCCGGAGAAGCGCGACGCGATTCTTGCGCTGATTCCGGCCGCGACGGCTGCGATCCAGAGGACGCTGGTGTGGTTCCGGCAGAGCCTGGAGAAGTTCACGGCGGAGATTGAAGTCTTTGCCAATTTCCCGACACTCTTCATGGGCCTGATTGACGACCAGGGGCTGGCCGAGTACTACGACGGCGCTCTGCGCGTGATTGACTCGGAAGGAAACATCATTGCCGGGGAGCTCGATCCGACGCGCTACATGGACTTCATCGGCGAGGCGGTCGAGCCGTTCACCTACATGAAGTTTCCCTATTACAAGCCGCTGGGTTATCCGGGAGGAACGTATCGGGTAGGACCGCTGGCGCGTCTGAACCTGGCCGGCCGCTGCGACACCCCACTGGCCGACAAGGAATGGCGGGAATTCCGGGCGATGTCGCCGCATCCGCTGCTCAGCTCGTTTCACTATCACTACGCGCGGCTCATCGAGATGCTGCATGCGACGGAGAAGATTGAGGCTCTGCTGGCAGATTCGAGCATTCTCGAAAAACACGTGCGCGCCACCGCGTCGGTGAACAACCTGGAAGGTGTGGGGGTGGCGGAAGCGCCTCGCGGCACGCTGATTCATCATTACAAGGTGGACGAGAACGGGCTGATTCGCTGGGCGAATCTGGTGATTGCGACAGGTCACAATAATGCCGCGATGAATCGGGGCATCCTGCAGACGGCTCGGCACTACGTACAGGGGGACCACATTCCCGAGGGCATGCTGAACCGCGTAGAGGCGGTGGTGCGCACCTTCGATCCGTGCCTGAGCTGTTCCACCCATGCGATGGGGCGGATGCCGCTGACGATCGAGCTGCGCGCGCCGGATGGTTCGCTGGTCCGCGAAATGCGGAGGGGCTGAGGCCAGGCGCATGGACCCGTCTACAGCCCGCACGCCTGTGCCCTCCGCAATGGCGGCAAAGCCGGCGCACGTGCGGCGAGGTAAGCATGGGGCGGCCTGTCCGCGGGCGCTGCTGCTTGCATGCGGCAACTGCCTGCGCGAGGACGATGGAATTGGTCTGCGGATCGCTGAGGCGGTGGAACAACTGATCCCTGCCTCGCGTCTGCGGATCGTGGCGGCGCAGCAATTTACGCCGGAGATGGCCGCCGACCTTGCGGAAACCGATCTGGTCATCTTTGTGGACGCCTGCGCGGGGGAGGATCCCGGCGCGATTCGTGTTCGCCCTGTTGCGGCGAGTGCTGATTCTCCGGAGACACACCGGCTGGACCCGCCGGCACTGCTGGCGATGGCGGCTGCGCTGTGTGGACACGCTCCGGCGCGCGCGTTTGCTTTGACCGTGGGCGCGGGGCGATTTGGCTACGGAATGGAGATCTCGGGCCCGCTGCGGCAGGCAGTTCCGCGGGCGTGCCGTCTGATTGACAATCTCCTGCGAGCTTTTGGCGGATCTCAGGCCTGACTGACTGCCCTGTCACAACACACCTGCGATAGCTGTGTGGCGCGATCCACTTCGGGCAGCCTCAGTATGCACCGTACACTCTGCAGGAGGGACTGCGGTTCGGGGTCGAGAACCCAGTCAATTCCATCCCTGACCGCGGCACCGGTGCGGTCAATCAGCAGGATCGGGACGGAGGGGTTGCGCCGACGGGCGGCGGCGACAATCTGCCGGCGATGAGCGGCAGGCAGGGAATGGCACAGGATCACCATCTCAAAGGGAACGCCCCAAAGATGCTCCATTGCCTGGGGAACGCCCTCTGCGTTTACCACCCGTAAGCCGGTTGTTTCGAGGATGGCGGCGCGGCTCCAGAGGAGAGCGGGATCGGCGCCGATTTGGATTGCGGTCAGCATATAAGTTCCGCGATGGCGCCGACCGCAACAGGGGCCCTGCCATCTGAACCTATTCTTGGCGAAAAAAGTCGCATCGTATGTATGGAAGCGAACGAAGCGAGGCAACTTTTTCAGGTCTTATGGAAGACGGTGCTTCTGGTTTCGGGCACCGCAGGAGGAACGTGACAGCCACAGACTTTCGCAATGTGATCCTGCAACATCTTGACCGAGAAGCGATCGGCCGGCTCCGGCTCCGCCCGGTGGAACTGGAACAAAGGCAGATCCTCGAAGCGCCCGGCGATCGCATCGACAACATCTTTTTTATTGAAGAGGGAATCGGATCCATGACCACCATCTTCATCGACGGGTCGCAGGTGGAGGCGGGGATGTTCGGGTTCGAGTCGGCAATCGGAGCGCCAGCGCTGATGGGAATACGCCAGAGCCGCAACCATATCGCGGTCCAGGTGCCTGGCCATGGCTGGGCTTCGCCCAAAGAGGCCGCGGAACGTGAATTTCGCAGGCTGGAGTGCTTTCACGATATGGTTCTGCGTTACATGCAATCACAGATTCTGCAGGCAACGCAGTCCTGCGGGTGCAATGCCCGGCACAGCGTCCAGCAGCGCTTGTCGCGATGGCTGCTCCTGTGCCGCGACCGGACAAATGAGGACGTTCTGCAGCTGACGCAGGATTTTCTTGCGGCCATGATGGGCGTCGAGCGACCCGCGGTGACGGTAGTGGCAGGCAAGCTGCAGGAAAGCGGGCTGATTGAATACAGCCGTGGACGCGTGCGGATTACGGATGCGCAGGGCCTGGAAGCAGTGGCGTGCGAGTGCTATCAGGTAGCCAGGAGAGAGCTGCAGGCTTTCCGGGAGTACGCGGACGAGCGGACTGGGCTGTATCACTCGAAAAACGGCGGGGTGCGGGGCGCGTAACTCCTGCTTTACGGATTTTGCGGTTGCGGAGGTCCGTTTTCATCGGATTGCTGGGCCCCCTGGCGGCGGAGCGACTCCGCGCGGCGGGGTGTAGTGGGGCCGGTTCTGCAGCCGGAAGCCATCTCGAATCACGTAAAAGTTCTGCTCGGGGAGATCGGCCTCGAGAAGACGGCCATCGCTCGCATAGTAGAGCTCGACAGTGATGCCGTTTTGCTCGCTGACCGTGACGCTGGTGTGGTGGACCATCGTGGATTGTCCTTCTATCGCGCTGTTCACATCCGGATCGGCGTTGTACTGGGCCGGCACCAGGAGGCCATTCTGCTTGGGGATAATGATCCACGTAGTCGTCGGATGCTCCACAGCAAAGTGCGCCATTTCGAGATAGGCGGCAGGGTCGAGATCGGGCAGCAGCGCGAGATGCTGATGGCGATCGACGGTATTCGTCGTGGTCTTGCCGCTGGCGTTGATGTTGATCTGAAACTGGCGGCCCGTGGCATCAGAGGAGAGGCTGAAAGTCACCTGAGATCCGTTCACGGATCCGGTGAGCTCATCGTGCACGATGTTCAGCTGGCCGTCGAGGCGGTTGCTGTTGGAGAAAGAGTAGGTGAATTTCGCCATCTTCAGATCTCCGTGCGAGGTGATTTGGTAGCCGCCGGGGAGGGTGGCGACGGAGGCTTCGGCGGAGCCCACGGTTTTGCCGTTATCGGCTTCAACGAGCGCGTAATGGGACGAACCCGCAGGCAAACCGGGGGCCTGGGCGAAGGCAGCCGGAAGAGCAAGGACAGAGAGGATCACAGGAACAGGCAAACGCATGGTTCGGAAGGACCTTTCTGATCCATTAGACACAATTCCGCGGCAAAAGCTGCGCGTGGGGCTCACTGGGAGGGCGGTCAGAGGACCCGGCCGGATCAGGCGGCCTCAACCCGTTCGATGGGCGTCTCCGGCTCGGAAGCCAGCTCTTCGAGGCTCTTGCCCCTGGTTTCCGGGAGGAGAAGCACGGTTGTGATCAGCCCCAGAACGCTGACGATTGCGGCACCGGATTCAGCTGCGAGCAGTCCGTGCCAATGCATGAGAAACGGGAAGGTGAAGACGCCGAAGAAGCCGCCCAGCTTTCCCATGGCTGCCGAAACACCATGTCCGGTGGTGCGAACGCGGACGGGGAAGATCTCCGAGGGGTAGACGAAGGTGGTGGCGTTCGGCCCGAATTCGGTAAAGAAGAAACTGATGCCGTAGATGGCAACGAAGGGGAGAACCATGCGCTCGATATGGGGCACCAGAGCCATGACGGCGAAGGCAGCGGCCATCATCGCGAAGCCGAGCGTCTGGATAGTCTTGCGGCCGAGCCTGTCCATGGTGAGGACAGCCATCACGTAGCCGGGAGCTGCGAAAACCGCGAAGACTCCGAGCTGGACAAGCGTTTTGTGGAGCAGGGAATTGTGCGCCCCGAGTGCCTCCAGAACCATGGGACTGGAGACCGTGTTGCCGTAGTAGGCAAAGTCCATGAAGAACCACGCGAGGCTGGTGCCGATGAGGCGGCTGAGCAGCTTGTTGTCATTGACCAGGCGATGAAAGCCATCCCAGAAGGAGACGGACTGGCGCCTCTTGTCGAAGCGGCGGGCGCGGATAAGGCGACCCTGAGCATCTTCTTCGCGACCGGCGGCGTGGAGGAAGCGCGGCGTTTCCTTTAGCTGGCGGCGCGACCAGTAAACGGCAAGTGCAGGAATGGCGCCGAAAGCCAGGAGGACGCGCCAAATGATGTCCTGGGGCAGGTGAGAGGCGAGCAGGGCGGAGGCGAAGAGAGGACCGACAATAAGACCGGCAGCCTGCATGGCGAAGACCATAGTGACCAGCATGCCGCGCGAGGCCTTGCCGGCGTATTCACTCATGATGGTCGCCGAGACCGGATAGTCGCCGCCGATGCCAATACCAAGAACGAAGCGCAGACCGATGAGCCACCAGATGCCGGGAGCAAAGGCGCATGCTATGGCGCCGGCGGCCAGCACGAGAACCTCAACGCCGTAAATTCGCTTGCGGCCGACCATGTCGGCAATTCGCCCAAACAGCAGAGCCCCGAGGCTGCAGCGAGGAGCGCTGTGGATTCCACCAGACCTTGCTCTACTTTGCCCACATGCCAGAGCGGCTTGAGCATGGCCATGACCACACCGATGATGAACAGGTCGTAGGCGTCAGTGAAAAAGCCCATGCCGGAGATGAACATGATCTTCCAGTGCATGCGCGAAGGTCTGGCTTCGTCGAATTCCTGGAAGTGCGTGGGATGGAGGGAGCGGATCTCGGCCATCGGGGATACCTCAGGTCCATGAACGGCCCACGCCGCCAATCCGCACGGGCTCACGGCGGAGGACGCCACGGGACGCCACAGCCGCTCCCTTAGAAGATGGTCTGGGGAGCCGTTCTTTTGTTAACAGAGTGTGAATTCAGCGGTCTAAAGCCCAGAAAATTAACACCAATGAGGGGTTGGACCCGCGATCTAGTGGAAGAGGCTGAGGTCGATGGAATTCGCCATCGCCGCGTAGCCGGCGTCTTTGGGGTGCAGATGATCGCCGCTGTCATAAGCGGGCGCATAGACGAGTGGGTGCGCGGGATCGCGGGTGGCCTTGTCGAAGTCAATCACGCCATCGAAGGCGTGACCGTTGCGGATCCAGTCATTGACGGCTTCGCGGATTTCTTCGCCTCGTCGGTGTAATAGCCGGCTCCCTGGTAGGGGGTGAGAGTTGCGCCGAAGACCTTGATGCCATGTTCGTGGGCGCGGGCGACGATCTGGCGCAGGCCCTGCTCAAGATCCTCGGCGGTGAGCTTGTAGTCGGGCCGGTTGGCGTCGTGCAGAGTACCGATATCGTTGATGCTCTCCAGCACGATGACGTATCTGACGCCGGCCTGCGAGAGCACGTCGCGGTCGAAGCGGGCAAGCGAGTTGGAGGCAACGCACATGATCAGCACGCAGTTGCCTCCGATCCCTTCATTCAGCACCGACAAGTGCGCGGTGGAAGGATCGTTGTGCAGGCGCACGGCGAGATAGTCGGGCCAGCGGTGGTTCTCGTTATCGGTGGCGTAGGCTCCGTCCGTGATGGAATCGCCAAACGCGACGACCGCAGCGGCATGAGGAGCAACGGGCTCGACATCTACGCCTTTAACGAAATACCAGGAGGAAAAGGTGGTGGCGCCGGTGAGGGTGGGTGCGCTGACGACGTTGCTGCCCGTTTGAATGTAGTTGACCTGCTGCGCGCCGGAGTGAACGGAGACGCTGCTGATCTGCTGCAGCGGCAGGAAGAGACTGATAGCGAGGTCTGCGAAGGCAGGCGTGGCTAAATCCAACGGATCGCTGAGCACTTCGGCGCCGGCCGGGATGACGATGGAGGGCTGACCGCCAAAGGCGAGGGGGTGGAGAGAATCCGGCTGGATGGCCGATTCGCCGGCGCTCAGAGCGACGGTAGCCGCATCAATGCGCAGCGGCTCGGTACCGAACTCGTTCGTGAAGCGGATACGGAGCGCTTTGCCGGGGATTGAAGTGTGGACAATCTCGCGGAGGGTGGAATCAACCAGGGTGGGAATCGTGTGCCAGGGATCGCCGCCAAAGGGGGATGTGGCCCAAGTGCCGACCCAACGCTGCGGTGGGGCAGTGGGAGTTGTCTGCGCGACGGCAGAGAGGCCGAAGCCTATCGGGATGGCGATCGCCAGGGGTGACAACCGGCGAGCCAGAAGCAGAAGCGCAGAGCGCGAGCGGCGCATGACGACATTCCTCCACAGAGTTGCAGATCGTGCGGAATGGACCATCATAAACGTCGCTGGAGATGGAAATGCCCTTTCTATCGCCGGAGGCAAAAGAAAGGGCATTCGAGTGTTTGGTTTTCTACTTCTTCGCTGTCTCGAAGCGTTTGTTAATTTCGTCCCAGTTGACGGTGTTCCACCAGGCAGCGAGATAATCCGGCCGCTTGTTCTGATATTTCAGGTAGTAGGCGTGCTCCCAGACGTCGTTGCCGAGGACCGGGAAATGGCCCTGCAGGAGCGGGCTGTCCTGGTTGGCGGTGGTGATGATCTTCAGCTTGCCGTCCCAGATGAGCCAGCCCCATCCCGAGCCGAACTGCTTCGCGGTGGTTTCGTTGAACTGTTTCTTGAAATCCTCAAAGCTGCCGAAGTCTTTTTTGATCTGGTCGGCGATGGCGCCTTGGGCTCGCCGCCGCCATTCGGCTTCATGATGGCCCAGAACATGCTGTGATTCACGTGACCGCCGCCATTGTTGCGAACCGTGGTGCGAACGTCTTCCGGCACGCTGTTGAGGTTGCGCAGCAGGTCTTCGGCGGAGTGTTTTCCGAGGTCGGGGTGTTTTTCAATGGCCGCGTTGAGATTGTTGACGTAGGCGGGGTGATGCTTGTCGTGATGCAGATGCATCGTCGTTCGTCGATGTACGGCTCCAGAGCCGCAGTAGTCGTAAGGAAGGGGTGGAACTTCGTGTGCCAAAGCATCTCTCCTTGGGCGAGGTTGATGGTTCGATTATGCCGAGGGGTTACGCGGGAGCTCGGATCGTTGGCGGAGGCCCGCGCAAAAATTTGCTCTCCGATCATACTGGATGCAGTGAGATGGCTGCAGGGTGCAAGCCCTGCGGTTGCCAGGCGGCAGCGCGCGGCCGAATTTCGGTTTTTCAAGGCCCGAAGCGTTCCTGCGCTTGCGGCTCCTATACATTGGGAAAAGGACTGTCGGCGATCGCATCGGATGTGACGATGAGCGGAGACCCGGATCGACTGACGGACCGTAATACTGTTGAAATTTTCAGGATAAGAACAAGCCTCGATTGGCTCCGTCTCCCATAACCCGAAGAGAACTGCTGCGTCGAGCCGGTGCCTCCGGCGTGTTGGCGCTGGGCGCCCCCGCACTGGCTCTGGGGCAAAACCAGAACCAGGCGCCGCAGGTTAAGGCGGGACAGGGGCCGAAGCCGGAATCGCAGGCCGCCGAGAAGTATCCGCACGCGCCCGGGGCATTCATCAATCACCCGTTTACCCAGGTGACGAGGGACGGGGAGGCGATGCTGGACGATCTGGAGGGGCGAGCCAGCGACTTTTTCTTTAACGAAGGCAGCCCGCGCACGGGGATGGTCCGGGATCGCGCTCCAGCTGTGGGCCTGTCGATGAGCCGCGTTTCCAGCATTGCGGCGACGGGCTTCGGTTTGACTGCCCTGTGCATCGCGCATAAGCGCAACTACCTCCGCCCTTACGACTGCGAACAACGCGTTGAGAAAACGCTGGCCTTCCTGCTGGAAGACTGCCCGCACGAGCACGGTTTCTCTATCACTTCATCGACATGGAGAGCGGACAGCGCATGTTTGGCAGCGAGCTCTCCTCGATCGACACCTGCTGGTTGCTGTGCGGCATTCTTACCTGCAGGCAATATTTTTCCGGCAATCCCCGGATTGAAGGGCTGGCGACGACCTTCTACCGGCGCATTGACTGGGAGTGGATGCTCAACGGCGGCAACACGCTTTCAATGGGGTGGCTGCCCGACCAGGGCTTTCTCAACCACCGCTGGGATATCTATTCCGAATTGCTGGTGCTGTACCTGCTGGCGATCGGCTCGCCGACGCATCCGATTCCCGCTACCACGTGGAATGACCTGCAACGCCCGGTCGTGCAATTCGGGGGGCTGGATTTCATCAGCGGGGTGGCGCCCATCTTCATCGATCAGTACGCCCACGCGTGGTGCGATTTGCGGAACGTGGCCGACCTGCATGCGAACTACTTCACCAACTCCATTGCCGCGACCAGCGCGCACCAGTTGTGGTGCCTGACGGAAGGGCGCAGGTTTCCGTGGTGGGACCAGAATCTTTGGGGGGTGAGCGCATCGGACTCGCGGGATGGCTATCGAGTATGGGGCGGCCCTCCTGCGATGGGTCCGCTGGATGGCACTCTGGTGCCGAATGCCGCGGGCGGCTCAGTGGTGTTTCTGCCCGCGGAATGCACGCACGTACTGCTGAGCATGCGGGAGCAGTTCAAGGAGAAGGTGTATACGCGGTACGGCTTTGTTGACGCGTTTCAGCCCCACGCGAACTGGTTCGCCCCCGACATTCTGGGCATCGATCAGGGGATTATGATGCTCATGGCCGAGAATTTGCGCACCGGCTTTGTGTGGCAGCAGTTCATGAAGAATCCGGAAGTCGGTCATGCGATGGGACAGGTGCAGTTCCACCCGGATGTCAACGCGATGTGGCAGATGACATAGCCGGGCTTCCCGTCATTTTGCCGCTTTCAGCCCCATGAATTGATCCAATCGTTACGCGGAGCTCTGAAGATTCGGAGAGAATAGCGGATTCGATGGCAAATCTTGACTCGCGTTATCGATGGATTGAAGGGCAGGGAGTGGCTTTCGGCGCGCCGGGTCTCGAGCCCCGATGGACCTCGAGCGCCAAAGACACGGTCAGCACGGCTTATGCTGCTTCAAGCCGGATTTGGCTGACCGTCTCTCACGGCATCCTGAACGAGATCTACTGTCCCACGATCGATCGCCCGCAGATCCGCGACATGCAGTTTCTCATCACGGACGGCGAGACGTTTTTCCACGAAGAGCGACGCGACCTGATCCACGAGTTCGATTACATCGATCCGGACGCTCTCGCCGTCTGCGTTCGGAATCGAGACCCGGAGGGTCGTTATACGATCATTCGCCGGATGATCGCCGATCCTCATTATCCCGTGGCGCTGGTGCATGTTCGACTGGAGGGCGACGAGGAACTCCTGTCCCGGCTGCGCGTGTATGCGCTGCTGGCGCCGCACCTGGAGGTGGGGGGCCGCGGCAACTCCGCGCGAGTGGTGGACGTGGCCGGCAAGCGGATCGTTCTTGCGTGGAAGGAGACGATGTCCCTGGCGTTCGCCGCCGACTGCGGCTTTACGCGCGCAAGCTGCGGCTATGTGGGAGTGAGCGACGGCTGGCAGGACCTGAAACAGAACTTCAAAATGGACTGGGAGTTTGGTTCCGCGCCTGACGGCAACATTGCGGTGATGGGCGAACTACCGATGCAGTGCCGCGAGTTCACCATCGGCATCGGGTTCGGAGAAGGGCATCATGCGGCGCTCGCGGCCACGGGCGGATCGCTGGCTGTCCCTTTCGAGCGCCATTTGTCGCGCTTTATCGAGCAGTGGCACCGCGCCGCCACGCCGCGCGAGCTGGCGGGCCCCAGCAACGACAACGGACGCCTGCTGAACATCAGCCATAACGTGGTTCTGGCCCATGAGGACAAGACGTTTGCCGGAGCGTTTGTGGCGTCGGCGTCCATCCCATGGGGCTACGCCAAGGGCGACGACGATCTGGGCGGCTATCACCTGGTGTGGACGCGCGACATGGTCCAGACCGCCACGGCGCTGATGGCCTGTGGCCGCTGGGAAACTGCGTTGCGGGCGCTGGTCTATCTGGCCGCCACACAGAAGCCCGACGGTGGCTTCGCGCAGAACTTCTGGGTGAATGGGGAGCCATACTGGACCGGCATTCAACTCGACGAAGTCGCTTTTCCCATCATCCTCGCCTGGCGGCTGTGGAAGCACGACGCGCTGGGCAGCTTCGCTCTGTTTCCATTCGTGGAGCGCGCCGCCGGTTTTCTGGTGCGTTATGCGCCGGTGACGCAGCAGGAGCGATGGGAGGAGGCGGCGGGTTATTCACCATCGACGCTGGCTGCGGTGATTGCCGGGCTGATCTGCGCGGCGGACATTGCGCGCGCGCACGATTCGCCGGAACTGGCACACTTTCTGGAGGAGCACGCCGACTGGATCGAAAGCCACCTGGAAGACTGGACGGTCACGAACGACGGCGTGTTGCATCCTGAGGTGAAGCGCCACTATATGCGGATTCGTCCGCCGGAGTGCGGCGATCCGTACGCGCACGAGGAGTGCGGGCGCGAGATGGTGCACATCAACAACCTTGCGCCTGGCGAGAGGGCAGAGTTCGAAGCGCGCGAGATTATCGATGCCGGCTTTCTGGAATTGGTGCGTTACGGAGTGCGCGCCGCGGACGATCCACTGATCGTGGACTCGCTGAAAGTGGTGGACCACATCCTGAAGGTGGAGACGCCGAAGGGGCCCTGCTGGCTGCGCTACAACCACGACGGCTATGGCCAGCGCAGCGATGGCGGACCTTTCGTGGGGTGGGGCAAGGGCCGCGCCTGGCCGCTGCTGGTGGGTGAGCGCGCCCACTACGAACTGGCGGCGGGCCGCGAGGCCGGGCCCTACATCGCAACCATAGAGCGCTTCGCCTCCGGCGGCGGCATGCTGCCTGAGCAGATCTGGGATGAGCCGGACAAGAACGGCCTGGTGCTGGGAGGGCCTGCGGGATCGGCGATGCCCCTGGTCTGGGCCCATTCCGAGTACCTGAAGCTGCTGCGCTCGACCGTGGATGGCCGCGTTTACGACTGCATTCCCATCGTGGAGGAGCGCTATGCGCGAGGACGGCGTGCGGCGAGTGGGATTGACGTGTTTAAGGTTCTCCGCCGTCAGATTCGTGAGATTCGAGCGGGAAAGGCGCTGCGGATTACCTCGGCCGAGCGCTTCCAGGTCACCTGGTCGCCGGATGGCTGGCGCACGACCCACCTTCTGGACAGCACGCAGCTGGGCTATGCCGGATCCTACGCGGATCTGCCGACAACTCCGGATCAGACCGGCTCGCTGAGCTTTACTCTGTTCTGGCCGGACGAAAACCGCTGGGAGGGTCGCAACTTCGAAGTAGGGCTGGAACCGCCTGCATGAGACGCACTGCAAGTTTGCGTCATCTAACCGAGGAGAGCGAGAATCAGGATTGAGCCAGGATTGATTGTCCCGCGTTCCGTACCGTCCCCAGCGAACAACCTCTGAGGAGTCACGAGGATTATGAACGAACTCGATCAGTTATCGATTAATGCCCTGCGTTTTTTGGCAGTCGATGCCGTACAAAAGGCGAATAGCGGTCACCCCGGTGCGCCGCTGGGCGACGCGCCGATCGCCTATCTCCTCTTTCACAAGTACATGCGGCATAACCCGAAGCACTCCAAGTGGACGAACCGCGACCGGTTTGTATTGTCGAACGGCCACGCGTCGGCCCTGCTCTATTCCGTGCTGCACCTGACCGGTTATGACCTGTCGATCGAGGACCTGGAGCAGTTTCGCCAGTGGGGATCGAGGACGCCTGGGCATCCCGAATACGGGCATACCGACGGCGTGGAAGTGACGACCGGCCCGCTGGGGCAAGGTTTTGGCATGGGCGTCGGGATGGCGGTCGCCGAGAGGCATCTGGCTGCGGTCTACAATCGCCCGGGGTTTGAGATCGTCGATCACTACACGTATGGCCTGGTGTCCGATGGCGACCTGATGGAGGGAATTTCCCACGAAACGGCCTCGCTGGCGGGAACTCTCGGATTGGGCAAGCTGATTTATCTGTACGACGACAACCTGATCTCGCTGGATGGGCCGACGGAGCTGTCGTTCACGGAGGATGTGCTGAAGAGATTCGAGGCTTACCACTGGCATGTGCAACTGGTAGGCGATGGGAACGATCTGGAGGGCATTTCGAAGGCGATTGAAGCGGCGCAGGCGGTGAAGGATAAGCCATCGCTGATTGCGGTTCGAACCGTGATTGGCTATGGCAGCCCCAAGGCAGGAACCAGCAAAGCGCACGGCGAAGCCCTGGGTGTGGAAGCGGTAAAGCAGACTAAGAAGAATCTCGGCTGGCCCGAAGACAAGACCTTCTATGTGCCCGACGATGCCGCGAAGAACTGGCTGCAAGCGGTGGATCGGGGCGCCAAAGAGGAGTCCGACTGGAACGCGCAGTTCGCGAACTATAAGAAAGCATTTCCTGAGGTGGCTGCCGAGTTTGAGCGCGTCCAGGCATCTCGGTTGAAAGATGGCTGGCAGCAATCATTGCCGCAGTTTCCTGCAGACAGCAAACCCGTGGCTACCCGCACAGCGGGCAACACGGTTATGAACGCCGTTGCGAAGCAGGTTCCTGAACTGATCGGCGGCGCTGCCGACCTCTCCACGTCGACAAAAACCGTTATTAAAGACAGCCCTAATTTCCATCTGGATCCGACGGGAGAGAACATCTTCTTCGGCGTCCGCGAGTTCGGCATGTGCGCCATGGTGAATGGCATGGCGGCTCATGGCGGCGTCATCCCGTACGGATCGACGTTCTTTGTTTTTTCGGATTACGCGAAGCCGGCCATCCGCCTGGCGGCGCTGATGCAGATACACTCGCTATTCGTTTTCACTCACGATTCGATTGGACTCGGCGAGGATGGCCCTACGCATCAGCCAGTGGAACAACTGACGATGCTGCGTGCGATTCCGGGTCTGACCGATTTTCGGCCGGCCGATGGCAACGAGACGTCGGCGGCCTGGGGCCTGGCACTGGAGCGCAATCGTCCGGCATTCATGGCGCTCTCACGACAGGACCTGCCGCTGCTGGATCCTGTGAAGCAGCGCGTCTTTGAGGGCGTCCGCAAAGGCGCTTACGTTGTGGAGCAGGGCGGCGACGCGCCTGATCTGCTGATTGTCGGTACCGGCGCTGAATTGTGGCCGGCGATCCGCGCGGCTGAGCAACTCAAAAAGGATGGCATCAGCGCGCGAGTCGTGTCGATGCCGAGTGTGCGCATTTTTGAGGAGCAGCCGGACAGCTATAAGGAATCCATCTTTCCCGATCATTTGCCGAAGCTGGCCATCGAAGCTGGCGCTTCGCTGGGCTGGTGGAAGTACGTCGGCAGGGATGGCGACGTGATTGGGCTGGACCGCTTCGGCGCATCGGCTCCGGGCGCCACGGCTTTGGAAAAACTCGGCTTCGGCACCGACAACGTCGTTGCCCGAGCAAAAGCGCTCGTGGAGCGCACACGGAAGGCCGAGCCGGCCATGGCGGGGAAATAGCAATGAGACTGGCCATTGGAGCGGATCACGCGGGATATTCACTAAAGGAAGAAGTGCGCGGCTATCTTGAGCGGCTCGGCCACGAGGTGATCGACCTGGGCGCCTTCAACACGGAGCCCTCTGACTATCCCGATTTCGCGGAAGCGGTGGGACGAACGCTGCAGGCAGGACGAGCTGAGCGCGGCATTTTGGTGTGCGGCAGCGGCGTTGGCGTTTGCGTTGCGGCGAACAAGATGCCCGGCATCCGCGCCTGCATGTGCCATGATCACTACTCGGCTCATCAGGGCGTCGAGCACGACGATATGAACGTGCTGGTGCTGGGCGCGCGCATCATCGGTCAGGAACTGGCCTTCGATCTGGTGGCCGCTTTTCTGGGCGCGCGCTTTCAATCGCAGGAAGAACGGTTTGTGCGGCGCCTGAACAAGGTGAAGGCGATCGAAGCTCGTAATATGCCGGAAGCAGCGAAGCGGTAGGATCAACCGGGCCCCAGGGCGTTTTTGTCGCGCGATTTTTCAGTCAGGAGATGCCATGAACGGCATCAGTACGATTCTTTGGGATGTGGGCGGGGTTCTGCTCACCAATGCGTGGGATCGCCAGCAGCGTGACGCCGTTCTGGCGCGCTTTGGAATCGACCGCGCAGACTTCGAGCTTCGCCACGCTGAAGTGGCCGAGCCCTGGGAGCGAGACGAGGTCAGCGTCGATGAATATCTGCGCCGCACGGTCTTTTTTGAACCGCGTTCTTTCTCAGAGGCAGAGTTTCTGGACGCGATGCGCGCGGAGTCCGCGCTCCTTCCCGACAGCGCTTTGGGAATCGTTCGCCAGCTGTCCGCATCCGATGAATATGTAATGGCTACGGTCAACAATGAGTCGCGCGCGATGAATGAGTATCGCTTGAAGAGATTTGAGCTTCCGGAATCCTTCAGCGCGTTCTTCACCTCGTGCTATCTCGGTTTACGCAAGCCCGATCGCCGCATTTATCAGATCGCCCTCGATGTATTGCAGCGCGACCCTGAAGATGTGGCTTTTATCGACGACCGGCCGGAGAACGTTGCCGCTGCGGCCTCGCTGGGCATTCACGCCATTCGGTATGAAGGATCCGCGCCATTGGCCGACGAATTAGCACGACTGGGCATATCCCTTGAACCGGATGGAGTAGATCTGCTGCGCGCTTAGCGCGGAGGCATACTGGGCCCGAATTAAGATTCTGATCGATTCGCAGGAGGAAGCACATGGAACTCGGCATCATCGGACTGGGAAAGATGGGCGGCAACATGGCTGAGCGGCTGCGCCTCGGCGGTCATAACGTGGTGGGTTTCGATTTCAGCGCTGAGGCAGTGAAGCGGCTGACGGATTCCGGGTCCACAGGCGTGTCCACGCTGGAAGACCTCGCGAAGCATCTTGCCGCGCCACGCGCGGTCTGGCTGATGGTCCCCTCGGGCAAGCCGGTCGATGAGACGATTGCGAAGCTGAAGCCGCTGCTGCAGAAGGGTGACACCATCATCGACGGCGGCAATTCCAATTATCAGGACAGTCAGCGACGCTACCGGGAGCTGAAGGCGGATGGATTCAATTTCGTCGATGTGGGCACATCGGGTGGGGTATGGGGGCTGAAGGAAGGCTACAGCATGATGATTGGCGGTGAAGATGCTGTGGTGGAGCGACTTTTCCCCATTTTTGAGACGCTCGCTCCAGGGAAGGATCAAGGGTGGGGACACGTCGGACCTGCCGGGTCCGGCCATTTCGTAAAGATGATCCACAACGGAATTGAATACGGCATGATGCAGGCCTACGCCGAAGGTTTCTCCATCATGCAGGCGAAGCATGAAATGGATCTCAATCTTGGAGAGATCGCGCAAATTTGGCGATACGGCAGCGTGATCCGCTCCTGGCTGCTGGATCTGACGGCCGATGCCCTCAATCGCAATCCGGAGCTGGAGGGTTTGGAAGCCTGGGTGGAAGATTCCGGCGAAGGACGATGGACCGCGATAGAGGCTATCAATCTGAATGTCTCAGCTCCGGTGATTACGGAATCGCTGTTGCGGCGTATTCGCAGCCGGGAAGAGAACAACTTCACCGATCGCATGCTGGCCATCATGCGGAATGAATTTGGCGGGCACGCGGTGAAGACCGAAAAGGACGAAGCTGCCTAGGCGCGGGGACGGATCTGTATCGGACACAGGCACGAATGGGAAGGGGATGATCCATGGCAACAACGGAAATCAGAGTCTCTCCGGAGGATGTGAAGCAGGCTGCCTCCCAGGTTCAGGAGCGCATTCCCGAGCCCAGCGTGGCGGTCATTTTTGGCGCCTCCGGCGACCTGACCAAGCGTAAGTTGCTGCCGGCGCTCTTCCATCTGGAACAGGGAGGACTGCTGCCGAAACAGTTCCGAATCGTCGGCGTGGCGCGTCGCGATCTCGGCCAGGGCTTTGCTGACGACATGCGGCAGGGCATTCTCGAATTCGGCGGCGTGGACAAGAATGCGGAAAAGCTGGACGAGTTCATCGGCAAGATCGGTTATCACGCGATGGATTTCGACAACGATGAAGGCTACGAATCGCTGAAAAAGCTGCTGGCGCAGTACGACCATGACTTCGACACCCGCGGAAATCGTCTGTTCTATCTCGCGACGGCCCCGGACTATTTCGCTGACATTGTTCATCGGCTGGGCGCGCACGGAATGGCCAAGCCGGAAGTGGGTACGACGCGCATCATTATTGAGAAGCCGTTCGGCCACGATCTGGAGAGCGCCCGCGAACTGAACGACGACGTGAACACGGTCTTCAGCGAAAACCAGATCTTCCGCATCGATCATTATCTGGGCAAGGAGACGGTTCAGAACGTCCTGGTATTTCGCTTTGCCAACGGCATCTTTGAGCCGGTCTGGAATCGCAATTACATCGATCACGTGCAGATTACGGCGGCGGAGAGCATCGGCATCGAAGGGCGCGGCCCCTTTTACGAGAAAGCCGGCGCGCTGCGCGACGTAGTGCAGAACCACATGATGGAGCTGCTGTCGTTTGTGACCATGGAGCCGCCAGCCAGTTTTGCCGCCGAAGCAGTGCGTCGCGAAAAGATCAAACTATGGACGTCGATCAAACCGATCAACATTTTCGACTGCGTGCGCGGACAGTATGGCCCTGGCATCGTTAATGGCGAGATGGTGAAGGGCTATCGCGAGGAAGACCGGGTGGACCCAAAATCGCAGACCGAAACCTACGCTGCGATTCGGCTGGAAATCGACAACTGGCGCTGGGCCGGGGTTCCGTTTTACCTGCGCGCTGGCAAACGTCTTGCCAGCCGGGTGACCGAAATAACGATCCAGTTCAAGCAACCGCCGATGTTACTTTTCGGAACGCACATGCACGGGCCGTGCACCGACATCCAGCCCAACCTGATCACCATGCGCATTCAGCCTGACGAGGGGATCTCCCTCCGCTTCGGAGCCAAAGTTCCGGGGCCGCAGATGGCCGTTTGCCCGGTCATTATGGACTTCAGCTATGCGCAGGCCTTCGGGTCGTCCTCCGCCAACGGATACGAGCGTCTGTTGCTGGATGCGATGCTGGGTGACGCAACCCTGTTCGCACATCGCGATGGCGTTGAGGCCACCTGGGCGCTGTTTACCCCGGTCCTTGAAGCCTGGGCGAAGAAATTCCCGCAAACGTTCCCGAACTATGCGGCCGGCACCTGGGTCCGGAATGCGGCGACGAACTGATTGGCCGCGACGGCCAGCAATGGCATGGGTTAGACACGGTGGAGAACCAGTACACCCAGAAATCGGCGAAGGCGATTTCGGCCTGAGTGCGGGACGGTCTCCGCGGACATCTAAGTCATCATGTCGAAGACTATTCATGTCGAATATCGTGTCTATGAGCCGCAGAATGCGCTCTCCCATGCCACGGCGGAATATTTTGCCCGAGGGATTCAGGCAGCCGTAACCGCACGCGGCGTCGCGCGCATTGCGATTTCCGGCGGCGGAAGTCCTAAGCCGGTGTTTGCGCTGCTCGCCGATCCGCACCAGCCGTACCGGGAAGCCATTCCCTGGGATCGCCTTTGGGTGTTTTGGGTAGAGCGAGCGCTGCGTTCCTCCGGACAGCCCTGACAGCAACTATGGCGCAGCGCGCGATCTTCTGCTGGACAAGGTCCCACTGCACCCGGACCACGTGATTCGCATTGAGGGGGAACTCGATCCGGAGGAAGCCGCGGCGCGGTATGAAACCGCGATTCGCGCGCACTACAGGCTCGAGGGCGCCGAGGTACCCATATTTGATGTGATCCAGCTGGGCATGGGCGACAATGCCCATACCGCATCGTTGTTTCCGCATACTCAGGCTCTTCACGAACTCGGCCGCATCGCGGTCGCCAACTTTGTCCCCAACCAGAAGCTGAACCATCGGGTCACGCTGACATGGCCGGTGATCAACGCGGCGCGCGATGTTTTCTTCCTGATCGAAGGATCCGATAAGGCCGAACCTCTGAGCCGCGTTTTGACCGGCGCGTACGACCCCGAGACACTCCCCTCCCAGCTCATCCAGCCACAGAATGGCAGGCTGCTATTCTTACTGGATAGAGCGGCGGCGGCGCGTCTGCCTGCGCCGAATGCTCAGGGGATCGGAACACTGGAGATCGAAAGATGATTCTGGCCGGGGATGTGGGCGGCACCAAGGTACACCTTGCACTTTATTCTTTTGAACACGGCCAGCTGGCTCACGTACGCGACGAGCGATATCCGGCCCAGGAATACAGCGGACTCGAGGAGATCGTCCGGCGGTTTCTAAAAGAGTGTGGCAATCCGGAAATTACGGCTGCCTGCTTTGGGGTGCCGGGCCCGGTCAAGGGTGGGCGTCTGCGGCTCACGAATCTTCCCTGGGTGCTGGACAGCCGCGAGCTTTCGACGGATCTGAAGATCGCTCATTTGTTCCTGATTAACGATCTGGAAGCCAATGGCTATGGCGTTCCGGAACTGACTCCGAATCAAATTTCCACCTTGAACGACGGCGACCCGGCTGCTGTCGGCAACCGCGCCATCGTTTCCGCCGGCACGGGGCTCGGTGAAGGCGTGCTGGTGTGGGACGGCAAAACTCATGTGCCGATGCCTTCCGAAGGCGGCCATTGCGACTTTGCGCCGCGTACTCCGCTCGATTTCGAACTGCTGACGTGGCTCATGAAGAAGCTGGGTGGCAGGGTCAGCTACGAGCGGGTCATCTCGGGTCCGGGCCTGACCCATATCTATACGTTCCTGCGCGATGCCAAAGGCATGGAAGAGCCGGCGTGGCTTCGCCAGCGCATGGAGAGCGAGGATCCAAACGCCGTCATCGGCGAAGCGGGCGAGTTGGGCAACAGCGAACTCTGCGCAAAGACGCTCGAAGTTTTTTCGGCCGCTTATGGCTCTGAGGCGGGCAACATGGTGCTGAAGGTGCTGGCCACCGGGGGCATGTATTTGGGCGGCGGCATCGCGCCGAAGATTTTGAAGACCATGCGCAGCGGCATTTTCATGAAGGCTTTTACCGACAAGGGCCGCCTGAGCGATCTGCTGGTGAACACGCCGGTCCACATCATTCTGGAAAGCCGCGCTGCGCTGATGGGCGCTGCTGCCTACGCTGAAGCCCGCGCCGCGGAGATCAGCGGCAAATCCGTGCGCGCGGCCTCGCGCTAGCTCCAGCCGGAGATCGCAATTCACACCGCTCTGCTTCCGGTATTGTGCATCGTATTCTTCGCGACCCTTATCCGCTCGGCCTTTGGATTCGGTGAGGCGCTGATCGCGGTTCCGCTTCTGGCGTTCTTCATGCCTCTCCAGGCTGCGGCACCGCTTGCCGTGCTGTTGTCCATCACGATTGCCGGCATCGTCGTCATCCAGGACTGGAAGCAAATTCACTTCCTGAGCGCGGGCTGGCTGCTGCTCGCCACTCTTCCGGGTTTACCCCTCGGCCTCCTGCTCCTGTCCAGCGGGCATCAGCGTATTGTCCGGGTATTGCTGGGGCTGGTGATCGCTGGATTTTCCATCTGGTCACTCACGAGACGGAAAAGCATTCAGTTGAACCATGATCGCCGAGGCCTGCTGTTCGTCTGCGGCTTCAGCGCGGGCGTGCTGGGCGGCGCGTTCGGTATGAATGGACCCCCGCTCGTCGTCTACGGCTCGCTGCGCGGATGGTCGCCCCAACAGTTTCGGGCCACTCTGCAGGCCTACTTTCTGCCAGCCAGCCTGCTGGCCATGGCCGGGTTCCAGGTGACCGGTCTCTGGACGCCCGCAGTGACGCATGACTTCCTTTGGTCACTTCCGCCGATGTTGCCGGCGCTCTTCCTCGGGCGGTACATCAATCGCCGCCTGCGTGGAGAGGTTTTCCTGAAGTTTGTTTTCGCCGGCCTCGCATGCATCGGCGGGATTCTTGTTCTGCAGGCTATCGGCTGGTCGGGGATAATCGGCGATGATCGCGGCTCCCCGCGCATGATAACGTTGGACTACCCGCGACAGTACGGCCCCGATCCAGTTTTTGCCAGGAAGAGATTCGGATGACACCGAAGAGATCGCTGACCATCGCCCTGTTCGCTTTGGGATTTTTGTGGGTGATGCCCCGCATGGCGTTCGCCCACGCCCACCTCATGTCCAGCACACCCGCGGCCAATGCCACAGTGCCAGGTCCAGCCGTCGCTATCGAGCTCCGGTTTAACTCACGTGTGGATGGCAAGCACTCGGTTCTGATCCTGGTCAGACCTGACAATCGAACCGAAACGCTCGCGCTCGATCATCAAAGCGCCGCCACCAGTCTCAATGCGCATGCCAGGCTGCAGCCCGGCCATTACACAATCCGGTGGCAGGCGCTCTCCACCGACGGCCACCTGACCCGTGGTGAAATTCCGTTCGCCGTCCGCTGAGCCGCCTTGATCTGGTTCGTACGCGACTTCGACCTGCTTTCGTTAATCCTTCGCGCAGTTTCCTTCGCGCTGGAAGCGCTGAGCCTGGGATCGCTCTTCTTCCTCATGGCAGCGGCGCGCCCCGCGAAGCTGCCTGAGGACGTCACAGAGGCAATTGCGGCGCACCGCTGCCTGGTTCTCGCTGGCACTCGCCGCGACGCAGCTGGCGCTGCTGATCACCACTTCGGCTGTGCTCATGGGCAGCAATTCCGGTATGGGGCTGCGCGATTTGCTCGGCGCCGATTATTTTCTGTCCGGAGTGGCGTTCGTTCTCGCAACTCTGCTCCTGTTCCTTCTTCTGCGATGGGTTCGACGTCTGCTGCCAGCGGTGCTTGTGGGTTCGGGAGCGCTGGCGGCATCGGTTTCACTCAGTCATGCGGCCTCACGGATGGACCACCGTCCGCTGCTTCTCATCCTGACCGCCGCGCATCATGCCGGAATGGCAGCCTGGCTGGGCGCCATGCCATTTCTCCTGCTTGCGCTGCGGCGTACGGATGATGCGGCCGTCGCTCGCAGTATGGCCCGCCGATTTTCCTCGATGGCAGTGGTCAGCGTGTTCGCCCTCATCCTCGCCGGCGCCGGCCTCTCCTGGTTCTATGCGGGATCGTGGCAGGGACTCTACGGCACTTCCTACGGCATTCTGCTTTCCGCGAAAATCGTGCTCACTCTGGTGATTCTCACGCTGGGGGCCGGCAATTTCCTGGGTCTTCGGAGCGTGGAACGCGATCCAGCGCCCCTGCTTTTTCGCCTGCGCCGCTTCAGCGAGGCCGAACTGGGCCTGGGGTTCACCGTGATCCTCGCCGCCGCCTCGCTCACCGCCCAGTCGCCCTCCGTTGATGAAACGCCGCAGGACATTCTCAGCGGCCATCAGATTGTTCAGAGAATGGAATGGCACTGGCCGAGCTTCCGCACACCAGCTCTAACGCAACTGGCGCCACCCACGCCGCTCAGCGTAGCCGTGCGCGAGGCGACCTATACGGGGGGCAGCGCCAGCGATGCGAATGATCGTGCGTGGTCGGATTACAACCACCACTGGGCGGGATTGATCGTTCTGGTGGCCGGCGGCCTGGCTCTTCTTTCCCGCGTTCGAGGACAAGGATGGGCCCGGCAGTGGCCACTGCTGTTTCTCGCCCTCGCAGTCTTCATCCTGATTCGCGCCGACCCGGAATGCTGGCCTCTGGGCCCGCGTCCCTTTTGGGCCAGCTTCACCGCCCCGGACGTTCTCGAGCACCGTCTTTACGCGGTGCTCATAACAGCCTTTGCCACCTTCGAATGGGGTGTGCAAACCGGCCGGCTCCACTGGCCGCGCGCCCGCTTCATCTTCCCGTTGTTGTGTGCAGCCGGCGGAGCGCTGCTGCTAACCCACACGCACGCTCTGGGCGAGGGGACTGATGAAGTTTTCGCCGAGCTGAGCCATACGCCTATAGCTGTTCTGGGGGCCAGCGCAGGCTGGGCACGCTGGCTGGAACTGCGCCTGGAAAGCGGTGCGTCCCTGGAAGAAGCGAAGCGTCCGCGGCGGATCGCGGCCTGGGTATGGCCTGCCTGCCTCATTCTCATCGGGCTGCTGCTGCTGAATTACCGGGAATCCTGAGTTTTCGCGCGAACCTGACTGGGTACTCATCGAGAGGCGGCCGATCTTCGATAATCGAGGCGTGGGCCGTGCGCGTCAACCCGAGCAGAAGTCGCCGCCGAGGAACGGGGCGCTCCTCGCCGAATACATTACATATCTGCGCGTGGAAAAAGGTCTGCGTCCGCTCTCCTGCGAGGCGTACGAGCGCGACCTCCTGCAGTTTGCCGAATATCTTGAGGAGCAGGGCGCGACCTATCTGGACGCCACGCAGGATCGGATCGCCGGCTTTCTTGAGCATCTCGCGGAGCACAACGTCGAATCACGCTCAGCGGCACGAAAGCTCTCCTGCCTGCGAGGCTTCTATCGCTGGCTGCTGCTGGACAAACGCATTCACCGCGACCCAACGCTGAATCTCGAATCGCCGGCAACCTGGAAAGTCCTGCCGAAGTCGCTGGCCGTCTCAGAAGTGGATGCCATGCTCGAACACGCCGGGATGGCCGCCGATCATCCTCAGGCGGATTCCATCGCATTGCGCGATCGCGCCATCCTCGAACTACTTTATGCCGCCGGCCTGCGCGTTTCTGAACTTACCGGGCTCAACGTCGCCGACCTTTCGCTGGACGCGGGGCGCGCGCTCGTCCGCGGCAAAGGTGACAAGGAGCGCATTGTGCCGCTGGGCCGTGCCTCAGTCGAAGCGCTTGAACTGTATCTGAAGCAGGGCCGCCCCGCGCTTGCGAAAAAGCCCGCGCCCCGTCTGTTTCTGTCCACGCGCGGCGCGCCGCTGAGCCGCGCCTGGGTCTGGCATCTGGTGAAGCACAGCGATGCCCACGCGAGTCCCCACATGCTGCGCCACAGCTGCGCCACCCATATGGTGGAGCGCGGCGCCGATCTCCGCACCGTCCAGACCCTCCTCGGCCACGCCGATATCGCCACAACGCAGGTTTACACGCATCTGGCTCTCGGACGTCTGAAAGCGGTGCATCGGCAGCATCATCCCCGCGCCAAACGAGTCGCACCATGAGTGCCAGGACCCGCACGCACAAAGGCTCCTCAAAGCCGGCCATCGTCCAGCGGGTTGAAGAATTTCTTGCCATGCTCGCGAACGAGCGAAACGCCAGTCCTCACACCATACGCGCCTACGCACGCGAGCTACATGGATTCGCGGAATTTGTCGTGGAGCGGCTCGCAAACCTGCCGGTCCAGGGGATCGAACACCAGCACATTCGCGCATATCTGGGCGAACTGTACACCCACGGTCTCTCCAAATCGTCAGCGGCCCGTGCGCTGGCCGCCATCCGTTCCTGGTTCAAATGGCTCGCAAAGCGCGGCGTCGTCGAGCAGAGTCCCGCAGCCCTCGTGTCCACGCCGAAGCTGCCTAAACATCTGCCGCGCGTTCCCACCATCGAAGACATGAATCGCGTGGTCGAAAGCGCCGCCGACGAGAACGCAGCATGGCCGGAGCGGGATCGCGTCATCTTTGAACTGCTGTACGGCTGCGGCATTCGCAACGCGGAACTGGTTGGCATCGACCTGGAAGACATTCACTGGGCCAACGAAGCCATCCTCGTGCGGGGTAAAGGACGCAAGGAACGTTATGTTCCGCTGGGCGACGCGGCGGCTCAGGCTGTGCGAGCGTACCTGCCGGTGCGTGAGGCCAGACTCGCGGGGGCAGGGAAGTCATCGCCGGCCCTGTTGCTGAGCCTGCGGCTCCGCGGGAACGGCCGTCTCACGACGCGCAGCGTCGGTCGCATCGTAAAACATGTCGCGCTGGCTCATGGCTTGCCGGCGGACGTCCATCCGCACACGCTGCGCCACGCCTTTGGCACCCACATGCTGGAGGAGGGCGCGGATCTGCGCGCCATCCAGGAGCTGCTGGGCCACGAACGCCTTTCCACAACGCAGAGATATACGCAGCTGACCGTCGGCCAGGTGGCCGAGGTCTACGATCGGACGCATCCAAGGGCTAAGTAAGTTCGTTTTTGCCAGGTATCAGGCGAAAACAGGGCGAAAGTGCCAGTTATCATCCGGGTTTTCCGTGCGTTTTTTCACTTTGTTGAACCATTTTCTGTGCGATATTCTTGGCTCCCATGGCTTCAACCGTCTGGAAAGGTTACATCTCGTTCGGTCTGATTTCGGTGCCGATCCGCCTGTTTGTTGCGGCGCGCGAGCAGCACATCAGCTTCAATCAGATCCACGCCGTCTGCGGCAGTCGCATTCGCCAGCAGCTTTTCTGTCCACATTGCGAGCGGGTTGTCGAGCGCAGCGAAATCGCCAAAGGCTATCCGGTCGATAAGGAAAACTACGTCCTGGTGACGAATGATGAGTTGCGCGCCCTGGAAGCGCAGTCATCGGAGACGATGGAGATTGTGCAGTTCGTGAAGCTGCCCGATGTCGATCCGCTCTACTATCAGACCTCGTACTTCAGCGTGGCTGAAGACCCGGGCCGCAAAGCGTACTCGCTCATCCACAAGGGCATGCAGCAGCTGAACCTGGGAGCGATTGCAAAGATCACGCTCCATCAGCGCGAACAGATCGTAATGATTCGCCCCTTTGAGCAGGGCCTGGTGCTTCACACGCTCTACTATCCCGAAGAGATTCGCGCGGTCGCCGAGTACGACAATCAGACCGAAGTCACCGTGCAGAAGGCCGAGCTCGATCTGGCGGAGCAGTTCATGAAGCAGCTCACCGCCGATTTCCATCCGGAAAACTTCAGCGACGAATATGAGACCCGCGTTGAGCAGCTGATCGAAAGCAAGCAGGGGCAGGCGCCCGCGCCCGGCAAGCAATCGAAGAAGAAGCTCGCCCCGGTTATCGATCTCATGGATGCGCTGCGCAAGAGCATGGAGCAGCAGCCTGAGGTTGTCACTGAGAAGAAACCGCCCCAACCAGCGACACCACAAAGAAAGCGCAAAACAGGATAGGCCGCCGAATCCGGCTGTCCGAACCGCTCAAACTCCACCGAGCGCGGCCTCGATCGAAGCCGCAATCTCTCCAGTCGTTCGCCCTCGCACGACGACGCTTTTGTTGCGCCCATGCTCGCCGCTCACGATATCGATCGATGAGCGCGGCACCCGCAGGAATTCCGCAAGAAACTCAATCAGCGCGGCATTGGCCCGTCCTTCGACAGCCGGCGCCTGCAACGCGACTTTGAGGGCTGCCTGGCCGCCTTCGCCGATCACGCCAACGATCCCGGTCCGGCTCGCGCGCGGAGCCGCGCGCACCAGGAATCGCGCTCCCTGCGGCGTCGCCCGTACTGGAAAGGGCATCTTCATCCCGGCCGCGGACGAGCGCCGAAAAGAGCCGTTCCGATCCGCACCAGTGTCGAACCCTCTTCGATCGCGATCTCGAAATCGCCCGACATGCCCATCGAGAGCTCGTGAAAATCGAGTCGCGCATAAACTGCGCTCCAGCGATCCCGCAGCGCACGCAAGTGGCGAAAGCAGGCACGCGCAGTCTCCAGGTCTTCATCCAGCGGCGCGATGGTCATCAGGCCGCGCATGGCCAGGTGCTGCAGATTGGGCAGGCGCTCCAAAAACGACACTGTCTCAGCACTGTTCGGGTTCAGCCCGCTCTTGGTCGGTTCCTCGCTGAGTTTGATCTCGAGCAGAATCGGCAGGTTCTTCCCCAGTTTGCCGGCGGCTTCATTCAGACGCTCTGCCAGGCGCAAAGAATCGACGGTGTCGATGCTGTCGAACAATTCCGCCGCCTTCGCGGCCTTGTTCGACTGCAAATGCCCGATCAGGTGGACCTCCGCGCCTTCGACACCCAGCTCTCGGATCTGCTCCCGCTTTGTCTCGTACTCCTGCACGCGATTCTCGCCAAACAGGGTTACGCCCGCCTCGCGTGCCTCGACCAAAGACTCAGCTGGGTGCACCTTGGAGACGGCCATTAGCCGCACCTGCCCGGGGTCGCGGCCCGCACGGCGGCAGGCGGAAGAAATCTTCGCCTGGATCGCCGCGAGATTCTGCGCAAAGGGGTTCACTGCTCTATGGTAGGCGAAGGTTTGGAAAAGAGCGGCTGGGCCGATATCAGAAATGGCGCGTTTTGCCGCATGGCCGCCCCTTGGTTTTCAGACCAACCCTCGCGGCAAGCTCCGCATCCCTGAACTAAGTTACCCCGGAATTAATACTGCACTGGAGGTTAAACCTCAGCAGAATGCGTACTGTCGTTTTGGTCCGAGGCCTTTTAAAAGGACCGCAAGTAGAAGTTCGTTGCGAAATGCTCGCTATGAAGGAACGGCGTCGGCAATCCAGTGAGACTCTTTACTCTCGCTGCTGTGTGCTCGATGCTCCTGCTGAGATTCCAGATGGCGACTACACCGTTTTCTTTGATGGGCATCGCGTGAGCGCCATCCGACAGGGAGGGCTCTGGCTGCCGGAAGATCGGGCCGAACCGCTCTCCTCAGAGGAGCGCCTCGATTTGCAGGAGAACTATTCCTTCCGGATGGAAGATGCGATCGAGATCCTCCCTCTTCTGAAGAACGAAGCCGCCTGAGGTTTCACTTCAGCTGGTAAAACGCCCCGAGGATTGCCCCAAAAGCCAGGTGGGAAACGATGATCGCCACTGGTGTCTGCACTCCATAGTGCAGTGCCAGAAAGCCCGGTGGCTCCAGCATCCGTTTGGCCGTGGGCCCATAATGTTCGCTGGCCATTCGCGGATGCACGCTGGGCAGAAGCCGCATCACCACGATCAGCACGAACAACGCGTGAGCAAGACCGAGGAGAGCGCCTCTCCACCAGCCGGCAGCGTGGAGCGACTGGAAAATCGCAACGTAGATCAACGAGTAGATAAGCCCCAGCAATCCGTGAAGCAGGAATCCGTACACCTTCGCTTTGTCTCGGCTTGGGGTCAGAGTCAGGCCCAGCACGACAGGGAAGCTCATGCGCGTGAGCCCGGCTCCCTGCGCTCCCTCGCTCAAGGTGGTTAAGGCAAGGGTCGCAACCAAGCCCCATACCAGCCAGCTGCCCCAGTTCACGCCGCACTCTCCCGCAAGCCGCCCGCTGAGCGATCTCTGGGCCGTTCGGCGCGCCGGCGCTCTTCCTCGTCCAGGGTCAACGCCGCGTTGATCAGACCGACGTGGGTGAAGGCCTGGGGCCTGTTCCCAAGGGCATCGCCGGTCTCGGGATCCACCTCTTCTGACAGCAGACCCACCGGACCGGTGTTACGCAGCTGCTCGCGGAACAATGCATGCGCTTCCTCGAGGGTGCCCCCACCCATCGCCAGAAATTCGACAGCCCAGAATCCGCAGGCAATAAAGGCGCCCTCTTCGGGCTCCCGCCTGTATCGATACAACAGCCCCTTTCCGGCTCCCAGCCGTTCCATGATCCGCCGCCCGGTGGCCTGCATGCGCGGCGAATCGGCGCGCTCGAAACCGTGCCGGGAAATCCTCAGCAGGCTGGCGTCTACCTTCTCTCCATCCAAAGTCTTCGCGTAGCTGCGCAGCGCGGGATTCCAGGCGCGCTGCTCGATCTGGTGCCGAATGCGCTCGCGCTGCAGCAGAAACTCCTGGCGGGGGATCCCGCTCAGCAGGCCCTTGTTATCCAGTTGCAGCAGGCGGTCGAGAGCGGTCCAGCACATGAGCCGGGAATGGGTGTGATTCTGTCCGCCGGAGCGATTCTCCCACATGCCGCGGTCGGGCTGGTCCCAGTGCTTCGCGACGTATTTGCCGAAAGCAATCAGCGCCTTTTGCGCCGTACGATCCAGATGCCCCTGATGCTCGGCAAAGTGCGCTGCAGCCTCCACCACTTCGCCATAGGTGTCCAGCTGGAACTGATCGCGCGCGTCGTTGCCCAGCCGCACGGGCCGCGAGCCACGATAGCCTTCAAGATGCTCGAGGATCGTTTCGCGTGGCGCGATCCGGCCATACAAGTCGTACAACACTCGCAGCTTTGGCTGGGTTAGCCGAGTGCTGTGCAGCAGCCAGGAGACAAAGCTCTCAACCTCGTCCACATATCCCAGGCCGAGGAGCGCCCGCACCGTCAGCGAGGCATCCCGCAGCCAGCAGAAACGGTAATCCCAGTTCAGCGAATCGTGAATGCGCTCGGGGAGGGAAGTGGTAGCGGCAGCGGCGATCGCTCCGGAAGGAGCGAAGGCCAGAAGCTTCAGAGCCAACAAGCTGCGCTCCACCTCGTTCCGGTACGGTCCTCGATATTGCGATCCGGTGAGCCAGCTGCGCCACCACTGCACCGAGCGGTCGATCGCCGCATGCGCCGCCGGGCCCAGCGGCGGCAGTATGGCGGGAGCATCCTCAGAGAAGGTGAACGAGAATTGCAGAATCTCACCCTGCTGCAGCCGGACTTGCGCGGCCGCCCCGTCGCGGTCGGCTCGCAAAGGCGCGTTGGATCGCAGCCAGCCCATGCCTCGTCCCATGGGAATCCGCAACCCGAGCGGTCCTTTCATTTCCACGGCTACAGCGCGGAGAGCGTAATCCGGTCGAGGCCGAAAATCCACGTTGAATGTCATCTCGCCGTCGGTGCATTGCAGCTCGCGCAGGAGATGACGGTCTGGCACCACGGCGGTTTGCTTGTAATCCTCTCCGCAAACCGGCATCAGATCGGTAAGAATAGCCCTGCCGTCGGACGATGCAAAGAGCGTCTGCAGTACGTTTGAACCCCGGATGTAATGCTGCTCGGAGCGGAATGGTCCCTCCGGCGTAATCGACCAGTGTCCGCCACGAAAACGGTCGAGGATCGCGCCGAAGATCGATCCGCTGTCCAGACGGGGCCAGCAAAGCCAGTCCACCGAGCCCTGGCGGGATACGAGCGCGACCGATCGGCAATCCCCAACGGCTGCATAATCCTGGATGGCCGGAATGCTCTCCGCAAATTGCACATGTAGCTAGATGAGAAGCAGCCGCTTTGCGGCTGTTTCAACTTGCGTCTGCGCGCCGGTGGAGTGCCGAGCAACCTGCCGGGACCGGTTGGCAGCTGTGGCCCCTCCCGCAGAGCCAGAGGTTTGCCGTTCATCTCCTTGTCATGGAAGGTTCTGATACTAAAGAACATCACCATGAGCAGGAATCGGGATCGGCGGTTGTTGATAGGGTAGAGAAGAGGAAATGTCGTTGACGTCCACGCAGGCCACTCCGGTTGTTCGCTATAGTCTCGAAGAATTTCGCCAGGCTGTCCTTGCCCTCGCTCCCCGAACCGCCATCTTCGATTGCGACGGAACTCTCTGGAATGGAGATGCCGGTCTTGGCTTCCTGAACTGGTCGATTGAGGCCGGGCTCCTCTCCCGCAACGCCAGCGACTGGATCGATGCGCGGCATCGCCTCTACCGTCAGGACCAGGTCTCGGAGCTGGATATCTGCGGCGAGATGGTCCAGGTATACGCCAGCCTGCGCGATGAGGAACTGCGCCGCGCCGCCGCCCGCTATTTTGCGCAGCAGGTCGAATCCCAGATCTTCCCGGAGATGCAGACGCTCGTCGCTGATCTCCGCGCCGCCGGGACTGACATCTGGGCGGTCAGCTCTACGAATAACTGGGTCATCGAGGAGGGCGTTCGCCGTTTTGGCATCCCGGCGAACCGGATGCTTGCCGCCTGTGTCCGTATCCAGGACGGCCTGATCACCAGCGACCTGATCGATGTTCCCACGGACGAAGGCAAGGCGGAGGCCCTGCGCCGCGCGGGACTGCCGCATCCGGACGCGGTCTTCGGCAATTCCATCCACGATGCCGCCATGCTGGAGATTGCGCAGCACTCCTTCCCGGTGAATCCCACGCCGGCTCTGGCTGAGATCGCCGCGCAGCGCGGATGGGCGGTCTACTATCCCGCGGCAGTCCTCGTCGACCACACCAAATAGCCGTGAAGATCGCATCGCTGCAGCCGAGCGTCAGCATCATCCTCGACCGTCTCGGCTGCCTCGATGCTCTGGTTGCCTGCACCCGCTACTGTGTCGCGGCCGTGCCCGCCCTGCGCGAGCGCCCCATCACCGTGGTTCACGACTCCTGGTCCACCCACGCGGAAGAGATCCTCGCCGTCGGTCCAGACCTCGTGATCGCCTCAGTGCCATACCGCCAGGAGTCACTGGCAGAGATCCTGAAAGCCGGCAGCCCTGTCCTGGCGTTGGCGCCCCATACGCTCGCCGACATCGAGCGGGACATCCGTCTGATTGCATCCCTCACCGACGCCATTTCGCAGGGCGAAGCCCTCATCGCTGTCATGCGATCCTCCATCCAAAGTGTCCGAGAACGCTGCGGAGGTTTATTGGAGAAGCCGCTCATCTACTGCGAGGAATGGGGAAAGCCGCTGATCCACTCGCAGCTCTGGGTGAAGGAACTGGTTGAAGCCGCCGGTGGAATCTTTCTCGGGCAGCCGGGCGCTGTCACGTCGGCTGAGGCGATCGCGGAAGCCAACCCGGATATCATCATCGCCGCGTGGTGCGGAGCCGGCGACCGGGTCCCGCTGGAAAAAGTGGCCGCTCGCCCCGGTTGGTCGGCGACAGGTGCCGTCCGCAACCATCGTGTTTTCTGCATTGCGGATGAGCTTCTTAATACCCCGGCTCCTACCCTGCTGGAGGGGCTGCAGGCCATTGCCTGCGCTCTTCATCCCGAGGTTTTCGGTACTTCTGGTGCCGGCTTGCGCCGGATACCGAATCGATCCGCCACGGCCTGCGTCTAAACTATCGGTGAATATGACGGATACGCTACAAAACGGTAAGGAGAACAAGACCCTTCGCTTTGTTGCGGCCGCCCTGATCCTGCGCGGCGACGAGGTTCTCATCTGCCAGCGCAAGGCTGGAGCCCCCATGGGTCTTAAATGGGAGTTCCCCGGTGGCAAAATCGAGGCGGGCGAATCGGCCGAGCAGGCTCTGCGCCGCGAGCTCGATGAAGAACTCGGCATCCAGGCCTCCATCGGCACCCGCATAGCCCACCTGCGGCACACCTACCGCAGCGGAGGCGCCGTAGATCTGCAGTTCTTCGCCGTCCACAATTTTGAAGGCGAGCTGGTCAATCACATTTTTGAAGATATGCGCTGGTCGCCCCTGCGCGAGCTGCCGGGCTACGATTTTCTCGCCGCCGACCGCGATCTCGTTCGCGATCTGGCCGCCGGCAAACTGCTCTAAGTCCCTAGTGTTTTCTCGGCCACCACTGCTGCACCATCAGAATCACCGACAGGATGCTGACGACGATCGCGGTCAGCCATGCCGCCCCATTGAACCAGTGCGAGTTCACATGCTCGCCCATCAGGTCCTTCCGGTTGATCAGCAGCAGCATGAGCACGATGACCACGGGGAGCAGAATGCCGTTGAAGGCCTGCGATTCCACATACCACTGCATGAGGCGTGCATTCGGCAACAGCATCACGGCCACGCCGCCACCCGCGATCAGCAGCGTATACAGCCCATAGAAGAATGGCGCTTCCCGGAACTTCCGCTCCACGCCGGATTCCACGCCCAGTCCTTCGCACACCACGTACGCGGTGGAGAGCGGCAACACGCTGGCCGCGAAAAATCCGGCGTTGAACAGTCCGAAAGCAAACAGGATGAAGGCGTATTGCCCGGCCAGCGGCTTCATCGCCTCCGCCGCGGAGGACGCATCCTGAATCGATGTGATCCCATGCACCCAGAGCGTCGCCGCACACGCGACGATGATGAACCACGCCACCACGTCAGTGAAGATGGACCCAACGATCACATCCAGTCGCGATCCCGCATAGCTTTTCGCGGTCACGCCCTTCTCCACAATGGACGACTGCAGATAGAACTGCATCCACGGCGCGATGGTTGTTCCGATCACCGCCACCACCGCAAACACATAATCCTTGTCCCGCAGCACCGACACTGAAGGCAGTTTGATCGTGGCCGACCACGCCTCGTGCCACCCCGGATGCGCCAGCACCCCCGCGATGATGTAACAGAAGTACACCATGGAAGCGACCAGGAATACTTTCTCCACGCTCTTGTAATCGCCTTTGACCGCCAGCAGCCAGACCAGCGCGCTGCAGATGGGAATCGAGATGAACTTCGACACGTGGAACAGTCCGAGGCTGCCCGCGATCCCGGTGAATTCACCGATGATGTTGCCGAAATTCACCAGCACCAGAAGAAACATGATGATGACCGTCAGCCGCAGCCCGAATTCCTCGCGGATCAGGTCGCTCAGCCCCTTGCCGGTCACCGCGCCCATGCGCGCGCACATCTCCTGCACCACAATCAGTGCCAGGGTGACGGGAATCATCGTCCACAGCAGCGTGTAGCCGAATCGCGCGCCCACCTGAGAGTAGGTGATGATCCCGTTCGGATCGTTATCGACATTAGCTGTGATGAATCCCGGGCCGAGAACGGCGAGGAAGAGCAGAATCCGGATTCTCCAGCGTTTCAGCATCTCGGCACAAGTTCAGTTCAGGGTTGGTTTTGCGGACGGCGAGCGAAACCTAAGTGTAGGCGACCCGCGCGGATTTGTGTCATCTCATTTGCGCCCGAATCGTGGCCGGCAAAGCTAGTTGCGAGGCCTTTCTGTAGACTGAAATCCAGAATGATCCGAACCCCGTTCCGCCGATGGGCGGCACTGCCCCTTTTCGTAGCCTGTTTACTTCCGCTCCTCGGCTCCCTCGCGCACGCCCAGGGCACGCGTCTCTGGACAGAGACGCGCTTCGAGGATCTTGAGCGGGGTACCCCCGACGGCGTCGCCATCACGCAGCGACGGCCATCTTATTCCGGGGCCAGAAGCCAAATCCGTACTCACAACGCCCTCCACCTACGTCTGGTCGGAGGCCGCTGATCGCGATGGGAACGTCTACCTCGCCACGGGCACGCCGGCCACCGTACTGCGCGTCACGCCCGATGGCAAATCCACGACCCTCTTTACCAGCCGTGACATGAGCGTGCAGGTGGTTCGCATGGGTCCGGACGGCGACATTTATGCCGCGACTCTGCCTTCCGGCAAGGTCTATCGTCTCAATCCTCACGCAGAGGACCGCAACGACGACAACGCGACCGTCGTCTTCGATCCCGCAGGCACAAAAGAGAAGCCGAAATACGTCTGGGATGTCGCCTTCGATACCCAGGGCCGCCTCTACGTTGCGACCGGCGGACCCGCCGCGATCTATCGAGTCACCCCTGGCGGCAATGCCGGCACGCCCAGCAAAGCCGATCTCTTTTTTAAGAGCGATGAGGAGCACATCCGCTGCCTGGCCTTCGACAAAGCCGGTAACCTGATCGCCGGCTCCGACGGCACCGGGCTCATCTACCGCATCGATCCATCCGGCAAGGCGTTCGTCCTTTACGATGCGCCCAGGAAGGAAATCACCTCCATCGCGGTGGCGCCCGACGGTACTATTTACGCTGCTGGCGTCGGCGACAAGGGCCGCAATAATCTGCCTCCGCTGGCTGTCACCGGACAAGCCACCGTCACTGCGACCATCACCATCATCCAGCCCGGCTCCGTTCAGGCCTTCAGCGGTAATACCCTCGTGCCTGGCGGATCCGAGCTTTACGAGATTCCGCATGGGGACGGTCCGCCGCGGAAGATCTGGGCGGGGAAGGACGACATCCTGTATGCGCTCGCCTGGACCCCGGATGGAGTCGTTGCGGCCACCGGCAATCGCGGCCGCATCTACCGCATCCACGACGATGGCACCTGGGCCGATATCGCCCACCTGGAGGCATCGCAGGTTACCGGCTTTGCCGATTCGCCGAAGGGTCTCTACGTCAGCACGGCCAATTCCGGACGGCTTTATCTGTTGAGTCACGGCCAGGCTGCCGCCGGCACCTATACCAGCGAGGTCTTTGACGCCGGCTTCTTCGCGCAGTGGGGCCGCTCGGAAATTGAATTTGGCCCCGGCACCCAGCCTTCCGCGGTGCAGATGTTTGCTCGCGCCGGCAACATCGAAAATCCCGAACGCGCCTGGGGTGACTGGAAACAGTTCACGCCGGACACAGGCGCCATCGGCATTCCCTCAGCGCGCTTCATGCAGTGGAAGGTGGTCGAGCATCCCGGCACATCGCTGGGCGGGGTCAG
The DNA here is from genome assembly GCA_963702295.1 of uncultured Acidobacteriaceae bacterium. Lineage (GTDB taxonomy): Bacteria > Acidobacteriota > Terriglobia > Terriglobales > Acidobacteriaceae > Palsa-343. Next base: position 6,371 of record CAVPCE010000029.1, on the reverse strand, counting down.
CATCAATTACCTGCCGGTGAACATGCCCCCGGTAGTGGACGAAATTGTGGTCGTGCCGGGCGCTCGCGCCGGCGAAAACCCTCAGCCTCCAGGACAGACCCAGCCCATCACGATCAATTTTCCCTCCACCCAGGCCAACACGGTCAGTTTCAATCAGGAACCTGGCAAGGAGCCGCTGACGGCTTTCAAAGACCGCACTGCCGCTACCGTGCGCTGGGCTGCGCACGATGACAATGGCGACGACCTGAGCTTTGCGCTGTATTACCGCGGCGAGGGCGAGCGCAACTGGGAGCTTCTCCGCGACCATCTCCGCGAGCGGTATTACTCGTTCGACGCTTCACGACTGCCTGACGGTCCCTACCGGATCAAAGTCGTCGCCAGCGATGCGCCTTCCCATAATCCCGGCGACGCCCTTACCGGCGATGGCATCAGCGATGAATTCGTCATCGACACCACACCCCCTGCCGTCTCCGGGCTCCAGGCCGGCCTCGTCAATGGGAAAATCCATGCCTCTCTGACCGCGACTGACGCCACTTCGCCGATCTCGCACGCTGAGTACTCCATCGACGGAGGCCGCTGGCAGTACATCGCGCCGGTGGGCAACATCGCGGATTCTCTGACAGAGCGCTTTGATTTTGACGCGCCCATCCCTGCACCTCGTCCAGACGCCGCGCCGCCCATCGATCGCACCGAGCACGTCATCGCCGTTCGCGTGTTCGACCGCTATGACAACGCCGTCACCGTAAAGACGGTGGTGCATACACCCGAGCCGTGAAATGAAATTTGAGCTCTTCGTGGCCACCCGCTATCTCCGGGCCAAACGTCGCCAGGCCGTCATCGGCGTCATTACGTGGATCTCCATCATCGGCGTCGCCGTGGGCGTAGCCTCGCTGATCATTGCTCTGGCTATCACCAACGGCACCCGCCGCGACCTGCAGGATCGCCTGCTCAGCTCCACCTCACACGTCGAGTTGATGCGCACCATGAGCGACGGCATCCACAACTGGCGCGCACTCACCGAGCGCCTCCGCCATCTGCCCCACGTCGTCGCCGATTCCCCGGGTCTCTATGAACCCGTCCTTATCTCCCGTGGTGCGCGCTCGAACGGCTCTCTCCTGAAGGGCATCATTCCCAGCGAGGAACGCACCGTTTCCGACATGCTCAACCACCTCACCGCGGGCAGCATTGCCCCTCTCAGTGCCGGCGCCAGTTCGCAGGATTCCGGCGGCGAGCCCACTCCGCCCATCGTCATTGGCTACGATCTCGCAGACTCCATCGGCGCCTCCGTCGGTGACACGGTCATGGTCACCAGCCCTCAGGGTGACCTGACTCCCTACGGCCTTATTCCGAAATACCAGCGCTTCCAGGTCGCCGGCATCTTCCACTCCGGCTTCTACCAGTACGACTCCAGCTTCGGCTTTATTCGTCTTGCCGATGCGCAGAAGCTCTTCGGCGAAGCCGACCTGGTCTCCGTCATCTCTTTCAAGGTCGACGACCTCTACCACGCCGATGCCATCGCCAACCAGATCGAACAAGCCGCCGGTCGGGGCTTCACCACCACCAACTGGATGGAGCAGAATCGCGAGCTTTTCCGCGCCCTGAAGCTCGAACAGATCGTCACCTTCATCGTCATCGGCCTCATCGTCTGCGTCGCCGCTCTCAACATTCTCATTGCGCTAACCATGATGGTCATGGAAAAGACCAAAGACATCGCCGTCCTGCTGTCCATGGGCGTGCAACCCGGTCAGATCCGCCGCATCTTCCTCTTCCAGGGACTGCTTATCAGCGTCATCGGCACGGCCATTGGCCTCGTCCTGGGCTATACCATCGCCTTCCTCGGCCAGCATTATCGGTTCATCCATTTATCAGCCGACGTTTATTCTCTGGACTATCTCCCCTTCGCTCCGCGCATCCTACATGGCGTGATTGTCACCGCGATGTCACTGGGCGTTTCGCTGCTCGCCACTCTGTACCCGTCCACTGCGGCGGCGCGTGTGCTGCCCGCCGAGGCGCTTCGATACGAGTAATGCCAAAAAGGGGTTTTCGCAAGAATGAACGGTAAGTCCGCGATTGCCGCGCTGTTGCTAATGCTGTGTGCGCCGCTTTGCCTCGCCTACTCGTTCATGACCCACGAAATGATCATCGACATGACGTGGGAATCCGGCATCAAGCCGGTGCTGCTGGCCCGCTATCCAAACACCACTCCGCAGCAGCTCCGCGTAGCGCACGGCTATGCATACGGCGGCTGCGCCATCCAGGATGCCGGCTACTATCCCTTCGGCCATCCGCCCTTCAGCAACCTCGCCCACTACGTCCGCACGGGCGATTTTGTGACGAACCTCATTCGCGAGTCGCACAACGTCAATGAGCTGGCCTTTGCCCTCGGCGCGCTCTCCCACTACGTCGGCGATAACCTCGGCCACCTGGATGCCGTCAATCCCTCCGTTGCAATCGAGTTCCCTAAGCTCGAACACAAATACGGTCCCGTTGTCACCTACGAGGAGTCCCCGCACTCTCACATCCGTACGGAGTGGGCCTTCGACATCGATCAACTCAGCCATTCCCGCTTTGCTCCCGCCGGCTATCTGCGCCACGTCGGCTTCCGCGTGCCCCGCGCCCTGCTGGAGCGCGCCTTCTACGCCACCTACGGCCTGTCGCTGCACAAGATCATCGGCAACGAGTTCCGCTCCGTCCACGTGTATACCTGGGCCGTGCGCCAGTTCCTGCCTCGAATCTCCTATGCAGAGGTTCTTCTGCACCGTAAGAGCTTTCCGCCCGACGAGGATCTTCCCGGTTTCTACACCTTCCAGAAGAGGCTGCAGGAAGCCTCCAGTCGCAATGGGTGGGAAGCATATCGCAAGCACAAGCCCAGCATCGAAACCCGCATCGTTGCTGGCCTTATCTTCATTGTGCCTAAGTTTGGAATCCTTTCGGATCTTGCCATTCGCGGCCCCAGCCGGGACTCGGAAGAAAAATACGTGGAGAGCGTCGACCTGGCCACCGATCGCTATCTGGACCTTTTGCATGAACTCGCGCAAAAGGATCAGGACGGTTTCGCTGTGCCCGATCTCGACCTCGATACCGGCTATCCCACCCGTCCCGGCACTTACCACCTCACCGACAAGACCTACGCCACCCTCCTCAAGCAGGTGACCGCCAACACCGCCATGCCTCCGCTCGCCCTGCGTCAAAATATCGTTGCCTTCTACTCCGATACCAACGCGCCCATCGAGACAAAGAAGCACCGGCGCCGCTGGGAAAAAGTCCAGAAAGAACTGGCCATCCTCCGTGCGATGCCGGCCACGCGCATCCCCAATGCCAAATAAGGCCGTCGTGTCGCAGACCAGGTCCGCTCTCCAATTCGCAGCCCAATCCCGTCTCCCCGAGGGTTACTCGGAGAGAGTCCTGTCCGGGTTCACTCGATACGCTGTCTGTCACGGCGTGTATTCTTCCTTTGCATGCAGCGCATTCTGACTGCGGTCGTTCTCGTCCCCCTCGTCCTTCTGTTGATCTTCGTGTCTCCGAAGTGGCCGCTGCTGTTTATGGCCGTGGTCTTTGCCGCTGCAGCCCTCGCACTCTGGGAATATCTCGGCCTGGCCGATGCCATGGGCGCAAAGACGCCTCGTGTTGTGGTCATCGTCTGTCTCGCTCTCCTGTACGCAGCCATCTTTCGCCGCCCGGATTTGATGGCTCCCGTGATGGGCGCGCTGGCACTGATCCTTTTTGTCCTCAGCTCCTTCCGCTCGCCCGTCAATCGCGTGCTTCTGGATACAGCGTTCTCCGTCTTTGGTCTCGTCTATATAGGTTTGTCCATGTCCACGCTGTACCTCCTCTCCAGCCAGGACAATGGTCCATCGCTTCTTTTGTTTCTGGTCCTCGCTGTGTGGTCCGGAGACATTGCCGCGCTCTACATCGGACGCGCCTTCGGACGCTGGAAACTCGCTCCCACCCTGAGCCCCAACAAAACCTGGGAAGGTTCTTTCGCCTCCGTCGCTGGCAGCGTAATCATCACAATCGCGCTGATCTATCTCTCCCGCGCCCTCACCGCACGCGACATCGACACGCTCTCCTACCCCGGTAATCCCGGTCTTTGGATTGGGTATGCCGTCCTGGTCAACGTCGCCGCTCAACTCGGCGATCTGGTCGAATCCGCCATCAAGCGCGGCGCCGGTGTCAAAGACTCCGGACACCTTCTGCCGGGCCACGGCGGCATGCTCGACCGCATCGATGCGCTCCTGCTGGCCGCGCCAGTGCTGTGGTACGCTCAGTTAGCGCAGCAGTCCTTTTAGCTCGATGACTCTTCAGCCCGAGCGCAGTCCTGGCGTGAACCCTTCCGCCGAAGCCCTCTCGAAGGACCCCCGTTGAAGCACATTGCCATCTTGGGCTCGACCGGCTCCATCGGTCAGAGCACTCTCAGCATCATCGAAAGCTACCCTGAGCGATTCGCCATCGCCTCGCCTCGCCGCCGGCTCGCAACCGTCGAATCCGCGTTCCAGCAATGCCTCCGCTGGCGTCCCCGCGTCGTCTCGCTCGCCACCGAGGAAGTCGCCGCCGATCTGGCGCGCCGCCTGCGCGAGCACGGCCACACAGGAACCGAAGTCGCCAGGAAGCGAGGGCACGGTCCGCGTCGCTACCCTCCCGGAAGTCGACTTCGTAGTCTCGGCCATCGTCGGCGTTGCCGGATTGCAAGCCACGTACGCCGCCGTCGAAGCAGGTAAGACCATCGGCCTCGCCAACAAGGAAGCCATGGTCGCAGCCGGCGAGATCCTCACCGCGGCCGCCCGCGCCACAAGGCGTCGCCCTGCTGCCCATCGATTCCGAGCACAACGCCATCCACCAGTGCATGCGTGCCGGCGAGCGCAGCGAGGTCAGCACATCTGGCTCACCGCCTCTGGCGGCCCGTTCCGCACACTGCCGCTCGCTGAATTCGCCAACATCACCGTCGCAGCAGGCACTCCACCATCCCACCTGGGTCATGGGCCGGCGCATCACCATCGACTCCGCCACCCTGCTAACAAAGGCCTCGAGATCATCGAAGCCTGCCGCCTCTTCGACTCTGCCGCCCTGGGCCGTCAAAGTTACCGTCCATCCGCAGTCCACCGTGCACTCCTGGTCGAGTACATTGACGGCAGCATCTCTGGCGCAGATTTCGGTCACCGATATGCGCCTGCCGATCCTCTATGCCCTCAGCTATCCCGAGCGCATTGCCTCCGATCTCACCTTTGATATGAGCCGCCCTCGGCGACCTCGACTTCGAGCCACCCGACCTCGAGCGCTTTCCCTGCCTTCGCCTCGCCTATGAAGCGGCCGAAACGGAGGCGCTTACCTGCATCGCGCTCAACGCCGCCGATGAAATCGCCGTCCAGGCGTTCCTCGAAGGAGGGATTCCCTTTACCGGCATCCCGTCTACAATAGAAGCAGTACTCGAGACAACCCCCGACACGCATCCGGCGACCATACAAGAAGTACTTGCGCTGGACAGTCAGGCGCGCCAAAGGTCGCGGGAGATTCTCGCTGGGTTATCAGGTCGGCGGGTGCCGGTGCACCGCATCGCCGCAGCTTTGAGGTTCGTCGAATCCTTTAAACTCTATGCCCTTCGCCGTCACCAGCCACCGTTTCCTTCTCCTCGTCCTCGGAATCATGGTTCTCATCCATGAGTTCGGCCATTTTGCCGTCGCGAAGCTTTGCGGCGTCCGCGTCGAGGTCTTCTCACTCGGCTTCGGCACCCGCCTCTTTGGCGTCAAGTGGGGCGACACCGACTATCGTGTCAGCGCCCTGCCGCTCGGCGGCTATGTCAAAATGTCCGGTGAAACGCCCGGCTCCGAAACGACCGGCGATCCTGGCGAGTTCAGCTCCCATCCCCGCTGGCAGCGGGTGCTCATTGCCGTCGCCGGACCGATTGCGAATTTCATCCTCGCCTTCGTCCTGATGGCCGGTCTTTACATGATGCACAACGAGGTCGAGCTCTACCTCAGCCAGCCAGCTGTCCTCGATGTAGTGTCGCCCAGTTCGCCCGCAGGACGCGCCGGTCTGCAATCCGGTGATCGCATCCTCCGTTTTGACAGCGAGGTGAACCCTTCCTGGGAAAAACTTGGCGACCGTGCCCTGCTGGACGCCAACTCCACCGTGCCGATCACAGTCGAGCGCACCATTGACGGCCAGACGAAGCAGTTCAGCACGGAGCTGTTGCTCTCCGATCCCACCAAAGGTCAGGATTTCGACATCACTTCGCTGGGCCTTATTCCCAGGGAACAGAACGGCCCCGTCGTTATCCAGGACGTCATGCCAGGCGATCCCGCCGTCAAAGCCGGCCTCCAGCCCGGCGACGGCATCATTTCCATCGATGGCCAGACCGTTTCTCTATCCACACC
>CAVPCE010000028.1:0-36558 GCA_963702295.1 uncultured Acidobacteriaceae bacterium | reverse complement strand
AGTCGAAGACGCGACTCAAGTGGCGCGTGCCGCAAAAACCGACGCGCACGGCAACTTCCGGATTCCACTGTTGCCTCCCGGCGATTATGCCGTGACGATCGCGTCAGACGGTTTTGCGCCGAGCATGACTCCTTCGGTGCTGGTTACGGCGAGCGAAGTGCGGACCGTTGACGCTATCCTGGCAATCGCCGACGCCAAAACCGTTGTTGCGGTTTCCGTCCATCAGCGCATCACGGACACAGAGAATTCCGCGTTGGGTGGTCTGGTCGACCCTGCGACGCTTCAGGCTCTGCCGCTGGCGAACCGCAATTACACACAGATCCTCGGGCTTTCGCCGGGTGTGGTTGTGGACCTGCCGAACCCCGCGGAATTGGGATCGGGAACGCAGAATGTTGCCTCGGATGGAGCAACGCCGACCGCGAACAATATCCAGTTCAACGGCATTGATGCCAACAATCTGGTGGAGAATTCCGCGGCGACAGCCGGAACCTCCGAAGTGGGTACCGCCATTCCTGCAGTCGATACGATTCAGGAGTTTCGCGTGCAGACAGCGAACTTCGATGCGGCCTATGGGCGTGGAAGTGGAGCGAACGTCGATCTGGTCAGCCGGAGCGGCAGCAATGCATTCCACGGCAGCGCCTGGGAGTTCATCCGCAACAACAAGTTCAATGCCAACGACTTCTTTTCGAAGCTGGCTCTGCAGCCGCGCCCCGACCTCAAGCAGAATCAGTTTGGCGCGGCTGTGGGAGGTTCCATCCGCAAAGACCGGCTGTTCTTCTTCGGTGCGTATCAGGGCCTCACCGAGGTGAACGGCTTCGGCAACGAGCAGACGGCGATTCTCCCGCTGCTGACCTCAGAGCGTTCCGCGAGCGCGCTGGGCGCGCAGTTCTGTCCGGCAGGCCACCTCGATGCCGCGGGTCGGCCGGTCGCCGGTTACCTCACCGCGGCGGGAGGAACGCAAGTCGCATGTGACGGATCGAACATCAATCCCGTCGCGCTGGCGATCCTGAACGCCAAACTGCCTAATGGCCAATTTGCGGTGCCGAGCCCACAGGTGGTCCTGCCCGCGAGCGGACCGGATGCGTCGGATCAGGTTCCGATGGGGCAATCGACCTTCGCGATTCCCGCGCACTACCGCGAAGATCAGTTCACCGCCAATCTCGATCAGGTATTAGCCCCGCAGAACACGCTGGCAGGCCGCTTCTTCTACTCGCGGGCGCCGACCACTGAGCCCTTCTCGCCCAATGCGGCCAACGTGCCGGGCTGGGGCACCACCGCCGCCAGCCGCAACACGATGTTCGTTCTCTCCGATACGCAGGTGTTCAGCGGTGCTCTGGTCAACATGGCCCGATTCGGCTACATGCGGTTCGATGGTGCGTCGCATGTGGAGAATCCGCTGCAGGCGGCGGCTCTTGGCGAGGGAACACCAACGGGCCGCCCCGGTGCAGCCAATGCGCCAGGACTCATCGTGGGTGGACTGAGCATCGGCGACGCAGGCACACCCTATCAATGGCAGGTCACCAATACCTTCGTCTGGCAAGATACCCTGGCGTGGGTCCACGGACGTCACAGTGTGCGCTCCGGTCTGGAATTCAAGCGGCACCAGGTGGGCGAAGAGCAGCCCTTCAGCATCGATGGCCTGCTCATCATCGCCACCTTTGACGATTTCCTGCTGGGGCAGAGCTCAGCCCAAAACGGCAGCCCTTTTGGGCTGAGCAATGTAACCATCAGCAACGCAGGCGGCGGCCTTTTCAGGAGGAACGAGCGCTACACAGACTTCTCCGGTTTCGCCCAGGATGACATCCGCCTCACCCGGCGGCTTACGATCAACGCCGGCCTGCGCTATGAGATCTTCGGGGCCCCCATCGAAACCAGGGGACGCCTTGCCAATTTCAATCTGAGCACTGGCCTGCAGGGTCTACTTCCCGCGCAGGGAACGTACAGCGGTTTTACCCTGCCCTCCAATTTCCGCGGTGACGTTCCTGAGGGAGTCGTAAAGACGCCGTTCGCTGGTTTTTATCGAACACCTCACGGCGACGTCTCGCCGCGGCTCGGTTTCGCGTGGCAATTGACGCAAAGGCCTGTCATCGTGCTGCGTGGCGGCTACGGGGACTACTACGACCGGCACTCCGGCAACCTCGCCGAGCAGACCATGGATCAGCTGCCGTTCGCCAGCCAGCAGTTCATTGCCGGGGCCGCGAACGGTCCGGCCACTCTGCAGAATCCGTTTGTGCCTCTCATCCCGGCCGCATCCCAGTTCCCGCAATTCGCGCCGCGCACGCCCGCGTCCACGCCGTTTATCGAAGCCACCAACCCGAACATGCGCGACGGCGTGACCCATGAGTATAACCTCAACGTGCAGTACGCCCCGTCAGAGAACTGGCTGCTGCAGGTCGCTTACGTCGGCACTCAGTCGCGACACCGCTCCGGGCAGTGGGAATTCGATCAGGCTCTGCTGGCCAGTCCCATCAATCCTGTCAATGGAGAGACCAGCAATTCCATCAACAATGTCACCGCCAGGCTGCCGTACCAGGGCATCAGCGAGGGTTCGCTCTGTACGGACTCGGTATTTGTCGCCAACTACAACGCGCTGCAGGCGAGCCTTCGCCACCGTCTGCAGCACGGATTCGAGTTCCAGACCGCTTACACCTGGGCGAAAAATCTGGATGAGGTGAATGGAGAGGTGGGAACTGACGTCTATGAGCTGCAGTTGCCGACCAACGATCAGCACAACCTGCGCAAGTCATCGTACGGCCCCGCCGGCGACGATCGCGATCAGCGGCTGGTCGCCGACTTCAGCTGGACGGCTCCCCTCCTGAGATCGGGCCCCCGATTTGCACAGAACGTCTTTTCAGGATGGCAGTTCTCCGGCGTCGGCGTGATCCAGTCCGGGATCCCGCTCAGCGTCTTTGACAGCAACGCCGGCTCCGTCTACGGGCTGCTCAGCGGCGAGGTGCGAGCCCAGCGCACCGGCAGCTCGCCGCAAACCCACGGCCCCATGTTTTCCCGCGTGATGAATGGCTACCTCGATCCCGCCGCGTTCACGCATGCACCGGAAGCCCCATTTGCAACCAGCCTGGCAGACCAGGACTTTGGTAACAGCGGCGTCGGATTCGTGCGGGGACCGGGACAGCACAACGTGGACTTCGCGGTGGAGCGAGCATTCCCTGTGAGGGAAACCGGCACCCTGCGTCTGCGCACGGAATTCTTCAATGCCACCAATACTCCGCAGTTTGGCAATCCCAGTACGAATCTCGGATACGGCGATCCGACCCAGTTGAATCCGGTGGCCAGTCCGTCGTTCGGCCGGATCATCAGCACAGTTACCGCGCCACGCATCGTTCAGTTCGCGGTACGGTATGTCTTCTGATCTTCGGCAGCATATGGATTCCCACAATATCGAGGAAAGGATGACGCATCATGAGCGCTCAGGCAACGATGATGGTCCCGGAGGTTCCGAAACTGGAGGAGTGCGATCGCTTCCAGGACGATGCGCCCTCCCTCACCATGGAGGGGACGTTCTTTCCGCTGGGCTTTCCTCTGCGGGTTCGCAGCAACTCGGAGGAAGTCCTGCGGCAGTGCTCCAGCAAATGGGGCATGTTCGCGCGGCGCACCCACGACCGGCCCATCGAAGCCGATATTCACGTTATCGAGAGTGATTCGCTCGAATGCCCTCCCGCGGTCAAGTGCCACTTCATGGGAAATGTGTTCGTGATGGTGGCCGATAACCGGAATGTCTGCACCGCGGATTTTCCCTGGGGCAAGACGCGCATGGTGGTGCTCTACGGCCGCGCTGCGGCATCCCCATTACTTCAATCAGACATTTCTCGAAGCCGCGCCCGCATGCCAGTTGTGCACGCGCTTCGCCACGCCCCTCCACGCCGCGTGCGTTGTGCTCGACGGGCGCGGGGTGCTGCTGTGTGGCGACACCGGCGCAGGCAAAACCTCGCTTTCGTACGCCTGTGCCCGCGCGGGCTGGCAGTTTGTCTCCGATGACACCAGCTACATTCTCCACAGCGAGACCGCGCGCCGCGTCGTCGGCAATTACCATCAGGTGCGCTTCCGTCCTTCTGCTGCGGAGCTGTTCCCGGAGATCGCGGATGCGCCGATGACGCCGCGGATGTCCGGGAAGCCCTCCGTCGAGTTGCGCACCGAATCGATGCAGCATGTGAACACGGCGGACGGCGCGCATGCCGACTTCGTCGTGTATCTCAATCGTCGGCATCCCGCTCCTGTCGATCTGATTCCTTACAACACGGACGCTGCGCGGCGGTACATGCGGCAGGTCCTGTTTGGAACGCCGGAGACCAGGATCATCCGCCATGCGGCCATCGAGCGGCTGCTGACCGCAGAAGTGCTGGAGCTGCGCTATCAGTCGCTCGACGAGGCCGTGGCCCGCCTCGAGCAGCTGGTCCGCCAGGGACACTGATGCCCTCCGCAATTCAGCCAACGTCTGGACCACGGCCGCCAGGGGCCTGGCGACAGTACCGCGAGCTGAGCCGCGACTTCTGGACATTCTTTGTCGCCGCTCTGCTCTATGAGGCCGGCTTCGGCTTATATTTCTTCCTCTTCAATCTGTATCTGCTCGATTTTCATTTCGACGAGAAGGCCATCGGGCTGATCAACGGGGCTCTGTCTCTGGGGCTGCTGGCGACCACGCTGCCTGCGGGAATCCTGAGCCGCAAAATCGGAAGCCAGCCGCTGCTTCTCTTCTGTTTTGCAGTCGCGCCGCTTGTGGGCGTGCTGCGGGCGCTATGGATGTGGGAGCCGGCGCAAATCGGCCTCGCGTTCACCGCGGGTCTGGTGATGTCCATCTGGACGGTCTGCTTTCTTCCCGTCAGCGCATCGCTCACTTCTGAGAGCAATCGCGCGTCGGCCATAGGACTCATCTTCTCTGTCGGTATCGGTGCCACCGCGCTGGGCTCCGGGACGTCCGGCTACCTCTCGCACTGGATCGGCGTCCTCAGCACCGGATTTGGCCCGGCCGAAATCAAGCGCATCGTTCTGCTTATTTCCTGCGCGGTCGCCGCACTTGGGGCCCTGCCGTTGTTGCATCTGCCCAATCGCAGACACTCTCTCCAGACCGGAACCGCGAAACGTCTCTGGGATCCCGGCCTGCTGCGCAATTCCTTCCTGCGCCGCTACCTGCCATGCATGGCGCTCTGGACGAGCCTGCTGGCTGCGTTCACGCCCTTTGCCAGTGTCTATTTTGCGCGGGAACGCCACGTCGAGCTCACCCATATCGGTCTGCTCTTCTCCGTCAGCCAAATGGCGCAGCTCGTGGCGGGACTGCTCATTCCCATGATGGTGAGCCGATGGGGCATGCTGCGGTCGATCCTCGTAACCCAGCTCGGAACCGCGTTGCTGTTGATCGTGGTGGTGTCGGCGGGTCCGCCGGGATGGTCGATCGCGGCATTCGTCTTCTATTCGGCCACCCAGTGGATGAGTTCCACTGCGATCTACACCATGCTGATGAACGCGATGCCGGAAGCTGACCGATCTGCCGCGTCCGCGATGACCATGTTCTGCAATTCTCTGGGGACGGCTTGCGCCGCGTCCGCTGCCGGCGCGCTCCTGGTTCGCTTTCACTACGCGCCGGTGCTGCTGGTCATGGCTTTTCTCGAAGCGACGCTGGCCATACTGTTCCGGTTGTTGCTGCGGGACCGCCGCCGCAGTCTTGCAGCTTCCCAGGCATTCTGTGCTGATGGCGTTACGGATTGAGATAGTGCAGCAGCACTTCTTCATCGTGCCGGCTCAGGTTGGCCCGAACCCGCATGTGCCGCACGATGGTTCCGGTAATCCCCTGAGAGAAGCCATCGGGCGCGTTGTGGCAGCGCGCGCAGTTCTGCTTGAAGACGCGCTCTCCCTCTTCTTCACCAGTGTGGCCCTGGGCAGGGGTTCCGCGTCGCACCACAGGGTGCGCTGCGCGGGCCGGACGAGCGTGGTTCTGCGCAGCGTCGATTGGCGCGACCGCCACCAGAGACGAACCAAGTGCAAGGCAGAGGGCGACGACTTTGGGCTTCATCACAAACGTCCTTTCCAGGCGGGAAACAGGAAACGGTAGACGATGCCGGTCTCCCATATATTGGTGTTACCGGCGGCGGAGAACTGCCGCGAGTAGCTGGTGAGGATCCGGGTGTTGTGGGGCAGGTTGTAGTCGAAACCGAAGTCGGCTCGCTGCGTATTCACGGACGGCAAACCGTCGCTCGCGAGATTGTCGATGCGAAGGGTCTGCTGCATGCGAAAGACCGGCTCAAGGCGACCCGTGAGGCTCTCCAGATTGCTAAAGGCGAAAGGCCGGGAATCGGCCTCGAACCAGTAACCGTACGCATGCTGCCCGTGGGCGAACTCCGAGCGGAAGCGCAATCCCGCATCCTTCGTTTCCCACCACAGGTGCGTCCCAAAGAAGTTCTCATGTGTGCCCTGCAGCAGACGACCGTAGGACGCTCCCACTTCGAGTCGCTGCTCGGGGAAGTAGAAGCTGCCGCGGAAGCCCGAGGAACGGTCAGACTTGAACTGCGAATTCCCGCTGCGTGCCGAGAACCAGGCCGCATAGTCGAAGGAGTAGCGGGGATGGCTGACGAGGGAGCCGCGCAGCTGACCGCCCAGCCCCGTGCCGCCGTTCATCAGCCCCAGCGGCTCCATCAGGGGCTCATCCTGGTAGTTGCCGATCCAGATCGGGGTCAGACGCTCGTTGTATGTCCCGAAAGGCAGCAGATAGCTGCCCGCGACCATGGTCAGATGCCGGCTTGCGAGAACATCGCCTTCAAGGTACGTGAGAACCACAAAGTGCGAGTGGTCATAGCCGCTTGTGCCCGGCGTGAAAAACTCCAGCAGTGAAGCCCGGGATTCGATCAGCAGGTGCTGCCCCACAGGCACAACGGCCAGAGGCTCCGCGACCGGAATATAGGTCGTGTTGCCTCCCGTCGAGTTCGTCACGAAACCGACGCCGCCGGAAAGCAAGGGCGCGTCCTGCGCCGGAGCCAGCATCGCCAGGCCGTAGAAGAGCGCAGCCGCGGCCCGGAGAAAGGAGGAGGAAGGGAAATGTCTTCGCTGCATGGCTCCACACTAATAAGTGCGCTCCAGCAGGATGTCCTTGATTGATCTTTTCTTTGTTATTGGATTGTTGAACGTTTTTATGGGCTCGGCGCTCGCCTGGCCGACAAACAGAATGCGCGTTGCGAGACGCCCCATCCCGGATCGTGACCCACCGCCGACAAAGCAATGACATCGGCCTGACAACCAGTCCGTCATCTGCTGGCTATCGTGCCTCTGACCGTCCGGCTATCCGGCGATCAGGAGGACGTATATGGATCGCACCTTTCTCCGCCTCAGCACACGGGCGTGCAGCGCGCTCGTCGCAACGGCCTGCGCTCTGCCCGCGCTGGCACAACATTACCAACAGAACAATCTTGTCGCGGACCAGTCCGGAGCCGCGGTAACCGACACCAACCTTGTTAACCCCTGGGGCCTCTCGCGGAGTTCCACCAGCCCCTGGTGGGTGTCCGACAACGGCACCGGGCTTTCCACGCTTTATGCGGGCACGGGCACTCCAGCCAGCCTGGTCGTTACCATCCCGCCCGCAGATCCAAACAGCAACAGCACCGGGACGCCAACCGGCACGGTTTTCAATGGCGGCACTGGATTCAGTATCGCTACCAGAAAGCCCGCGCTCTTCCTGTTCGTTACCGAGGATGGCACGGTGTCGGGCTGGAACCCGGGAGTCAACGCCACCAGCGCGGTCATCGAAGTCAATACGAAAAGCGCTTCGGTGTTCAAGGGCGCTGCGCTGGCCACCGTCAACCTTCCCCACGGATACAGCGCGACCTTCCTGTACGCAGCCGATTTTCGTAAGGGCCGGATACAGGTCTACGACTCGTCTTTCCATCATGTGCGGTTGCTCGATGACATGTTCCGTGACGAGCGCATCCCCCGCGGATTTGCGCCATTCAACATCCAGAACATCGGCGGCGATCTCTATGTCACCTTCGCCAAACAGGATGACCAGAAACACGATGAGGTGGATGGGGCGGGGCTGGGCTACGTCGATGTCTTTTCCCCGCTGGGATTCCTGTTGCGTCGCCTGGATCACGGGTGGTGGCTCAATGCGCCCTGGGCTGTGGCGATGGCTCCGGGAGACTTCGGCGTCTACAGCCACGATTTGCTGGTGGGCAACTTCGGGTCAGGCCAGATCGATGTTTTCGATCCCGCGACCGGCGCCTTCAAAGGGATGCTCAACGATGCGTCGAATCATGCGATCGCTGCCGTCGGCTTGTGGGGCCTGTCCTTCGGCAGCGGCACAACTTCCGGATCGGCAACCGCACTGTACTTCAGCGCGGGCAGCGATGGGGAGCAGCACGGGCTCTTCGGCACCATAACCCCGGTCGAAAACACGCTGGGCAACTCCCAATAGCGGCGCGATTGGAAACGCCAGGGCTCGAATGCGCTGCTCAGGCCTCTATTTGACAGGCCAATCGTGCTCTGGCCTGCCGGATGCTCGCGTGAGCGTACCTGCGCGGGCATCCGGTCTTCTTCTGTCGGGACCACAGATCCGGCGAACGTCTCAAGTCCGGAAACAGGATCACCTCGAAGCGAAGGCCCGATCCAGGGTCATGACCCACTGCATGGCGATGGTGTTCTGACTGTGCGGTGTGCCCTGGGTGTAGTGTTCGATTTCGTAATCGAGCTTGACGATCTGGAAACGGCTGGGCGGTACGCGACCGCGGACTCGATGCCGCGCATGTCACCACCTGCAGTCGCAACGGTGTAGCCGGGACGGAAGGCGAGATACCACCGAGGTGAGAGAACCTGTCTGACTTCGAGATAGGCCGCCGACTCTGTAATCGGGGATCGCGGCATAGGTCATCAGGAATCGGTCTTCCTCGAATTGAAGGCCAGTGTGATTGTGGGACCATTGGACGTTGATGCCCAGACCCGTGGCCGGCAGACTGGCGGAGATTCCTCTCTCCGGGGAAGAGTATGCGTAGTGGCGGTCGAGGTAGGGCCCGCGATAGCCGTCGACGCCGACACGGAAACCCTGGCGGATCGTGTATCCTGCACCGCCGGCCCAGTTGCCGTACTGATCGTGAGCGAAGAGGCTGCGCGGATTAGCGGGGGAGGAGTTGGCGAACTGGAGACGGCCATCGACCTTGCCGCGAGTAACGTCGATCTGAGCGCCAGGAAGGCCTGCGTCTGACCGGCGCGTAATAGTAGCCGTATTGCGGCGGCACATCGACAAGCGGGTTGGCGGCGTCGTCATAGCGCAGCAGGAATGAGCCAAACGCCGTGGAGAGAACGCCGGCGCGCAGGAGCAGCGAGCCTTTATCGGAGATCCGCGAGTAGTTCAAAGCTCGACTCATCAGGTAACCTTTTGCACCGTAACCCGAGCTGCCGAGTCGTCGAAGAAGTATGGCCGTGTGACGAACTGGTACGCGCTCATCACACTCCAGTTGGCGTTGACCTTCCAGGTTGGATAGGTGATGGAGCGGAATCCGGCGGCGAAGGAGGACCCCGAGCGTGGCGCGGCGGAGAGTTCATTGGAAGCGGCCCCGAGGCCGCTAAACGTTTCGCGAAGATCAAGGCCGGATCTGGTTTTCTGCGCATGCAGGGCTGCCCCCAGGGTGAGGCACAGAAACACATCCCGGACGGTGAGTCCCTCGATTTGGCCACCGCCATGAGGGCTCTTCCGCGTCCGAGCGATCCCCGGACGCGCGCCGCATCAGAAGAGCGGGAGCAAGGCTGAGGAAAAGAGCCACGATTTGGGCATCGAACTGGCGTCCGGCGTTCTCCACTCAGGATCGAGGTGGCGCGATCCTCGCTGATAGCGCTCCGGTACGAGCGGTCCGTCGTCATGGCATCGGCGCCCCGACGTGGATGATCCTTGCGTCGATGGGAGTTTCGGTGCCCGCCGTCCGTGCGGATACCCTGAGCCATCCCAGTTTTCGTGATGCAGCTCCACTGCGCCCAGATAGGGGCGAACCCGTTTACGCCTTCGAGGATCCGCCGGCCAATCACGGGATGCTGTTTGATCAGCTCCCACTCCTCCTCGTCAGGCGGCCGGGCTTCTGGAGTACGCGATCGGCGATGCCGATCTTTCCGATGTCGTGGAGCAGAGCTCCAATGCGGATGCGCTCGATATCGGTGGGCGCCAGATCCATGGCCGAGGCGATGGCGCAGGAAAGCTGGCTGACCCTGTGGCTGTGGCCCGAGGTGTAGCGATCGCGGGCATCGAGGGCGCTGGCCAGGGAGCCGACGAATTCCAGATAAGCAGCCTCCAGCTTTTCGCCCGAGGCGCGAACGGATGTCGGCCCGTATGCGGATAGATTTGGCGAGTTCCTGTGAATTTCCAGAATGGGTGAAGGAGGGCCTTTGAACCTCGCGAGACGGCCGTGGCTGCTTTCTGCAGATGGGAAACGACCGCCGAAATCGGTTGACAATTGACCGGGCCGAGAGGACGCTGGCGAAGAAGACGATGGCGAAGCTAATCACCGCCAGGCTGAAAAAGAGACGCCGCAGCCGCGTCTGAATCGGCGCGGGCACCGGCATCGTCGGCGAGATCTGCGCAGCAGGTAGCCACCGTTCCAGGACTGCAGGGGAGCCGAGATCCAGCTGTTTCGAGTTGAAGATCGCACTCCAGATCCAGTGCCACAGCCGGCGAGGCTGGCGGAAAGAAGATCGAGTGGCATATTCGGAATGTCGAGGCGATCACCCTTCCGTTGCGAAGCAGGACAGCGGGTGAAGGAAGTCCCGAGAAGGTGAAGTACTCGCCGACAGAGAGCGAGCCGAGGTTGCCGTTGTCCTGATCGATGGCAACAGACGCAACCTGCAATATATGACCGTTGAGCGCGAGCAGGCCGGAGCGGGCCGAGTCGAGATCGCTGGACTCAAGAGGAACAAGCTGGCTCTGGTGACTGACATCGGTCTGGCGAACCACACCAGCCAGAGGGGCGCCATCGGACGCCGACACCAGAAGGAAATCGAAGCCCATATGCTCGCCCAGCTCGCGGAGCTGGTCTTCAACAGTTCTGCGCGCAGCCGGGCTGCCGGGGTTGGAGAGAAGAAGTTGAATACCCGCCTTGAGCGAAGCATTCTCTCCGGCCACTCTGAGGAATCGGCTGTTCTGCAGGGCGCCGCGGGCTCGCATATTGGCGATGGTGCTCTGGTTTTCCCGCAGCGAGGCGCGCAGGCCATCGTGCACGGTCGCCTGCACGAAGCGCTGCATCATCCAGAAACTGCCTCCGAGTAGACCCGCGAAGGGGACAAAGCAGATCAGGAAAGCACGGGTTCTGAAGCGGGTGGTCACCGGTGCTCCTGGTTCGTGTCGGCCTCGAGCGGGATGAAGAAATCCGCGACCGCGTCGTGCCCTGCCTCAATGGTGATGGTCTTGCGGAAGAAGCCGGCATACTTGTGCCAGGCGACGACGGTGTACTGACCCGGCGGCACATCCGCGATGCGGTACTGGCCCGTAGATCCGTCCGGACGGGCGTACCAGCGATTCGGCGTGATGACGATGGTTGCTTCCATGTTGGGGTGCAGGTGGCAGTAGACATCGACAATGCCGGCTTTGGGGAAGCTCACCTTTCGGGTTTCACCCTGGTCATAACTGCCGAGATCGAAGCTCTTCGCGCGTGAAAGGAAAAGATGTTGTGGAAGATAGGGTCCATGTTAGGAAACGAGACCGTGGATCCAGCCTGAATCAACAGGAGATCGGGCGAGAATCGACGGTCATGCTGCGCGACCTGGGGAATCGGCACAACCGGCGCGCTGGAAGGAACGACCCTGGCCGGAGCGGGGCCTTCGAGCCAGATGACCACGCGCGAGCGTTCGAAGTCGAGGGGATCCGTGGGGGTGTCGGGGCCGAGCTCCACGGTCATACCGCGCTGATACACCGACACAGCTGGAGTGACGCTGCGCCGGGTGAGTTTCTTTTTGATCAGAATGGTTCCGGTGAGGTTCTCAGCATGGACGCTAAGTGCCAAAGCGGCGACTGCCAGGAGTACAGACGAGCCTTTGCATTGCATAAACAATCTGACTCCTGGATGGCAACGGTCGCCTTGTAGTTATGCCCTGCCGCTGGGGATCGCGATCGGAGGAGGCGGGTGCAGGGAAACCGAGGGTAGTCTAGGCAGGCAAAGGGATATCGAGAATACCACTATCCGGGGAGACCGTGCCGCGGTCGGCGTGGCGCGCGAGCATCTTAATCGTCGCCCCTCACGCCTGTTACTGCGGTGATTAGCCGGACACGAAGACACGTCTGGAGAGCGAGGGTGACCGAGCCGGTACTGTTAAGCCTAAAAGTTGTCAACCATCCAGGCGTTGTTGTCGCCGGGCACGATCTCTCCAAGGATCCCGTGATGACCATCGGGGGCCCGAATCATAAACTCGAACGGTGTGTTCGCGGCGCCCTCCAGGATAACGGACGCTTTCAGAGCTCTGTTGACCTCCAGAATGACTGGTGTTCCTGTCGGAGCAATGCTTGGAATCAGAAGGCCACCGCCATCCGCATTCCAGTCACCGTTCTCCATCAGCCAGTTATTCAGAGTGATCGTTTTATCTTCCCTGGCGACTCCATTCCCTACGGAAAAAAGCGGATGCTGTGATCATGAGGAAGATCGGCGAGCGTTCTTCCATCGGGAGAAAGGCTCCATTGGTGAATTAGGCCGCGGATTTTCAAGAGTTCGCGGTCGATTCCGCGCCCGGGGTCGAAGGCGAAAAAAATTACCCCGTCTTTTTCGCATTTGGTAGCGATGCACAAGGTTGACGGCAGACGGGCGCACTGGTAATTGCCAAGGCCGATATCCCGCAGGATTAACTGAAGCGGCCCGCCGGTGACCGGCAGTCGCATCAGAGATATTGGAACCGCGGGGTTGGCCGGATCAGTTTGCGAGAGGTAAAGCACCTGGGAACCGTCGGCGCTCAGCCGGGGAAGGTATACGCTGTGTCCCCCGACCAGGACATCCGCCATCGTTTCATCAATCGCCTGCTTAAAAAGTGTCCACGTGCCATTACGATTCGAAACGAACAGGACCGTCCTGCTGTCAGATAGCCACGCTGTCGCTATATTCCCGTTCGCATCGAGTGTCAGGCGCCGAGGGGTTTTCCACTTTCGCGTGCCGGCATCAAACTCGGAGATGAAGGCCTGCTCCTGGGTGTTCCGTCTCCACAGAACCAGTCGCTTCCCATCTGAGGTTACGGTTATCCCCCGATGCTCCCCACACCAGTGGTGACGAACTGTGGCTGCCCGGTCGCTTTTCCGGTGCGTTCGTCCACGCGAATGGAATGGACTTCCTCATCGTCGCGTTCACCCGCGGCGTTTGCACGAGAGGCATAGAGAATGCGCCCGTCTGGCCCCCAGGAGAGTAGGGACCCAAGCAAGGAATCTTTAAGGATCACCTGAAGATCCCGTCCGTCCGAGTCACGCGTCCACACCGAGGAAAGGTCCGTGAGGGGAGCAAGTGCATGAACCCAATGATGCTCGACGCAGGCGATTCGCTGACTATTCGGCGACCAAGCGGGGGAAGCTATCGAACTACCTGAATGGGTTGGCCCTTCGGGCGGGCTGGCCTCGGCTATCTTGCGGGGGGCGGATCCATCCGCACCCATGACCCAGAGCTGGTTTCCCGTGTTAGGCGGGGACGTCACGGAAGCGATCCGGGTCCAGTTGGAGATACCGACGCCCAGCCGGCGTTGTCAATGAGCTTTCGCGGCGCGGCACCGAGCAGCGACACCTTCCAGGCTGGCGTGTACGCCCGTCGAATCGGTGCGACGAGCAGATGAGTACCATCCGGGAACCAACTGGCGGGGACGCCGATGAAATCCTTCGGCAATTAACCGGCCCGGCGGCCCTATGACCGGCGGTATCACGATGCTCCCAATGCCCCTCGAAGTGTTCCTCCCGCGATCGTCTTGGATTGACGAGGATGCCCGGTCCACTTTAAAGTTGACCCACATTCCGACGCCCTGAAGGGACGCCATCGTTCTGTGAACTAGGTGGCATCTTTTTTTATCCCGTCGCCAACCGGCGCCATCTTGCGCTTCGTTCCCCCCTTGGTGGAAAGTTCATGCCGCCGTATTGGATCGTTTTCCAGCACGCTGCTTGAGACTGACTGAACCGTCCGACTCGAACACAAATTCAAACGCTTCGCTGCAAGGACCGCATAGCCAAAAGTGCTCCAGCCGTGTTGAGTCCCCTTCCCCGTGCATGATCCGAACGACTTTTCCTTTGTTGAGATAATGCAGTTCTTTCTTGCACTCGGAGTTGTAGCAGACGTTCACCATGCATGGTGCCGTGGGGTGTGATGCCCTTGGAGCTGTTCAGGATGCTGGGTCTCGAATCGCGAGCGCGGCGAGGGAAGCGCAGTTAAACCTATACATCCTCGCCGAGAACTTCAGATGCGCTCTGAGGCGGTCCAGAACTCCCTGACATTGGCGGACTCATCTGGCGACAGCGGCAGCGTGCCGTGGCAGTGGAGCAAGTTGCCATATGCAACCAGACAGTTTTCAATCGCGTCGTTTTTCTGGAAACTCCGCTCGCTCAGGCTTGGCTCCGTTATGTTGATGAGCGCCCGATTTGCCTCGATCAGAGAATTGTGCAGCAATATCCTGTCTTGTTCGTTCATGGCGCGTTCACCCTTCGCGAGGCTGGTACTGGCCGGGAAGAGCGGGCCGGGCATGACAGTATTGTAGCCAACGCAGTCTTTTGAGTCGCGAGATGTTAAAGAGGCGCAGAGGACGCGGTACTGTCGTCTGTCAAATTGGAGCGGTAGAATTTCCTGTGCCCTTCCCACCGAAATTCGTCCACACGATGGTTAGTCGGAATAACCATCTTCTGCTGCATTCGGTGTGTCTGCGGTGCGGAGCTTCCGTTGATGATTCAGGTGCCGATGGATCATTGCAGCAATGGGAAGACGGTCACAATTGTGAGCCAAAACCCGCAACTCGCGGCAAACCTCCCGGTGGGGTTAGGAAGTGGTACGCCGCGCTGAAATTCGGACGGGCGAATAGGTCGCATCAGCGCCGGACGCCCCCAAAGTGTATGGTACTGAGACGAGAACGGAGAATGCGAAGGCGACGGCAAATAGACGAGGGGCGCAAATCATAGCGAGTAATTGGTGCGGCGGCTCGAAAGAAGTGTGATCCATACGAGATACCAGCACGGCCAGAGCAGAATGAGAGTCCACACGACAAAGTTTGGCCCGTTTTGGAAAGTCGTGTTTTCGGCAACTTCGACTCTCAACTGGCGACAACAGGGCAACGCGTCACCGAGCCAGCCAGGGACACCGCTTGCGCTGTCAATTTGCGATCTGGCGAGAACGTGGTCGCTGAAAGAGTCGTAAACAGTGAGGAGGCGTTTTCGGAGAAACATCGATTTAATGCTGCTTTGGCCTCAGGCTCGCCAGCAGAGTGTCGAATTTCACCCAATAAATCGCAGAGTCCTTTGCGCTCGTGCCCCTGGTATAGAACAGGTACTTGCCATCGGGCGTCACGTACTGGCCCCATCGATGGGCCAGACCATCATTAATCTTTGGCCCCAGGCTGACCGGCATTGTCCAGGTCAGCTCAGGCGTGCGAAACGAGATGTATAGTTCGCACTCCGCCGTTGTCGTCTCTTTCGCGCTCTCAATCATGTACGACTCATCCGGTGCTACACAGAAATGCTGTTCGCCCCGGGCTCGTTCAGCGGCGTCCCGAGACTTTGCACCCTCGCACCAGCCGCGGAAATCTTCAGGGTGGAAAATGAATTCGTTATCGCTGCCTTCTTATCCTCTGCGTCGCTGTTTGTCGCAATATAGAAAGTCCCACTCCTGGTCGGCATAAAGTCATGCAAGCCGAAAGGTTCTTCGAACGCTACCTCTGGGGCAGTCCAGCCATCTTGGGTCCTACTCGATCTCCACACATAATTCGAATTGGAGACCTCGAAGTAGAGTTGGTTGCCTCCGGCGCCATCGTGACATCAAACAGGTGTTCGTTCAGCGCCGTTGGCCCGGTCCACCGATGTCCGTCGTAGCGGAAGTACTTGATCTTTGCGGTTGCCAGGCTTCCGCGGCGGTCGGCCTAGTAGTAGTAAGTCTCTCGTCCATCTCGCGAGAAGGTGATGCGATCCATCGCAATCGTCCCGGGCTCCGTCAGCAGGGTGGGCGCAAAAATCTGAGGTGTGTTTGACGGGCGCGCCTGCCCAGATACGCCTGCGGGCTATCCCAGAAGGTTTCCTGTGCTTCGACCGCCATAGTCAGGTAGCCAACTGCAATCAACCATACGGCAATAGGTTTCAGACGCACGTCTCACTCCTCCTTGAGGGGCCGGGGAAAGATCAATTCCTCGTTAGAGGTGCACGAGCGGTTCCATTGCCGGTCTTAGCATTATCAGAGCCTTATGTGGTATCACCACAGGACTGCTCCGTCCGAAATCGAAAACGGGCGTCCGAAAACGGACACTCGTGATCATGGGCCAGCAGTGAAAGTGGCATTAGACCTGACGCGATTCGGTCTTGAACTCAGCGCGGTTTTCCAAAATGCTGAGTTATCATCGCGGTTGTCTATCGGAGTCAAATTACAGCGAGATAGCGGACCGAACTGGCTGCAGAGTTTCGATGCCTTCATGGAAGGCGTTGCCACGTTTCAGGCCGAGGCCGGCTGGAAACGCGAGTTGGCGATTTGTCGTCAAACGAGAGCGCTTGCCGGCGAGAAGCCCGTTTCCGGGCCTACCGACTCCGCAGAGGGAAGCTGAATTTGCACTTCGGCAACCGTCATGTGTTACATTCGGTAACATTATGACGGGCAAACACCCAGTGGAGGCAAGGCGCCCCCCGGTCGTTTTGGTTGCAGATCGCAACCCGGTTGATGATTTCAGGCCAAATGGGGATCCAGGCGGATGAGGAAGCCGAATTTCCTTGGCCGTGCGAGCCTGAAGACTCTGATCGCCATTCGCCTACCGTTCCTCTATCGAGACCCGCGCCGTGTCTTGATGGCAATCCGCGGCGAGCAACCAGCAGGCCGCGTTCGGAACCCAGCAGACTACCGAGTGCGTAGGTTCGATAAGGGTTCGATAACAAGTCCCGAAGGAGCCAAAACAGATAAATCGAGGCCAATCGTGCCCTGCAGTTTCAATCAGTTACGGTTCAGGCGGTCCCTTTCACGGCGATAACACGGGTTCAAATCCCGTCGGGGACGCCAAACGCGATTCGCAATCAACAAAGCCACCTAAGAGACTGAAAAACGAGGATATTGGCGCGGTTCCAATCCGCATTTTCCATAGACGAGACCGTCCGGGAAAAATGCCTTCTGAAGCCTCTGACGTTGATTGACCGATGACTCCATCCAAAGCCTCGCCGGACTGGTGACGATCTTCCTAGCGAATGCGAGAACGCCCTCCAGATCGAGAAACCCCGCCTCCGTGCTTCTCAGTTCTCGTTCAGCATCCGCTATTTCACGCCGAAGCACCTCGGCCCTCCGACGATAGGTCTCCTGATCGATCTCCTCATCGAGGCGAAGAGTGATGAGTCTGTCGTTGTGAAACCGTGCGACCTCGATTCTCTTTTGCGCGGCGGAGTATGCAGCTTCGGCATCACCTTGACGCCGGTTCCACATTGTCCGAACGGCATCCTCGAAGTCCGCGATCAGCGCAGGATCAGGTGTGAGCCTTTGGAGGAGCTGGATAAAATCTGTTTCAACTGTCTCTCTCCGAACGTTCTTCACTCCGTCGCATTTAGATTTGCGGCAGCGATAGTAGGCGAACTTCTTTTTCCGTCCCGTTGACCACGCTCCTGTGAGCGGTGACCCGCATTTCTCGCATCGGGCAAAAACTCGCAACGGAAAATCAGGATGGTTTCTTTGGTAGGAAACGACTGCAGCTCTTGTTCCATCCAGCGCATCCTGAACAGTGTTGAATAACTCCTCAGACACTAGAGGTTCGTGCTTGCCTCGCTCCTTAAGTTCCCATGCGGGGATGGAAACCCAACCCGCATAAATAGGGTTCCGGAGCATACGCTGGAACGTCTGTATCGGCACAGGACGCCCCGTTCGCGTGGTGAACCCGAGTGCATTTAGAGTCCGCAGGACTTCCGCCTTGGATTGCGACCCCGTAGCAATCATCTCGAAAGCCTTCGTTATCAGCGGAGCCGTTTTGGGATCGGGGATGAGATTATGGCCGTGCCGTTGGCTGACATTGATGTAGCCGAGGGAGCCTTGAACGTGAACCTCCCGGCCTTCACGGCTTGGGTCATCCCATCAACCGTGCGCTCTGCTCTTCTCTCGTTCTCGAACTGATTCTGTACGGCAACCATGTTTCGTTGCCAACGACCCAAGGCACTATCTTCGGTCGGCTCCTTGACGGACTCGATTCGGACACCAGCCTCCAGCAGCTCCCGCTCCGTATCTAATTGGTCCCGCATGTTTCTAGCGAATCGGCTGAGGTCATAAACGACGATATGGCCGATGCCGTATCGGGCTTCCTTGCAGAACTGGATCATCCTCTGGAACTCATCGCGTCGAGTGGTCTTCGCAGATTGACCTTCCTCTCGGAAAACGCGGACGATGCTCCAGCCCCGGCTGGCACAGAACTCCCGCCCTCGATCCTCCTGAGTTTGAAGGCTGAGGTTCTTGACCTGATCTTCCGTTGAGACTCGGGTGTAGATGACCGCTTTGTTTGTTTCAGGCCGTTGGCTTTTTTTTCTCATCGAAAATGGCTACCGGTTCGTAGTCGGATCGGCGATACCAGACGTTAGTTCTCAGGTCTGGATGATCCTCCTCAGTTTTTGTCAAGAACATCCTCCCTAGCACACCGAGACCAAACTCAGGGATGAATTGCTTGTCGCGGTCGAGGTAGGCGTCAATGACGATGTTGGCGAGCTGCTGGAGGGCGAGTTTCTTCTGGTCGTCGGCCACTGGAGAACCCATTTCGGCTGTTTACCGGGTGAGCAACATCATCGTACCATCGCGCCCGACACACACAACTGCACAGTATGCATTGACCGACCGGCAGATGAATGACAGACTGGGGTCCCAGAGCCGCTATCGATGCGTTGTAGGCCCATCCTCGTGCGATTACAGGCCATTGCTGGTGAACCGGAAAGCGTAACCAAACCACGCTATCAAAGGCTGGGAAACAGAAAATTCGTTTCGCGGGGGTGTGCGTGTTGCTGACACACGATTCCCAAAATATCAAAAGCCGGAATTTCCACGACCCCCTTATCCCCTTTTTGGTCTGGGGCTAAGATTCCATTCGTGGACCTCGACTACAAGGCGCACCTCTTCCGCCAACTCGGTTTCCTCTGGAGGTCGTGCGATGCCTATGATCGGGGACACCTCGACGAGGCGGTTCGGATCGCGACCGTGATCCGTGTTCTGATTCATGACACTTCGGCTTCAACGTCCTTGCTAAGGCATCTAACGCAGCTAACGTCCTGCTTTCCACCACTGTAGGCACCATCCCCGGCCCCAAGACAGTCTTCATGAGCGGCATGGGCGAACTGCGAATGACCAGCACCGAAACCACGAGGAGGCCGAATACCGATCCCTCGGCATTACAACTCCAGCTACCAGCACCCGCATGGTGGACACAAGTCGTCTATGTCTACGGTGCAATCAATGCAACTCGCAGATCACTTGTGCTGGGTGCTGCGAACAAAGATGGCGGCGCTCACGTGGACACGAAGCTGAATCCTGAATACGAGGCACTGATGCGGACAGGCGAGCGGGGATGGTTTCACTACTCGCCCACTAGTGATGATCGGTTTCAGCCGGTCACCTACGAGCATTTCCTCTACATTCGACAGATGGGCTTTGAACTGTTGAACAGTCCCGACCTGCTCGCGCTCGCGGCATAATGGCTGTATCAAAAAAGGGGTCTGTCCCGCCACACGATTGGCGTGGAGGTCATACCGTATTTTGCGTGTTGCAATAAACTACCGTTTTATGATACACTGCTTTCATGAGAACAGCAATCTACGCGAGGGTATCCACGAAGGACGGGCGTCAGGACACCGAGAACCAGCTCAGGCAGCTTCGGGAGTTCGCGGGAACGCAGGGATGGACGGTCGTCCATGAGTACGTAGATCGGGCTAGTGGCAAGCGTGGGGACCGAGAGGAGTTCCAGAAGATGTTCGCGGCTGCGTCTCGCCGGGAGTTTGATTGCCTGCTGTTCTGGAGCCTCGACCGGCTGAGCCGTGAGGGGACGGTGGAGACCCTGAACCACCTTGAGCGACTCACCGACTATGGCGTCAACTATCGTTCGTTCACGGAGCAGTACCTCGACAGCACGGGCATCTTCAAAGAGGCAGTGATCGGGATTCTTGCGGCTGTGGCGAAGCAGGAGCGTGTGAGACTCAGCGAGCGCACTATTGCCGGGTTGCAGCGTGCGAAGGCTCAGGGCCGGGTCGGGGGTCGTCCAAAGGCAGAGGACGCGGAGCCAAAGCTGGCGGCGAAAATTGAACGGCTGCGGGTGCAAGGCATGAGCATCAGGGCTATCGCTGCGGAGGTCGGTAAATCATCGAATACTGTCTTGCGATTGCTCAAATTGAATGCTCCTCGGTCGATCTAAGCAGGCTGATACGGGCGTCGAAGCGGACTAAGCTAAAAGGATCAGACCCCGAACGTACGGAAGTAAAGGAATTTGCATGGCGGATGACGACACAGTGGAAATATCTCCGGAAGGCACTGAACCCGACAAGGACGCGACCACAGTTGAAGCACCCGAGCTGTCGTTCAGGAAGTTCCTTGAGCAAACCCCTCCTGATACGTACGTTCAGCTCACCGATTTGGAAGTCACGTCCAATATCAACTACCTTCAGGTGCCCGATATTCTTCTCTTCTGCAATCACTCAGATTGCGACGGCCCTCGAATGTTCCGGTCCAAGGAGTCTCTGTTCTTTAAGAGCGGCTGGAATTTTAGGTTCTTAGAATACGTCTGTCGCAACTGTGGTCGGAGGCTCGCCCGCTTTGCAATCGCCTTCACGGTGCTCACCTCGCCTGCGAAGGATGTTAAGGGCACCGCCTCTGCGTTAAAAGTCGGCCAAATACCGACGTTCGGACCACAATCGCCCGCCCAATTGATTTCTCTCGTTGGACCAGACCGGGAGTTGTTCCTGCAGGGGAGGCGTGCGGAAAACAGGGGAATGGGTCTCGGTGCGTTCGCGTATTACCGTCGAGTAGTTGAGAACCAGAGTAGTCGTATCATCGGCAGAATTGCGAGGGTCGTAAAAGCCCTCGGCAGTACTCCAGAGATCGACGCGGTGTTTGTTGCCGCAATGAATGAATCGCAGTTCTCCAAATCAATTGAGTTGGTAAAGGATTTCATCCCTCAAGCCCTACTGATAAAGGGCGAGAGCCCTCTTCTGCTGCTGCACACGGCCCTCAGCAAGGGTCTGCATAACCCCGAGATGACCGACAGTCACTGTCTTGAAGTCGCGCAGAGCATCCGCACCGTGCTTACCGAACTTTCGGAGCGAGCGACCATCGCCTTGAAGGACGATGCCGAAATCCAAAATGCCATCAAGACACTAAAGGCTGTTCCACGTGGCCCACGATTGACGCCAGAAAACGTTAGCCCGCTGGATGATGCCACAGGCGAGACCTCACCGGCGAACGGGAACAAGTGAAGAGGCCACAAACTGCACTGTGCAATCCCGAACCCTATACCGATTCAACACAGCATAGGGATATACCCTGAAGCGCGGATGTCCCGCTGAATCAGCTCCACAAGTGCTTCATTCTACGTCGCCGTAAAGCACAGACGCAGGGAATCCAGCGTTTTCAGGGCAGTTAGGAGTGTGTTCCAACTGGAACTCTCATGGGACGCCAACTAAAACCAACAACATACGTAACATTGCCGTCACCATCGGGGATGCTGTGCGGCATTTGTACGGCATTTTCCAATTGCCGTTTTGAAGGTAAGCGACTCAGCATCGCCAACAGCGGCGGCTTCACCGCACCAGCCGGATCGCAACTGACCGCTCACTTCAACAACTTCTCCAAAGGGAATCGCGATCGACAACGCCGGCTCCGCACCGCTCGACGCCGCCGAGAACTGGTGGGGCTGCGCAGCCGGTCCCGGCCACAACGGCTGCGCTACCATCCAGGGCTCGAATGCCTCATTCACCCCCTGGCTCACAACCCCATCGCCAGCATCGGTGAGCTAATTTCGAAATTCGCCCACCACTGGAACCAGCCCAAACACAGAATGGGAGCCCGCGAATGAACGCAGCGCTCCCCCTCTCCCGTCACCTTCCGCTACGCGATGTCCTCCGCGAAAAGTAGGTTCGCGCCGCCGCACGCACGGGGCTAGCAATAGGAGCACCCGTCACCGCGTGCTTCGGGTTCGCGGCCCCGGTCGTTTCACCCCTCGCTGGCTCTTGGAGTATGGAACGAGGATCCTCATAAGGGTATGGCAAACGGGACAGCTCACACTCGCTCCGTCGTCGGTCAGGAGGCTTTGGAGCCGCCCGACGTCAAGCTGCTTTTCGATGTCGTGATCGGCGCAGCGATCATTCACGCATTTGACCCGGAGATGCATCGTGTACATGTCAGATGCGTGGCAGGTAAGAATGAATACGCGATTTATCTACTATCGTCTGTAGTAATTCATGGTCTATGTGCCTGGCCTTCCAGAGCCAGGAATTGCGGATAGTCAGAGTGGCACCAACCGCAAACCATGCTGGTCCGTCAAGACGTCGTAGCCGTCATTCCGAAGCCAGCCTGGTGAAGTTCTGATGAGAAATTGGATTGGATGAAAACGGGGCCATTTCCCCAGTCTCCACCGAATCCGTGCGACGCGAGTGCGGAACAAACTGATTCCCGGTGACGGCAAGAGGGTGCGACGATGGGACTGCGGGACTGCATCGTCGGATCGGTCTGGCTGAACGCGACGGCAGCGAACGTGCCACGGCACAGCATGACCTTCTTATAGCCAACGCAACTCCTCAGTTCGTCCGGGACATAACTCCGATCCGGCCCCGCAGCACCGTCATCGAAGCCGGCGGTAACGTATACCGCTCCCCCGCAGGCAGCGTCGAGCGAGCCGCGGGACCGTCCGGATCGGCATAGCCATCCTGCAGCGCCGAATGCCACGTGTACTGCTCCTTCCCGAACGTAATCCGATCGACCGTACCCACAAAACCGCTGTCGCTGTGCGTCTCTTCGTCGCGAAACACGATCCTGACCGCATGAGCATGGTCATAGTCCTTGTTGATCAACATCAGCGCCCATTGTCCATCGGGACGCAGCACAGCATAGGCAGTCACAAGCATGTGACCTTCCGCATCCCTGATGTCGCTGGTCGCCCTGAAGAGGCGGTCTTCCGCATCCTTCGGCTCCGCCCATTCCTGCGTCAGCATTTGCGCCGCAAAAAACTGCGATGTGCGCTGCTTGATGAGCCCGTGGTGGTCGATCGTGAACATGTGATAAGTCCCCCAGCTGTTGTCGCAGGCTGGGTGCGGCGTGGAGTAAGGCAACGCCGTGTGATAGTACGAACCCTGTCCTCCCGCGGTAAGAAAAGCGGGGAAGGTATCGCCCACCCACAGCGCCCCAAAAACATCGACGGCGTCATCCGCACCGGGAGCGTTGGTCTCGGAATCGATCATCAGCACATCGGCCGGCAATCCATCGTCACGCCATACCTGCATGATGTTAGTCAGGATCTCCGGTTCCTTGTAGAGATTGCTCCACGGGCCCTGGCACGTTCCGTCGTAATAGGGATAGTGCTCGTACGACATGAATGCCAGCTCTGACAGCTTGCCGTGAGCCTTGAGGTAGCTGAGGAAGCGCTTGAACCATGACGTCTCGCCGTGAGCATCCGGCCACCATTGAATATCCTCGCTCACTCCTTCAAATACAGGCCCCCCAAGTTGCAGCCGTGGGTCAACCTTGTGCAGCGCGGCGGCAAACTGCAGATACAGAGCCCCGTAATCCTCAGGCCCCATATACTGTCCATCCGGTTCTTCGCCCATTTCGATACGCGCGATCGGGTATCCGCGCTTTTCCAGATAAGTGACCTCGGCCGCTGCATCTTCCGGCGTGCTGTAGAGCATCGCGATCGGCACCATGGCCGGCAAGCCTCGGGTGATGCCGCTGGTAAAGAACAGATCGAATCCAACCTGATCGCCGGATTCCATGCGATCAGGGTGCACGTAGACGTCCGACGCTCGATGCCAGGGATCCACGGACGAGCAGTAGGTGAACGTCTGCTCCTGTCCCGGCGCGTGATGCAGCACGTCATGAAACTTACCGTCGCGCAGTGTGCCCAGATAGACCTCTTTGATGGCAAATCCGACGCAGTTGCGACGGTCCTTTGCCCCATGGGTGTCGCAGGTATTCGAGGATTCGGTCATCAGTACCCGCACAAACTGCGTCGCAACGGGCAACGCCGACAACTGCAGGGTCGCGGTCCCTCCCTTTCCATCGCGGATCACTCCGGACGGGTAGTCCCTCCACGACCCACTATCGGGAGCGTCCATCGGATCATCTCGGCCGAGCCAATATTGCACGCGGTACTGGCGCGCATAAGGCTCCACCCACGCGATCCGGATAGCTGTCGCTATCTCCTTCGCCTGCAGGCGAATCACAATCCACTGCGGGTGCGCGCTGTCCTCTTCGCCGGTAAATTCCTTTGTAAGATAGGGATTACTTTTCCAGTATGTATTCAGGTCTCCGTCATCCAGCCTCGAATATCCGTCGAACTCTGATCCGGAGTTGCGTGTGACCCCGCGATGCGGCAGCGAATAACCGTAGGAATGGCGGATCATTGCGCTGGTGGGGGTCGCGTCCCCGGTGAAATATCCCTGTCCCGCACGGTCGCTCCACGTTCCCTTGGGATTCCAATGCCATGCCTGAACGAACAGCTCGGTATTCTGGCGATAGCTCACCGGACCCCAACCTGCTTCCAGAATCTGTCGGATCTGGTCAGGTCTGAAAAACGTGTCGGTCATGTTCATGGGAATACGATCGACGGTACTGCCGAATGCGCGAACAGGGCTGAAGGTGTTTGCAACACGAGTCGGGGTTGCATCGATGCTCACCGTCTGAGCCGACGCACCGAAAGCAAATGTAATTGCGGTCACAAGTGGCAGGAGTACAAACGTAAAGCTCCGGATAACACACTTCTCCCGGCGGCCGATTGCATAGTTCAAACGGTGAATGTGCAAATCCATCGACCCCTTAGCCTGAGCCACAGTTGGAGTTCGTGCGATTGGCCTGTTTTACGGACTGAGGCACAACCGGATTCCTCTGGAAGACCAACCTCATCTTCATCTGAAGAATTCGGGTTCCGACGCCGTTGTGAGCCGAAGGCCCCCTCATCCCGCACAAATCAGTATCCAATCTACTATCCGAGCTGGCAGCAGCCAAAATCCGGATCCTTGAGTAGGCGAGAGAAGAAGCAAAGGGCCGTCTCGCTGCCAATCGAACGCACACGCGACACAGGAGCATAGTCGACAAGGGAAACTCGTATCACACATGGACGGGACACCGGAGCAATGGAAGTGTGGCCATCCGTGCATGCCGAAGCCGATTGCGGCCCCTGACGAGCAGCGTGGTTCGCGCTTTCTGGATTCGGTTCCCACCTGGTATTTTGAATCGCGCGCCATGCCCATGACGCGAAACAGACAAGAACAGGCTGGGCGAGCGCGGCGGAAAAGGCCGCCACAATTCCGAAAGTCGCAAGCTTTTCCGCTTCGCCCAGGATCATTTGATCCACCGAGGGTGGCTCACTGTGTGTAGAATTTCCCATTGAATTAAGGGAGACACGAAAACGATGAGCAATCAGCGCGATGTTTCCATTGTGCGTTCGGTCGCAGGCTTGGCTGTCATTCTTGGTCTGTCCATCGGCGCTCTCGCCCAAAGACCATCCAGCCAGATGCATTTCGCTCAGGATCAGCCCGCAGACGGCAATCCTTTTGCGCAGCTGCATTATCGCGAGATCGGACCAGGGGGAAATCGGGTTGCTGCCGTTGTTGGCGAGCCAGGTAATCCGATGGTGATCTACGCCGGAGCCTCCGATGGAGGCATCTGGAAAACCAACGATGGAGGTGTGACCTGGGCTCCGATCTTCGACCATGAAGATGTCTCAGCGATTGGCTCCCTGGCGATTGCCCCTTCCGATCACAACACCATCTGGGCAGGAACCGGCGAGACCTGGATCATTCGCAATAACTACTCGATGGGCGATGGCATTTATAAGTCGACGGACGGCGGAGCCACCTGGCAGCACATGGGTCTGGCACTAACCGGACATATCGGAAGAATCATCGTCAATCCGCATGACCCCAATATCGTCTACGCCTGCTCCATGGGCCAGGCGTTTCGACCACAGGAGGAGCGCGGCATCTTCCGCACCGAAGATGGCGGCAAAACCTGGAAACGGGTCCTGTTCGTCAACGAAAATACCGGATGCTCTGAATTGTCGCTCGATCCGCACGATCCCAACACCCTCCTCGCGGGAATGTGGCAAATCGCAATTCACAGCTGGGGCGAAGAAAGTGGCGGCGCGGGCGGGGGCGTCTACCTTTCGCATGATGGTGGAGATAACTGGAAGAAGCTCGCAGGCCACGGCCTGCCCGCTGATGATAAGCCCGTCGGCAAGGTTGCCGTGCAGATCGCTCCCAGCGATTCCAATCGCATGTACGCTCTCATCCAGGAAGACACGCCGCGTTTCTACCGCTCCGATGATCGCGGAAATACCTGGAAGATCATCAATCAGTTGCATGTTCTCTCGGAACGGTCACCGTATTACACCCGCTTTGCGGTTGCGCCGGATGATGAGAATTTTATCTTTTTCGTCGCCGTCACCATTGTCTATTCACGCGACGGCGGCCAGACCCTCGCCGACGACATCACCATCCCCGCTGGTGACGTCCATGATGTGTGGTACGACCCTCTCAATCCTGACCGCGTCATGGTGGCGCACGATCACGGCATCAGCCTGAGTTTGAACCGCGAAAAAACCTACGCGACCTTCACATTTCCCATCGCCCAGATGTACCACGCGTTCACTGACGATCAAATCCCCTACAACGTCTATGGCAACCGCCAGGATGAGCCCACGTTTCGCGGCCCCAGCAATAGCCTGCCCACGGCGGGGTTCGGCGGAAATGAGGGGATCCTCGCGGGCGACTGGACGCAGATCGGTGGATGCGAGCCCGGGTTCACCGTTCCCGACTGGCAGGACAACAACATCGTCTGGTCTGGCTGTTATAACGGCGATTTGACGCGGATGGATCTGCGCACCGGACAGGCTCGGTGGGTCTCTCCGTGGCCCATGGCAACCTACGGATGGGCGCCAAAGGATGCGAAGTACCGCTGGCACTGGACGATGCCCATCGCCATTTCGCCGCACGACCACAGTCGCGTCTACGCCGGCAGTCAGTATGTCCATGAAACCGACGACGGTGGCCAGTCCTGGAAGGTCATCAGTCCGGACCTCACGCTCAACGACAAAAGCCACGAACAGAATTCCGGCGGAATTTCCGTTGATAACCTCATGACCTTTGAAGGCGCAGTGCTCTATGCCATTGCCGAATCACCCGTCAAGGCAGGAGTCATCTGGACTGGCAGCACCGACGGCCAGGTGAATGTAACCGAAAACGGCGGCAGAACCTGGACCAATGTCACCAGGAATATTCAGGATCTCCCACCCTGGGGCACCATCTTTCGCGTCGAGCCTTCCAATTTCGACGCGGGTACGGCATACATAGTCGATAACCTGCGCGAAGGCTCCGGTGACTACAACCCCTACGTCTACAAGACCAGCGATTACGGGAAGACCTGGAAGTCCATCAGCGCAGGTATTCCAAAATCAGTGAACAGCAGCGTTCACACCATCGTGGAAGACCCTGTCCGCAAGGGCATGCTCTTCCTGGGAACATCGAACTTTATCTACGTCTCATGGGACGACGGCGACCACTGGACGCTGCTGCGCAACAACATGCCTCCAGCTCCCGTTTCCTGGCTCACGATCCAAAAACGCTACAACGATCTTGTCGTGGCCACTTACGGCCGGGGATTCTGGATTCTCGACGACATCACCCCCCTGCGCGACTGGGACAAGGCGCAGAACGAGGACATCCACTTCTTCAAGCCGCGGCCGGCGTATCGCTATCGGGAGTTCAAGAACGCCAGAAATAACATGCTCCGCAATGATCTCCAGGTCGGCGATAACCCTCCCCGCGGAGCCGATCTGAACTACTATCTGCACGCTGCAGCCAAAAAAGTGGAAATCTCCATCCTCAGCCCGTCGGGCGATTCCATCCGCACGATAAAAGGCTCAACGGAAGCCGGCATCAACCGGGTTTGGTGGGACCTTCAATACGAAGCCCCCACCGTCGTCAAACTGCGCAACAGTCCTCCCGGCGAGCCGTGGGTGAAGAACGGGCCCGAAGGCTGGCGCCCACTGGTCCACTGGAGAAACTACAACAGCGGACCGATAGTCTCACCAGGCACTTATACCGTGAAGCTGAAGGTCGATGGGAAGGAGTTCTCTCAGCCGCTCGAGATCCTCCGCGATCCCAGGGATCTGGGCACCACCCAGGATATCCAGGCGAACACAGAGTTTCTGCTGCAGATCCGCAAAGAAATGAATCAGTCCGCCGACACCATCAACCACATCGAGTGGGCCAGGAACAGCTCGCGGACATGCAGACCATGCTTGCTGACAACGCCGGTGACGCCTCCGTCCTGGGGGCAGCCAAAGACCTGGAGAAAAATATGGAGTCGGTCGAGGAAAAATTCTTCCCCCTGGCCCTCACCGGCCGCACCGAAGACGCCTTCCGCGCTCCGACACGGCTCTACGGAGACCTGACCAACCTGGCGTTCCTGGTGGACGGAGGAGCCGACCTGCCCCCGACCGATCAGGCAGTCGCGGTAAACAAAGAACTCCAGCAGCAGCTGGCAGAGTCGGAGGAGGCGGCAAAAAACCTGAACGAGAAAGTGATTCCGGCGTTTAACGCACTCCTGAAGCAGAAGGGTTTATCCATGGGAATCCAGCCCTGACGCGCAGGAAGGCCAACTTGATGAACACGGTTACGAAGACCCGGTTCGGAGACAACTGGATGAGCTGAAACTTCCGGACAGCCCGTCATCCGTCAACAACCACGCTCGGAGGCAACCACGGCTCGAATCCCAAAGGCGGTCATGCTGAAGGGATAGATAACTACGTGCCGGGCCAAAGTCGGAGCATGACTACACCCCCCTTAGGGGCCGTCACGGTGAAAGAGTCATGAAGAATGCCCAGGTCCCGATGCGCCCATAGGTCTCGGGCATGGACCGGCCCGGGGAACCCCAGTTCCCCAAGACGCAGCGTCAGCGGTTCTGGCTCGTCGTCTGTAACGTAGTTGAAGATGGCAACCGCTTTCGCTCCCCCGCTCAGGGGACGAACCCAGACCTGCGGCGGCCCCAGGCGATGACCCTGAACTCCCATCCGGTCCTGATCGACGGCAATTACCTCGCGATTAAGCAGAATGCTCCGGGTGGTCGCGTCCATTTTGCTTAAGTCATTTCCTGCAAGTAAGGGAGCGGCCAGCATCGCCCAAAGACTCATCTGAGTCCGATATTCGTCCGCGTTCATCCCTCCATTACCGATTTCGAGCATGTCGGGATCGTTCCAGTGGCCCGGTCCCGCATATTTCTCGAGCCCTGATTGTGAAAACCCGATCAGCGCCATGCTGCGATAGCTATCGCTGATGTCGTCCGTTGTGCGCCAAAGACTCGCGCCTACTTGCGGACCCCATTCCCACACCGCTGCGATACCATATTCGCAGATGCTGTAGACAATGGGCCTTCCTGTTTTCACAAGCGCCTGGTGCATTTTGTCGTAGGCCGCCTTTATTTCTTCGGCCGCGGTCTCCGGATTCTGCCCGGAATCGTGCAGCTTCACTACATCCCCAAGACTGCACAAGTCGTACTTCAGGAAGTCGATTTTCCACGAAGCGAAGGTCTTCGCGTCCTGCTCTTCGTAGCCATAGCTGCCCGAGTTTCCCTCACAGGTCTTGGGCCCCGGTGAGGAGTAGATTCCAAGCTTCAATCCCTTGCTGTGCACATAGTCGGCCAGAGCAGTCATATTGGGAAACTTGCTGTTCGGATGCAGGTTCCCGTGTGCGTCTCGCTCACCCTCCCAACCGTCGTCGATATTGACATAGACGTAACCGGCGTCTCTCATCCCGCTTGAAACCATCGCATCAGCGGCGGCACGAACATCGGCGTCCGCCACCTTACCGGCGAAATGGTTCCAACTATTCCAGCCCATAGGCGGGGTTGACGCAATCTTCTGCGCTTGCGCGCCCGCGGGCGTACTCGTGGCCAGTAGCGCAAGCATGCAGGGGATTCCACACGATAGCGCGATCAGCTGCTGAGAAATGCGCATAGCACAATTGAACCTTTCAGTGAACTACATTTTGAAGCACTGGCCCAGATTCGCCAACTCAGCCGCGACTTCAATCCGCCCGAAGGCGCATGACCCACGTATTGCGGCTCCTATCACGCCCTGTCGGAATTGCAATACAGATGCCACGCGACGCAGCTTCGGCAAAGTAGGGGGATGCACTTGTCAAAGTCGACGCACATCTCTGGACGCCCGCACCATCTGCTTCCGGGGAGCGATAGCTCCCGGCGGGCAAGCCTGCGTGCACAACCTGACAATTGGTGCAGTCTCTGGCTGTGGAGTCCATGTGCCACGTTTTGGTCTCCGCGGATTGGAGCGTTCGACCATTGATGGTCTCACAGCCGTCAGGATAGGGAGAAGGCAGCCCAAAGCCGTTGGCGATGCGGTTGAAAGCGGCGAACAGGCCTGCAATATGGACTGCCTCGGCTACCTGCGCCTCCGTCCAGCCCGCGCGCATCGCTGCTTCCACATCGGCGCGGGTGACCGGCGGCGAATTCGCGTTCACCTTTCCGGCGAACTTCAGCAGAGCCAGTTCCGCGCTGGTGAACATTTGCGAATTGAGATCACCTTCCTGCAGCGCGCAAATCATTTCGGGTTACCCGCCCTGCGTCGCAAGTAAAGCGCCGTGACTGTCGGCACAGTAAGGGCACGCGTTCTGCCGCGAGACATAGGTGGCAATCATCTCCTTGTGCCGGCGGCTCAGCAGGCTTTCTCCGAATAAGAGATTCTCAGCGATCTCCAACATGCCTTTCAGCAGCGCCGAGTTCGTGGCAAAGCACAGCACAATCCCGGGAAGATCGGTTCGGCCAAAGCGCTCGCGGTATTGCGCGAACAGTGTCCGCACCTCCTCGCTGGCTGTGAGTTCATCCACCAGAGGCAGATTCGTTGAAGACGGCGCCGCTGGTCGCCGTACAGGCTGCTCGTGGTTTGCAGACTCGGATGTGGTGGCTGAACTCATAACTCAGAACTCATTTCGCGCTGGGATGTTCTTTCATTCGAATCTGCTAATACATGAACTTCAACGCAAACTGCACCTGGCGCGGAGCCTCCGCCTCCAGGATATGGTTGAATGTCGGCGAACTGATGTCGCTGTCAGGCAGCCGGAAATTCGTGCGGTTCAGGACATCAAACAACTCGGCGCGGAACTGGAACTGTGTCGACTCCGTCACCTTGAAATTCTTCAGAGCAGCGAAGTCCCAGTCGGCATAGCCCGGTCCGATGTTGACGTTGCGGCCTTCCGTGCCGAACTGCCCCGCATTGGCTGTGGGATCGAGCCTCTGGAAAGCAGTGGTGTTGAGCCATGAGTTCACCGCGCGCCGCCCGCTGTTCGGGTTGCCGACGAGGTTGGGCCGTTGCGCGGAGAATCCGGTGATCTCCGGAGCGCTGCCCTGGGCCGCAACGTCGTTTGAATCGAAGACGGTGAACGGAGTGCCGCTCATCAGCGTGGCAATGCCATTCAACTGCCATCCGCCCAATCCCCACTGGTACCAGTTCTGCGCGTGGTTCCAGAACGGCAGTTCCCACTCATAGCTTCCGACGAATCGATTGCGCGCGTCGAACAGCGAAAGCCCACGCTCGGCTGCGAGGTTGAACGGATCCTGGGCCAGATCGTTTTCGCCCGCGACTGGCTTCGCCGCCGACCCGGTGATGTTGAACGACGAAACATCGTCAATCGTCTTCGACCATGTATACGAGGCGAGGAATGACAGCCCATGGCCGAATCGCTTGCGCAACGATGCTTCCATAGCGTTGTAGGCCGAGTTGGCGATGCCCGCGATCTCGCCCGTGGACGAAAATTTACAACTGCTGGGCGAATCGGCGAGCGTACAGCCGGAATAGAGCCGCCGCTGGTCGGCATTGCTGGAATTCGAAATCGGCTGGCCGTTCACGGTTCCGGGAACGAACACCGCGGGATTCGCTTCGATGAAGCGCGGCAGGCGCGTGCCTTTGGTGCCGACATATCCAACTTCGAACAGCCAATCGGATCCCGAACGAGCGCTGCAGATTCAGGTCCCAATCCTGCGTGTAGGGCAGCGTCAAGGTGGGCGACAGGGTCAGGTTCGTGAGGTCTGGGGAGAATGTTCCCGCCGCCGGAGGATTGCCGTTGAAAGGATCGGCAAAGTCCGGCAGGCTCACCTGCGGCGTGCCCAGGTAGGGAGGCGCACTGATCGGCGACTGCAAAGGCCCGCCCTGTCCGGTGTAATAAGGCTCATAGAAAATTCCGTACGACGAAGTTATCAGCAGATTGCCATGACCGTTCGGGTCCCACGCGATGCCAAGGCGCGGCGCAAAAGCCTTCCTGTCGGTTGGAATCAGGCCTGCGGGCACCCCTGGATCGCCCGGGATATAAGAGGCCCACCGGTGCATTGGGCAGGACCTGCGACTTTTTCCCCGGCTCGAACAACGACATTCTGTTATGGATTTCGGTGTAGGGCTCGGGCAACTCATAACGCAGCCCGGCGTTGACCGTGAACGCGGGGTGAAACCTTATAGGTATCCTGCACGTACGCGTTCGCATTGTTGCCGCGAATGCCGCGTGAGAAATCACCGATACCCTGCAGGAAGACGACTGGCTGCCCGACGAGGAAGCTGGCGAAGGCGTCCGTTACCGGGAACGGCGCGAACACGAAGAAGCCATTCGTGGCGATCCCCTGCAGCACGTTGATCTGCTGATGCTGGTAGCCGCCGCCGAATTTCAGCTCGTGCTTTCCGCGCACCCAGCTCAGTGATCCGGAGTAGTCGAAGACGTCTTCGTAGCGTGTTGCGCGGACCGGTGATCGGGTCACCCACCGTGGAATAGCCGTTCACCTGGATAAACGGGGGACCCGTAGCGATATCGAGGCTCGGCGTGTATTGGAAGCCGAGGCTGGCGGGCGTTTGATGGTCCTCGTGCTCGCCGAAGAGAAATTTATTGCGCAGAAACGAGAACCGCGCCACCGCGATCAGGGCGGGCGAAAAGGTGTGCGTCTCCTGCCGCAACAAAGTTCTGCGCGCGCTGATCTTCGCCTACCGGGAAGCCCGGCACGCTGGCGCCGCCCGGCGATAGCGGATCGACCTGGGAGAGCTGGTTGAACATGTAACGGAAGTTCAGGGTGTCGCGCGGGTCGAGGTAATGGTCGACTTTGATGCCGAACTGATCGGTGTCATTGCTTAAGGTTTGCGTTGTGGAGAACAGATTCGTGCCGGCATTCGGAAGCGGGAAGAAGCCCAGCAGGTTCTTGTGAAACCGAGTTGAACTGTCCCTGCGGCACCTGGTTATTCGGGTACGGCGCATTGGCGAAGACGTTGAAAAGCTGGTGCGCCGGGTTGTTGCAGAAGCCGGCCGTGAAGCCCTCCGGGCAGAGTTCGGAGAAGTCGCCGGTACGCTGCTTCACCGACGGCACTGTGGTCAGCGCTGTCTCGCCCTGGCGATTGCGGAACCCTTCATAGAAGCCAAAGAAGAACGTCTTGTCCTTTCTGATCGGCCCACCGACCGTTGCGCCAAACTGATTTTGCTTCAGAGGCTCCTTGGTCTGCGCGAAATAGTTATTGGCATCGACTGCATCGTTGCGCAGAAACTCCCACAGCGCCCCATGGACGTGGTTCGTGCCCGATCGCGTGATGATGTTCGTCGTCGATCCCAGCGCATCGCCGAACTCGGCATTCGCGCTCTGCGTGATGATGCGGAACTCGCTGATCGCGTCCACCGGCGGCTTGAGGACGAATCCGCCGTCGACGCCGTTGAAGTTGTTCGCGCCGTCGATGAGAAAGTTGTTGGATTCAGGCCGCTGCCCGTTCACCGCATAAGCCTGCCCGTTGCGCAGCGATCCGCCGGCTTCGGCGATCCCTGGCGTCAAAGGAACGACCCCCGGCTGCAGCAGGCCCAGCTGCGAGAAGTTGCGTCCGTTCAGCGGCAGGTCCTCCAGCTCCCGTTGCTCCACCACCTTGCCCATGCTGGTAACGGTTGGCTCAATCAGCTCCGCATCGGCGCGCACAAGAACCTGCTCCTTTTCCGATCCGAGCGCCAGACGCGGCGAAACCGAAGCCGTCTCGTTCACATTGAGAGTGATGCCATCCTGCAGATATTCCTCGGAAGCCTTTCGCTTCGACCTGCAGGTGGTAGTGTCCGATCGGGAGTTCCAGAAGAACGTAGCTGCCGCCGCGATCGGTGGTTGTCTCGCGCGAAAGGCCTGTTTCCGCCTGCCAGGCTCTCACCGCCGCGCCAACAACAACGGCGCCGCTTGGGTCGGTAACGGTTCCACGAATGTTTCCCGTGGTCTGCTGAGCAGACAAACTGAGGCATGAAAGCACCGCAGATGCCAGCACATAGTGAAGAGTCTTCATCTTGCTTCGAGCCTCCAGAAGTCTTCAAAACGAAATGACGCCCCTTTTCGCGCGACACCCTGGGATATAGATCGTCGTGCCCGCAGCGGCAGAAACCGCAACCGATCGGGTCCAGGGATCCGTGAATTAGAAACGTCGACCGGGGAACAGCAGCAGATAGTGCGGCGGTTGGGGGGGCGCGCCGGTGCTCTGCTCGGAGCCCACAGTAACTTCGCGCTGACACCGCTGTCTTCGCCCAACTGATGGGGATCGAACTCCACCTAAGGATCGATGGCAAAGAAAAACCCGCGCAGCGAAGCTCTGTTCGCACACGGGTTTTTCGATTTTCTCTTAATCAGCGTGAAGATTTTCGATAGCCCTGTTCGGCGGCCGCGCGCTGGAAGTCGGCCTTCACGCGCTGCACCTGATCCTCATCGCGCCGCGAATGCCGGGCACTCTTCGGGGAGAGCGATGCGAGGCGTGAATGTCGGTTCTTTCAAGCAGAGGTCGAACTGAATCTCGTGCCAGGGAAACGTGCGCCACCTGCGCGGCGAACTGCCTTCACCCGCGACGCAGCCACGATAGCAGCGCGAGGGTTGGGAAGTCGGCACAGATCACTGATTCGACCCCGAATCCGGCGCGCCGTGGGTATTGTTCAAATGCATGCGGCCAAGCAGGGAGTGAGGCCCGCTGTAGAGAAATTCCAGCCCGACGTTTGCGCCTGCCAGTCCCAGCATGGTGTAGTTCCCCATGCGGAACCCGTCTTTAGCG
This sequence comes from uncultured Acidobacteriaceae bacterium, assembly GCA_963702295.1. Taxonomy (GTDB): domain Bacteria; phylum Acidobacteriota; class Terriglobia; order Terriglobales; family Acidobacteriaceae; genus Palsa-343. The sequence goes on along the minus strand of CAVPCE010000028.1, from coordinate 1,125 downwards.
CCGAAGCGGTTGGGGTACCATCCATAGACCGCCGTCATCGAACCGGCATAGGGCGCGATGAGCGCGGGAACCGAGAAAATGCGGCGACCATCTTCGCCCCGACGTGCCGTCAGAGTCGATATCAGGGCATGGCCAAGCCGCGGAAATACCCCTTTACAGTCGCAGCGGTAGTAGAGCGCGTCTTCCCGGAAAGCTTCTGACAGCGCATAACGCGCCGTAGTACTAGCGACATTGGTGCCGAAGTCGGATCCGAATCGCCTGCCGTAACCCGCAGCCCCCTGTTTCCATTCCGGAGGGGAGTTGTCCTCCTGGTCGATGCCCGCCTCGACCGCGGCGATCCCGATGGGAAGCGGGCCAAACGCTTCGAACACATAGTTGTGAACCTTGGTTTCCTGGGTCGGACGGTCGTAAGTCAGGTCTGGGTGAACGGGGTTTGTGCTTACGGGTTTGGCAGAAGCACCCGCGGAATCGAGCGACGACTGTGCTTTCGCCAACAACGGCAGGGCTGCAGCAAGACTGGTCACGAAGATTGGGAGGATGATGAAACGAAGCTTCATGGCGGATCCCCCAAACTCATTCCCAGAGACGAGTGTTACAGAGTAGGCTCGTATAAAGATGGTCACTTTTGCTCAGAAGAGTGAAGAATCGCCTTGCGGCGAAAGCAAATAGTGGAACCCCGCCGTCGCCCTCTTGCGCGCCCCAGGATCCAGCGACATTTTGCCAACAGCCTTTCGAAATCTTGCGGTACTCTCCCGAGCCCTGATCGCTAAAAGGAACGTCCTACATCAGCAGAGCAGTCCGGCGCGGACGATGCTGTGCTCCGATTATCGTTGGGCTATTGCCCATGGCTTCCATATCCGACAGGGCTCCGTTCATCTGGAGCAATCGGACCTGCCCACGGCTCGCGCCACGCTCGCTGTAACTTCTGATCGTGGTCAATAGTTCGGTCTGCCCGGACTCAATCAGCCAGGTTCCGATGCTGACGGAGGGAGCATTGCGAACGTCTCGCAACTCCGTCCGAACTTTGTGCGACGATCTCGTAATTCAATGATTTCTGCGAAATCCGGATCCGGAGACTGAACAAGAGATCATTTCGACGTATGCTCGGCCGGCGATTGAGGACTG
>CAVPCE010000027.1:0-62000 GCA_963702295.1 uncultured Acidobacteriaceae bacterium | reverse complement strand
CAGGATGGTCGAAGCGCTGCCCCTGATAGTCCACGAAGAAGAAGAGCTTGTCTCTGATGATTGGACCACCCAGGGTGGCCCCGAACATGTTCCAGCGTACGGTCGGTCTGGCCAGTACGCTCGTTGGGTTCAACTTGTTCTCCCACTGATTGGCGTTCAGGACGTCGTTACGGAAAAACTCCCACGCATCGCCGTGGAAGTTGTTAGATCCGGACTTGATCGATGCGTTAACGATGCCGCCCATGAAGTTGCCGAATTCCGCCGATGCATTGTTCGTGATGAGATTGAATTCGGCTATCGCATCAGGAGATGGCGTGAAAGCAAGCAGATTGTCCGAGGTCTGGTTATTGTCCATTCCGTCCAAAATGAAGTTATTGGACTGCTCACGGTTCCCGTTGATGAACGGCCGGGCACCACTCGCCACGTTGTCGCCGTTGTTGAAAGAAGAATTATCCGGATGAATGCTGCCTGGCGCCAAGAGCGTCAATTCAACGTAGTTTCGCGTTGCCAGAGGAATATTCGCGACGGTTCGAGCATCGACCAGGGTGCTGACCTGCGTGGTTTCCGTCTGCAGTTGCGGCCCCGCGGAAGTGACCTGCACCGTATTGGTGACCGCACCGACCTGCATTTTGAAGTTAACGCGTGCAGTCTCATTGAGCACCAGAGTCAGGTGCGACTGAATCGCGGTCCGAAATCCGGGAGCTTCGACCTTAACGTCATAAGTTCCGATGGGGAGGCGGGCAAATGTGAACAGGCCTCCGTCGGCCGTTTTCGCCGTATAGATGGTGCCTTGTTCGGTGTCTGTAACAGTGACGGTGGCGTCGTTAATCACCGCGCCGCCAGGATCGACAACCGAGCCTGTGATGGATGCCGTGGTTTGCTGAGCCCTCAAAGGAGGGGTGACAAATTCGCATGCGGCAAGCACCACCAGGATACATCCCCACAACGTAACTTTTTTCATATTGGCCTCCAACTTGCTCTGGGGATAGCCGCGGCATCATTCTGTGCTGATGCCGCGGATTGCACTGACGCGGTCCCAAGCTCTTGTGCAACTAAAACGGGGAACATCGGTACAGCGTGAATCGATGCTGACGACACGACTTCGGACGGTCCAGGCACACTGGGGAATTCGCTTGCTCTGTGCCGGAGCGGCCAGCCTGAACAGCTCCACTACCCGTGCTAAATGCTATAGAGCAATTTCGGGGTCATGTCAAGCCGGGCAGCAGCGGCTCTGTGGAAATATCTGCTGAACGCCTCCCATTTTCAGATATTTCGAATTGTCGACTTGCTCGCTCTATAGCACTCTGCTAGGATTCTGCCGCGCCCCCAACCGCACTATAGCCGCGGCAAGCTCGGTTCAGTTCTCCGAAACAGAAACCCGCAGGATCGACTGACCCAGGATTTCCGCAGACTTGTGAAGATCAAACCGTGAGCACGACGTTCCGCCACTCAGAAGAACCGGCCTACAGAAGGATCGAGGGCGCGATCCGCCGCCGGATCGATGCCGGTCAGCTGAAACCGGGAAATATGGTTCCTTCGGAACGGGAGCTGGCGCGCATTCATCGAGTGAGTCTGATGACAGCGCGGCACGCACTCACAGAGCTGGCACGAGATGGAATCGTGGAGCGGCGGCGCGGCGCGGGCACGTTTGTCGCCCTGCCAAGAGTACAGTTCAACAAGTTGCTCGGGCTATACGGAACAAACTGCCAGCCTCGGGCTGACGGCGGGTTCGCGGATCGTCACCTCAACCGTGGTCAGCCATGAGTCCGAGATTGCCGCGCGGCTCGGCCTTGCCCCAACGGCTCGCATCGTCCGCCTGGAACGCGTGCGGCTCGCGCAAAGCGAACCGGTTGCGCTCGAGGTAGGTTATTGGTCCGAGGATGAATTCCCTGACTTGCTGCGGGGTACGATCGACGGCATGTCGCTCTTTTCTGCACTGGAGCAAAATTGCGGCATTGCCCTGGCCTATGCCGATGAGGAGATCGACGCTACCGATGCCGACCAGCGGATGGCGGACCTGTTGCGTGTCGGCAAGAGCACGCCGTTGTTGCGTATTCGCCAGCTGATTTTCTCAACCACGGGTAAGGCGACCGTTTATGTCACCGGCTTCTATCGTTCCGGACGGCACACGTTGCGAATCCGCCGTTTCCGATAGGCGTCCGGGAACACCTTTTAAAAATCGGGCACTGCCCGGAACATTCCGGACTTCGGCTTGGACTTCAGCCAAGTCCAAGGATACCCGCTAAGTTCCGCGGTTTCTTCGCGCACATCGTTCAGAGCGGGCGTCCGCTTCCAGTCTCATTTTTCCACGCCGCTCAGTTCCGCGTGTCCGCTGAGCCCGCCATCGCGAAGCACCACCGCGACCCAGGGCGTGGCCTTGTCTGCGATGCGGGCGTGCCAGGTGATGACCCGCTTCCCTTCGTTCCAAGGTCTACAATAACCGTCTCCGGCTCCGGAAAGCTCGAGATTGTCTGTGCGTACTGAGAACGTGTGTTGACCTCTCCGTGCGGTCGTCGCAAGACGACAGTTCCTGGTCGCGCACGGGTCAGGATGCCGAAAACGCAACGGCATGTTCTCGCCGCAGATCCACCGGGTAGGTGCCACCGGCAAGAGCGGTAAGAGTTGTGTGCGTTGACCCGTACGTGACCCGATACCGACCCTGGGGGATATTCGCGTAAAAGGTTCCATCCGCAGAGATAGGGCCGCAAGCGCCGCGTGGGTTTCTTCGTTGATCAGTTCAACGGTGCCCGTTCCTCCCGGATCGACGACCCCGCGCACACCGCCGGGCCGTTCAGGTCGCGCATCAGCCAGATCCATTCGCCAGCGGGTTGAGTCCACACTTCTTTGTAAGTCCAGCAAATCTGGTTAGGCCAATAAGGGATATCGGCGTCGCCTTTTGTCTCAATGCCTACCGGGATCGCTCCCACCATCTGGCCGGAACGGACGCTGTAGAGTGGCGTCCAGTCGTAGCCTTCGCCGTACATAATGCTGGACGAGAACGGATTCCTGCCGATCAGCCATTGCGCCTGCTGCTGCGCCAGATCTTCGTCGCCGATGTCCCCGCGAAGTTGTGCCGCGACGAAAGCGCTTTCGCTTCCGAGAGCAAGACGCTGGAGTTTCCGCGGAACTGGAACCACACCGGGTATCGCCGCAGGTAAGCATCGCCGCCAAGGTGCAGTCCCTTCTTTTACCTGCGCCACGAACATTGCCCGGCTTGCCGTTTCGAGCGGCCTCCAGCCTGGACTCTCGGGAAGTATGGCAGCGCCGCTGACCCGATAGATTCCTGCAGGAAGCACGTAATAGGGAGCATCCAGACTGCTCCCGCTTCCTGATAGTACTTCGTGTGCAAGACGATCGCCGAGTACCACTTTATCCAGTTCGGATCGTCCGGCAACGCATCGCACAGCTGAGCCAGCGCCACAATCGGCTGCTCCTCCTCGCCCATATGAAAGCGATGAAAGAGATATTTCGATCCGGCCCCGTGTAGAAGTATCCGGTCATCGGCACGCTGAACGGCTGTAGTTCCCGTTCCTGAGAAGCAAGAATCTGGCTTCCTAACTCCACGCTTCCCGCGCGTAAAGCGGATCTCCGTGGCCTCATACAGCTCGATGGAGGCGATTACTCCGAAGGAGATCCTCTCCAGATTGTCATTTGCCCGTAGACTTCCGGAACCGGCACCGCTCTCTTCAGTCCGTTGGAGGCAAATTGCCAGTCCTCCTTCGCAGTAGCGAGGCTGCGGCGCGCAAGTTCGGGATCGCTGACTTTTAGGACCCGGCTGGCTAAAGCTTCCACCGCAGCTACCCGAAAATTCCATTGTGGGTCATTGACTGCCTGCCCGAAGCGGTCGTCCGCGTCCCCCATAATGCCGTTGGTCCAGTAGCTGATGTTCTGGCCGGTACTGCGATACCCACCGCCAAACCGTGTCTTCAGGACCCAGTTCAAACCCCATTTAGCTTCTTCGATCACGCGATTCAGTAGTTCCGGATCGTCGTTCTCCTGCTGGAGCCGCTCGGCGAGAGTCAACAGAGCATATGCCATTGCCGGAGTATTTCCAGTCTCGCTGAGATCGCCAGCGTCGTGATAGCCCCCGTTCACAACGATGCGCTGATCGCCATGCACGGTGTAGTCGTCCTGATGGCAGATGCCGTGGATCCCTGGTATCACCGTGCCGCACCGCTCGCTGTACATAAAGTTGATGACCTTCCAGATGCTGTCGCGCCATACGTCGGTGCCGATCCGAAAAGGGCGCGTGGTGACATCGCCCGCACGGAGGAAGTAGTTCCCCGGATGTGCACCTGCGAGAAATCCAGTACCTGGAATGTCCCCAGGTCGGTCTTCTGTGTCTTCACGGGCCCGCATAAACCACTTTCCCGTATCTTCCTCCACCAATGAAAACTGGCGTGCGGAAAGTCCGCTGGCCAGTGCTGTCTTCGTCGTCCCGGGCGCATAGCCGGCGTGGCTGAACGCAATCTTTCCCGCGGCCACGTCCCATCCTTCCACCTGGTCGGGTGCACGCTCTGTAGTTCCAGTTGGTCAAGATAGAAAACCGTCTGATCGCCGGGGTTGGGAAACATTCGAGGCAGCGAGTAGCCGAAGCCTAGCCTGTCACCTTATCCCGATCGAGCGAAGGAATCTCCCAGACAATGTGATTCCACTCCCGATTCCGGATCGGGATCGAATCGTCACGGCCTTCGTTCTGGTCGTCGGGCAACAGGTGCGCGCCCTCGTTGTGCAGCGTCAAGTTCAGCGAGATGGCAGGCGCTCCGTCATATGTCCGGATACACCCAAATGAAATACGGTTGTATTGGCTCCAGTCTTCGGAGGGAAAACTGCGCGTGGCGACAATATCCTGCCAGTCCCCGTTACCCTCCACTCGCCCAATGTTATCGGTCGATGCCACTCGCAGGGAGGCGCGTCCCTCCTTTACTTCGGCCGTTGAGAGCGCCATCGAACCGACACCTGCCAGCGACCAGTGCGAGAGATCGTCCATGTCGTCCAGCGAGCGCGAACGCAGTACCTTCTTCTGTAGCTGACGGTATTCCGCGCCGTTGCGAACTACCGGCTGCATCGGCGTCACCGGCGCCATCTCCTGAGCCCGAACCACCCCGGCGGCAAAGACCAGCACTGCGCTTGAACACGCCAGCAGCCTGAAAGCTCGGCAGCATAAGCAGCTGGCCATCTCAGACGATCCATCACCGTGTCGCCTCCGCTTCCCCAATAACCACACATTGTTTATAGCTGCATCCGCAGCCGCACTCGCGTTGCGGCGTGGGCGATCAGCAGCATCGCCACAGTAAATACGGTGGCGCGAATAACTCCGGGCCAGCCTTGGTTCCAGTGCTCCTGCAGATAAGCTGTTCCCGTCAGCGCCACCAGAAAGTAATAGATGTCGGGAAGAAGATAGGTGAGCAGCGTATTCGAACCTGCCGGCCGCACCAGCCAGGCCCAGGTCCTGTTCGCTTCTTTACGTCGCACAGCCAGTAAAGAGCGGTGAACAAGCACGCAACAGGCCGCAACCGTCCACAGAGGCCCACGTTGGCGTGGCGCGAATCTTCGAGATGCCCAGCGGCCGCAGAAACCAGCCGGCCACAAAAGACAGAATCCCCATCAGGTCCCCGAGTTGCATTTTCCGCGCCGGCCCGCTGATTCGGCCCTCTCCAGAAAAATCAGTGAGGTTACGATACCGGCCATGATCAGGCTAGGCATCGCCCCATTGCCAAAAGGCCAGATGTAGAGAGACAGATGATCCAGCCGGATCCAGTGGGCGCAGCATGCAGAGTTGTAAGCGACCAGAACGATCAGCCACACCAACGGCGCCAGCCGCCATCGGCGGGTCGGGATGTAAAGGAGGCAGACCGCGAAATACGTTAGTCCGATCAGACCAAGGATCTCGGGATAGGAGAAGTCAATCCATGCCTCGCCTCCCGGAACGGCACGGCGAAAGATGGCGAAAGCGAAAATCAGAAGCGCCGCGCCCGCAGTCGCAGAACAGCACTACTCTGCCGCTAAACCCGTGTAGACGTTCCAGAGCAAGATCGCCCCGCCGAGCCCAACAGAGCCCACAGGTACGGGAGAAAGATGCATTTTCGTGGATCGCAATGCTCGACGTTGGCCAGAATCAATCCCATGCCAGAAGCGCGAGCGAGCGCAGCGCGATATGGAGCCAGAGCCGCCGATGGATGGGTTTCGCCGGAGACGTTGCCGCACCGCCAGGGGCAGGGACATTCCCACAATGAAGAGAAATGCGGGAAACACCATGTCCACATAGGTCATGGCGTCCACGTTTGCCGGCATGTGATAGGTCCACTTACTCAGGCCGTGTACGCTGGCGAAGTCGTTGACGAAAATCATCACCGCCATAGTGATGCCGCGAAAGATATCGATGGACACGACTCGAGCTGAGGTAGTTTGTCCGGCGATGCCCGTGGATGGACCGGCGGTGTCGTGAAATCATTGTCCGCCTTCCCTCGCTGCGTCTTTCCGTGGAATGCGCGATCGATCGCGTCGAGCAATGCCCCGGACGAGTCAGCGTTATATTCCCAGAACATGATTCCGCCCAGATGCATGCGCTGGATATAGGCGCATTTCAGTGCAAGCGATTCGGGATCTTCATACGAAACGAACTCTTGTTTCTGCGCGTTGTACAGTAGGGTACCGAGGCCGAAGTATCCCAGTAGCGCGTGAAGCCCTGGTGCAGCATTGTGCCCACGATATCCCTGTAGCGAGCGAATGCGTTCGGCACCGGCGATCCTGTCTGGAAGAGTCCATGATCGGTGGGCGGCACATTGCCCCAGATGTGGCCGTAAAACGGAACCCCCAGAACGATCTTGCGAGCGGGAACACCGGCGTGCTCATAATGCCGCACGGAAGTGTCTGCTGAGACGTGCCTCGGGTCGGCTGGATCTGTGTACAGCGGCGCATGATTGCCGGTCGTCCCCTCATCGCCGGGCTCGTAGTAGTCGTAGGCCATCAGGTTCACGGTATCCAGCAGCCGCGCGACCTGGCGCATATCCGTGTGTGCAAGAAAATCATCCGTTGGCGCCGGCCGCGATAGACAAAAGCAGCGGCCGTCCCAGTTTTTGCTCCTCACTGTCGAATCGTTTCCGGATCCCGGCCAGCAGCAAAGTGTAATTTCCTCCGGTCCTCGGGACGGAATCGGTTGCCCGCACCAACCTGGCCCGGAAACTCCCAGTCGATGTCCAGGCCATCGAGTTTGTATTGTTCCATGAAGTCCACCACGCTAGCGATGAAGCGGGACCGGCTTTCCAAGTGAGAGCAACGTCGGAGAAATTGCCCGACCACAGCCACCCGCCCACGGAGATCAGTATCTGCAGCGACGGGTTCTCCTGTTTGAGCGCGATCAGTGTAGCCAGATTCGGGGCATCGGCCGGATTTACAATGACGATCCGGCCATCCTGAATATTCGCAAATGCGTAGTTGATGCGGCTCAGCTTCCGTGCTGCGATCTCTCCGGGTTGAATCACGTGATCCCTGGGAAACACATATGCAATCACCGCCGGGCCGGTTGGCCGCTTCTCGCTGTGTCCCCGCCGCGAAGCGGCAGCGGGCACAGCAAAAGCAATGAGTGCCAAGGTCAGCAGCATCGGCCGGAACGCAATCGCTCGGCTTCGCCGGGAAGTTCGCATTTCTCTCCTCAGGGCAGATCAGCACTATCATGTCACGGACGCAAGGCGGCGGGGACCCTGATTTGTCGCCAGTTTCCGATCAATTTCAGATTATAGTCGCAACCAGACTATGCAGACGAAAGCGATGGTCCGCTTCATTGCTCTGTTTGCAGTTCTCGTTTCTGCGCATTCACAGCTCCGCTGTGGCGGGCCAGCTAAGTGTTCTCGTCGATCAGGTCGGATACGAGACGGCCGGCCCGAAAGTAGCGCTGATTGAAACGCGCAGGACGCTTCCCTGTCAGGGTTTGCTCTGATCGACGATGAATCCGGCGCTACGGTCTTCACTGGAGTTCTGCAGCGGCAGGGTACAGTCGATCACTGGCGGAACTGGAACTTCTGGAAGGCTGACTTCTCGTCCTGGCAAACACCTGGCTATTACCTTTTGCGCGTAACCACCCCGGACGGAACTGTCAGCTCCTGTGCCTTCGAGATTGGCAACGATCTGCTGGAGCGGAAAACACTGTCGAATGTCATCTACTACTTCAAAAGTCAGCGCGTCAGCGGAGATATGGACCGGGCCGACCGCCATCTGCTTCTTCCGGAGAAGCCAGGCGGAACCATCGATGTACACGGCGGCTGGTATGATGCCACCGGCGACTACGGCATCCATCTTTCGCACCAGAATCCAACTTCGTACTTCAATCCTCAGCAGGTACCACTGGCCGCCTGGACTCTCCTTGCCAGCTACGACCTGCTGAAAGATCGTCATGACGACAACTTCAGCGAATATGAGCGCCGGCTTCTCGATGAGGGCCTTTTCGGCGCCGACTTCCTGGTTCGCATTTGGCGGCCCAATGGCTCGTTCCTTGAGAGCATCAACGAGCCAGGGCCGGAAAAGCTCGCGAAAGACCGCGCCATCGGCAATCCCAACTGGCGCACGCGGATCAAGACCACTGCCAATCAGTCCACCGAAAGCATTGGCGAGGCGACTGGTCCCCATGCCTATGAGGCCAGCTTCCGGGCCGGCGGCGGGTATGGCCATCGCTGCGCTTGCGCTTGCCAGCACCATGTCGGAAGATGGCGACTTTTCTCGACCGCAGTACCTGTCCACCGCCGAAGGCGCATTTTCGTTTTTGCAGGCACACAATCTCGAGTTGCTGAACGACCATGTGGAGAACATCCTCGACGATTACTGCGCACTGATGGCAGCCACGGAACTCTACCGCGCCACGCACAAACCGATCTATCTTGAAGCCGCCGACCAAAGGGCCGATCGCCTGATGTCCCGGCTGATCAGTTCTGGCTCATTTCACGATTACTGGCGCGCCGACAACGGGACGCGGCCTTTTTTCCATCCATCCGATGCCGGAATGCCCGTCGTCAGCCTGCTGCGTTACGCTGAGATCGCTTCTCCACAACAGCGCGCCCGTGTTCTGCAAACAGTAAGAGAATCCCTGCAATTTGAGCTTCGGACGACACACGAGGTGAACAACCCGTTCGGCTACGCGCGTCAGCTGGTACGGATGGGGAACGGTCAGGTGCGCACGGCCTTCTTCTTCCCGCATGATACGGAGGCGGCTCCGTGGTGGCAGGGGGAGAATGCGCGCCTTGGCTCCCTGGCCGCTGCTGCGCGCATGGCGGCGCCGCTCTTTGCCGACGACCCACAATTTCATAACGCTCTCGAAAGCTATGCAGGCGATCAGCTGCATTGGATTTTCGGCCGCAATCCTTTTGACACCTGCATGCTCATGGGCAGCGATCACGGGAATGCGGCCTACATGTTCTTCCGCTCCTGGAAATACACCAACGCTCCCGGCGCGATCATCAATGGCATCACGGCTGCGACAAACGATGAGGATGGGATCGCGTTCAATGAAGGTTTTGCGGTTACCGGAAAGGACGATGACTGGCGCTGGACGGAACAATGGCTACCGCATGCGGCCTGGTTTCTTTTTGCTGTGAGCCTGCCCCATAACTCGCCGGGAAAAGTGGGCGACGCCCAATCGGATTTGAGACAACGATGATTCGGAGCAGCAAAGGGCGTTTCCGGATGAAGCGCGACTGCGGTGGCATTGAAGACGCAATCGGGTTCGCGGTTGGCGCAATGAATTAAACCTAACCAAACCTGGAAGGTAACAGATGAAGGCCTATCGGCTTCCTTGCATTCTGCTGATGCTGGTGATCGCGGCAGGCGCGGATTCGCAGGACACCCACTACTCTCCGGAGGGCCAGCAGATTCCGCCACCCTCGTGCCTGATTCATCGCGGTGTGTGGGAGGGTGGGGGCCAGGCGTGTACCTCGGAGGACTACTTCACCTGGCTGAAGGACATCGAACACTGGCGCCTCGAGCGGCGCATTCGCGTCGGTCTGGACGGACCAGGATTCGAGGATGTTCCTGATTTCTATGCGCTGCCCCAGCTACAGTGGACCCGTTCCGAGTTCATGCAGCCGCAAATGATGGTGCAGGACCGCTATTTCTATGATCCGGTTCAGCGTAAATACACCGTGGACCGTTACGTCGATGATCTGGAGAAGCGCTATGGGGGCATTGATGCGGTGCTGATCTGGGCGACCTATCCAAATATGGGCATCGACGACCGCAATCAGTTGGATATGGTGCGGTCGATGCCGGGTGGCGTGGCCGGCGTCCGTGAGGCAGTGGAAGGTTTTCATCGGCGTGGAGTGAAGGTGCTGTTTCCTATGATGATGTGGGATCAGGGGACGCGAGATTCCGGAGAGCCGTGGCCGACAGCGCTGGCTCAGCAATTGAAGGGGATCGATGCCGATGGCGTGAATGGAGATACGCAGGATGGCGTGCCGTTGGTATTCTCGCTCGCGTCAGTCAAGGCGGGACACCCTCTGGCCTTCGAGCCAGAGGACGGCCCGAGCGACGAGGGTCTGGCGTGGAACGTGCTGACCTGGGGCCAGTATGAGTTCCAGTTTGTCCCCACCGTGGATCGATTTCGGTGGCTCGAACCCCGCCATCAGGTGAACATTTCCGACCGATGGAATCGGCACAAGACCGACGACCTGCAGTATGCCTTCTTCAACGGAGAAGGCTGGGAAAGCTGGGAGAACATCTGGGGCATCTGGAACGGGATCACCGCGCGAGACGGAGAGGCGACTCGCCGGGTCGCCACAATCGAGCGTGCCGTCGCGCCGTTCTTTCTGAGTAACGGATGGCAGCCGTTCTTTCCCACGCATCTTTACGGGGTCTTCGCCAGCCGCTGGCCGAGTGGTGATCAGACCGTTTGGACCCTTGTGAACCGCACCGAGTACAGCGCATCAGGCCGGCAGATGTCCGTGCCCTGGCGAGACGGAATGCGCTACTTCGACCTTTATCACGGAGTGGAACTGGCTCCGGCACATGAAGCGGATCAGGCAGTACTGTCGTTCCCGATTGAGGCGCACGGTTATGGCGCCATCCTCGCCACACCAGGCAAACCGGACGCGGCCTGGATGAAGCTGATGTCCACGATGCACCAGCTCACGGCAAAGCCGCTCGCGGATTACCCCGACGAGTGGAAGCCTCTTGACCAGCAGTTAGTCGCCATTCTGCCGACGGAGCGCGCGACCAGCACTCCTGAAGGCATGGTGCTCATTCCGGGCGGCGACTACGTCTTCCAGGTTCACGGAATCGAGATCGAGGGCGGCGACGACGTGGGTGTGGACGTGCAGTTTCCCTGGGAGGCTTCTCCTCGCCGTTGGCACGAGCACACCATCCACCTGGCTTCGTTCTATATCGATAAGTACGACGTGACCAACGCCGAATTCAAAAGGTTCCTCGATGTCACCCATTACCACCCCGCTGATGACCTGAACTTTCTGAAGGACTGGAAGAATGGCACCTATCCAGCGGGATGGGGAGGGAAGCCAGTCACCTGGGTGTCGCTGGAGGACGCGCGCGCCTATGCGAAGTGGGCGGGCAAGCGGCTTCCGCATGAGTGGGAGTGGCAGTTGGCCGCTCAGGGCAGGGACGGCCGGAACTATCCCTGGGGCAACGACTGGGATCCGTCACGAGTGCCGGTACCCGATAAAGGCCGGACCATGCGAGAACCCGACGATGTGGAGGCGCATCCCTCCGGCGCAAGTCCGTTCGGCGTTATGGATATGGTCGGCAACATCTGGCAGTGGACAGATGAGTATGTCGATGAGCACACCCGAAGCGCCATTCTGCGTGGTGGGAGCTATTATCAGCCGCAGCGCTCGATCTGGTACTTTCCTCAAGCCTATCTCAACAGCGAGCACGGAAAGCTGCTGCTCATGGCCCCAGGCTATGATCGCTCCGGCGCGGTGGGCTTCCGCTGCGTGAAAGATACCCAGTGAACGGCGCAGATAATCACCCGAATGAGTATGGATTGCGGAAAGGGTAGCTTGTATGTTTCAGCCTGAAAGCTATGCCCTGGCGCTTTCATTCATGTTCATCAGCATGCTCTGCTGGGGCTCCTGGGCGAACACGATCAAGCTCTGTCCTGGGTATCGCTTCCAGCTCTTTTATTGGGACTATGTACTCGGCCTGCTGGCCGGGTCACTCGTGTGGGGATTGACGCTTGGCAGCATGGGGCATTCCGGCCCTTCATTTTTGGCAGATATCGCACATGCCCCCGCAACTTCTGTCGCCCTGGCATTTGCAGGGGGCGTAATCTTCAACGTCGCCAATCTTCTGCTGGTGGCTGCGATCGACATCGCCGGACTGGCTGTGGCCTTTCCGGTCGGCATCGGGCTCGCGCTGGTCGTGGGTTCGGTCGGCAGCTATATCGTCTCCCCGGCGGGGAACCCAGCCCTGCTCTTTGGCGGCATCGCCATCGTCGTGCTAGCGATCATATTCGACGCAATGGCCTACCGCATTCGCGAGCAACAGCGAAGCGTGAGCACGCGGGGGGTTGTGCTGAGCCTGATCTCTGGCGTGCTGATGGGCAGTTTCTACCCCCTGGTTTCACGCGCGATGACCGGAGAAGCAGCCCCGGGCCCCTATGCCACCGCCTTCTGGTTCGCGATCGGCGTCGCGGTCTGCTCGCTGTTTGCCAATACCCTCCTGATGCGCCATCCGCTCGACGGTCGCGAACCCGTCCTCTTCGCCGCTTATGCACAGGCGCGCGCGGGATGGCATATCTGGGCCTTCTTTGGGGGACTGATCTGGTGCACTGGCGCGGTATTCAACTTCGTCGCTTCGCAGGCGCACATCGTGGGTCCCGCAGTATCGTATTCCATCGGCCAGGGCGCGACGATGATCTCGGCTGCATGGGGAGTCCTGGTGTGGCAGGAGTTCGCGGCGGCCCCACGCCGTTCCAGGGTTCTCCTGACATGGATGTTCCTCACCTTTCTGGTCGGGCTAACGGCAGTGGCTTTGGCTCCAGTGTTTCGATAACGCTACGGAGCCGGCGGACCGCCGGGAGCCAGCTCCGCAGCTGCGGCTGTCGCGTTGTTATGCGGGATTTCTTCTGGCACGGCTATCCAGCTTCTGCCTGGGAGCCAGGGCGTGGGGCTCTGCGCTTCCGAATGGTCTTGCGCCGGCCCTCAAGTTCCTGCACCGTCGACCGATAACAGATGCGTGACGCCTCGATGGTTCCACCCCGGAATGTTCTGTTTTATGACAATTCTGTGGGGTTGGGGGGCCGGTTCAGCACAATCCATTTCTGATCAGGATCTGATGTCGCTGAAGATCGAAGACCTCTCCCAGGTGCAGGTCTACAGTGCTTCGCGTCACCTGGAAGACATCCGCAAAGCTCCCGCTTCGGTCAGCATCATCACCGCGGACGAGATTCGCCACTACGGCTGGCGCACGCTGGGCGAGGCATTGCGCACGCTCAGAGGTTTCTATATCTCTGACAACCTTCAATACACCTATCTGGGGGTCCGGGGGTTCATGCGCCCCGGCGATGACAATCCCCGCATTCTGTTGCTCGTGAACGGCCATCGGCTGAACGATCGGCTATACGATACAGCCGCCATCGGAACGGAGTTTCCACTCGATCTGGATCTAATCGATCACATTGAAGTAGTACGGGGCCCGGGCTCATCACTGTTTGGCACCAACGCCGTCTTCGGCGTGATCAACGTCATCACCCGGCAGGTTCGCGAGAGCAGCGCGGTTGAGATTGCAGCCGATACGGGATCGTACTGGAGCCGAACCGGACGAACCATGGTCGAAGGCCGCCGTGGCCCACTTTCCGGACTGCTTTCCGCAACCGGCTTCCGGACCGCAGGCGAACCAAAGTTATTTTTTTCCGTTTTCGATTCCCCGCAGACGAATAACGGCTATGCCGACAACGCGGATGGCGCCCACCTTGAGCAGACGTTTGCCGATTTGCGGATGGGCAATTTTCGACTGCAGGGCATGCTCACCGACCGCATCAAGCAGTTTCCCACCGGCGCCGCTGGCTCTGCCTTCAACGACCCCGCCAACCGCGACAACGATGCCCGAGGGTATCTCGACCTCAGCTTCGAACGGCATTATTCTTCGGACACTCAGCTTCAGGTGCGCGGCTATTATGACGGGTACAACTACGTTGGATCCGGCGATTACGCGAACCCGGCGTCCCCGGTACCTATTGCAGCCTGTATGCGCGGCCGTGCGACCTGGACCGGAGCCGAAGCCACAGTCACGCAGCAGCTCGGCCAGCAGAAACTGACCGTCGGGGGCGATTACGAGTACAGCCTCCATATCCGGCAGAGTGCCGGGCTGGCAGGCCAGCCCGATGTCTTCCGTTCCGATCAATCGCCCTGGATGGCGTCCGCCTATGCCGACGCCGAGCTAAGTTTGGGTCGTGGCGTTCTTCTGCATCTGGGCGGACGCCTCGACGAATTCAGCACCTTCGGACAGACCGTAAGCCCCCGGGCGGCTCTGATCTGGTTGCCGGGGGATTTCACGACGGTGAAATACATCGTCGGCCAGGCATTTCGCACGCCGAATGCCTACGAGGAATACTACGCCGACGGCGTTACGGTGACTGCGGGGCCCCGCCCTCTGGTTCCGGAACGTATCCTCTCCAACGAGGGAGTCGTCGAACAGCATCTTTTCCCATGGCTGTCGGTGGCGATTGACGGCTACTACAACCAGCTGAAGCAGCTGATCGATCAGGTGCCGGCCGGAAACGGCCTGGTCACTTATTTCGTGAATGACGATCGCATTCATGCTGAGGGGCTGGAGTTCGAGCTGACTGCGGAGCGGAAATCGGGGCTGGGAGCGCGGGCAAGCTACTCGGCCGCGAATGGCAAGGACGATGCAGCAGGAGCTCCACTCGGGGACATGCCCCACGGCCAGGCGCGGTTCAACGGTACCGCACCCCTGGGGCGGTGGGGTTTCGCGAGCCTCCAGTCCATCTATGTCAGCGCCATGATCGATGGCCAGGGGACGCGCGTACCGGCTTATCTGCTGCCTGACATCACATTATCTTCACGCCCGCTGCGTGGATGGAAGGTGGCCTCCAGCTGTTATGACTTTTCGAATCAGAGCTGGTTTAGTCCCGCCGGACCCAGCGACCCGGAAAGCCAGATTCACATGGATGGTCGAACCTGGCGGCTGAGCTTGTCCTACCTGAGCGCGGCCAGGGGCGGTGGGAGAGAGCCTTGAAACGCTCGACGGCCGTCCTGTGGAGTCTCTTGATTTGCTGGTCCGCCCCTCCCGCCCCTTTTTCGTTCCTGGCTCGGGCCCAATCCCACGATGAGCGCGCAGTCCGCGCAGCTTATGTTTACAGCCTGATGCAGTACATCGACTGGCCAGAGCCGAAATCCGATCTGGTCATCGGATTCGAGGGCGATCCGGCAACCGGCGATGTTCTTCAGGCTCTCCTGAACGGGCGATCCAGCAACGGGCACAGGATTCGGGTGGTGCTGTTTCCTCCTCCTCAGAACCTGCAGAGTTGCAACATTTTTTATCTGGCTGACGGCTCCGCAGGCGATGTGCGCCGAACCCTCGACAGCCTGCGCGGCAAAGCCATCCTCACCGTGGGAGAGTCGGAACCCTTCGCCCGCGACGGCGGCATGGTGGCCCTGGTCAATACAGGCGACCACATCAAAATCGACGTCAATCTGGATGCGACCCAGCGCGCTGGTATCAGGATCAGCTCGCGTGTACTGAATCTGGCCACAATCGTGCATTCCGCGCAGATTGGCGGGCGGTAATGGGCTTTCCGGGCAGCAGCAGCTTCGCTCATAAAATGACTCTGCTGGCGCTGCTCACCAGCAGCATTGTTTCCATCATCCTGATGGCGGCATTTCTCGGCTACGATTCTGTCAGCGCGCGTGCTCAGCTGCACAACCGACTTACCTCACTGGCCGACATCGTCGGTCAAAACTCAGCGGCGGCTCTGGTTTTCGACGATCGCGCAGCCGCCGTTGAGGTGCTCCAGGCTCTGCGCGCAGAGAATTCCATTGTTTCAGCGTGCCTGTATCAATCGTCCGGCGAGTTGTTCGCTCAATACGGACGACGGGTGGGACTGCGCGCCTGTCCCGCACCCTTACAGAACGAACCGGCCGCGGAATCTGACTTTCTTCGCGTCAGAAGCGCGATCACGCATCAGGGAGATCTGGTAGGAACCCTGCTTCTACAGTCTGATCTGCAGGAAATCCAACAGCGGTGGCGGCATTTGCTTCGGGTGACATGCTGGCTGCTGCTCGTCGCTCTCCTGGTCGGCGGAGTCGCCGGCTCTCTGCTTCAGCGGCGCATTTCCCAGCCCGTGGGAGCACTGGCCACGGCAATGCAGCAGGTGACTGAAAGGCAGGATTTTTCGGCCCGTGTTCAGCCTTCAGGGTGCGATGAGATCGCCCGGTTGGGAGCTGGCTTTAACTCGATGTTGCGGGAACTGGAGCGCCAGGCTGCGGAGAAGAAGGCATTTGCCGCCCAACTGCAGCATCAGGCGCTCAATGATGACCTCACCGGGCTCCCCAACCGGCGCCTGCTGACGGATCGTCTCTCTCATGCTCTGGCCGTCGCGCATCGTCAGGAGCTTGAGGTCGCGCTCGTCTACGTCGATCTCGACGGGTTCAAGCTCGTCAATGACAGCCTGGGTCACGCTGTTGGCGACCTGCTTCTTCGTCAGGCCGCCCATCGGCTGCAGTCCCGCGTCCGTCAATCCGATACCCTCGCTCGCCTCGGCGGCGATGAATTTGCAGTCGTGATAACAGGAAAGCGCGCCGGGCCTGATGCCGCCGAGGTTTCCGCCGCTTTGCTGGAGGTGCTGACGCCCCCGTTCCTCATCGAGGACCACGAGATTGCGATCAGCGCCAGCATCGGAATCAGCCTCTTTCCGGAAAACGGCGCAACCCCGCTGCTCCTGCTGCAACAGGCAGACAGCGCTATGTACGCAGCAAAAAAAGTGGGCAAGAACCGCATCGTATATTTCTCACGGGAACTTGGAGCTTCGGTGCGTGAACGGCTGGATCTTGAGACCCAGTTGCGCAATGCCCTGACCAATGGTGAGATCGTCGTCTGGTATCAACCCGAATTTGACGTTGCCTCACGGCGCCTGATCCGCTTTGAAGCTCTGGCGCGCTGGCGTCATCCGGTCCTGGGTATGATCTCGCCGGGCAAATTCATTCCCATTGCGGAGGAAACCGGCCTGATTGTTCCGCTGGGAAGACTGGTCATGGAAACCGCATGCCGGGAAGCGCTGCGATGGCAATCGACGGCGCTGGAACCTGTGCAGGTTGCCGTGAACGTCTCCAGCCTGCAGCTGATACGCGACAACTTTGTCGAAGAGGTCAACGGAATCATCGAGAGTACCGGCCTGCCGCCGCGCCTTCTTCAGATCGAGCTCACGGAATCCGTGATGCTCCGCGGAGCCCAGAGCGCGGCGGTAACCATGCATCGTCTTGCCGATCTCGGCGTTGGCCTCGCCATCGACGATTTCGGCACCGGTTATTCCTGTCTGAGCTATCTGCCGCAACTCCCCTTCGACGCTCTGAAGATCGACCGTTCCTTCGTGAGCGAACTCGGGGCGCGCCCGGAAACCGAGGCCCTGGTGCACTCACTGGTCATTTTGGCGCACAAGCTCGGAATGCGAGTTATCGCTGAAGGGATTGAGACGGAAAAGCAGCTTGAGCGGCTTGCCGAGATTGGCACCAACGAAGTTCAGGGCTTCCTGCTGGGAAGGCCCACACCGGACCCGTTGGCCTTTCTCCTCTCTCATCTGGCGGCGAACGGGCCCGCCGAATATCGCGCTCCCGGCAGCGCTGGGGTGCGCCTTGACGCGCTGCTCGCGCTTTCCTGAGCGCCTACTGGGGAACGTGCCAACCCGCCCCTGCAGTCGCCAGAGTCATTTGCCCGGTCGGTGAACTGCTCAGCGACTGCGCCAGTTCCGGGAACGCCGCCTCCACCTGCTCCGACCTTGCCCAGACTGGCACGTCGTGCATGGTGTAGTGGAAGGTCACCGTCGTCTCGGTAAACCCGTCGCGCGGACCCGGAGGGGTGAAACTCACAATGCTCGTCACTTCGCGATGTCCGTAGCAGAAACGCGGCCCGTATCGATTTCCTGCGCCATTCAGCGTGTAGCGTTCCACATGCATGTTCAGATCTTTCAGGCGCGTCATTAGTCCTGCGTCGGTGAGTGCGTCCAGTTGTTTCTCGTCCTGTTTCGCAGTGGTGCCAGGCGCCACCTCATAGGGGAAAGCGTGCCCCTGCTGGAAGAGACAGTCGTTATGGTTCTCATACCAGGCGTTCAGAGCCTGAATGAAATTGGCGTCGGTCGGCTTATTGGCCGTGGAGCAGCCGCAAAGAGCGGCAAGAACGAAGCAGGCGGCAATCCATGGGGTGACTTTCACTGTCATTGGCGTTCCCTTTCGCTCGCTCTATTCAAGTCCCGCGGCAACAGCATCTGAGAAGCAGAATGCCGCCAAAGAGCAGCCTCCCCAGCTACCGCATTTTACGGGCAGAGTCGGTCGCGAAGGCGATTTCTGCATCTGACTATCGACAATGGAAAGGGACTCTTAGAAATAAGCATGGATCGCACGTTATTACCTGGAAAGCCATATCCTCTGGGGGCAACCCCCACTTCCAAAGGCACAAATTTCGCTCTCTTCTCCGAACACGCTACGGGTGTTTCCGTTTGCTTTTTCGATGAAGCCGGCCACCAGACAGACTGCGTCGGCCTGCGCGAACGCACTGCGTTCGTTTGGCACGGCCTGATCCGCGGGATAGCGCCAGGCCAGCGGTACGGCTACCGGGTTGAAGGACCCTGGCAACCAGAAAATGGTCACCGCTTCAATCCGAGCAAACTTCTGGTGGATCCCTACGCGAAAGCGCTCACGGGCGAGGTCGACTGGAAGGCGCCGATCTTTCCGTACGACACGACAACGGGCAATGATCTCGCGCGCGACGATCGCGACTCTGCTGCCGGTGTACCAAAATCCATCGTTATCGACTCTCGCTTCGACTGGGGCGAGGACTGCGCGCCGGAGACCCCCCTTGCGGATTCAGTGATCTATGAATTGCACGTACGCGGGTTTTCCAAACTCAACGAGGCGGTCCCCGAACAACTGCGCGGCACCTACGCCGGGTTGGCCTGCGAGCCCAGCATTCAATACCTGAAACAACTCGGCGTCACCGCGGTTGAGCTGCTCCCCGTGCACCATTTCATTGACGAGGGCCACCTGGCCGACCGCGGTCTCCGTGACTACTGGGGCTACAACACCCTCAGCTACTTTGCGCCCATGTCTCGCTACAGTTCCGCCGGCGATACAGGCCAGCAGGTTGTCGAATTCAAGGAGATGATCAAGGCTCTCCATAAGGCTGGCATCGAGGTCATTCTCGACGTGGTTTATAACCACACCTGCGAAGGCAATCGCATGGGGCCGATGCTCTCGATGAAAGGAATCGACAATACCACTTACTATCGTCAGGTTCAGGACGATCCCCGCTATTACATGGATTACACCGGCACCGGCAACACCCTGAATGTGATGAATCCGCAGGTGCTGAAATTGGTGATGGATTCCCTGCGCTACTGGGTTACCGAAATGCACGTGGACGGTTTCCGCTTCGATCTGGCCAGCACCCTGGCGCGCGAGTTGCACGCAGTCTCAAAACTCTCCAGCTTCTTCGACACGATTCACCAGGACCCCACCGTTTCCGACGTCAAGCTCATCGCCGAGCCCTGGGATGTGGGTGAGGGCGGCTACCAGGTGGGGAATTTTCCTGTCTTGTGGGCGGAATGGAACGGCCGGTACCGTGACACGGTCCGCCGCTTCTGGAAAGGCGACAGCGGACTCCTTTCCGACTTCGCCTATCGACTAACGGGCTCTTCCGACCTCTATCAAATGGACGGTCGCAAGCCCTATGCCTCCATCAACTTCGTGACCGCGCACGACGGTTTCACGCTGTGCGATCTGGTCAGTTACAACCACAAGCACAATGAAGCCAATGGTGAAAACAATCGCGACGGATCAGAAAATAACGACTCATGGAACATGGGCGTCGAAGGTCCAACCGACGATCCCGCCATCAATACGCTGCGCGAACGCCAGATGCGTAATTTCCTGGCAACCGTGATTCTCTCGCAGGGCGTACCGATGCTCTGCGGTGGCGACGAAATGGGTCGATCGCAGCAGGGGAATAACAACGCCTACTGCCAGGATAACGAGTTGACCTGGTTCGACTGGGATTTCACACCCTCCCAACAGCGCCTGGTAGATTTCACCCGGAAGCTGATCCACCTGCGCCTCGAGCACCCCAACCTGCACCGGCGCAAGTTCTTCCAGGATCGCGTCATCCGTGGTTCGCTGGTCCGCGACATTGCCTGGTACAACACTGACGGTAACGAATTCACCGACGAATACTGGAGCACCGACTGGAATCGGGCCCTGGCTCTGCTTCTGAACGGAAAGACCCTCGCCATCAGCGATGAGGACGGGCATCCGATCGTCGATGACAGCTTTCTGATTTTAGTGAATGCGGCGGCTGAAGGCGTCGAGTTCACCTTGCCAGCGACTCCAGCCGGAACCCGCTGGACGCAGGTCCTCGATACGGAGAACATCGAAGATCCCTTTGCCCCCGTTGAGAACGGCAAGAAAGTGATCGTCGGCGGCCGAGCGCTGCGCGTCTTTCGCGACAACAAAAGCTGAGGCTGCGTCGTTTGCCGGGCTTTGTGGCTCATGCCACAGCAGAATAAGATCAATGCTGGATGCCTGTCTCGAGTTCCGTTCCCCGAGTTCGCTTCGCGCCATCTCCCACAGGCTTTCTGCATGTGGGGAATGCCCGCACGGCGCTCTATAACTGGCTCTTCGCGCGCCACAGCGGAGGCGTCTTCCTGCTCCGAATCGAAGACACGGACATCGATCGCAGCGAAGTTCGCCATGAGCCGCAGTTGATGGAAGATCTGCAGTGGCTCGGGCTCGACTGGGACGAAGGCCCCGGATTGAAGGCCCTCATGCACCTACCGCCAGTCTGAGCGGCTCGGCGTATTTACCGCGAACATACTGAGCGCCTTCTCGCAGAAGACAAAGCATATCGCTGCTTCTGTACCTCCGAACAGCTTGAGGTCGAGCGCCAGGAAGCGGCCGCCACTCATCATCCGCAGGTCTATTCGGGACGCTGTAGGGGCATTTCCAGTCGCGGAATCCGCTCGACGCGCTGCGGCCGGCGAGCCCTTTGCCGTCCGTTTGCGCATCCCCGATCATCCGCTCCGCTTTCACGATCTGGTCCGCGGCGTGGTCGAGTTTCCCAGCGAGACGGTCAGCGATCCCATTCTCGTTCGCTCCTCGGGCATGCCCGTTTACAACTATGTTGTGACCCTCGATGACGCGCTCATGGAGATCACGCACGTCATTCGTGGCGACGATCACATCTCCAACACACCGAAACAAGTAGCCATCTACGAAGCCTTCGGCTGGAAGCCGCCCGAGTTTGCTCACCTCTCCACCATTCTCGGCAGCGATCGGGAGCGCCTTTCAAAGCGGCACGGCGCCACTTCGGTCGCCAGCTTCCGCGAGATGGGCATTCTGCCGGAAACGCTGGTCAACTACCTGTCCCTTCTGGGCTGGGGCGCTGAAGGTGGCACGCGCGAGCTCTTCTCGCTCGAGGAACTGGTACGGGAGTTTCGCCTCGAGCGCGTCACTGCCTCGCCCGCCGTCTTCGACTGGGAAAAGCTCCACTGGCTGAACCGACACTATCTCAAGACTGCCGACCCTGAACGCATTGCCGAACTCGCGTGGCCTCACTTTGTCATCGCTGGATTCCTGCCCGCGACAGAAGCAGCCTCGCCCGAAGTGAAGGCCTGGTTTGATCAACTGCTCGCCCTCTTCCTGCCTGCTGTGAACCAGTTGGACGAGTTGCCGGTAAGGAGCGGAATTGTCTTCCATTTCGACCCAGCGGCGGCGCGCGTCGACACGGAGAATGCCGCGATCCTGGCGACCGAATCAGCTCAAAAGGTTCTCACTGCCTTTGCGGCACGCGTTCAGACCCACGCCGGAAATGTCGCGCCGGAACAATTCAAGGCCTGGATGAACGAAGTAAAATCTGAAACCGGAGCAAAGGGCAAAGACCTGTTCCATCCAGTCCGCATCGCTCTCACCGGCAGTCACTCCGGCCCTGAGTTCGACAAGTTAATTCCACTCCTCGAGACCGGCAGCCAGATCGATCTGCCTGTTCACGTACTCAGCGTGCGCGAGCGGCTGGAGCAGTTTCTGGGCGGCGGCGAATGAAGACCGTACTCTGGCTCAACGAAGCTCAGCCTTCTCAGCTGGCCATCGTGTTGCGCCCACGCGGCGCCGAAGGCCTCGCCGCGGACCTTCAGATAGCCAGGGACGAAGGTGTTCATGTCCTTGTCTCGCTCCTTACTCCGGAAGACAACGAGGATCTTGGGCTCACCGAGGAGGGCAGGATAGCCGGACAGCTGGGTATCAGGTTTATCTCCTACCCCGTGATGGATCGCGAAACTCCAGCCGACCTCGCCGGCTTCCGCAGGCTGGTGACCGAGTTGCGCGATCTCGTGCGGGCAGGCTATCGGATTGGCGCACACTGCCGCGGCTGCATTGGCCGGGCGACCGTTCTGCTTGCATCCGTCATGATCGCTCTCGGCTGGGACGCTGAAACGGCGCTTCGAGTCATTGAGAGAGCCCGCGGGTTTCCGGTTCCTGACACCGCTGCGCAGTTGCAATGGATTCTGGATTTCGAGCCGCAGTCGTGAACGTGGACCTGGCTTTCCCTCACGCCTGGCAGGCGCAGATCTTGAAGGAACGCCCTCTCATTCTGCCCACACGCCACTACACGTATCCACGCCAGGCTGAAGACGTTGAGCGCGGCGCACTGAAGATCATTGTCCGGCCGGACGGCGACCAACCCTTTCTCGCGACTTTCGCTCTGGGCTTCGCCGATCCTGCAGCGCCGAGCGGATTATGGAGCTGCCCAAGGCCGAACGAGCTTTGTGCGGTGGCCGGCGGCTATGCGTACATCGTGGATACGCTGGACCCAGGGCGCTTCACCCATGTCTCTTTTCGACCGGTTCTGGAAGTGCGGCCTCTCCCGGTACAGCGCCTGCTTCTTTTCGCCGGGCATCATGCCCTGTTGGCGTGGGGGGCGGACGGACAGGCGTGGGAATCGCCGCGACTGTCTTCCGAAGGGCTGCGCCTTGAAGACGTCATCGGTAATGAGTTGCATGGCAGTGGATGGGATCTGCTGACTGATCGCGAAGTCCCCTTCACCGTCGATGTCCGAACCGGCGAGCGCATCATGAACCCTGCGCGTTGAGCGGCTCAGGAGCCCTTACAGCAGGCTCAGCCACAGAATAGAAGCTCAGAGACGCGTCCCCCTGCTTCAGGACGCGGTACCGGAGCAACGCACCGTAACGCGGCTCCAGCTCCCGTCGCTTTTCGTGCTCCGCAATCACCGCAGCGCCTGGGCTCAGGAGTGCGCCACTCTCGCCACCAAGCAGGCCCAACGCCGCCTCATATTCATTCGCGTTGCGATAGGGAGGATCCAGAAACGCGAGATCCACGCGCCGACCGGCCCCCGCCAGGCGCGGAAACGCTGCCGTCACTTTCCGCGCCTCCAGCGCGTATCCCCCGCGAATGCCGAGCGACGCCAAATTCGCGCGGATTGCCCGCAGAGCCAGTTCTGCCTCTTCGACGAAGATCGCCTCGCGTGCCCCTCGGCTGAGCGCTTCGATCCCTACCGCGCCCGAGCCGGCATAGAGATCCAGGAAAACCGCCCCCTCGATCCTCGGCGCCAACACATTGAATAATGTCTCGCGCAGCCGGTCGCTCGTAGGTCGAGTGTCCAGACCTGGAGGCGCCTTCAGGATCCTCGACCGGTATTGCCCCGCGATCACCCGCATGGTTTCCGCTCCGAAATCTGGCCAAAAGCGTCCGACCCTCTACAATAAAGCCGGGAGATTTCAACGACCGAAATGCGCGCTTGGTCATTGCCTCTGGGACGCTGGTTTGGCGTGCATCTGCGCATTCACTATTTTTTTCTCCTGCTCCTTCTTTTCTGTGTACTGTCCACGAATCTCTCTGGCACTGCCGCGTGGCGCGGCGTCGCGCTCTGGTTCCTGCTTTTCGGAGCGGTCCTTGGCCGCGAAGCCGCGCGTGCCATGACGGCCGCCTGGCATGGTCTGGCCGTCCGCAGCATCCTGCTGCTGCCCATTGGCGGGCTCTTTTCCTATGCCAGCCCGGAAATGGCGGAGCACGCAAGTGACGGCGCACCTCAGTGGGCACTCACGGTTGCTGGCCCGGCCGCCAATCTGCTGTTTGCCGGCATTATTGCCGCGCTGATTAAGGGAGCGTCATCGCAGGTGCCGATTGCTGTCCTGCCCATCGTCACGCCCTCCCATCTGATTCGCTCCATCTTCTGGCTCAATGTCGCACTGGCCGTCATCAACTTCATTCCCGCCTATCCACTCGACGCTGGACGCCTCATGCGCAGCGGATTATCCCGCTCCCGCGGTGTCGCGCAGGCGACGCGCGCGGCCTCCGGACTTGGCCAGATGCTCGGCATTGGCGCCGTTGTTGCCGGACTGGCGCTGCTGGCCATTCCCAACACTCGCCTCGCCGCCGGTGTCAGTCCCTGGCTGATCATGGGCGGCTTTTTCGTCTTCATCGGCGCGCAACTGGAAGATCAGGGTGTGCTCTTCCAGTCCGTCGTCGAGACAGTTCGCATGCGCGACGTGATGCTCACCGACTTCGATACCCTCTCCCCGTCGGACACCTTGTCCGATGCCCTTTACAAAGCCATTCACAGCCTCCAGGATGACTTCCCGGTCGTTCGTGGCGCCAGTCTCGTCGGGGTGGTCTCGCGCCAGGGTATTATCCAGGCCTTGCGTGACGGCGGCAACGGCTACATCCAGGCCATCATGTCCCGGGCTTACCAGGTCGCCCAGCCTGATGATTCTCTTGGCGCCCTGATCCGCCGCATCGGCAGCGGCCGGCTCTCGCTCATCCCTGTTGCCGAAAGTGGACGCATCGTCGGCATCGTCACCTGGCAGAATCTGAGCAGCAGCATGGGCTTGCTGGCCGAATATCGCCGCCTCGAGCGTAACGAAGACTAAGGTGACTGACGAACCCCTCGCGCCCGGCCTTTATCTCGTCTCCACCCCCATCGGCAACCTCGAAGACATCACCCTCCGCGCCCTGCGCGTGCTTCGTTCCGTCGATCGCATTGCCTGTGAGGACACCCGCCAGACGCGGAAGCTTCTGGACCGCCATGGGATCGAGACGGCCACCATCAGTAGCCATGAGCACAACGAGGCCGCGCGCAGCCGACAGCTCATCGAGGAACTGCGAGCCGGCGCGCGGATCGCGGTCGTGTCCGATGCCGGCACGCCGGGAATCTCCGATCCGGGCATGATGCTGGCCTCAGCAGCCATTACCGCCGGAATCGCCGTTTATCCGATCCCCGGTCCAAGCGCTGTACTCGCGGCGCTCGTCGGCTCGGGCCTCCAGGCAGAACATTTCTTTTTCTTCGGATTTCTTCCCTCAAAGTCCGGAGCGCGCCGCACGGCCCTTGAAAACCTGGCCTCTTCGATGGCTCCACGAACTGTCGTCGTCTTCTACGAAGCGCCCCACCGCATCGCTGAGATGCTTGGCGATGTCCAGGCAATCTGGGGAGAAGCGTGCCGTGTGGTGCTGGCACGGGAACTAACGAAAATCCACGAGGAGTTCCTCCGGGAACGGTCGCCGATGTTCGAAGGCAGATCGCAGAGCGCGGCTCCCGCGGGGCGAGATGGTTGTGGTGCTTGAAGCGCCCTGCGGCCAAGCCTGCGGCGGCACAACCGGGCACGAGCCTTCTGACGCGACTGGCAGAACTCGAGAGATCTGAACACCTCTCAGAAAAAGACGCTCTCAAGCGCATCGCACGCGAGCGGGGTGTCTCCAAAAGCGAACTTTGGCGCGAATTGCAGCGCGAGCGCGCACGTAACAAGTAGTCCGCCGCATCGACTACGCCCCTGGCACCACAACGCCGGAGCGCCGCACCCATTGACGGCCGTGTTTCTCCAGATAGATCCAGCTTCCCGCAGCGCACAGGTTCGCGCACCACTCGTTCATGTAAACCAGCGCCGCGCGGTGCTTTGTGTCGAAATACACCATGCTGAAGAACGTGATGCCTCCGCTCCCCGAGGCACGCGCCGTTGCCACTGCCTCAGGCTTCAGCAGCGTAAACGCGTGGCTGATGTGGAAGCTCGGTTTCGTGAGTTGTACGCGTACTGCCTTATGGCTTTGATAGTCCCCCACTGCTTCGGCAAATCCGGTCGGGTTTTCGGGCGGAGGCTTCAGCTGGCCCTGCGGCGGAACTGCCGGATTGCGGTCGGTGTCGTTGACTGTTTCTTCCGCGATCGCCCAAGTGTCCTGCTGAGCATTCATCGGCGCGAGCGTGGTACCCGGCATGAGCATGGAATAGATGGCATAGGAATCGTCTGCGCGGTCGGCCGGCATGGCGATGGCGCCTTTCGGGCCGACCGCCTGGGACGCCGCGGCCGGGGAACCTGGCTGCTGGCCCAGGGCAAATGTTGCCACCAGAAACAGGGGTGCGACTACTAATCCCAACCGGACGCGGATTCGCATGTCTGCATAGACGCGGTCCAGGCGATTGCCGTTCGATCGGCTTGGCGCTTTTTATCGCCTGCGGGGCTCAGCCCGCAGTTGCGGAGGATCCCACGCCGGGGTGGGTCGCTGGCTTTTGGGCAAATCGCGCCCTTTCACCCGGTCGTAGAGGTAAGCATCGCTCACCGTCCCCAGCGCCTCGTTGTAGAGGGTGATCGAGCCCGCGACCTCTTTCAGCTCC
This sequence comes from uncultured Acidobacteriaceae bacterium, assembly GCA_963702295.1. Lineage (GTDB taxonomy): Bacteria > Acidobacteriota > Terriglobia > Terriglobales > Acidobacteriaceae > Palsa-343. Next base: position 35,162 of record CAVPCE010000027.1, on the reverse strand, counting down.
TCCACAAACCGGTGCAATGTATGCAGCCGCTCCGCCGTTGCCGGAAACTCCGCCTTGCTGGTGAGAAAGAACTTCTGGAACCCTCGATCCACCAGATGCGCAATCTCCCCGCCAATTACCGGCCCTGGCCGGACTGCCATGCTCATTCCCGCTTCGTTGTTCGCCTTTTCAAGCACTATGGCGCACCCGTATTTACTGATACGCCGCTGATTTGCGACTCCCGGCAGGTCCTCAACATCGAATTGAAGACGGCGGAGTTCGCCGAACATATCATCCCATGTGCGGCGGTACGGCTTCTTGAGCATGAATGGCCTTTCTGCGGTGTTCGGGCAGCCGCTACACTGACTGTAGTGCTCCTGCCCTGTTTTCAGGGTCGCACAAGGCATTCCGCACCGCAACGGACGCAGGCACCATCGGTAACGCATGGCTTCACTTGCCACAACCAGTAACCGCCTGCCCGGCACAACGCTCCTGGAGCGGATCGGCAACACTCCCCTGCTGCGTCTGGAACGCATCGCGGCGGCGCTGCCGGGCGTTCAGATCCTGGCTAAGGCGGAATGGATGAATCCCGGCGGCTCAGTCAAAGATCGCGCCGCGGCAGCCATCGTTCTCGAAGCGCTGCGGCAGGAGCGACTCTGCCCGGGCCAGCGTCTACTGGACGCGACCAGCGGAAACACCGGCATCGCCTACGCCATGCTCGGCGCAGCTCTGGATTTCGGCGTCACTCTGTGCATGCCTTCCAACGTCTCACCTGAACGCAAGCGCATCCTGCACGCCTACGGAGCGGAGGTCCTGTGGACCGACCCCGCCGAAAGCTCTGACGGCGCCATCCGCAAAGCCCGCGAGCTGTCGCGGGATCCGCAATATTTCTATGCCGACCAGTACAGCAACCCGGCTAACTGGCGCGCGCACTACACAGGCACGGCGGAGGAGATCCTCGACCAAACCCAGGGCCGCATAACCCATTTCGTCGCAGGCCTCGGCACTACCGGCACGTTTATGGGTGTCAGCCGGCGCCTGAAGGAAGCCGACCCGACCATCCAGTGCATCTCGATGCAACCCGATTCGGCCTTTCATGGTCTGGAAGGCCTCAAACACATGCCCACGGCCATCGTTCCAGCGATTTACGATGCAGAGCTTGCCGATCGCAATGTGGAGGTCGCCACCGAAGCGGCTTACGCGATCGCCAGACAACTGGCCCGCACCGAAGGGCTGCTGGTCGGCATCTCCGCTGCTGCAGCCGTCGCCGCCTCGCTGCGAATTGCCGAAGAGGAAACCGCGCGTGGAAACAAGGCGATCATCGTAACGGTTCTTCCCGATGCGGCCGACAAGTACCTGAGCGAGCGGTTCTGGGAGGAATAGTGCTGCGGATCAGCCAACAGGTATACGACGCGGTCCGCCAGCATGGGGAGGAAACCTGGCCGCATGAGTGCTGCGGGGTCCTGCTCGGCCGTTTCCACGCGGAGGAGGACAAGACGGTGAACGAGGTGGAAGACGCCGTCCGCGCCACCAACACACGTAACGACTCCGCCCACAATCGCTACCACATTGCGCCCCAGGAACTGGTGCGGATCCAGCGTTCCAGCCGCGAACGCGGCCTGGAAATTGTGGGCTTTTACCACTCGCACCCCGATCACCCGGCACAATGGTCGCCGACTGACTTCGCTGAGGCCCACTGGATCGGCTGCAGCTACGTGATCACCTCAGTGCACCAAGGCGCCGCCCGGCAGACAAATTCGTTTCTGCTGACGGGCACAACCGAAGATGACAAGTCCTTTGCCGACGAGACGATCCAGGTCACGGGGCAACTCGACCCAGGCCTGGAACCCGTCGGGAAAGAAGACATTCTGTGAGGAATTGCGGCACAATAGAAGGTATGAGCCTCCTCCGGGCCATCCCGCCCGCCGCGGTCTGTACTTTGGCACGACGCCTGTCGTGCCTCTAGCCGCGCGCCCGGACCTTCTTTTCCTTCCTTTCATCTAAATCCCTGTGAGGATCCAATCATCATGAAGATCGATATCCCTGCCTCTCTCCGTGTCTTTGCCGGCAATCTTCCCAGCGTCACGGTCAAAGCCGATACCGTTTCTCAGGCCATTACCACCCTCTTCGATCAGTATCCGGAGTTCCGAAAACACCTCTATACGCCCGAAGGCTCGCTGCGCTCATTTGTCAATCTGTATCTCAATGACGAGGACGTGCGTTATTTACCGGCACGCGAGCAAACTGAGGTCAAGGAATCCGATACGCTCTCCATCATCCCTTCTATCGCCGGCGGGGCTGGTGCCACGTGTGAAATTGGGATATGTCCCGGACGCTGAACCGCTAAAATAAAGGAGTCCCCAGCATGGCGATCATGACCGAACCCGTTGCTTTGCCATCGTTATCCAGCGAGGAGATGGCCCGCTATTCGCGCCACCTGATCCTGCCGGAAGTCGGCATGGAAGGCCAGCAAAAGCTAAAGGCCGCCAAAGTTCTTTGCATCGGGACAGGTGGGCTCGGCTCCCCCCTAGCCTTCTATCTGGCCGCAGCCGGCATCGGTACTCTTGGTCTTGTCGATTTCGACGTCGTCGACGCCAGCAATCTTCAGCGTCAGATCATTCACAGCACCAAAGATGTTGGCCGACCGAAGCTCGACTCTGCCTCCGAGAAGCTCGAAGCGCTGAATCCGTTCCTGAACATCGTCAAGCACGAAACGATGCTCACCAGTAAGAACGCACTGGAGATCATTCGGCAGTATGACGTAGTCGCCGACGGGACCGACAACTTCCCCACACGCTATCTCGTCAACGACGCGTGTGTGCTCACTGGAAAACCGAATGCCTATGGCTCGATCTTCCGCTTCGAAGGCCAGGCCAGTGTCTTCGCAACCAAGGATGGCCCGTGCTACCGGTGCCTCTATCCGGAGCCGCCGCCACCGGGACTCGTACCCTCCTGCGCCGAAGGCGGCGTGCTCGGTATCCTTCCGGGCCTGGTAGGGGTCATCCAGGCCACCGAAGTGATCAAGCTGATCCTCGGAAAAGGCGAGCCTCTCGTCGGCAGGCTCCTGCTCGTCAACTCCCTCGATATGCGTTTCCGGGAGCTGAAACTCCGGAAGAATCCTGACTGCCCAATCTGCGGTACGCATCCCAGCGTGACCGAGCTGATCGACTACCAGCAGTTCTGCGGCATTGTCCCGGAACAGAAAGCGGCGCCTATGCAGAATGGCATTCCCCAGATGACGGTGAAGGAACTCAAGCAACGCCTCGACAGTGGCGAGAGCCTCTTCGTGCTCGACGTCCGCGAGCCCTGGGAATATCAGGTAGCCAATATCGGCGGCAACCTCATCCCACTCAGCGATCTGCCCAGGCGCGTTGCCGAACTCAATCCCGAACAGGAGATCGTGGTCCAGTGCAAGTCCGGTGGCCGCAGCCAGCGTGCCGCGGAATTCCTGGCGCGCAACGGTTTTGAGAAGATTCACAACCTGGCCGGTGGCATCACAGCCTGGTCGAGCGAGATCGATCCTTCGATCCCGAAGTACTAAGGCTCGCAGTCGCAGGCAGGAAACCGTCTGGCCCGGCGGCAATTGGGTTCGGTTCCTGCCCGCGAATTACGCCGAGCCGGCCGGATGTCAATCCCCCATTCGTCCTTTTTCCGCGATCCCGAAGGCCCTTTGCCACCATTTGGGCGACTGAGTATACTCCGGGTGCCCGGCATTGCTGCTCGTCCTTTGCTTTCCGTGCAGGCCTTTTCGCTTTGCCGGCTTTGCTGGTTGGGGGCCTCGATGGATTTATTTGCAGTTCGCATTCTTTTTATCCTTGTCTTCTGCGTTGCCTGCTGGTTTTTCCGGCCGTTTGGTACCACGCCATGGGTGGCGGCTGGCGGCGGAGTCATCGCGGCCGCGCTCATGATTCTCTTCGAGCTGCGGGTGCGCGCCCTCACACTGCGTCGCCTCTTTGGTGCGGTCATCGGCAGCCTCCTGGGCATCGCAGGAGCCTTCCTTTTCTCGCTGGTACTGCGCAACGCTCTGCCGGATGGACGGAGCCGCAGTCTGCTCCAACTCTCGGTGCTCCTTCTTATGACCTACATCGGCCTGGTGGTCGGCGCCAGCAAGGGCGACTTGCTCAATCTGGCGGCGCTGGGAGGCCTCTTTACAGGAGAGCGCGCAAGCAAGCGCAATACCAAAGTGATCGACACCAGCGCCATCATTGATGGTCGCATCGCTGATATCGCCGAAACCGGTTTCCTGGAAGGCGCCCTCATCATTCCGGAATTCGTCCTGCGCGAGTTGCAGATGGTCGCCGATTCATCCGACTCCTCCAAGAGGCAGCGAGGCCGTCGGGGACTTGACGTGCTCCAGCGAATGCGCGGCAATGAGCAAATCACCGTCCAGATCGCCGAGGAGGATTACCCCCACATCCGCGAAGTGGACCTCAAGCTGATCGAACTGGCGCGCAATCTGGAAGCCAAAATCGTCACTAACGATTTCAACCTGAACAAGGTCGCTCAGGTCCGCGGCGTCGCGGTCCTCAACATCAACGACCTCGCCAACTCTCTGCGCCCGGTGGTCCTCCCCGGAGAAAAGATGCGCATCCTCGTCATGAAGGAAGGCAAGGAGTACGACCAGGGCGTTGGATATCTCGATGATGGAACCATGGTCGTCGTGGATCATGCTCGCCGTCTCATCGGCCGCTCGGTCGAAATCACGGTGACCTCGGTCCTGCAGACCGCCTCGGGGAAAATGATCTTCGGCCGCGTCGACGAAGCACCCCGTCCGCAACCGGTTCCGGCGGTAGAGATCTCCAGTTCATAACGTTCCCGGCCCGCTCGGCAGAGGATTACGCAAGTCTTACATTCCACAGGATGGGATTACCATTAAGTTCAATGCTGGAGACTTGTTCCATGTCCACCCTTGCCGAAGTCCCCGACGCGACGCTCCCCGCTGACTCCGACCCGCTCGCCCAGTCCCGTTCCGCGAAGCTCAACCTCATTTTCGCCGTTACCCTCACTCTCTTCCATCTCGGCGCCATTGCCGCTCTCTTCTTCTTCAGCTGGAGCGCTCTGGTCGTCTTTGCCGTGCTCTGGGTCCTCGGCCAGAATGTGGGCATTGCCATGAGCTATCACCGGCAGCTCACCCATCGAGGCTTTGCGACGCCCAAATGGGTGGAATATGCCATGGCTCTTTGCGCGACACTCGCGCTCCAGGGCGGACCCATTTACTGGGTCGCAGTCCATCGCATGCATCACCAGCTCACCGACCGCCCCGGCGACCCCCACTCGCCCCGCGACGGCAAATGGTGGTCGCATATGGGCTGGATTCTTCACGGCTCACTCCGCAATCGCAGCCCGTTGCTGACCCGTTACGTACCTGATTTGTCTTCAGACCCCTTTTACCGCTGGCTCAGTCGCTGGCACTGGGTGCCGCTAACAACGGTCGGTATCGGTCTCTTTCTTATTGGTGGGTGGTCGTGGTTCCTCTGGGGCGTGTTCCTGCGCATCACTCTCGGCCTGCACGCCACCTGGCTGGTGAATTCCGCGACCCATATGTGGGGCAGCCGCCGCTTTTCCACCCGAGACGACTCCCGCAATAACTGGTGGGTTGCCCTGCTCACCGGTGGCGAAGGCTGGCACAATAACCATCACGCGCATCCCGTCTCGGCCAGTCACGGGATGGCCTGGTATGAGCTCGACTTCAACTACTGGGGCATCCGCGTTCTCGGCTGGCTTGGGCTGGCGCGAAAAATCAAAGTACTCGGGTCCGATGGCGGGCCTGCCCGCATCCTTCACCCCTAGCCGAGTGGAGTCCAGGATGCCTCCTCGATCGGCGACGCGGCAACCTGCCATTGTCCCGATCGTCGCGATTCTCCTGCTGGGAGGGCGCCCCCACCGTTCTCGCCACCGGAATTTCGCTCGTTAACCCCGGCACCGCTCTCGATCGCCTGTGGCAGCTGAATCCGCAGATCCATTCTGATTTCGAGCCTCCGGGTCGATTCGCTGAATTCCTCTGCTTCTCCAGGTCTGCCATCGTGGCCGCTTGTGGCATCGGTCTGCTGTGCCGACGCCGATGGGCATGCTGCTCGCGAGCGCGATCTTCGCCGCCAACGGCCTCGGCAATCGGATCAGCATCTTTCCACGACCGGGCCCAGGGGGTCGCGGGCTTCCTCGTTGCTGGCATCTTCCTCGCCCTGGTCCTGCGTCCGCACGTGTGGGTCTATTTCTCAGCGCGCGCCTGATGCAGCCTGTCGCGCCACCCACGCCTGCAGTTCTGAAGTCGTCTCCATCCTGCCTGCCAGCATCTGGTCGATGATCCCGTGCACATCGATCAGCGGAAAGGGCTGCGCCACGAAAGCTCCGTTCTCCTCTCCGGGAAAGTGCACCATCAGCACCGGTCGAGGATCGAAACGGCCGTCCGAAACCCGCGTATCTTCGGGCCGCCAATCCGTTGTGGGCCGCCACAGCCGAATACGCCACGAATGATCCGACGAGACGATGACCGTCGTACGGTCGCCCAGGCTGGAACCTCGAATCTCTCCCATCAGCTCCCCAAGCGTCTCATCTGCCAAAACCAGGTTGTCGAGGTAGCTGCCGTCCACACCAATCTGGTGCGTCCGCCGGTTATAAATTCCGCCTGGATGAGGCACCGGCAAGTGAATGAACAGAAACCCGATCGTGCCTCGGGCGATTTCTGCCTGGGCGTGCGCCAGAATGGCGTTGTAATCGTAAACGTGCATCTGCCACGCCGAGGGCGATCGAGGAGCCTGCATTCCGAACAGTCGAAACGCCGAACGCCCCAATGGAGCCAGTGCATTCTGCCACGCAGAGCGATCGGGCCAATAGCGGCCCGGCAGCGGCGTCGTAAGCGTCCAGTAGCAGTCGTCCAGCTCCCGAGCGAAAGTTCGGCAGTAGGGGTTGTACCAACCCACCACACTTGTCGGCCAGCCTTCTCGCTGCGCGTCGCCAAACAGCGTTTGCTCGTCCGGATACAGTCGCCAGTGCCGGTTCTCTTCCGTCTTCATGAAGAGGCGCCCTTTCAGATCGCTCTTCTCCTGAGTAACGATCTCGCCCTGCAGCAGGGACGGAATCACTTGCTCGGTGAAATAACCTGCCGGCTGCACGTCAGAAAAGTTCACGCTGGTCCGCGCCAGCGCATCGAAATGCGGAAACTCCAGCCCCGGCTGCCGGTGATCGAAGAGTTGATCGTAAGAAGCCTCGTCGAAAAGCAGCCAGACGATGCGCTGCTGCGGTTGTACATTCACCGGCTTCGAGAAACCGGCGTTCTCATGTGGTTCCCCCTGGAACGCCATCACCGCCAATTCCGGGAGCAGCCAGAAAATCGAGAATCCCAACAACACCAGGGTCCAGCGCACGACTTGCACCGTTGTGCGATACCAGGATCGCCGCACCAGCCACAACAGGACCAGGGCTCCTGTGACGATCAGAAAGATGGCTCCCGCATGCATCGCCCGCGGCGAGATCCAGGTCGCGATCACCAGCCCACGGAAGAGCCGCACCACCAGCAGCGCGGTCACGAACGGCCAAACCAGAGTTCGACTTGTGGGATCCCATCGCGCAAGCAGCCAAAAAGTCAGACGGCAAATCAGGGCCACCGCCACAAAATCGATCAGCAGCCCCTGATAGACCGTATTCATCGGTAACAACTCGTGGTAGTGCGTCTGCCGGTCGGGAGTCAGATGCAGCCACAGAAGTGGCAAGGCCACCAGAATGGCAGCTCCGGCCGACTCCAGCCACTGCCGCCCTTGCGGCCAGGGCTGCTGTGGATCGGCCTCCCCGCGGCTCACCAGCGCAACCGCGCCGTCTTTTTCTCTCTGTGAACTTGAAATAGCGCACTCCCACCGGGGGATGTCCCTGAGTCCGGAGTATCTCTATCGACCCTGCAGCAAAAACAGAACCCGTCCGTTGGGCAGCGCCTCGCGCCGCGCAACCGCAAAATGTTGTGCTGCTGCGTTCAGGAAAGCCATTTCGTCCAGATGGCCGTACAAGAAATCGCGGCCTCGCAACAGATCGACAAATCGTGGATCCGTCGCCGGAACCCACTCCACTAACGCCCAGCGTGTCGTCAATTCCCGCAGCAGTCCGGCAATTTCGTCCAAAGGAATCTGTTCCGCCAGCAGCAGGTGATGGATGAAGCCCAGCATCAGGACGCAGTCGAACCGCCCCCGCGCACGGTCCAGCAGTGTCAATGACTCCGAATTTCTCCACCCCACCGCCGGCGTCGGTCGTGCCGGATTTGCCAGCAGCGGCAAGAGGGGCAGCCGCTCCTCTTGCGCAGTCTTCCAGTTCTGTTCCGTCGCCGGGATATCGGTATCCCAGGCCACCACGCTCGCCCCGCACTCGGCCGCAATGCGCGAATACACTCCCGAATTCGCGCCCAGGTCCAGCACGTGCTCCGGACCCGCGACCGTCAGCGCCTCGCGTATGAAGGCGGACTTGAGCTCTCTGTCGTTTTCGCTATAGTGATCCGCCGCCGTTGCGTAGTTGCTCCACCGGGATGGGCCGCGGCGAGCTTGCAACGTCTGGTTGAGCCTGCGCAGATGCTCCCGCAGCCCTTTCAGGTTTCGCCGCAGGACGCTTAGAGCGAGCTCCGGAGTCTGTCGAATTCGGGTTGCTCTCTGCGCCGCCGGCTGCGCGTTCTTCTCCAGCATCAGCGGTAATGTCACCAGCGAGCGGAACGGGGTCTGCCATTTCTGCCATTGACTCAGGTACGGCGCCAGGTCCGCCGGCTCATAGCCATCGCGTCTTTGGATCGAGGCGCTGAGCGGCCATCCCATGGCCTGATTCGCGAGCAGCGGCAGTAGAAAAGTCCGCACAAACTGCGCATAAGCCAGCCATAGCGGACTTGCCGGATCGCGCTCTTCGATCGACAACACGTCCACGAAAACCGGCTGGGTCCTCTGGAACAGTACATTGAGGGGTGTCGCATCCTTCAAGATCAGCCCGTGCTCCAGCAGTCCCTCGCACAGATCAAGCGTCAACCTGGCCGCTGCAATCCAGGCCGATGGCGTCCACTCCCACGGATACGACGGAAAGAAGACCCGTGGGTGCTCCAGGATCAACTCGCCCGCTTCGCTGCCGGCGATGTTCGTTTCAATGAGCTTGCCTTGCCTGGTCCACTCCGCCGCCAGAGGAGATCGCAGGAATGCGAGCGCTGCCACCGCCTGATTCGCGTGCACTCGCCGTATGACCCGATCGCCTTCAATACGGAGCGATCCCGAAGGATCACGGAATGTTTCCAGCGGCGGGTGGGCCGTCACGCTTTACTCTCCCGGTTGGGGCGGGAGTTTTTGCTCCGATTCCGGTTTTGTGTCAGCTGACCTGATCCGGAACAGCTTTCGGATCTTCGAGCGAATCATAAACAACGCCCCCGCCAACATTGACCCCCCGACCTGGATAGCCAGCAAGCCCGAACCCGGATCCACATAGCCATAGGCCGGTTTGGCGAATGCCATCAGCAGGATTGTCAGTTCGATTGCTGTGAATAGTGCAAGGACCGCGCGCCCTGTTTTGTGCAATAGAAGCTCCTGTCTACCCGCGGGGCCTGACCAACGGCTCTCTTACTGAACGATGAACGCCTGGAAAAGTCGCGCCGACCCAGCATGCTTTGGGGTTTGAGCCTGCGAATCCCTGGCGCTTTATGTTACCTCTTTTTAAGGAGTTTGCAATGTCTGCGACGGTCCTTGACCGCTGATCCCAATCACTCGGCCTATAAGCATATCCCGCCCTTCCCTTCCGCCGGGCCGGATCCAGCCGCTACAATCAGGCCTGATACCTCCAACTTCTTATGACCACCCCTGTTGAAACCAATCTGACCGCCACGCTCCGCAAGGCCGCACACCAAGCAGGCCTCATCGTCCTCTCAGTTGACGCGGGAGCGGACTTCAACGGCCACCCGACCAGCCGCTTTCGCCTGGCCTCTTCGCCCGATGCGCCCCTTGAGCGCTCCCTGTTGTTGGAACTAAGCGAAGCTTTTGATTTCCACAAGCCCGAGTTGTTGCCGGAGATGACCACCCATCTGCGCGAAGCAGCTCAGCGCCTCCGGAACCCTCGCCCCGACGCTTACGTCACCCTCGCCGGGCTTCCCATCAGCTTTAGCCAGTTCGCATGGCCCTTTCACCGATCCACCTCCGGCGCCGATACGTTTATCGTTCACGGCACCGTTCATCTCGAAGACGGCACAAAGTCGCCCCTGCACGCGCTGGTCTCTGCCAGCATGACCGTCACGTTTGCGGAAATTGTTCCCGCCCCTGAACAGCCTTACGCCGAGACCTTCATTTACAACGCCGTCCGTAAGACACTTGACCGTGGTCAGCTTGAACTCCTCAAGAGCGGCAACCGCCAGCCCGTCCCGGTCACCACCCGTTATTACAGCCGCTGGCAGAAGAAATTCTTCTTCACCGATACCGATGACCGCAGTCGCATGGACTTTCTCGCGCTCAAGGTGTACTGGCTCTCCGGCGTACTGGGCGGAAACCACTCCGTCTGGATCGCCGACCCGCGCGATGCTCAATACCTCAACACCACCTCCGACGAGCTCTCCCGAATGGCCTCCGATCTGAGCGGCCAGGGAATGCTCGTGCTGGACGGCGAGTACGCCTCTGCCGCGCCCGCGCTGCTCGGCCGCTCCGAGGAGTACCACGCCAGACTTGCGTCTGCCCTCGCAGTGACCCGTCCCACCTTCAATGAGGAGATGCGCGCCGGGCACACCAACATGTAACCGCCGCTTGCGGGCGCCGCGCAGAGTCCAGACCGAGTCTGCTCCGTTCCCTGTGGCTGCCCTTACACCAGGGCGCACAGCAGCCGACCCGCTCGCCCGTGCAGGCGTTGCTCCTGAGACAGGTGGGGAAGCCACCTCTCTCGAATCGCCGCTCCGTCCAGGTCTTCAATCTCCGAGAAGCCCATAACCTGCAGGTCCCGGGCGAGTTGCTCGGGGTCGAAAAACAACCGAAATGGCTCACCCGCCCGTGCCACCCGCTCGGCGAGCCGATCGAACGCCATCTGCTCTATCTCCGACATGCGCTCGCGTGGAATCGTGTAGTCGAACAACACTCCGCTGCCCTGCGGGAGCCCGGCAATAAATTTCAGGGTGGCGAGCGCGGCGTCCCGCGTCAAATAGGGCACCACACCCAGCCATGAGAAGAACGCCGGCTCATCCTCGCGGAAACCCGCAGCTGCAAGACCATGGGCCAGCGTATCCCGCTCGAAATCCACAGGCGCAAACCGAACCGACTCCGGAATCTCGATGCCGCCCTCCCGAAGGCGCTCCCGTTTCCAGGCCTGCGTCGCCGGATGATCCACCTCGAACACTTTTAACCCGGTATGCGGATTCCTGTAGGCAAAGGTGTCAAGACCTGCGCCCAATACCACCATTTGCCCCACTCCACGGGCGACCGCTCGCCCTACTTCCTCTTCCGCAAATCGGCTGCGGACCGCGACGAACGCGCGCAGTCCTCGCGCCCACGGATTCTGGTTCTCCTCTTCGATGCCCGCTCGGATGCGATCTCGCGCCTCCCCACTCAGGATGGCCCATGCCAGCGGATCCTGGAACAGGACGGGCTCGTCCCAGAGCTGATGCGCAGCACGCCGCATGGCTACGCGCTCCGCGGTGCCACTGCGACGGCCTTCGATCATGCGGAATCTGTCCCTCGATCAGGGTTGCAGCGCATTCCCCGAGGTTTGCGGCTGAGCATAGTAACCGTTTTGCGTCCGGATGGTCACGACCGGTCTGTCGACCTTTACCTGCAGGTCGTGCCAGGTATCAGCCTTATCGGCCCGCGATGGATCGAACGTAATCGTATACCAGGCGGATGCGTCGTCTGTACACGTCGCGATTTCGCCCGCCACATCGTTGCTGCCGAGAAGGACGCGACCGCCGCTGTGCTGCGCGATCACCTGCAGGGCCAAATCGCCCGGCTGTGCCTGGTTCGGCCGCTTCACCGGTTTCAGATAACTCTGCCAGATAAACTGGTTCAGACTGCCGGCATCGTTCGTTCCTCGAGGGTCGACCGCATAGAGAGTTATACCTGCGTTCTGCATCGCAGCGTAATAGGCAACTCCCATGCTGAAAAAGGTCCTCTGCTGCTTATCGCTGACGATCACATTGGGATTATCGAACGTCCACCATCCCGGACTGATCCATACCACCAGCTTTCTGCCCCGTGCCCGAGCCAGATAGTTAGACAGGGTGCTGAGGCCATGCAGCGAAATATCGAAGCGGTCCGCGCCGCCGTAGAAACCACCCGCGCGCCCCAAAGCACGCAATTCGCCGTTCTTCTTATGCAACACATCGGCCAGAGAGTTCCCATCGGTTGAGACCGATGTCAACTGAGTCAGCCCGTCATCGGAAAGCACAAAAATTGCCATCGGCACGGGAAGATGACCACCGTTGCGGCGCAGGAAACTTTCAATCTGCTCCCGCTCGATACTCACAGAATCGAAGCCCGTATTCACCTCGTCGATCACAAAAAAAACGCCCACTGGCGGTGCATTGGGCGCCGATGCGTCATTCGCCTCAAACGAGCGAATTTCTGTGGGCTGGCGATCATCCAAAAGCGTAAAGTCGCTTTTCTGCAGGCCGCGAATCGGATGTCCGGCCTTGTCCGTTACCACTACGTTCAGAGTGATGGGTCCGGATGATGGAGCTGCCGCCTCCGGCATAGGCACCTTCGGTGTCGGCATGGGCATTTGCGCGGCCGCGGAAATTGCAAGGCAGGTAACAGAAACAGCCAACAACCCTATTCGCATCGGTTTTCTCCGATCAACCACGTTACGGCATGTTCTCTAGTGTCTGACGTGCCCTCTCTGCAGCAAGACCCATCCGTGCTGAGGCAAGGCGGGCACGCCACTGGGTTTCCGACCCGGAGAGCAGCCTTCGTCAGTTGCCGTTCTGGGTCGAAGCTCCCGTCCCGTGGGACGATACGGCTTCCGACTTTGAGGGGGCAGCCTGTGGCTGCGATGCCGCGCCGGATACGCCGGAGGACTGCTGCGATTCACCGTTCTGCGGTGCACTGGTTGGTTGCGGCGCTGTTCCACCCTGCGGATTTGTCTGGTCCTGCGGCTGGTTTTGCGGCCTATTTCCACTCTTTGGCGTGGTCTGGGTTGGCTTCCCTGCTTCGCCTGGCTGATTCGTCGTATCCGAGGACGGCGGCTGCGCTGGATTCGCCGCAGGCGGCTGTGTCCCCTTTGCCGGCGCAGTCTTCAGCGGAGCCACGCCAGGGCTCGCCGACCCTGCCTGCCCGGTCGCACCCGGTGCTGGCGGCACTTCACCCGCGTGATATTCGGCCCGAGTCCCGTGCCGGTCCGCTTCGCCCGGCGGCGGTGGCAGCTTTTCCGCCGCCAGCATGACCTCGTTCACGACGCTCGGATCGTCCCGCAGCTTCAGATATAGCTGTCCGCTCTCGGGCCGCGGCACCGGCAGCACATATCCGGGAAATCCATCCGGCACCTGCACCGGATGCGCAAACCCCGGATCGCTCGCCACCGAATCGACAAGGAACAGATTCGAACCGCTCAGCCGGCACTGTTCCGCATCATCAGCCGGGCACTTCAGATCGCGCAGTTCCGGCAGCCGCACCAGCGTGGCCAGGGATTCCCAGTCTCCTTCTGCTCCACTCTCGACGACCCGGAACTTCAGCGGCCCGAACGCCGAAGCGCCGAACGCCTTTGCCGGATCGAGCGTTGCCACGGCCACCTTCGAGTTCTCCAAGGTCATCCCACCATTGTCCAGGCTCAGTGTCGTCGAGAAAGACTCGTCTCCGGTTGCCACTTCGATCTTTTCATTCCGAGAGAATGTGGCCGGGGACTGCGCCCGCACCGAGAATCGCAGTTTCGCATCCTGCGGCAATTCATCCTGATTGGCCAGCTGGATATTGCTGCCCGCGCTGGAAGCCGATGTCTGCACACTCTTGCCGATCAGTTCCACCCCCGGTCGCGGCGCGCCCACTGCCACACTCACCGGGAACATCCGGCCATCGGTCAGTGACACCTCCGCCTTACCCGTCTCGCCCTGCTTCAGCGTTGCGGCCGCCTTCGTGTCTTTGGCTACCATGGGTAATTCGTCGCTGCCCATCGTGGGATCAATCTTCCCCGGCTGGAAAGTCACGCCCTTCAGCGTCAGGCTGGCAACGTCTTCCAGTTGACTGCCCTTCAGGACGCCCTGCGCATCCCCCGCGTGCAAATTGAAACTGTCCAGATGTCCCGCCTGTGCAAAGGCACGCAGCGGAATGGTCTGCGCTGTCACCGTGCCGAACTGCTTCACTTCCAGTTCCAGCGGTCCGGGATGAGTCTCCTTCAGCGGTACTTTCACGGCTACCTGGTCCGGGCTAGTCGCGGTCCAGTCCGCCTTCAACTCTTTACCCGCCGAATCCTTCACCAGGATCGTGTCCACACAACTCGCGTCGTCGGCAGTGAGATGAATCGTGTCTTCGCGCCCTACGATCAGTGCCTCCCGATCGGTCGACGCCAGTTGCCAGTGCTGCGCGTGCGTATTCTGCAGCCGGAACGCGGGGCCATCGTACTTCTCAAATCCCCAATACCCATGGAGCGATGCATCGATCACACTCGGAAAGTCACCCGCGCTCAGGTCCTTCGCCTCCAGCACCAGGCCGCCCTTTTCCGCGTCCGGCTGCACGACCTCATCCACCGTCTTGCCGCTCTTCGTTTTCAGCCGCAGCGTCATCTCATGTGCGTAACCCGTGGAGAACACCAGCGGCGCCCCGTCCACCGCCAGCACCAGCGAGTTCTTTTCCGCACAGTAGTTCTGTTTCGAATCCACCGGATGCAGCGGCGGCGGCTGGGCTGCTTCCACTGCGGGCAGCGCGGTCACCAGCACTGACTTCGGGTTGTGGAACGAGGGCGGCGTGTTCAGCATCAGCGACATCTGAGCGCCGCTCTCCGTAGCCAGAGCCGGAATGTACTGGTACTGCGCCGTGTGGAACGTGTCCAGGATCCGTGCCATGTCCATCACTGATCCGACATACGGACTGTAATAGCCATAGCTCGCCTGTGGCGTGTAACTCAGCTGCGCGGCCAAATCGCCTGCCGCTCCCGAGGTCAGCGCCTCCACAATCGACGCGCTGTGCCCGTCGCTCAGGATCATCGCATCCTGCCCCTGGGTCAGGCATGAGGCCTGCAACTCCGGAATCCGATCCAGGCACTTGTCATCGACCTTCATTCCCAGGCTGCGTGCCAGCATCGGCGCCGCGTCTTTCAACTTCGTGGGATCTTCATTGCTCAGCAGCCGCACCGCCGACAAATACGTATCCAGCCGCGATCGGTCCAGCATCGCCTGGTTCAGATCCTGCGACGCCCGCACAAATGAGCCCGGTCGGCCTCGCACTGCACTCACCAGGGTCTTGTAATCTCCGCCCGTCTCGGGCGCCAGAAACACCACCATCTGCTGCGCACCCTGTGGCACGGTCACGGTCAGAGGCTTGCCTTCCTCTTTTCGGTCCCAAGTCTCCTGCCGGAAGAACCAGTTCTCCGGCGGCGGGTTCGTCGATCCACGCAGAAACGCTGCCACCAAAAGATAATGTGCGGCCTGCCCCGGAGGCAGATCGGCCCGGATCCATAGGCGGTCTCCGGCCGCCAAATTGGGGACCTCCGCAATCGGCAGCGTCGTGCCCGCCCGCGTCACCTTCACTTCCAGCTTCGGACCGGTCAAATCGAACGGAGCCGCATCGGCCAGCGCTGACACAGCTGAAGCCGCGCACACCACTACCGCAAAGAGGGGTCGAAACGAACGGATTGCCATACCAGTAACTATTTTAGGCCGCATTCCCCCGAAAAGACGTGAAAACTCCAGGTACCCCTTGGCTGACACGGTTCCGGTTCAAAGGTTGTCAATCTGCTGAAAACCCCCAGTTTGTGATCGATTCGTTGCGACCCGGCCTGGAGATGGCCTTTCCTTTGATTGCGCCCCGCCATCCGCCACAATGGGGCAATGACCGAAATCCACCCGAAGGCGGCAAAACTCTTTTCCGACGGAAGCTTCCCCGTCCTCTATCCCATTCTCGACGCCGACTTTGTCCTCCGCGACGTGTCGCCGGGATCGGCCGCCCGCCGCACACTCCTCCAGCGCATCGCCCACGACCTCGAAGCCGCCGGCGTTACCCTGCTGCAGTACCGCAACAAGCGCGACCCGGACCCCATTTTCCTGGAAGATTCCCTCGTCATCCGCGAATCCGCTCCTTCAATCCGCCTCATCCTCAACGACCGGGCCGCGCTCGTCCCGGCCGCGGGCGCTGCCGGTGTTCACGTCGGCCAAAGTGATATGCCGCCTGCTCAGGTCCGTACCCTCCTTGGCCCCCACGTATACATTGGTCTTTCCACAAATACGGCGGAGGAAGTCCTCGCAGCCGACCGCGAACCCGTCGATTCCATCGCGATTGGCCCAGTCTTCGCCACCACTTCCAAATCCGACACCGATCCCGTCGTCGGTCTCGAAGGAGTGCGCCGCGCCCGTGCTCTCACGCGCAAGCCACTCATCGCCATCGGCGGCATTTCCCTGGACAACGCGAACGCGGTTCTTGCCGCGGGCGCCGACTCCCTCGCCGTCATCAGCGCTGTCTTCGGCTCGAGCCAGTCCCCTGCACAGGCGGTGAAGGCATTTCTTGCCATTTCCAAGTGAAGCTCTTTTCAAGTAGAACTGTTAGACACGTGAGTTCCCGTCCCGCCCCAGCGTCGCCCCAGAATCGCTTGCCCGATGCCGCTCCGACGCGGCCGGGACTCGTTCCCACCCTTGGCCTCTTCAGCGCCACCGCCATCGTCGTCGGGTCCATGATTGGTTCCGGCATCTTCATCGTGCCGGCTGAGATCGGGCGCGACGTCGGCTCGCCTGCCCTCCTCATCGGTGCCTGGCTCGTCACGTCCGTCATGACCATCATCGGCGCCCTGAGCTATGGCGAGCTTGCCGCCATGATGCCCAAAGCCGGCGGTCAGTACATCTATCTCCGCGAAGCCCTCGGCCGCATCTGGGGCTTTCTTTTCGGATGGACCCTCTTCCTCGTTATTCAGACCGGCACCATCGCCGCTGTTGCCGTCGCTTTCGGCAAATTTCTCGGCGTCTTCTTCCCGTCTGTCTCATCGTCGAACTGGATCTGGCATATCGCCCATGTCCCCGCCTGGCGCGTCGGCCCCATGGTCCTCGGCAATATGGACATCGGCCTCAACACCGCCAACCTCGCAGGAGTGGTGATCATCCTGCTTCTCGCCGTCGTCAACCTATTCGGCGTGAGACTCGGCGCGCTCATCCAGAACGTCTTTACCACTGCCAAAACCGCCGCCCTTCTCGGCCTGGTCGCCTTCGGGCTCCTCCTCGGCAGCAATACCGCTGCGATCCGCGCCAACTTTGGCGCGAACTTCTGGCACAACGCCGGCTGGCACGCCCTCCATCCTCTCCAGATTGGCGTCGGCGGCCCCATCGCCATGGTCGGCCTGCTGACTATTCTTGCCGTCGTCCAAACAGGCTCTCTCTTCTCCGCCGATGCATGGAACAACGTCACCTATACCGCCGGCGAGGTTAAAAACCCCCGGCGCAATCTGCCCCTGTCGCTCGTGCTCGGCACGGGTGTCGTTCTGCTGCTCTACATCCTGTCGAATTTCGCCTACCTGCTGGCGCTTCCCCTCCACGGCGACCCGCACGGGGCGACCATCACCGCCCGTGGCATCCAGTACGCCAGCGACGACCGCGTCGCCACCGCCGCGCTCCAAATGATTTTCCACCGGGCCGGTGCGTATCTGATGGCTGCCGCCATCCTCATCTCCACCTTCGGCTGCGCCAACGGCCTCACGCTCGCCGGCGCCCGCGTCTACTACGCCATGAGTCGCGATGGCCTCTTCTTCAAGGCCGCCGGCCGCCTGCACCCGCGTTGGCACACCCCTGTCGCCGCTCTCATCGTGCAGGCTCTGTGGACCTGCGTGCTCTGCCTCTCCGGCTCCTACTCGCAGCTCCTCGACTACATCATCTGCACCGAGCTCATCTTCTACATCCTCACGATTGCCAGCCTCTTTGTGCTGCGCGCCAAGCGGCCCAACGCCGAACGCCCTTACCGCGCTCTCGGCTATCCCGTGCTCCCCGCCGTGTATATAGTGATGGCCGCGTGGATTTGTGTCGTACTATTGCGCTATAAACCCCAATACACATGGCCCGGCCTGGTGATCGTGCTCCTCGGTGTGCCAGTCTTCGCCGTGTGGTCCCGCAGGACCTCTTCTGCGTCGTCGTCCCTTCCCGCGAACGCCGCCGGGGATATCTCTGGAGGAACAGCCGAGAATGGCTAAGCTTTCCGCAACCAAGCCCCTTTCCCTCTGCCACGAAGAGGCGCGCGCCGAAGGCGAGCATACCCTCAGGCGTTCACTCGGACCCATCAACCTCATCACTCTCGGGATTGGCGCCATTATCGGCGCGGGCATTTTCGTACTGACCGGTACCGCCGCCGCCCAGTTCGCCGGCCCCGCTATCGTTCTCTCTTTCGTCGTTGCCGGAGTTGGCTGCGTCTTTGCGGGCCTCTGCTACGCCGAATTCGCCTCCATGATCCCCATCGCCGGTTCCGCCTATACCTACGGCTACACCACACTGGGCGAACTTACGGCCTGGATCATCGGATGGGCGTTGTGCCTCGAATACGCTTTCGGCGCGGCCACCGTCGCTGTCGGCTGGAGCGGCTACGTCACCTCCCTGCTCGGCTATTTCGGCGTGCATGTCCCTTTCAATCCCACTCCGTCCCTGGCGATCACGCTCTTCGGACACCCCTTCTCTGCCCGGGTCGACATCTTTGCGCTTTGCGCGATCATTGTCGTCACCACGATCCTCGTTGTCGGCGTGAAGGAATCCGCCAATTTCAACAGTGCCGCCGTCATGATCAAAGTGTCCGTCGTGATCTTCTTCATCGGTATCGCGACGATCTTTGCCTTCGGCCACTGGCATCACATGATGGCCAACTGGCACCCCTTCATCCCGAAGAATCTCGGGCACTTCGGAGAGTACGGCTGGTCCGGCATCATGCGCGGCGGCAGCGTTGTTTTCTTTGCCTACATCGGATTTGACGCCGTATCCACCGCCGCTCAGGAAGCCCGCAATCCGCAAAAGGACCTGCCCCTGGGCATCCTCGGCTCGCTGGTCATCTGCACCATCCTCTACATCATCGTCAGCGGGCTCCTCACCGGCCTCAAGCCCTACACCAGCCTCAACACTCCGGCACCCGTCGCCGACGGCGCTGCTGCCATCGGAGCTACCTGGGGCGTATGCCTCATCGATCTCGGAGCCATCGCCGGCCTCGCCTCTGTCATGCTGGTCATGATCCTCGGTCAGACCCGCGTCCTCTACACCATGTCCCACGATGGACTACTGCCCCACTGGGTCGGCAATATCCACCCGCGCTTCCGCACGCCCTGGCTGGTCACGATGGCCGTCGGCGTCCTCGTTGCCTTCCTTGCCGCCTTCTTCAACATCAATTTCCTTGGCGAGCTCGTCAGCCTCGGCACTCTGCTCGCCTTCACCATCGTCTGCCTTGGCGTCTGGGTCATGCGTAAGAAGCAGCCGAACGTTCCCCGTCCCTTCCGCACCCCCTGGGTGCCGCTCGTCCCCATCCTCGGCATGATCATCTCCCTGTCTCTGATGGTCTCCTCGGACACCCCCGCGAAGATCGGATTCTTCAGCTGGCTGATCGTCGGCCTGTTCATTTATTTCGGCTATTCCATTCGCCACAGCAAGGTGCAGGCCATGCAGGGCGGCGCTTCAGCCCGCATTCCGCAGGACCGTTAATCCCGCAGCAAACCTGCGGGTCACAGGCTCCCTTACAATGGCCCCGTGGACTTCCTCTTCACTCCCTGGCGCTACACCTACGTCTCCGAAGTCGATAAAAAGAGACGCCAGGGAATCCCGAAGAACTCAGCGCATGGCCCGGCGATACCGGCTGTGTCTTCTGCAACATGATCGGCGCCGCCGACTACGCCATCGAGCACGGCATGCCCCGCGAACAGGCGGAACGCGACGCCGGCATCCTGTATCGAGCACCCCATAATTTTGTCTGCCTCAACCGATTCCCCTACACCTCTGGTCACCTCATGGTCGTCCCCTACCAGCACGAGAGTTCTCTGGCGGCGGTCGATCGCACCACGACTCACGAAATGATGGACCTTGCCCAGCGCGCCGAGACGATTCTTTCCGCGGCCTACCGCCCCGACGGCTTCAACATCGGCCTCAACCTTGGCCGATCCGCCGGCGCCGGCGTCGCCGGACACCTTCATCTCCATGCCCTGCCTCGCTGGACGGGCGACACCAACTTCCTCACCACCATTGGCGAAACCCGCATCCTCCCCGAAGACCTCTCTGTCACCTGGGCGCGCCTCCGTCCCGCCTTTGCTTCGTCCTGATACGGACCGGCCTGCATCAAAACCTGCGTCGGGCATTTCCCGACCCAGGTGCTCCCATGCCGCAATCTCCTTCAGAAAAAGCGCAAGCGCAGCCCGGCTCTCATACACGTTTCACTCCTGAGAAAACCGACCCTAACGACTCGGCACAGGCCCGGCAGCCGCAGACCAGCGTTACCCCGGTAGAGCCGGAGGATCCTAAAGTGAACGGCAACAGCGATGCACAGAAGAACGCTTTAGACCTGAATGTCGGACGCCACCAGGAATCCGGCGGCGCGGGAACGGCGGGCCATCAGAGCGAGCAGCACCCGGAGACATCCGCCGGCCAACATGCTACGGGGTCCTACACCGAGGAAAAAAGCCCGGACCGCAAAAAGGCCTGATCAGCTGTCCTCTCCCGGCTCCTCACTCATGGCGGCCAACTCCAGCATCTCTTCCCCTTCCGTCGCCTGATCCAGCAGCGGCTGCGGCAGGTTCTTGTTGGGCTTCACCCCCAGCTTCACCAACTTTTGCGCCTGCGATATCAGGTTGCCGTCCGCGCGGGTCAGCTTGTTATATGCGGCTTCGTACGCCTCGCGCGCATCGCCCAGCTTGCGCCCGATCTTCTGGATGTCTTCGGTGAAGCCGACAAACTTGTCGTAGAGAATGCGGCCCCGCTTCGCAATTTCCTCCACGTTCCGGCTCTGTCGCTCCTGGCGCCACATTTGGGCAACCGTTCGCACCACGCACAGCAGGCTGCTCGGGCTCACCAGCAGCACATTCTTGTCGTAAGCGTCCTGCCACAAACGGCTGTCATTCGCGATCGCCACCATGAACGCCGGTTCCACCGGCACGAACATCAGCACGAAATCCAGGGATTGCAGCCCATACAAATCCTGATATTCCCTTGCCGAAAGCTCCTTCAGGTGAGCGCGTACCGATTGCAGATGTTGCCGAAGGGCCTGTTTGCGCGCCTCTTCGCCCTCTGTGTTGCAGTAATCCGTGTATGCGTTCAGCGACATTTTGGAGTCGATCACCAGATGCCGGTCCTCGGGCAAATCCAGGATCACGTCGAGCCGCGCGTTCCCGCCCTCCTCGCGCCCGAACGTGCTCTGCACCCGGTATTCCACATTCCGCCGAAGTCCCGCCGACTCCAGCAGCTTCTCCAGTACCAACTCGCCCCAATCGCCCTGCGTTTTCGACGATCCTTTGAGCGCCGTCACCAGGTTCGCCGCATCCGCCGAAAGCCGCTCGTTCAAGGTTCTCAGCTGCTCGATCTGCGTCTTCAGTTCCGTTCGGCCGGTAATCCCCTCCTTCTCAAGGCTCTCCACCTTCAGCTGAAATTCCCCGAATTTCTCCCGGATCGGCGTCAGCACCTGAGCGAGATTCGTCTGGTTCTGCTCCGTGAATGTCTTCGTTTTCTGTTCGAGAATCTCGTTGGCCAGCGCCTTGAACTGGTTCGACAACTCCTCCCGCGCCTGTTGCAGCACCGCAAGTTTCTCCTCTGCCCCGCTCTTCTCCTTCTCGAGGCCCGTCCGCAGCTCCGCGGCTTCAATCCGCGCTGCTTCTGCCTGACGCCGGCTCTGCTCCATCTCGGCTGCGGCCCGCTCCAGCGCTGCTTGCCGGTCGCCAACCTGCCCGGTCAGCTGCCGCGCCATCTCCTCCAGGCGTGCGATCGACGCCCGCGCCTCTGCATTGCGTCCCGCCAACACCGCCCACACCGCCACGGCGCCAGCCACAAATGCCACCAACCCGATCCCAAAACTCGCCAACATGGCTCGAATATACGCCCGGTAAAATCCACCTCAGAGTCCCGCCTTTGAGGCCTCCCCGCACCAAGCCTGTAACCATTGGTTCCTCTGGCTTTACACTGCATAGAGGCGTCAGTAGACTGGGAATTTCGGAGCAGAGGTGCGGTGTGTCCTCACCGACCCTCGGCGCCTGCGTGCGGAGGCTACCATCCCCCCCTCCGGTTTTCAGCATCAACGTCAACTGCGGTACACAGGAGAGACGCATGGCATCAGGTGTGGAAGATAAGGTCAAACAGATCATCGTCGAACAGCTCCAGGTGGATGAGGCCGAAGTCACGCCCGCCGCTTCCTTCCAGGAAGATCTCGGCGCTGACTCGCTCGACGTCGTCGAGCTCGTCATGCAGTTCGAAGAAGCCTTCGACCTGGAGATTCCCGACGAAGACGCCGAGAAGATCAAGACCGTCAAGGACGCCATCGACTACATCGATAAGAACGCGAAAGGCGGCAAGTAATCTTGCAACGACGCGTCGTTGTCACCGGACTCGGCCTGGTCTCGGCGTCGGCAACACCGCCCCCGAAGTCTGGAACAACCTGCTGGCCGGCCAAAGTGGCATGGCCACCATCACCAGCTTCGACACCACCGGCTTTCCCGTTACCTTCGCTGCCGAGGTCAAGCACTTCGATCCTCTGCAGTTCGTCGACAAAAAGGAAGCGCGCAAAATGGCGCGCTTCATCCACCTCGCTCTCGCCGCCACCCATGAAGCTATGGAGAGCTCCGGCCTTAAGATCACCCCCGAGAACAGCGAGCGCGTCGGGGTCTTCATCGGCTCCGGCATCGGCGGATTCGACATCATCGAGCGCGAGCACAGCAACTACCTCAATGGCGGCCCGCGCAAGATCTCGCCCTTTTTTATTCCCGCCGCCATCATCAATCTTGCTGCCGGCCAGGTGAGCATCCGCTACGGGGCCAAAGGTCCCAATGAGGCCACTGCCACCGCCTGCACCACCAGCGCCCACTCCATTGGCGACGCTTACCGCATCATCGAGCGCGGCGATGCCGACGTGATGATTGCCGGCGGCTCCGAGGCCGCCATCACCCCCATGGGCGTTGGCGGATTCGCCGCCATGCGCGCGCTCTCCACGCGCAATGACGATCCCGCTCACGCCTGCCGTCCCTTCGACCACGACCGCGACGGATTCGTCGTCGGGGAAGGCTCCGGCATCCTGATCCTCGAGGAGCTGGAGCACGCGAAGGCCCGCGGGGCCAAGATCCTCGCCGAGATCATCGGCTACGGCATGAGCGCCGACGCCTACCACATCACCGGCATGCCCGAGGACGGCGACGGCTGCTACCGGGCCATGCGGAACGCTCTGACGAGCGCCGGACTTCAGCCCCAGCAGGT
Organism: uncultured Acidobacteriaceae bacterium; assembly: GCA_963702295.1. Classification (GTDB taxonomy): domain Bacteria; phylum Acidobacteriota; class Terriglobia; order Terriglobales; family Acidobacteriaceae; genus Palsa-343. Next base: position 11,671 of record CAVPCE010000027.1, on the reverse strand, counting down.
GGACTATGTCAACGCCCACGCCACTTCGACACCGGTCGGCGACGTCACCGAGTCCAAGGCGATGCAGCGCCTCTTTGGGGAGCATGCCACCAGTCACAAGCTGATGATCAGCTCCACCAAGTCCATGACCGGCCATCTGCTCGGCGGCGCCGGCGGACTTGAAGCGGGGATCACGATTCTCGCCCTGATGAACCAGACGGCTCCGCCGACCGCTAATCTCGGCCATCACGACCCCGAATGCGTGCTGAACTACGTTCCGAACCTGCCGCAGAAGGGCTCGCTGCACATCGCCCTGTCTAACTCCTTTGGATTCGGCGGCACCAACGGTTCCCTCATCTTCCGCCGCTGGGAGTAAGGCGCGTCAGCGCCCGCCAGCTCTCAAGCCCTCGTCCGGCTGCCGCAAATTTTGATTAAAATTCGATGGTCAAGGAATAATTAAGTCTCATTCTTTCATCAACCTGCACGCCCCTCAGGAGGCTCCTGGTCCGCGGTTGATTCATTCGAGATCACTTCCCAGGAGGCTCCTTCGATTCCCAGTTTCCCGGAAAGGCAAAAAGCTCTGAGCGCCGACGCGCCAGAGCTTCTTCTTCTGCAGCTTAGGAAACGCAGTTTGGGAAAGCAAGGAGAATCGGCGAGGCGTACGTTACGAAGGTCAGGTAGAAGCGTTCGGTCTCCCACCCATTCTCTTTGGATCGCGCGTGGTGACAAGGATGGCCCCTGGCACCACCCGTCACCGTTCGGACTTCCGGATGACCAGCTTCAGACCGGACCAGGTGGCATCGACGGCGCACACTTTGACGTCCACCAGACCCAGAGGCAAAGCCTCGGCCCTGACGTCGTCCTCGGTGATGTCCGTCTCCATTTTCGCTGCCTTTTTGGGCCAGGAAACCCAGAGTATGCCCGCCGGAGCCAGCAGTTTCCGCAGCCGCGCCAGCTCTTTCGCCAGCTCGTGGCGCCGGGTTACGAAGAGGTGGGCCATCTCCAGGCCGGCCGACGGTTTCTTAATCAGGTCAGGTTTCACCCCCTCAGCGGCGATCTCCGCCGCGACGCTGGGCGGCATGGCCAGGCGCCAGGTTCGCTGGCCGTCTTTGACTCCGAGCTTCTTCACCAGAGGCGTTCCCGAATAACCGGCAGTCATGCGTTTCTCCAGTGTCTTCAACAAAATGCGAGGCAAGAATCGACCCGGCCGTGAGGGCAGCCCAGCGAGGGACCGAATGCGCTCGGGTGACCGGGAAAAGCCTGGAATTGGAGACGCGAATGTTAGCGCAACTCCCGGGATTTTGCTAAAACTTTTCTCCCCCGGCTAGCCGATGTCGCAAATTGGCAGCTATGATCGAGGTAGTTCGGCGCCGACTCGCTGCGGCGCCAGACCCCCAGACCGAATCGGGCAAGTTTTCACGACAACCTGCAAGACGCTCTCTGAGGCCCCTGCACGCGCGCGAGGAAAGGCAGGACTCGATGAGCGTTCATTTGGTCAATCCCAGTGACCATTCCTTTGGCACGGCTGTTATCACCCCGCGGTGGCTTTTTGTTCTGGCCGCCGCCACACCCCGGTCGGCAGGCGATCCGATCCTGGTCGACGAATCACTCGAGCAGATTGTGCCGGAGACCATCCAGGCCGGCGACATCGTCGGCATCAGCGTCCACACGGGCAACGCTCTCCGCGGATACGAGGTAGGCCGCATGGCGCGGCGCGCGGCGCCTGGGTCGTCTACGGCGGCATCCACGCCACGCTTTTCCGGAGGAAGCGCTCGAGCGCGGCGAAGGCCACGCCGTGGTCAAGGGCGATGGCGACGTGGTTTGGGGCAAAGTGGTGGCCGACTGCCTGGCCGGAAAGCCGGAGCGCATTTACGACGGCGGCCGCATCGAAGGCGACCAGTTCCTGGCCGCTCGCTGGGACCTGATGCAGCCGGACAAATATATGTGGGCTTCGGTGCAGACCATCCGCGGCTGCCCCAAACACTGTTCCTTCTGCAGGGTATGGCGCACGGACGGCCAAAAGCCGCGCCAGCGCAAGTTCCAGAGCGTGATCGACGAGATCGTCGATCTGCGCCGCCTTGGCTTTAGATTTATCGCGCTCGCCGACGACAACTTCTATCCGGTTACCCTTACCGATCTGCGCCTGGCGCGGGAACAGAACAACCCCGCCAAGCTGGAAGAGCTGACCGCGATTCGCGCGGAGCGCTTCCAGCTGATGGAAGAGCTGGCCAAGCTGCCCAAGGACATGGTCTTCTTTACCCAGATCACCATGGAAGCCGGCGAAGACGGCGAGTACCTGGATGCCATGCGCAGGGCCAACATCAAGGGCGCGCTGGTGGGCGTGGAAGCTGTTACGCCGGAAGGCCTGAAGGCCGTCTTCAAGGACTGGAACTACTCCGGCGAGGCGCTGGCGAAGCAGCTGCAGACATTCAAGCAGCATGGCGTGCACGTGCTGGGCTCGTTCATCTTCGGCCTGCCGACCGACAGGCCGGCGACCTTCGACGCCACCGTGGATATGGCGCTGAAGGCGGGCGTTACCTTCGCGCAGTTCGTGATGATGACGCCCTTTCCGGGAACCGTGGACTTCGGCCGATGGGAGAAGGAACAGTCGCGAGCATCCGACGCTGGTGGGCGATGTGCCGATTACGCGCTACTGGCTGATTCCCGCCGAGATTCGCCCGAAGATGTTTACGCCGCACCCCACCATGAGTTCGGACGAGATTCGCGAGCGCACACAGAGGGTCTGGGACCAGCTTCTACAACTGGAGCCGATCTGGAAGCGTTCGGCGTGCACCCCGAATCTGAGCGTCGCGGCATCGCCTTCATGTTTCTTTCGAAGCTCTACCGGCAGATGTATGCGGGGACGGGCATCTCGACCGACAGCGCGCGGCGGAAGAAGTCGAAGCGCTGGGCGCGCTGGACTGCGAGGCAATGCAAGCGGCTGTTCCAGGCAAAGCCGATGCCGGAACTGGAATCCCCGAAGTGGGGGCCAGGATTTCTGCCTGAACAGGTGCGGGAGTCGGGGCGGCTCTACGGTCCTGGAGAGCTGAGAGACGCGGGACTGGGGCGGACCAGAGGATCGGAATCAGGGTCGCGGAGAACCTATCGTTACAGTGCACGAGGCCGTAGCCGGCTCCAGACCTGTCCTGCCCTGGACTGGCTGGCCCACAAGCCATCCGAGAGAAGACAGAGCATCTGACTTCCGGCGGCTGCCGGAGATCTCTAGAAGGAGATCGACGGGAGCCATGCGCCTTCTGGCTGGTTGTAAAGGCCGAAACTCATCAGCGTCATCGGCTGAACAATGCGCAGCCCGTTGGACAGACACCAGCGCAGGAGGCTCGTATTGCGCGACGGAAGAAGGATGCCGGGGCCGCCAAAGGAGTCGGCGGAGGCGATCAAAGCCTGGAGGTCGAGATTGGTCTCGGCTGTGGCATGGCCGAAGAAGGCCAGAGAGCTGGCGTAGGCGGTGACGCGTCCTCCACGTTCAACGACGACGGCGCTGCCGAACTGAATCCCATCCGCCAGTTCGTTGGCTGGATCGAAGCCATGGACCTGCATGGCCAGGGCGTTGCAAGCGGGCAGGTCCAAGGCCTGGGCGGGGCGAACGCTGCAGCCCGGAAGCTGGCGCTGACTGGTTCGCCCCTGCCAGCAGTTCAGGGGTTCGCGGATATCGAAGCCGAGGCTGGTGTAGAGGGCAAGCGAGCGATTGTGAAACGCAGCCTGGACGAGACGAATGCCGGGCACACCGCGTTGCAGGGCGCGATCCATGACAGCCTGCATGAGGGCGCGGCCGACGCGATGGTTCTGACCCGCGGGATCGATAGTGATTGGACCGACCCCGGCAATGACATCACGCTCATCGAGACAATTGCTGCCAACAACGCAACCGTCGATCTCCGCGACCACGCAGTAAAAGCGGGGATGGCCGAACATGTGTTGAATTGCACCCAGAGCGGCCTGCGGGTCGGGAAAGTCGCAGGGAAAGTTGTGTTGAGCGTTGATGGCGGCGAAGGCGCTGTAGCAGATGGCACCGCAGGCAGGGATATCCGCGAGCGCAGCCTGGCGAATGGATACGTTCGGCATGGTCGTTCTCCTGGGGGCAGCGAGAAGTATACCGGCAGCCGGAAGCAGGAGTGGGGTATGTCTGCCCCAGGGATCAGTAGTAGAGGTACTTGCGCCACTTCTGATCGCTGTGGCCGATCATGCGCATGATGTGGCGGCTGGTGTGGAGGGTGAAGGGGCGCGGCTCCCGCTGCAGCTTCATGTGGTCGATTTCGTTGAGCATCTGATTGCCCTTGCGCCGGTTGCAGGAGTGGCAGGCGGCAACCAGGTTCTCCCAGGTGGAGGCACCGCCACGGGAACGCGGGATGACGTGGTCCAGGGTTAACTCCGCTGAGGGTAGCAGGACTCCGCAATACTGACAGGTGTTCCGATCGCGCAGCAGGATGTTTTTGCGCGACAGCGCGCGCGTCTGGTGGGGGATGCGGCGATATTCGAGGAGACGGATGACCGAGGGCATGGCCATGCGCACGCGGGCCGAGTGCAGCTCGGTGGCCTGCTCCTCTTCGGTGCGGGCGACGCCTTTCAGCACCAGCACCAGGGCCCGACGCGCTCCGCAGATATTGATGGGCTCGTAGGAGGCATTCAGGACCAGCACCGGCGTTTGCAGCGCCTGCGAGGTGGTGACTAGGCGCAGGCCCTCGCGGGCCTCCGACACCACCTGACGCAGGCCTACAGCCTTGCTCAGCGTTTGCCGGCGAGCGGCCACTCCAGCTTTTCCAGCGACATGATCCCTCCGTCTCAGGTGCGTGCGTTGGTACCGAGCCGCCCGTCGTGGTCCACGCGGCCTCCGGAAACTCCATCCCAGTAGACAAAATCCTGTTCCATAGGCAGGTCGGTCTTGATACGTGCTTCTGCCGGCTCTGCCTCCGTTGTTGTGGCGAACTCCTTCTGCGCCCGGGCCACGGTCGCTACCCAGACGTGGGCGGCACCGGCTCGGCTCAAAGCGGTTGCGCAGGCCCGCGCGGTTGCGCCGGTGGTGTAAATGTCGTCGATGAGCAGGACCTCGCGTCCCTTCACTGAATCCGCCCGGGGGACAGAAAAAGCGCCGCGCACATTGGCACGACGCTGGTGCGGGTGAGCCCCGCCTGACTTTCTGTGGCGCGGCACCTTTCCAGCAACGCGGTACTCAGTTGCAGCCGCATTGCAGGCCTCTGCCGGCGGAGAACGCTGATCGCTGCGCGTGCCAGCCGCTCGGCCTGGTTGAAGCCGCGCTCGCTCCGCTTGCTGCGGTAGAGCGGGACCGGGACCACGACGAGGCTCTCGGGGAGGCCGGGGATGTCGAGGATTCGCTGGGCTAACAGGGCGCCGAGCCGCTGAGCAAGAGGCTCCAGCCTGTCGTATTTAAGGAGGTGGAGGAGGTTGCGCAGGGTCCCGCGATAGACGCCGTGGGCTACGGCAACATGAAAATCGGGAGGGGAGGTTCGGCAGGGGCGGCACTGCAGTTCACCCGGAGCGTCGAAGCTGAGCGCCTCGCCGCAGCGCACACACAGGGGCACGTTCTGCGCAGGCAGATCGTTCCAGCAGGATTGACAGATGGAGAGGAGGGAAAAACGCGCAAGAGGCAGGCCGCAGACGCGGCAATCGGAGGGGAAAAGGACGGAGGAGAGACTATCGAGGGTGCCGCGCACCGTACTTCGCAGCACGCGAACCACCGCGCGCCAGGCCGACACATCGGACGGCAGTACTTCACGCTTCAGGGCTGCACTTTGACTGAAGACGCACCTCGCTTTGGAGGGCCGCGGGCTCCTGCCCTCGTTGGGTGCAGTATACGGGGAAGGTGGCGGGGGTTCAACCGGAAGAATGGCGGGGGCTGGGTACGCGGGTGCGGTTCCAATCCCTTAGGCTGGTATCGGAAATCTCTATGGGCACATCCTCGATTCGGTACGCGCTTGATCCTGCTCGGGTGGATGCGCTCGCGCGTGCGGCCGGGTTCACGGCTGCAGGGATTGCCGCTGTTCCTGAGCCGGGATCACCGGAAGATGAGGAAGAGCGGGGACGCTTCGCGGAGTGGATTGCCGGGGGGCGGGCGGGGGAGATGCAGTATCTGCAGCGGCGCGACGAGGACGGCCGTCTGCTGCGGTCGTCGGTGCGGGTGGTGTTTCCGTGGGCACGCTCGGTGATTGTCTGCGCGGCGAATTACAACTCCGATCAGCCGCGGTCGACTGATCCGGCTGCAGCGAACGCAGGATGGATTGCTCGCTATGCGTGGTCGGGGCGAACGTCGGGCGAGGGCGAGCGACCGACGGACTATCACAAGGTTCTGCTGCGGCGGCTGGAAGCCCTGCGCGACGCCCTCATAGCAGAGGTTGGAGCTTTCGAAAGCCGATGCTTCGTCGATACGGGCCCGGTGGTGGAGAGGGTCTACGCCCGGTACGCGGGGCTGGGATGGACGGGCAAGAACACGTGTCTGCTAAACAGGAACTCGGGTCGTGGCTGTTTCTGGGGGTGATTGTGACCTCGCTGGAATTGCCCGAGGAGCGGCGCGGCGCTGCGCTGGCGCCGGATCGCTGCGGATCCTGTACGCGGTGTCTGGACGCGTGCCCAACTGGCGCTCTGATCGGGGCACGGCAGATGGACGCCAGCCTGTGCATCTCGTATCTGACGATTGAAAAGCGGGGGGAGATCCCGGAGGCGCTGCGCTCCGACATCGGGCGGCAGGTGTTTGGCTGTGACATCTGCCAGGATGTGTGCCCGTGGAACCGGCGGGCGCCGATCGCTGCGGATGCGGAGCTGGCACCGAGGGCGGCGCTGGTGAATCCGGCGCTCGACTGGCTGGCTTCGCTTGACGAAGGGGAGTTCGGACGCCGGTTCAATGGCAGCCCGGTGCGGCGGGCGAAGTTCGCCGGCATGCGGCGGAATGTGGCCGTCGCCATGGGGAACAGCGGAGAAGCACGGTTTCTGCCGACCCTGCAGGTTTGGTCGGACGACGCCGATCCTGTTGTGGCGGAGGCTGCGCGCTGGGCGATGAGGAAGATCGAGGCCGCAGACAGCAGGGAGCCGGACGGATCGGAACCATGACAGACTGGCCCCTCAACGGGGAGTCAGCAAAAACTCGGCGGGGAGGTATTGCGGCTCGCCAGACAAGCTGTGAGCCGCAAACCGTGTTGCTCAGGCGTTGTTGCGCACCACGTTGGCTGCGCTGAGCCCTTTCGGGCCCTGCTGGCATTCGAACTCGACCGCCTCACCCTCGTTGAGCGTTCGATAGCCCGAATCCTGAATTGCTGAAAAGTGCACGAAAACATCCTCGCCGCTGGACCGCTGAATGAACCCGTACCCTTTCGCACCGTTGAACCACTTGACCACACCGTGCTCTTTCACTGGGACTCCTTCATGTGTTTGCGTCATCTTTTGTTCTAGCCTCCAGATCTCCCGGCTCCGGGCCATTACGGATGTAATGAACCGCAGAGACACCAAAAGCTGCCGTAATCCGCCTGCGAGGGCGGTTTCGGGCAGCTCAGTCGGTTACCGGGCAGTCGCAGAGACAGCTATGCAGGTACATCAAACAACTGGCCTTCCGAATCCGATTCGCTTCGTGGGGACGAGAATCGTGCTCCTGTTATGGCAGGATTCTGTCGCGAAATCAAGAGGAATTTTGTGGCCAAAAGCGGGATTTTCCGTGAAGTTACGGAAGTAGATTGAACTTTAGTGACCGCGTAGGAGGGGCCGAGCAGGGTTACGAACCGGGCAGCAGCTCTCTGCTACGATTTTGGCAGAACTCCATGCCCCCAAAAGCCGACCTGGAGGCGCCGCCGTCCGGCAGCGCTCTGCCGAAGACTCCCCAGCCGCCTGCTCGCCCCCGCCGCCGCGGATGGTGGCCGGTTCTGGCGGCGCTGGGCCGGTACCTGGCGCAGACGGAAGTCCACACTTACGCCTTCAGCGTCGCCGCCAACGCTATTCTGTCGCTGTTCCCGTTCATCGTGATGATGTTCACGGTCGCGCGCCAGGTTTTTCATTCCACCACGATGGTGACGGTGATCGGGGGCATGCTGCATGACCTGCTGCCGTCGAATCAGGACTTCGTAGTCCGGAACATGAGCCTGCTGGTGCATCCGGCGGGCAGCGTACAGCTCGCGTCGGTGGTGATGCTGCTGATCTCTTCGACCGGGGTGTTTCTGCCGCTGGAGGTTGCACTGAACCGGGTGTGGGGGGTGACGAAGAACCGCTCTTACGTGATGAACCAGGCGGTCTCGCTGGGGCTGGCGGGGATCATCGGACTGCTGGTGATGGTGGCCGTCTGCGCGGCGACGGTGCAGACGGGCCTGCTGACGATCCTGTTCTTCGGGCACACGCAGAACGTGGTGTACGGGTTCATCCACCATTTGTTTTTGCAGATCGCCGTGGCGTTCATGAGCGTGGGAATGTTTTTCTTCATCTACTGGGTTCTGCCGCATCGGAAGCTGCCGGTGCGGGCAGTGCTGCCGACGGCGATCCTGGTGGGACTGCTGTGGGACCTGGGGCGGCTGCTGTATATCTGGGTGCTGCCGCACATGGATCTGCACTCGGTATATGGGCCGTTTGAAGTGTCGGTAGGACTGATGATCTGGGCGTATCTGACGGGACTGTTGCTGCTGGCCGGCGCGCAGTACTCGGCAACGCGGCACGCGCTCCGGCTGGCACACCAGGCGGATCTGGAAGAGGCGCGGAAAGAGAAGGCGGATGATGGTGAGGGCAGCTAAGAAATAGCCCCGAAGGCTGTGAGGCGGCGGACCATGCCATTAGTTTCGCGCCTGGTCTGGGACAAGCAGGTCCCTCGCTCCGCCTACCCCATCGCTCGAGCGACGGGGCCCCAAAGCGCGAGGCTCGGGATGACAACTCAAAGTTTTTGGTGATAGGTGGGTGGTCGATCCTCCGGAAGTCTCGCCGACCGGGTCGAGAACCAAAGCGGGTCCCTCGCTCCGCCTGCCCCATCGCTCGAGCGACGGAGCCCCAAAGCACAAGGCTCGGGATGACAACTCAAAATTCCGCAGGGAATGGACGTGAGGTCGGCATCTCTGTCGTTTCGGCTAAGGTGTCGATATGTGGATGTGGAGTAGACTGTGGAGTGGAGTCCACAATGGAAACCGTTCAGATCGTGATCGACAAAAACCTCCTTCATGCCGCCGACGAGGCTGCTCGTCGAACGAAACAGAACCGGTCTGCCCTTGTGCGTGACGCGCTGCGCGAGTATCTGCTCCGGCTCGATGCACGGGCGAAGGAGGAGCGCGACCGCGCCGGCTACACGCGCAAACCAGCCGAGAGCGAGGCATTGTGGGAAGCAGAGGCCGTATGGCCAGCACACTAGCGCGCGGCGATGTGCGGCTGTATGAATTCGCTGCGCCGGATAAACGGGGGCCGGTCGTTGTTCTCACGCGCGACCGCGCCCTGGGCTATCTGGCGACCGTCACGGTTGCGCCGGTGAGTTCGACCATGCGAGGCGTTCCTTCCGAAGTTGTGCTGGACGAGAACGACGGCATGAAGACGGCGTGCGCGGTGAATCTGCACAACGTGATCACGGTTTCCCAGACGAGGCTGGGGCGGCGGGTGGCGCGGCTGAGTTCGGCTCGGATGAACGAGATTTGTGCCGCCGCTTGTTTTTCGCTTGGCTGTGACCCGGTCTGAACGGGAGGCGAGCGCGTTCGCTACTTGCCCAGCCGGCCGACCTTGTAGACGATGCCCACAGAACCGGCGAACTCGTTCTGCCAGGGGAAGCCGTAGTTGGTGGGCTGCCATTCGGGAAATGAGCCGCACCGAAAGCCGCGGACCGAGGTTGTAGTCCACCGAGGGCCCCACCGCCAGTCCCAGCGCCAGCTTGTCGTTATAGATGCCCAGGGTCTGCGGCATCACGCCGGAGGGAAAGCCGTCGCTAAACTTGCCGTACGCCGCGCCGATCAGGGCGTGCATACCGAAGCTATAGCGCGGGTGCATGAGGATCCGTATGTTCGGCCCGAACAGAAAGAGGTGCTCGGACATGGGCGGACTTGGCGGAACGCCATAGCTGTTCGTCGGCACCACCAGGTTGCCATATTCCCCGCGCGCATTGGCTTCGATGCCCCAGCGCATGCGCATCCACACGGTCGCGTCGCCCTGCCAGCCGAGCAGGTTGATAGCTTCCACGCCGCGGCCCGGACTGGGATTGAAGTGGGCGTACTGCGCGCCGGCATAGAAGTCCCAGCGCTGCGCGTATTGCGGGTCTCTTCGTCCGGAGCGGTTGCCGTTATCTGTGCATGCAGGGGAGCCTGCGCAATGAACCCGGCGCCCAATAAGGCGAGCGCCCCAAGACGAAACATCACGGCTTTCACGCGATCCGGAACCTCAAAGAGTAGGGATGGCAAGCTTCAAGATTATCACCCGGGGAGGCTGTTCCCCTACCCACCGCAGAGAACACGGAGAGCACAGAGGCTATACCGGGGGGAGAGCTAGCTTCGCAGGACGGGGCGGATGTGCAGTTCTTTGAGTTGCTGCTCGCTAACTTCGGTGGGGGCGTCCATCATAAGGTCGATGGCTCTGGCTGTTTTGGGGAAGGCGATGACCTCGCGCAGGCTCGAAGCGCCGGCGAGGAGCATGACCAGACGATCGAGGCCGAGGGCGATGCCGCCATGGGGCGGGGTGCCGTACTGCAGGGTTTCGAGGAAGAAGCCGAAGCGGGCTTTTGCCTCCTCGTGCTCATGCCCAGGGCGTGGAAGATCTTCTTCTCACATCCTGGCGGTGAATACGGATGGAACCGGAGCCGAGTTCAAGACCGTTCATGGCGAGGTCATAGTAACGGGCGCGGACCGAGGCGGGATCGGACTCGAGCCGGTCCATGTCCTCTTCGTGCGGCGAGGTGAAGGGATGGTGCGCGGGCGCCCAGGAGCCGGTTTCGGGATCGTGCTCGAACATGGGGAAATCCGTGACCCAGAGGGAACGGAAGGCAGCGGAGCCATCGATGTTGGGGTCGCCTGCACCAGCTGCGTGGACAGCGTTATCGGTGACGGCGAAGGCGCCGTGGCGATCGGCGTACTTCTTTGCCAGTTCCACGCGGAGGTTGCCTGCGGCGCTGAGGACGGCGATTTCGCGTTCGGACAGACGACCGGAACCTTCGTGTCGCTGGCCTGAATATGAGCTGCAGCATCCCCCGCGACGACGACGAGAAGATCTTCGGGGACCGCGTCGGTCCGCTTGCGCATTTCGGCGACGGCCTCAGGGAAAGATTTCTCCAGGCGCCTAACGTCGTCGAGGAGCTTGGCGCCTTTTTTCGTCTCGAAGAGGGGGCGGTTGTCATCGCGCTCTTTGCGGCTGAGCTCGCCGACCTTGGGAATGCGCACGACGACGACGGGCAGCGCGGGATCGACAGCCAGAGTCTGGAGTTGTTCAGCGGTAAAGGCGCTGCGAACGTCGGTGAGGCCGGGTAGGCGCAGGTCGGGCTTGTCGATGCCGTACTGGCGCATGGCCTCGTCGTAGGTGACGCGCGGAAACGGGATGGGCAGTGTGACACCGACGGCCGCGAAGGCGGCATGCATGAAGCTTTCGACGACGGCAAAGATGGTTTCCTGCTGGGGAAAGGTCATCTCCAGATCGATCTGGGTGAACTCGGGCTGGCGATCGGCGCGGAGATCTTCGTCGCGGAAGCAGCGCACGATCTGGAAATATTTGTCGAGGCCGGAGATCATGA
>CAVPCE010000026.1:0-31757 GCA_963702295.1 uncultured Acidobacteriaceae bacterium | reverse complement strand
GGGATAAACGATGAGGGCTCCGGGGCCGGGATTGAGATCGGTATACGACGGCTGGCCGGGGGCGACGGGAGCGTAGTAGTCGAGCACGAATAAGTCAGTCCCCGCCGCGTTAAGGGCGAGAGCCACGGGCTCGGTGCCGGGGGTGGTAATAGTGTGGATCGGATAGAGCTTGCCGTCAGTGCCGATGGCGAACTGGACGATGGTGTTGTCGTCATGATTTGCCACGTAGAGGGCTTTGCCGTTGGGCGAAGCGACCTCATAGACGGGATTGCGTCCGCCGGAGGGGTAGGGCGAGTCGGCAATTTGAAAGAGCTCGCCGGATTCGGCGTCGACCTTATAGACGGCGATCTGGCCGGGATTGGCCTTATTGGAGGTGACGTAAAGGAAGTCAATGGTGTTGCTGGCCGCGCAGGAGAGGATGCTGAGCGAGATCCCCGCCACCGATGCGGCAGCCAGCAGCCGCCTTCCGAATTGCCTTAACTTCATGTGCTTCGTTCCTGCCGGCATCAGTCTGTGGTGGAGCTGTAGATGCACCAGGTTGGCGTTCCCACGGTGGTGAAGGACGAACCTTTACTGAGGGTCGTCAGTGTCCCGGTGTTCGGATCGACCTTAGCGCCAACAAGCGTGTTGCTGACGGCGCCCGCCGTATAGATGTACTGGTGGGAAGGATCCTGGAAAATACACTGCGGGCTGGAAGTGGTGGGGTAGGGATCCACGGCGACCACAGTGCTGCTGGGAATGGTTGGGACCCCGGTACCGGGCACGATGTTAAAGATGGAGATCACGCTGCCGGGCTGGTTGAGTCCGGTGGACTGAACGTTGGTGATGAAGAGATATTTGTCGCTGGAGTCGGTGGTGAGCGCGGTCATGCCGGAAGCGCCGGGAATATTGGGCACCGCACCATCGGCGACGGCAGAGAGCAGACCGTTGCCCCCCGAGGTGTAGGTGTAAATCATGTTGGTGCCGTTATCGAGGATGTAGACGTATTTGCCGGACAAGTCGCCGCCGATGACCGCCATGTCAGTGGTACCGGTGGGCTGCGCACCGCCCGGGACCTGAATCAGCTGACCGGTGGTGGCCGCGTTGTAGGCGTAGACGACCTGGCTGTTGTTGGTCGCGGGGTCGCTGGCTTCCGCGGTGTAGAGGTAGTTGCTGCCCAGATGGAAGTCAATGGGACCGCAGCCGACCGGGAAGTAGGAGAGGGGGGTGCCGAGAGCGTTCTGCTGCTGCTGGTTCTGCACCAGGAAGAGGCGTCCGGTAGCCGGGTCGATGGAAAACACCGTAACGTCGCCGGCCGGGCGGTAGACGTGGCTGGTGGCATCGAAGCACGGGGTGCCGGGGGTAGCGACGGGAGAGGCCGGCGTCACGTTCGAGCTTGAGCTCGGCTGATACTCATCAAGGACGTAGAGGAAGGTGCCGCTGGTACTGAGGGCGAGGCGAAGGGAGCCGAGGCCCTGGCTGGGATAGGACAGCTGATAGGAGAGAGAGCCGTCGCCGCCGACGCTGAACAGCGAGATATTGCCATCCTTCCAGCTGATATTGCCCGCGGAATCGGTGGTGGGCTGGCCTTCATTGAGGACGTAAACGTAGCGGCCGCCGGGGAGCAGGACGGAACGAATGGGATCGACGCCGCCGGAGGAGGTGGGGCTGTGGGGCGCGATGGTGAGGGTTCCGGTCTGATTCTGCTCGCGGTAGGAGGCGACCTGGTTGTACTGCGAACCGGTCACGATGATGTAGGCCTCGGTGTAGTAATAGCAGGATTGAGTGCCAAACCCGATGAAGAGGGATGCCGCCGTGGCCAGAGCAATCCGGCCGAGTTTCCTGAACTTCATGCGCTTCCTTCACGCCCGGCCGCGGATGAGACGGCCTGGACAAAGCTTTAGGGATAAACCTGGTTCATTGTAAATGGAACCAGGCCGTTGCGGGGGAGCCGAGGAGAACCGGAGGGGAGGAAAGGATGATTCGGGTCTCCTGGAGCTTAGACGAAAAACTGCCGGATGGATCACCAGGCCCGGCAGGCGTTTTCAGGCATCATGGGCTGGCCGGTATGGCAGCCGAAAGCTTTGCCAAACTCGTCGAAATTCTGGACGGTGCCGTTGGCGCGGAACCGGCCAGGAGAGTGGGGATCGGTTTTGGCGGCGACGCGGGCGTACTGGTCGCTGCGGTTTTCGCACCACACCTGGGCAAACGAGATGAAGTAGCGCTGGGCTTCAGTGTAGCCATCGATTTTGTCGTTGATGCTTTTGCCCTGCTGGGCGAGGGTAGCGAGCAGCGCCTGCCACGCGATGCGGATGCCGCCGTTGTCGGCGGTGTTTTCTCCGAGGGTTAGCTTGCCGTTGACGTGCACGCCGGGGACGGGCTCAAAGCTGCTGTACTCCTTCACTTCGCAGTCGGTGCGCTGATCGAAAGCGGTGCGATCGGCCGGGGTCCACCAGTTGCGGACATTGCCTTTGCCGTCGTACTTGCTGCCTTCGTCGTCGAAGCCGTGGGTCATTTCGTGGCCGATGACGACGCCGATGCCGCCGAAGTTGACGGCGGGATCTTTGCTGAAGTCATAGAAGGGCGGCTGCAGAATGCCGGCGGGGAAGTTGATGTCGTTCTGAGGAGGGTTGTAGTAGGCGTTGACGGTGGGCGGCGTCATGCCCCATTCTTTTTCGTCCACAGGCTTGCCGACTTTATTGAGGTCGTAATCGAATTCGAAGGCGGCGGAGTGGTCGAGGTCGGTGATGAAGTTGGTGCGCGTGACCTGGAGTTTGGAGTAATCGCGCCACTTGTCGGGGTAGCCGATCTTCTGGCGGAATTCGTCGAGCTTCACCTCAGCCTGTTTTTTGGTTTCGTCGGTCATCCAGGGGAGCGACTGAATGTCCTCGGCGAGGGCTTTTTTGAGGGCGGCAACCAGGTTCTCCATGCTTTGTTTGGCCTGGGGCGGGAAGTTTTGCTTCACCCAGTCCTGGCCGACGGCTTCGCCCATGGCTCGGTCGGTGGCGGCGGTGCAGCGCTTCCAGCGCGCGGTCTGCACGTCCTGGCCCTGGAGGGTGTGTTGAAAGAATGCGAAGCTGGCGTCCTGGAATGGCTGGGAGAGCCACGGCGCGGCGCCATTGATGACGTGGAAGCGCAGATAGGCTTTCAGGGCATCGAGGCTTTGATCGTTGATGAGGGCGCTCTCGGCTTTAAAGAAGTCTGGCTGGGCGACATTCAGGTCGGCTACTTTTGGGGCGCGGACGCCGGTAAAGTAGGCGGACCAGTCGAAATTGGGATCGTCGCCGGAGAGGGCGGCGATGGTTTCCATGTGATAGCGCTTGTCGGGATCGCGGAGCTCGACGCGCGGCAGTGAGGCTTTGGCGAGGGCGGTCTCGACGTCGAGGGCCTGGCCGGCTTCAGTCTTCGCCTGATCGTCGGAATCGCCGGTGAGTTTGAAGACGGCGACGATGTAGTCGCGATACTGGTCGCGAATCTTCTGCATGCGGGGGGAGTCTTCGAGGTAGTAGTCGCGGTCGGGGAGGGAGATGCCTCCCTGGGCGACGGTTTCGATCTGTTTTGATGAGTCCTGCTGATCCTGCTGGACGCCGAAGCGGAAGAAGCTGGAGGTGGTGGTGTCGGCCTCGAGGTAAGCGACGGCGGCGGCGAGCTGCTTTTTATCGTGAATGGCGGCGACGCGGGCCAGAGCGGGCTGGATCGGTTTGTCGCCGAGCTGATCGGCGAGGTCGGAGTTCATGCAGGCGGCGAAGAAGTCGCCATACTTGCGCTGGAGAGGCGTGGAGGGCGAGTCAGCGGCCTTTTTGAGATCGACGTAAAGCAGATAGCGGTTGCGCTCAGTGAGCTCGTTGAAGCGGCCCCAGCGGGCCTGATCGGAGGGGATGGGATTGTTCTTTCGCCAGTTTCCGCAGGCGTACTGGTAGAAGTCGACGCAGGGATCGACGGTCTTGTCGATGGCGCTGAGGTCGAAGCTGTGAGGAGCTTTGGGCTCGACGGGGTTCTGAGAGGCGGTATCGGAGGGGGAGAGAACCTGCTGAGCCAGGAGGGTGCCGGCGCTGAACAGCAGCGCCATGCACGCAGAGGAAACGAAGCGCATAAACTCCTCGGCGGGCGAACGAAGGACCTGGAGCCCGCGATTGGTATGTGCCAAACGATACCACGCGCACAGACGGGAAGGCGATGCAGGAGAGATCGCTGAGGACGCGCAGCCGCGCGGCGATCAGAAGATCTTGACGTGGAAGGTGAGGTACTTCTTCGGATCCTGGCGGATTGCGGTAACCAGATCGCCGCTGTCGGTGGTGAGCTTGTCGATGTGGTCGTAGAGGCGGCGATCCTTCAGCAGCGCGCCCATGGTGCCCTGGCCGCTGTTGACCTGGGTGAGGACCGCATCGAGCTGATCCACCGTATCGGTGAGCTTCTTCGCGAAAGCGGGATCCTTATAGAGCATGCCGATGCTGCCTTTGCCGGAGTTGATGGAGGCGAGCATCTCGTTCAGCTGGTGGGTGGAATCTTTCAGGTTGTCGTAGAGGGTGGGATCTTTGAGGAGCTTGCCGATGGAGCCCTTGCCGTTGTCGAGATCGGTGGTGATGGACTGCAGCTTGCCGACGGCGTCGTTGGCGCGGTTATAGAGGGTGTCGTCGTTGACGAGCTTGCCGATGGAGCCTTTGCCGTTGGAGATGGAGTCGACGAGAGCCTGCAGCTGATTCAGGGTGAGGACGGCTTTGTGGTAGAGGGTGGGATCGTTGATGAGCAGGCCGATGGAGCCCTTGCCGGAGGTGAGCGAGTCGGCCAGGGTGTTGACCTTGGCGAGAATCGTGTCCAGCTGCTCGATGGTTCCCTGGCTGGCCTGGATCACGTCCTGGATGTCGGGGGTCTCCGTAGTGGGCAGCTCGGCTTTGTTCTGTGCCTGGGGGCCTTTGGAGAATTTGCTTTCGATATTGACGACGGTGTCGCCGAGGACGCCGACGGTGGTGAGGCTGGTTTTTGAATCGGTGCGGATGCCCTGAGCGTACTTCTTATTGACCTGCATGATGACCTCCACCGGCGTGGGTTCGCGCGAGGGGACGATGTGGATCCCGGTGACATTGCCGATGGTGACGCCTTCAAGATTGACGGGGGCGCCGACCTTGAGGCCCGCAGAATTCTCAAAGAAGGAGCTGAGCTGAAGATGGCCGGACCAGAAGCCGCCGGTGCTCCCGGTCATGAGGAAGATGAGCGCGATGAGGGCGCAAAGAGCCACGATCACCAGGACGCCCACTTTCAATTGTGACCATCGGACTTCCTGTTGACTCGGCACAGGGCTCCCCGGAAAGGAATCGCAAGAGTCGCTGCGCAGAGGATACCATCCCGGCCGCGGCTCAGAGAGTTCGATGTGCCCGCGGAGCGACGCGTTGCAGAAATGACAGCGCGGTAAGGAGTTCCGGGGACAAATCGGATGCGGATTCGCGGTGGGCCCGGGGGCGAAGCGGGTGCCTCAGCGGGCCGGATAGTCCGCGGTGCTGCCGGTGCGGGTGTTGCGGACGGAGAAGCTCCCGGAGGGCGAGGCGACGACCTCGAAGCCATAGCCGGTGTCGGGGCCGTGGAGGTTCGCGAGGAACTTTTCGGGGGGATTGCCGGAACCGGCTTCGTCGGAGTAGTGGAGCTGGTATTCGGCCTCGAGGCCGGGGATTTTGCGAATGGTCGCAACGGTCGGAGTGGAGCCGCCCTTGGTGGCGCCGTTGTCCATGATGGCGACGCGGGGGCTGATGGCATCGACGAGAGCCGGGCTGGAGCTATGGAACCAGCCGTGGTGGGAGACGATGAGGATGTCCACGTGGCCGATGCGGTTGTTGGGGCACATCAGGTCCATTTCCTTATCCCAGGTGAGGTCGCCCATGTCCAGGATGCGGAGCTTGCCGAAGGTGATGAGGCTGCCGACGGAGCGGGCGTTCTCGGTCTGATCGGGCTGGCGGGTCTCAGAGACTTTGCAATACGGATTGGGCTGGCCGGCGCCGGGGAGCGGATGCTGGATCCTGTTGCCGTCGGCGGTGAGAACCTCGACGTGCATGCCCTGGATGGGGAGAACCTCGCCGGGCTTTGCCGTGATGTGCTGATATTTTCCGGTGGCAAGGACTTTCTGATAGCCGGCATAGGCGTCGGCGGTGGGCTTGTCGCCGGGCTCGCGGAGAGGACCGTGATCGATGAAGGTCCCGACGGGAATGCGGGCGACCAGCTGAGGCACACCACCGGTGTGATCGGTGTGGTAATGGGTGAGGATCACGCTGTCGATTTTGCTGATGCCTGCCTGTTTGGCGGCAGCGGCAATACGATCGGCATCGCGTCCGTTAGGTCGGGCCAGCCCGTATCGATGAGGAGGGAGTGCTTGTCGGGCGTGACGAAGAGGGTGGACTGGCCACCTTCGACATCGATGACGAAGATACGGAGTTGGCCTGAGGGAGTTTGAGCGCGCAGAGAGACGCTGACGGCGAGAAGACCGGCGACGGCGAGAAGAGTGCAGAACGGCCGCAGGACGCGAGACAGGGCGATGGCTCTCATGAGCGAACTCCGGATGGAGGTTTTGCCAAACCTGCCCATGATAGACCGGAAAAGTCGAGCTCACCACAGAGGGCACAGAGACGTCGAGACCGCGACTGGGCGCGCGCCTGCGACCATCGCCGGGGAGGGAAATGCAGGTCCATTCGACTCGCGACGATTTTGTTTGTTGCGCCCCAAAAACGGCGCAACGAAATGGAAGGCTCGCTCAGGATGACAGATCTTTCGTAAGGTCCACCATTCCGCAGAGATTGGAGTGTTTGTCCGTCTATCGAATCGTGAAGCCGAGGGCGGCGGCTAAGATGCCGATGAGGCCGAAGGCCATGCCGATGTACCAGTAACTGCGCTGGCGGGTGAGCAGCGTGATGGCGGCGACGACCAGGCCGATTTCCAGAAGAGCCTCGCCCAGATCGAAGCGATCGGCGCGACGCTCGGCTTTGGCGACTTCTTCTTCCTGCTCGCGGGCGGTTTTTTCGTCGTTGGCGAGGTCCTGGGACCACTTCTGCAGATGCGCTTTGTAGCCGCTGACGACTTTGTCCGCTACAGCGGGATCGTGCACGGTGAGCGCGCCCAGGAGGTCGGCGGTGAGCTGGGTGTTGTACTGGCGGATCTTCTGGGCCTGGTAGAGATTCCACTGATCGCTGGCGCGGGTCTGGGCGAGGACCGCTTCAGTATGGGCTCGATGACCGCAGACGGTAACGATAGCGACCAGCACGGCGAGCACACTGATGGTGAAGCTGATGGGGTGCAGGCTTTCATCATGAGCGGCGTGCTCGTGGTGCTCCTGGAGTTCCTGGGCTTCCGTGGGTTCCATAAGGTCTTCTCAACATACAACAGGGCGAGGCGTCACGGGCATGCTCAGAAGTTGAAATACGCGCCGATCATGGGCTCAGCGGTGTGGGCAAAGGTTTTTGTCGAGGAGAAGAGGTTTGTGACGTTGGGCGACTGATAGAGGTTGCCGCGGTACTGGAAGCGCAGGCCGAGGTGCGGGAGGAGGCCCCAGTCGAGGCCGGCGCCGTAAACGTAGACGGGTTTCGCAGAGGTACTGGTGGAGTTGGTAGTCGTTGTGATGCTTCCGCTGGGACTGGCGCAGGTAGCGCATCCAGTCGTGGTAATCACGGTGGCCTGGGTGTCGTCGGGCACGTCGAGGAGCAGACCGACGCCGAGAACACCGAAGGGGCGGAAGTTGGCGATGCCGAGGGAGGGCACCCAGTCGGCGGTGATTTCGTGGGCGTTGGCGCGGACGGTTTCGGTGGAGATGGAGCAACCGAAAACGGGGCACGGAGCATGGTTCGGGTCAGTCGTGTAGGTCTGGTCGGCGCGATTGAAGGAGTATGTGGCTTCAAAGCCAAAGATCGGATTGGCGATGTGGCGCAGTTCGATGAGGCCGCCGGCCTGGTTGGATGGGGCTCTGCTGGGTTCCGTTGCCGGTGGTGGTGCCGCTGAAGGCGCCGTAAACGCTGAGGGCGACGGAAGTCTGAGCAAAGGCCGGTGCAACGACTGCGGCGAGGAGAGGGAGAAGGACGGTCAGAATCCATTTCATTCGCATGATGCTCTCCGATGGATAAGAAATTGGATGAGCGGAGCGGGCACGATGGGCTCGGCTGTCAGGAAATTGAACGCGGACTGGAAAAATTTGTTTTGGAAGGGAAAAACGCAGAGGCTGGTACGTCCATGCAATGAACCGGGAATCAACGCTATACTCGGTCGCATTCCAAAAAACTTCTGAGGTGGACGCATGGCTTCTGTTTGGCAGGGTCGGTTGGTGACGCTGGCTGCGTGTGCGGCGGCGGTCTGCATGATGGTCCCGGGGGCCATCGCGCAGGAGAAGGGACATGAGAGAGGCGCGAGCGCGGGCGGCGCGGGGGGAACGGCATCGACCGTGGCTGCGCCGGATGCGATCACCGAAGGCTCAGTGACGATTAAGGGACAGCCCATCGCGTACAAGGCGGTGGCGGGAACGATCACGGTGGGGGCGACGGACGCGCAGGACGCGACGCTGGCCTCGGATGGCAGCCTGCTGCCGGATTCAGGCGTGAAGGCGGCGGCCGATCCGGCGGAAGCGCCGCCGACGGCGAGGATGTTCTATGTGGCGTATTTCCGAAAGACGCGACGGACATGGAGCATCGCCCGGTGATGTTCATCTACAACGGCGGCCCGGGTTCGGCGACGATGTGGCTGCATCTGGGCACGTGGGGGCCGAAGCGGATTGTGACGCCGGATACCGAGCACCAGGAGGGCGCGCCCTACTCGCTGGTGAACAACCAGTATTCGCTGCTGGACACCACGGATCTGGTGTTCATTGACGCGCCGGGAACGGGATTCAGCCGCACCTTTGGGCAGCGACAAAGCGAAGGCGTTCTATGGCGTCGATGGCGATGCCGAGGCGTTCACGCGTTTCATTCACAAATTTCTGACGAAGTATGAGCGGTGGAATTCGCCGAAGTACCTGTTTGGCGAGAGCTATGGAACGCCACGGTCGGCGGTGTTGTCGGCGGATTTGCAGGGTGTGGATCTGAACGGGATCGTGCTGCTCTCGCAGATTCTTAGCTTCGACAACTCGGTGGACGATCCGACGCGGAACCCGGGCGTGGATCAGGCGTACGCGCTGGCGCTGCCGACGTATGCGGCGACGGCGTGGCACTTCCACAAGCTGCCCAATCAGCCTGCGGCACTCAAGCCTTTTCTGGATGAGGTGGAGAAGTATGCGCTGACGGACTATATGGAGGCGCTGCTAGCGGGGAGCGAACTCTCGGACGCGCAGGAGCACACGGTGGCCGAGAAGCTGCACGAGTACACAGGGCTGCCGGTGGATTATCTGATCCATGCCAATCTGCGGGTAACGGGCGGGGAGTTTTCGAAAGAGCTGAAGGTGGATGAGGGAACGACGATCGGGCGGCTGGACACGCGGTATCAGGGCCCGGATGTCGATCCTCTGAGCGCTACTTCGGAGTACGACCCGCAGAGCGATGCGATCACTTCAGCGTGGGTAGCAGCGATCAACGACTATTTGCGGGTTGACCTGAAATACGGAACGGAAGAGACCTACTTTCCGTCAGGGCGCTCAGGCGGCGACTTTAACTGGAACATGGAGCATCGGATGCCGGGGCGGTTTGGACGGGGCGGCGGCGGCCAGGAACAGGGCGCGAATGTGATGCCGGATCTGGCCTACCGGATGAAGATGAACCCGAAGATGAAGGTGTTTCTGGGTGGAGGCTACTTCGATCTGGCGACGCCGTTCTTCGAGGGCATGTACGAGATGCATCACCTGCCGATCCCGAACTCGCTGCAGTCGAACATCAGCTATCACTATTACGAAGCCGGGCACATGATCTATGTGAATGAGGATGTGCTGCGGCAGTTCCACTCGGATGTGGAGAGCTTCATCAAGTCCACGGAGAGCGGGAAGTAAACGGGACAGCTGGAAAAGAAAGAGGGCGGGGACAATTCCCTGCCCTTTTTCTTTGGCTTGAGCTAGTTCACGGTGAGGGAGAGGTTGGCGGAGGCAGTGATGCTGGTGTTCACGGTGTCAGTGCCGGTGAGGGTGAGGGTGTAGGTTCCTTTCGCCACGTCGGTGCTGGTGGAACCGGTAGAGCTGGTGCTGGTACTGGTGCCGGAACTATTGCCGCAGCCGGTGGAGAGACCCACGACGGCAACGAGCAGGAGGCAGCTCATCAGCATCCACGCGTGGCGGCGGACTCTGCGAAAGCCGAGGAAGAGAAGTCCGGCAAAGGCGGCGCCACCGAGGGGGAGGGTACCGCGGAACGGCGGCTGGTGTTGCGACGAGGCGATGTTGCCGCTGCCGGCGAGGAAAGAGTGGACTCCACTGGAATTGGAACCCTTCAGCGCGTTGCAGGCGCTGAGCGAGGTGTAGAGAGTCAGCGTGGAGGTGGCGGTTCCACCGGCGGTCAGGGCGGTGTTAGCGATGGTGTAGCAGCCGTACTGCTGGAGCGAGGCGGAGGCCGTGCTGATGCCGAAGCTAACCGTGCCCGCATAGGAATTCTGCGAGGTGAGGGTCACTGTGGAGGGGCCGGAGCTTCCCTGGGCGACGGAGATGTTCGTGGCTGCGAGGGTGAAGGTTCCGCCCGAGGTGCTGCCGGCGACGGTCACGCTGACGGAGCCGGTGGATGCGGCGAAGGTGGCGTCGCCGGAGTAGCTGGCCTGGATCACGTGCGATCCCGGAGTGGTGGAGGTGAAGGTGTAGGTGGCTGCGCCGGCGGAGAGCGTCAGAGTTGGCGTCTGCACGGTTCCATCGACAGTGATGGTGAGATTGCCGGTGGGGACGGCGGTGACGGTACTCAAGGTGGGAGCGACGGTGATGGTGATGACGTCGTTCGCGCCGGAAGCAGGCGTAGCGCTGGCCGCTGAGACGGATGTTGTGGTGCCGTCGAGGGTGCTGCCGGTGCCGCCGGGCCAGGCATTCAGCAGGTTGTTGAAGTCTACGGAGCCGAGGCCGCTGGCTTGGTCGTAGCCGGTGGTGGCGGAGTAGGAACCGGCGCCGGCGGTGGAGCAGTATTTCGTGCCTGCGGTGCACTTGTTGCTGCCGCTGGTGACGTCATGGAAGGCCGTCGCATAGGTGGTGGCATTGGCGGCCAGGGTGTAGAGCGTGGGGTTGACGAGGCCGAGGCCGGAGGAGTTCGTCTTCTGATTCACGATGGCCAGGAGGCCGGCAAAGATGGGGGTAGCGAAGCTGGTGCCGCCGCCGATGGTGAGGTCCGAGGAGCTGGAGTCGCGGAAGCCGCTGTTGCAGCTTGCCTTCTGGCCGCTGCTCCAGGAGGAGGAGTCGCTGGTGCAGTAGAGGTAGCCGGCGCTGTCAGCGGAGGCGTCGAGGGAGACATCGGGCACCAGGCGGTAGCTGCCCGAGGCAATGCCGGGGACGCCCTTCTGCCAGGAAGGCCGGGTCGCGAAGACGCTGGCTCCCCCGCCGCCGGAGGAGAGGGCATACTGTGCGCCGTACTGGTTGCCGATGGCGGCGCTGTCATCGTTCCATACCTGCTCGGGGATGTAGGAGAGAGCGGACCCGACTACGTCGCTGCCGCTGGAGGACTGCCAGTAGGTGCTGTTGCCGGTGGCGACATCGGCGGAGGGAAATTCGGTGCCGCCGATGCCGGTGGCGTAGGCGCTGGAGGCGGGGTAATTGACGGAGAGGGCTTCCTGCTGGGCTGTAGTGAGGCCGCTGGTTCCGTTTGGATCGAAGCAGGCGGTGGAACCGGTGTCGCCGGAAGCGGCGAGAATGCTCTGCCCCTGGCTGGCACCCTGCTCGGTGACAGATTCGAGCGACGCAAAGGTGCTGGCGTTCAGCTCAGTTTCGCAGGTGCCGTAACTCATGCTGATAACGCTGCCCAGCTTGTTGTCGACGGCGTACTGCAGCGAATCATAGACGTTGTCGTTGCTGTTATTTCCGGTGTAGACGAAGTCGATGGTGGCGCCGGGGGGATGCCGCCGGCGTATTCGACGTCGAGATCGGATTCAGCCTCGTCGCCGGAGGCGACCGTCGCGGTGCCGGAGCCGGGGACGAGGATCTGGTTGGGATCTTTGACGGTGAGGCCTGCGGCGGTCTGGAAGGCTTCAACGTCGGATTTGGAAATCTCCATTGCCCGACGACCACGATGGTCTGGCCGGAGCCGGTATAGCCGGAGGTATATGCGGAGTTGATGTCGTAGATGGTGGCGACATCTTTTGGAGTGAGGAAGTGCTGGTTGGTGCTTTTGGCCGTGAATTGTGGGTTGGCCGGGACGTGAATCTGCGGTTTGGGGCGGAAGTCGTTGAGATTGCGAACGGACTGAACGACGCCAACCAGGGCAGCGGGAATCTGCAGATCGGAGGCGTTGGCGAAATGGGTTTCGCCATCTGATAGCGATTGATCTGGGTGCCGAGGCTTCCACCTCGGCGGCGGTGCCGGAGACGGTGATGCTGTTGTGTCCGATGGCAACGCTGTCGATGTTGATCCCCTGAGTCTTGAGCCAGGACTCGACTTTGGCGAGGTCGCGTTACTGAGGCCGAAACGCGCGGCATATTCGGCGGGGGTGATCCAGGCATGGTCGAGGGGCGAGCCGGGGGTTTGCTGGGCCTGGACGAGTGCGTCGAGTTCCGCTTTCTGCGCCGGAGAGGGCTGGAAGTACAGGGTGACGCCGTTCATGGGGGTCGCGGGATCGAGCGGACCCAGGTTCGCGGCGCTAGCCACGCGCGGGCTCACGGAACCGCGCAGGGCGCTGAGGGCATTGGGGTTAATGTCTTCGGCGATGCGGCCGGCAGGCTGCTGGGCGATGAGCGGGATCGACACCAGCAGGAGAGCAGGGAGGAGGGGGAGAAACGGAGCATTGGACCTGTTAGACGGCCCGGAATGGTTTCTCGTTTCCCGGTTCGCGCTGGATTTGGCGCAGGAGGGACCCCTTTTTCGTGGGACCTGCACCGATTTCACGGCAAAAAAGGGCCAATCCCGAGAAGGCGGCAAGGTTTGGCCGACGGTGGGGCCTGGCAGCAACATCGGCGAGGGGGGTGTGTCTGACGGGAAAAGTATTCAACCCACGCGACCGGATGGAAATCCGGGGAAGGACTTGAGATGAAGAGAGTATTTTGTCTGGCACTGGCTTTATTGCCGCTGGCAACAGGGTGCGCGCATCGGGAAGTCGTGGCATATGCGCCACCGCCGGCCTACACCGACGCGGCACGGCAGGGTTACGGGGATGGA
Organism: uncultured Acidobacteriaceae bacterium; assembly: GCA_963702295.1. Taxonomy (GTDB): domain Bacteria; phylum Acidobacteriota; class Terriglobia; order Terriglobales; family Acidobacteriaceae; genus Palsa-343. The sequence goes on along the minus strand of CAVPCE010000026.1, from coordinate 18,559 downwards.
GTGCGGGCGGCGCAACGGGACATGCGGGACGGAGTGCGGCCCGATGTGGATCGGCACCCTCGATTCCGAAATCCCCCTGTACCGCCTCCGCTGCGGGACGACTATCGGCATGGGTTCCGCGACGGGTATGTGCGGGCGATGCACGGGGGCGGATCGGGCTACTGAGGCGATGAATCGAGCTCGAAGTCGATGACGATCTGCGTCTGGAAAGCCACGGGCTTGCCATAGATCAGGTAGGGGCGGTAGCGCCAGGAACGGACCGCCGTGAGCGTCTCGAGTTCGAGGAGGGCCGGCCCGCTGACTGGCTGGACGGACTGAACGGCGCCATCGGATCCGACAACGGCGCTGACCACGACAACACCGTGGAGGTGGGCGCTGCGAACGGCGGCGGAGGGCTGCGGGGCATCGCCAGAGAGCTTCATGGTGCGAGCGATTGCCGTGTCCACGGGAACGGGCTGGGTGGGCAGCGGCGGATCCTTTTCAGCCGGAGGCGCGGTGGCAGCGGCTAAAGCCGCGGACGCGGTGGCCGGAGGCGCTACAGGCGCGGACGCGGTTGCTGTCGCGTTTTTCAGGGTGGCTGGAGTTGCGGGGCGCATCGGGGACGGAGCCGGAGCGGGCGCGGCGGCGTTTGTGGATTCGCTCGCGGGCGGCGGCATGGACGGAGCGGCCTGGGCGGCCGGGGACGTCGGCTGCAGATAGAGAACAACGAAGAGCGCCGCCGCCAGAAGGTAGGGCGCGGCGATGGCGAGGGCATTGGCCGCGCGCCAGCCGATGGGATCGGCTGTGCAATCGGCGAGGAGCGGGGCGGCTTTCATTCCGGAAGACATGGACACCTCCGGGGGTGGGTGGAAAGGATGGTACGGAAGCGAGGGCGAACTGGACCGGCGTCCCAAACCGGAGTGGTTTGGGACGCCGGTGGGTTTTCAGGCTAGTAGTTGACCGCGGCTGGCGTGAAGAGCCATGGGGTGGTGGCGATGTTGGTTCCGGTGGCTGAGGCGCAGTGGCCGGAGCCGGCGCCGGTAGCACAGTTCCACCAGTTCTCGGTTGCGTCGACGGTGCCGGTTCCGATGTTGTCGATGCCGATGGAGTGGGGCAGATCGTTGAAGTGGACGTTGAGCTGGCCGGATGGGACGTTATAGGCGATGGCGATGGCTTCGTTGTCGATGTCGTTGCCGGAGATCACGGTGCCGGTTACAGGCGCGGTGCTGAAGAGGTTGATGCCAGTGGGTCCGGAAGTCGCGGCATCTTCAGTATCGGCAGCGTTCCCGTGGATGTGATTGCCGACAATCTCGTTGTTGTTCATATTCACACCGGGCGCGGGCGCTGGTGCGGACGCGTGGTTGTGCATGGTGACGCCTGGCAGTCCGTTGCTGTAAAGATCGTTGCCGATGACGACGTTACCGGTGTTGGTGGTGCCAGGGAAGGGAGCAAAGATGCCGACGCCGGCGCCGGCTCCCGGAAGCTGGGTGCCGTTGTGGAATGACGAGTTGTGGCTGATGGTGTTGTTCCAGACGCCGTACGGCAGCATGGCCGAGGTGATGCTTGCGGGTCCATGCGAAGCGAGGGTGATGCCGCAGTCAAACGGATTGTCGTGAACGCTGTTGCCGGTGATGAGATTGTCCTGGCTGGGTCCGGTTTCATCGGTGATGAGGATACCGCCGGAGTTATGATCGATCTGGCTGTTGCGCACGGTGGCGTGATCGGTGGCCATGAGGTGAATGCCCTCGCCGCAGTCGTCGCCTTCATTGGTTTCAAAGGCGGGGATTCCGGGACAAGCGCCCCCGCGGCGATGTCGAGAGAGACGTTGTTTCCATGGACGTGGTTGTCGGTAAGAGTTGACGTTGCTCCCGTTCACAACCAGGATGCCCTCGAAGTTAGCGTTGCGGACGTCGAAGCCGGAGACGACGACATTGGAGGCGCCGGCGTTCGGAGCGCCTGCGCGGCCGTCGATGAAGATGCCGTTGCTGAGGCCGGTGGCGTCGATGACCGTGTGGGTTCCGGGTACGGCGACGAGGGAGACGGACTGGGTGATGGTGACCTGTTCCTTGTAGACGGCGGGCCAGACGTAGATGACGTCGCCGGGTGCGGCGGCAGCGACGGCGGCGCTGATGGTCTTCTGACAGCCCAAATGACCCTGGGGCTGGACGCAGGAGGTAGCGGCGGAGGCAAGCGACGGAATCGCGACGGCGAGGACAGCGGCCGCCATGAAGGGACGGCAACCGAGACGGATGCGGCGATGCGAAAGCATAGGAATCTCCCTGGACAGAAGTGCCTCGGGGGCGCGGAGGGGAGGGGCAGAGGATGACCGGGCTCGGGGGGGCCCGCCCATCCTACACGGGGTCAGGGACGGGGAGCAATCGGAGGAGAAAGAAAAAACAGAGGACTGCGTGCGGTGAAAAATCAGGGTGACGGGGAGGCTGAATCGGGGTAATTTCGGGCTTGTTTTGCACCGGTTTTGGGGCGGCCGGAGAGGGCTTCCAGCGTGCTAAAATAAGGAATGGAACGGAACCCTGCAAATCCTCGTTTTTCCATGGTTTTTCGGGCTAAAAACGAGCCTTCATTGCCCGCGGAAATCACCCCAGACAAGACCGGAGTTTCATGGCAACCAAAGAAATCATACCCACCGAGAACGCGAACCCGACCGGGACGAGAGAATCAAAGATGTGGCAAGACAGCCGCCGGACGGGAACGGCAACGGTTCCTATACCGGCGAAAACATCAAGGTGCTTGAAGGTCTGGAGGCGGTGCGTCTGCGTCCGGCGATGTACATCGGCTCGACCGGCGAGATGGGTCTGCATCACCTGGTCTATGAGGTCGTGGACAACTCGGTCGACGAGGCGCTGGCGGGCTATGCGACGCAGGTCGACGTGACCATCCACGATCGATAACTCGATCACGGTGGTCGACGACGGCCGCGGCATTCCGGTCGATGAGATGGACGTTGCACGACGGCGAGAAGATGCCGGCGGTGCAGGTGGTGCTGACCAAGCTGCATGCGGGCGGCAAATTCGACGCGTCCACCTACAAAGTTTCGCGGCGGCCTGCACGGCGTCGGCGTGTCCTGCGTGAACGCGCTGAGCGAAGAGTTCGATGTCGAGATCTGGCGCGACGGCCAGCGCTGAGGAGCAGGACTACTCGAAGGGCATCCCGACCACACAAGCTGCAGCAAGACGGGCACGAGCAAGAAGCGCGGGACCAAAATCCACTTTCTGCCGGACAAGTCGATCTTCACCGTCACCGAATACAACTACGACACGCTGGCGCAACGGCTGCGGGAGCTGGCCTTTCTGAACAAGGGACTGAAGATCTCGCTGACCGATGAGCGCACGACCGATCCGAAGACGGGCGAGGCGAAGCGGGCAGATTTCAAATACACCGGCGGCATTGCGGAGTTCATCAAGCACCTGAACCGCGGCAAGCAGGTGCTGCACGACAAGCCGATTACATGGAAGGCCGAGCGCGACAGCGTGGATATGGAAATCGCGCTGCAGTACAACGACGGCTACTCGGAGTCGGTCTTCAGCTTCGCGAACAACATCAATACGGTGGATGGCGGCACGCATCTGTCCGGGTTCCGGACCGCGCTGACGCGGACCATCAACTGCATCGGGCAGCAGACTGGGGCTGTTCAAGGACGTGAAGGAGAACCTGACCGGGGACGACGTTCGCGAGGGTCTGGTGGCGGTGATCAGCGTGAAGCTGCCGCAGCCGCAGTTCGAAGGGCAGACCAAGGGCAAGCTGAACTCCGATATCGCCGGAACGGTGCAGGCGTTTGTGAACGAGCGGCTGGGGGCGCTTCTTGAGCAGAATCCGCCGGTAGCCAAGAAGATCATCAACAAGGCGATTGAGGCGGCGCGGGCGCGCGAAGCAGCACGCAAGGCGCGCGATCTGACGCGGCGCAAAGGCGCGCTGGACGGCGGCGGCCTGCCGGGCAAGCTGGCCGACTGCTCGGAGCGCAAGCCTGACCGGTGCGAGCTCTATCTGGTCGAGGGCGAGTCGCGCCGGCGGAACGGCGAAGCAGGGGCGGGATCGGAAGTTCCAGGCGATTCTGCCGCTGAAGGGCAAGATTCTGAACGTCGAGAAGGCTCGCTACGACAAAATGCTGGGCCACGAGGAAATCCGCGCCATGATTACGGCGCTGGGCACCGGCATCGGCAAGGACGATTTCGACGCGACCAAGCTGCGCTACGGCAAGCTCATCCTGATGACCGACGCCGACGTGGACGGATCGCACATTCGCACGCTGCTGCTGACGTTCTTCTTCCGCCACATGCAGGAGCTGATCAAGCGGGGCAATGTGTACATCGCGCAGCCGCCGCTCTACGCATCAAGAAGGGCAACTTCGAGCAGTACATCAAGGACGACCGCGAGTTTGTGCAGGTGATGGTGAAGCGCGCCGCCGACGGCATGGTTATTCGCTACGGCGAGGGTGCGGCCAAGCTGGAAGGCGCGGCGCTGACGAAGTTCATGGGCGCAGCTGAACGACTACCTTGGCTTCTTCGATAAGGTGAACAAGCGACTGCGCAACGAGGAAGTCACGAGTCTGCTGGCGAAGGTGGAACTGATCAAGCGCGCGGACTTCGAAGGCGACAAGACGAAGCTCGAAGGAGCTGCACAAGGAGCTGGAGAAGCATCGCAGAAGAAGTACCAGTTCAAGGCGCGTGCAGCGAAGCCGCGTTCAGACGAGGAGCACCAGACCTGTGTCGCTGCGCTTTACGCGACGCGCAGGGCGCGGAACGGACGATCGACTGGATGCTGGCGTCGACGCCGGAGTATCGGCAGATGATGGCGAAGTATGCGCAGATCAAGGACCTGCTGGAGCCGCCCTTCGTGATCGAGTACGCGGTGAAGGCGAGAAGGCCGGCGTGAGCGCCGGACGCGGAAGAAGCGAGCGCCGAAGCGGAAGCCGAGCCGAGGGCGAAGCCGAGGCGGGCAAGCCGGCGCCCAAGCGGACGGGCAAGGCGAGCCTGGAGCCGGTGGAGAAGCAGACGCCGCGCGAACTGTTCGAGTATGTGATCGAGCAGGGACGCAAGGAATACCAGGTGCAGCGCTATAAGGGCCTGGGCGAGATGACCGCGACGCAGCTGTGGGAGACGACGATGGATCCCGAGCGGCGGACGCTGCTGAGGTGAAGCTCGAAGACATTGCCGAGACGGAGACGATCTTCACCACGCTGATGGGCGAAGACGTGGAAGCTCGGCGGAAGTTTATCGAGGACAACGCGCTGGATGTGAAGAATCTGGACATCTAGCGCGGGAGACCGTAGCCTGTAGCCGGTGGCAAATTGGCCCTCCTTGATGGAGGGCCAATTTGTTTTCTGGGGAATGTTATTTGTTTCTGCGCAGCGTATTCTCTTTATTCGCAGGTTTCTGATGAGGCTCGCTAAGCAGACTTCAGGAAGACAGTCGGGCTGGTTCCCGTGGATGGCTGCTGGCTGCCTGACCGTTCTTCTTTGTGCCCAAGTCGCGGCGGGATCGGTGATAGTACGAGCCGCCATCGACTGCACGCAACGGCCGCGCATCGTGGTGATGCTGGATGGCCGGCCGGTTGCCAGCGCCGTTGTGCAGCTGTTCCGGGGTTCCGCATTTTCGACCAGGCCGCGGAGGGTAGGAGGGCCGCTGAAGACCAACGGCCACGGTGAGGTGCGCCTACCAGCGCTTTCACCCGGTAATTATTCGGTTGAGGCGAGCCTCCAGTCGGAGTCGATCGATGCACCCGATATGGCAGGGAACGTCGAGCTTCGGTATATCCCCAAAAATGCCGATCCAGCTGATTATGCAAAACTTGCGGACGATCCGGCCCCACTGGAGCGGGTGATGATTGATTTGGAGCCGTGGTCCAATCAGACGCAGTCGATCCCGGAGAAGGCAAGGGAGGCTGCAGGGAAACCAATCGCGGATCGGGCACCGGACTTTGGCGGCGTGGTTGTGGATGCGGTCGGAACGCTGCTCTCAAACGTCACCATCCGCGTCGTTCGCATGCACGAGCACGTGCCCGAGCCGGTTCGCACACTGAAGACGGATGCGGAAGGACACTTCTGGGCAAAGTTTCCCGACGGCGATTATCTGGCTTGGTTGGATTTGGCGGGGTTCAAGGAAGGCACGCTCACGGTGACGATCGACAGCACCGCCGCACCTCGCGAGTTGCGCGTTCTGTTGAAGGTTGGAGACATGACGGAGTAGCCGATCGTGATCCTGGCGGATGGAGTTGTGCGGGCGCTCTTGCGAGCGCCCGCTTTCATTCTACGAGGCCTTCCGCTGCCGCTCTTCGGTTCGGGCTGGGCGCTTCTGCCGCGCGCCTTCCAGATATTCACCGACCGGGGTTGAGTCCGCCGGAGAGGTTTTCTCCGTGCCCGGTTTTGGATCGTACGGCTCAACGTGCAAGCCCGAGCCACCCTCGGCCTTCGGGCGCACGATCTGCAGGCCGTTGGCGCTGTTCCAGGGTTGTCCTTCCATGTCGCGGCCTTCTTCGCCTTCGCCTGTGGACGCATTGACGTACTCGTCCACCAGCTCCGGCGTCGGCTGGAAGATGCCGATGGAGAAGGGCGGCTTCTCCATGCTTTCGATGGCGGCGCTGAAGGCCCGCATGTGGGTGATTTCGCGAGTCATGAGGAACTGCAGGGCCTGGCGCGAGCCCTGATCCTGGGTAAAGCCGATGAGGCGCTCGTAGACGATCTTGGCGCGCGCTTCGGCGGCGACGTTGCTGCGCAGATCGACGGCGAGGTCGCCGGTGACCTTCAAATAATTTGCAGTCCAAGCGTTGCCGACTGAGTCCTGCAGAGCCACACCGCCGCCGCCGGCAATGGCCACCAGCGGGTCGGCATCGGCGGCCTCGCGGCTCTCTTTCATTGGCTTAAGGTGCATGCGGATGAGCGCCCCCACAATCTCCAGGTGGCTCAGCTCCTCGGTGCCGATGTCCATGAGCAGATCTTTGCGGGCTTCATCTTCGCAGTTGAGACCCTGAATGGAATATTGCATGGCGGCGGCGAGTTCTCCATTGGCTCCGCCAAACTGTTCCAGCAGCATGCGGCCAAAGCGGGGATCGGGCTCCCCGATACGAACGGTAAACATCAACTTTTTCACGTGGTGATACATAGGCATCTCCCTGGATCGGCTAAACGCTCCATGGCATGTGTGGTGGGAAGATCGCTCAGCGATCGGGCGATGACGGGAATAGCTACTCAGTAGGAGTCGCTCGCGTGGGACCAGGTTGCTGGTGGGATTTTCACAGGCAGGCGGGATGCTTCGCACCGATGCGGCCGATGCATCACTTATTGGTGGCCCGGAATGTTGACCGGAACGTGCGAGGTGATCCCGCGCAGGATAAATTCGCGGATCAGATTGGTGCCGGCCATGCCGCCAATTTCAATCAGGCCATTGGTGAAGATGAGGCTTGCGCCTTCGTTCGCCTCCGGGTAATACAGATTCGACGGGCTCCCGCCGCAAAATCTCCGCCAATGTGGGAGACGTCGAACTCCGGCTTTCCATTGTCGCCGCGGCAAATGAAGGCTGACTTGATGGCATAGAGGGCGCGCGAGCGAATCGTTCCGGTTCCTTTGTAGAAGTAGCGCGGATCCTGATGGAACAGCGACGGCAGCAGCGCGCTGCCGATCATCCTGCTGTCGAAATCATTCGCATACTGGGCGGCAAAGCGCCTGCCGAATCCGGCTGCCTCCTGCCCATAGCCCGGATAAATCTTCCTGGATTGCTCCGCACCGGCGATGGCTGCGGCTCCGACAAAGGTAATAGGATCGATCTCTGAGCGAAAGGCGAGCTGGAACTTTTGCTTCGCGTTCATCGGTACCGCGTGCTGATCGAAGCTGCTGTAGAAATTGGGGATGACACCCAGCACGCGCTGGCTCTCTTCGACATGGACCTGCTCAGTCGCCAGCTGCTCCTGGTTGGCGTAGACACGGACTTCCTGCACGCCGCCGTTGAAGGGCAGAGCCACCTTCCTGAGGAAACGCATTTCGCCCGCATGTAGGTCCAGCTGCGGGGAGACGTACTTGCCCATGCCGGGTCCTGAAACGGTGAGCTGGTAGGTGTCGGGCGGGAACCAGTGAAGGTGAATTCTCCATCTTCTCCGGAGGTCAGGACGCGATCTGGCTCGCCATTCCTGCCTGACAAAACAACCTGCGCCCCGGGCACAACGTTCCCGTTCGTATCGAGCACGGTGCCGGCGATCATCGCGGGCGCGGCCGGGCCATCCGGAGCCGGCGTCTGGGGCGCAGCATCCGGCAAGGCTCCTCCGGGGAGCGGCGCATCAGGGATATTCGCTGGGGGAACGGGCGAAGCGCTGGTCTGCTGCCCATACAACGAGGCACAGCCAGCCAGCAGGGCGATCAGGGCAATGCGGGGGCCGAGTCGGTGCCATGCAAACGGGAGGGTGGGAGAACCGTGGGAGGAGATTGACACTTCTTGTCCTCAGATGCTTCGGGAAGCAAATCCCGCAACAAATGCAGTGTGAAAGGAATGCGTTCTTCGAGTCGGAACGCCGTATGTATGTTCATAGGACGCTTATGAAGAAGCCCGCGTCAACGCTAAGTCGTTCATCTGACGATTTCTTCATCTCATAAGAACGCAACGAGGCACGGGAGCGGGTCCGCTTCCTGGGCCGGGACGCCTCTCCCCTTGACATTCGACAAGACTCCGAGATATTTTCTTGTTCAATTCTTGTTGTCGAACGTCGAGGGAAGAGAGAAAAATGCCGCCTTCCGCTGACCTGCTCCAGGGAACCCTGGACATGCTTGTTCTGAAAGCCGTCGCGCTGGAGCCCCAGCATGGCTGGGCGATTGCCCAGCGCATCCAGCAGACTTCAGAGAATGTTCTTCAGATCGGCCAGGGGTCGCTCTACCCGGCGCTGCACCGGCTGGAATACAAGGGGTGGATTCGCGCGCAGTGGGGGGCTTCGGAGAACAACCGCCGCGCCCGTTTTTATTCGCTCACCGCCGCCGGGCGCAGGCAGCTGGAGGCGGAGCTGGCCAACTGGGACCGCCTCGCCGGGGCCATCAACCTGGTGCTGGCTCGGATTTAGCAGGAGTCGTGATGTTGCGTGAAACCTTCACTCGCCTGCGCTTCTTCTTCACCGGCAAGAGCCGCGCCACGGTCGACGAGGAGCTGCAGTTCCATATCGACCGCGAGATCGAGGCGAACGTCGCCGCTGGAATGTCTCCGACGGAAGCTCGCCGCCGTGCGCTGTTGGCTTTTGGCGGCCGCGAGCGTGCCCGCGAACAGTGCCGTGAAACACGTCCTTCATGGAGTTTTGAAATGTTCCTTCGCGATCTTCGCTATGGCCTGCGTGGCCTGCTGCATAATCCCGGCTTCAGTACGGTCGCTGTGCTTACCCTGGCGCTGGCCATCGGCGCTAACACCACCGTGTTCAGCCTGATCGATCAGGCGTTGTTGCGCACGCTGCCCGTTCAGGATCCCGGGAAGCTGGTCGTTCTCAGCTTTAACGGCGAGCAGGCTGGGCACGTCCACTCCGACGGCGGCGACACGCCCGGCCACGAACATGAGTTCAGCTATCCGATGCTTCTCGACCTCCGCGCCAAGAATGAGGTGTTCAGCGGGGTCATCGCGTCCGCCTCTCACGACGTTGGAGTCACCTGGAACAATCGCGCAGAAAGCGTCGCCTCCGAGATGGTTACCGGCAACTATTTTCAGACCCTTGGCGTGAATCCCGCGGTGGGCCGCCTGTTGGTGGCGGGCGACGAAACCGCGCCAGGGGCCAATCCTCTCGCCGTGCTGAATTTTGACTACTGGCGCACGCACCTGGCCGAGGCTCCGGTTGTGGGCAAGGCGCTGCTGGTCAACGGCACGCCCTTCACGATCGTGGGCGTCGCCGCACCCGGCTTTCACAGCATGATCTGGGGACGACTGCCCGATATCTACGTCCCCATCACCGAACAGAGCATCGTCGTGCCTGACTGGACCATGCTCGCCGACCACCAGTCCTATTGGCTTAACGTCGCCGCGCGCCTGCGCCCCGGCATCAGCACAGCCCAGGCGACGGCCAGCCTTAACCCGCTCTTCTATTCTCTGCGCGCCGCGGAATTTACCTCGCTGCACGACCAGTCCGCTCACGCGCGGAAGGTGTTCCTCACTGATTCGCACCTAAACCTCGAGAACGGCGCCCAGGGCTTCTCGCCCACCCGCCAGGATCTCACCACGCCCCTCACCATCGTGATGGGCATGGTGCTGCTCGTCATCGGAATGGCCGTGGTCAACGTTGCCAGCCTGTTGCTGGTTCGCGCCGCCAGCCGCGCGCGCGAGTTTTCCGTCCGCTACGCGCTGGGCGCCACCGGTGCCCAGGTCGTGCGCCAACTCCTTGCTGAAGGCCTGATCCTTGGCCTGTCCGGCGCCGCCATTGGCCTCGCTCTCGCGCCGGAGGCGCTGCGCCTGCTCATTCACTGGACTGCTGCCGGCTCCGGCGATATGCCGCCCTTTGCTCCCACGCTCGACGGGCGAGTTCTCGTTTTTACGCTCGCGATCGCCCTGCTGGCCAGCCTGCTCTTTTCGCTGGCTCCAGCCGCGCAGTTCTGGAATCCCCGCCTGGTCGAATCGCTCAAGCAGCAATCGAATACCGGACTTGGCACGTCGATCCGGTTCCGGCGCACCTGCGTCGCACTGCAGATCGGTTTCAGTCTGCTGTTGATCGTCGCCGCCGGGCTGTTTGTCCGCACCATCCAGAATCTGCGGCATGTCGATACCGGATTCACGACCGATCACCTGCTCGCCTTCGATCTCGCACCCGAGCTTGCCGGATATCCGGCCGCCGACGTTGCTCCCGTCGAGCAGCGCGTCCTCGACGCTGTTGAGGCGCTTCCCGGAGTTCGCTCGGCGGGCGCTACCAACGATCCCGACCTGCAGGGCGACGGCACCGGCGGCAGCGTCGCGGTCAGCGGCTATACCCCGCCTCCCAACGAGGACTTCGATGTGGAGCTGCCTGCCGTCAGCACCGGCTATCTCCAGACGCTGGGCATTCCCCTGCTCGCCGGACGCTATTTCAACGCGGGCGATACCGCCACCTCGCAAAGGGTGGCTGTCGTCAACCAGCTCTTCGCGCAGCATTATTTCGGCAGCGTGGCGGCGGCACTCGGCCACCACGTCAGCCGTCCCCGCCAGCCGGACACCGACGCCGTCATTGTTGGCGTTGTCGCCAACGCCAAACACAACACGGTGCGCGACCCCGCCACCGTCACGTCCTACATTCCCTTCGTTCAGGCAGTCCGCCGCTCCGGGCTCACCTACTATGTGCGCACCTGGCAGCCTCCGGATGCCGCCGCCAACAGCATCCGCGCCGCCGTGGCCGGTATCGACGCCAAGCTGATCGTCAGCGATGTGCGCACCCTCACCGCTCAGATTGACGAAAGCATCCTGAACGAGCGCATCCTGGCCATGCTGGCGGCCATCTTCGGCATGCTGGCAGCGGTGCTGGCCGGCATCGGCCTTTATGGGATTCTCGCGTATGCCACTGCGCAGCGCACGCGCGAAATCGGCATTCGCATGGCTCTGGGCGCCAGCCGCGGGACCGTGATCGGGCTCATCGTCCGCGAGGTCCTCCTGCTGGCCGGAGGAACGATCCTCGCCACCCTCCCGCTGGCAGTGCTGTTCACGCGGGCGGTACGCAGCCAGCTCTTCGGCGTATCGATTGCCGATCCGCGTGTCTACGGTGTGGCTATTCTGTTGCTGGTTTCGGTCGCCACACTGGCGGCGTTCGTTCCAGCACGGCGCGCCGCGACGATCGACCCGGCCCGGGCGCTGCGTACGGACTAAGGCAACGTCATCCTGAACTGACCGGTAACCTGTTTTGCCAGGCACCCGGCGCGCGATTTCGCGCGTCGAAGCCTCTATGCCCACGGAGGATCCCTTACTCCCGGTCACATCCTCCACGGAACCGGCGTGGGCTTTTGAAGCGCGCACCTGCTATCGCGATGTCATGCAGGCCATGCAGCAGGCCGGGATTCCGTGCGCCGTTGGGGGCGCCTTCGCCTTCCATCACCACACGGGAATCTGGCGCACGACCAAAGATCTGGATCTGATTCTGCCTGCCTCCGCGGCTGCTGCGGGCCTCGCTCAGCTTGCGGCAGCCGGCTTCGAAACCTATGTAAAGGATCCGGTATGGCTGGCGAAGGCAATTCGGGGCGATTACTTCGTTGACCTGATCACCGGGGTCGGGAACGCCAGCCTCCAGGTGGATGAAAGCTGGATCGAACGCGCCGTTTCCGACGAACTCCTTGGCGTTCCCTGCCGCATCCTGGCTGCGGAAGAGCTCCTCGCCTCAAAACTTTTTGTAGCCCGGCGCGAGCGCTTTGACGGAGCCGACGTGGTGCATCTGGTCCGCGCGTGCGGGGACCGGCTCGACTGGGACCGCATCCTCCAGCTTCTCGACACGCATTGGGAACTGCTGCTCTGGGCCCTCACACTGTTCGCCTATGTGTATCCGGGCCGCACGGATCTTGTTCCCCGGTATCTGTGGTCCGGACTCACCTCGCGCTTCCTCGATCGCGTCTCTCATCCTCATCCCGAGACCGCATCGCGGGGCACGCTCGTCGATCCGCTGATGTTTGCCATCGACGTGAAGGAGTGGGGCGAACGCGATCTGTACCGGGAATATTGCGAGACGCACCCCTGTCTGCTCAATCCGATCCCCGGGCTACCCTCTTCAGGTGGAGAAGCTGCGGAATGAGGATTGCCGCCGTTGCCGACGTTCACCTGAAAGCCGAGAACCAGTCCGCCGACATCCGCGCTTTCTCGGCTGTGAACGATCGAGCGGACGCTCTGGTCATCGCCGGAGACTTCACCAATCACGGCACGCCGGAAGAGATGCGCAACTGCCTCGCGGTCCTCGACACGGTTCACATTCCCATCGTTGCCGTCCTCGGTAATCACGATCACGAGAGCGGCCACCAGGACGAGCTTGCCGGCATGCTTCGCGTCGCCGGCGTACACCTGCTCGACGGCCATTGCTTCGAGGTCGATGGGGTAGGCTTTGCCGGGACCAAGGGTTTTTGCGGCGGCTTCTCTCCGTACGAGCTGATGCCTTTTGGCGAAGGGGGCATCAAGACTTTTGTGGAGATTGCCGAGCGCGAGGCCATCAAGCTCGATTACGCACTCGCGCAGCTGCGGACGCGGGTCAAAATTGCGATCACGCACTATGCGCCGATCCGGGAAACGGTCGTTGGCGAGCCGGAGCCGGTTTTCCCGTTTCTGGGCAGCTCCCGCCTCTGCCGCGCCCTCGACGGCCATCGCCCGGCGGTCGCTCTCCACGGCCACGCTCACCACGGCACCTTCTCCGCTACAACCGCCAGCGGGGTTCGCGTCTGCAACGTGTCGCTGCCGATCCTCCGCGAACGCGATGAGCCGCACCCCTTTACGCTGTTCACGTTCTGAGCCAAGGCGGCCGACCAGTCACTCTGGCAGTAAACTTCCGGATCGCCGATCATGGGGGAGCAAGGCGCAGACAATACAGCAAAGGAACCTACGCCACCCAATGCAGCTAAAATCTCAGTTCTTATCCGGAAAACTCCTGTCAGTCACCGTTCTGCTTCTCGCCACCGCAGGCGCGTGCGCGGCTTCCGCTCAGAACGTGACGCCGCGCCCTTGCGATCTGTACGCATCTGCGACTCCCTGCGTCGCCGCATTCAGCACCACACGCTCGCTGTATCGCGCGTACACGGGGCCGCTCTACCAACTCACCCGGGAATCGGATCAGGCTCGTATTGACGTCGGCCTGCTTCCCGACGGCTATGCCAACGCCGCTGCGCAGGACACATTCTGTGCCAGGACCTCCTGCACGATTACCAAGATTTACGATCAGTCGCCGAACCACAACGACCTGACACCCGCGCCTCCCGGCGGTGCATCGCACGGCACCTACCCCGACGGCTACGACGTCCCTGCCCTGGCCGATTCTTTGCACGCAACCGTGGATGGACACAAGGTCTATGGCATCGCCATTGTGCCCGGAATGGGATACCGCAACGACCACCCGACAGGTACAGCCGTTCATGGCCAGCCCGAAGGGGTTTACATGGTGACCTCGTCCCTCAATCTGAATACCCAATGCTGCTTTGATTTCGGCAATGCCGAGACGAACGATCTCGACAACAATGCAGGCCACATGGACGCCATCAATATCATGTGCCGCGGCGAGATTCCGTGCGGGGCCAACGCAGGCCTGGATATGGAGAATGGCATCTACGGTCACCTGAAGGTGCCGGACGGCACTGCCTTCGTCACCGACATGGGCGCGAGCGATGGCCAGCACTCATATGCCATCTATCAGGGGAATGCCGAATCGGGATCGCTGACCACGACCGGCGTGATTCCTCTTCCCCAGGGGTACCAACCCATGCAGCAGGAGGGAGCGATCATTCTCGGCATTGGCGGCGATAACAGCAACTGGGCCTCGGGCTATTTTTTTGAGGGCGTGATGACCCGAGGAATGCCCACCGCCAGCGCAATGGATGCGGTCCAGAGCAACATCGTGGCTGCCCGTTATGCCGGACGGGCTCCATCAATGTGATCCGGCTACAATCTTCCCCGTGACCCGAGAACGCTGGGCTCAGATCGGCATCACGGTTCAGTTCCTTATTGTCGTCAGGACACTGGGGGAAATATTCAGGCTCCGGCACGTGCAGGGTGCGAGCTTTTCTGCAGCTGCGGCGATGCCCTGGGTGGGCGGCGCCCTGGTCGCCGCCTGCGCCTGCTGGCTGGGCGTCACCCTGTACTTCTTCCGACGCTACTGTTTGGCTGCGTGGCTTTCACTGGCTACCGTGGTTGGTCTGTTGATTTACAAGATTGCCGTAATCGGCACATAGCAGCCTTTTCATCGACAGACGAGCGATCACGATGTTGCTCGCTGTCCGCCAATTCCTGCTTCTGCGGGAAAAGCGGCGGCGGCGACCAGCCGGCTTTGGGCTTGTATCATGAATGCAGCAGACAGGCTGGGCGGTCGCTGCCGCAAGGCAGAGGAAAGTCCGGACTCCGCAGGGCAGTGTGCCGGATAACGTCCGGGACCTGAGCGTCAAGGCTCAGGGACGGCTAGTGCCACAGAAAACAAACCGCCTGATCGCGCAAGCGAACGGGTAAGGGTGAAAAGGTGCGGTAAGAGCGCACCGCTCCGGCGGTAACGACGGAGGCAGGGTAAACCCCACGCGGAGCAAGACCAAATAGGGGACGAGCCCGGCAGCAATGCCGGTCCCGCGCTGGCCCGGCGCGGCACAAGTTCCGGGTAGGTCGCTGGAGCGTCCGCAGTAATGCGGCGCCAAGAGGAATGACCGTCCTCGACAGAATCCGGCTTATAGGTCTGTCTGCTGATCCCGATGGCCCTGGTTTTCCCAAAAAGGAAGGCCGGGGCCTTCAACTATGCATAGGCCCGGATCTGGGCTCGGCAAACAGGCTCGAGACGTAGTCCAGCATGAACAACGGGTGCACCGGCTTGGACAGGATTTCGAACACGTTGCCTTTCTTCGCGGCTTCTTCCATCAGAGCCTGGGTGCTGGGATGGCCGGAAAAAAGAACGAGACGGCAGGCCGGCCGATTCGACTGCAGCACAATCGCGAGGTCGATGCCGTTCATCCGAGGCAGGTTGACGTCGAGGATGGCGAGGTCCGGCTCCCAGACAGCAATGGTCTCGATTGCCTCTTCTGCGGAGTGGGCGGAGCGCACTTCGTAGCCGTGCCCAGCGAAAATCAGCGAGAGGGTTTCGGTGATCGTCGGCTCATCGTCGACGATCAGGATGCTGCGGGTACGGCCAAGGCCAGTCACGGGAATCTCCTCAAGAGGCCCAGAAATATTCTTTTCGAAGGGTAAGCGCGGTGAACGAGGACGGCTGACGCGCGGATCGGCTCCGAAGCTTTGGCTCTGAACGCCTCGCAGCCGTCGTACCCTTACGATGCATTTCGGCAGGCTGGAGTTTTGCCGGACGGGGCGGGGGCGAATTCAGCGCTTGCGGGCGAAATGCTGCCAGCCGGCCGCCGCGATGGGGAGTCTGCGGTTGTCATTTGTTTTCAATAGGATGGGGGGGTGAGCGGCGTGGCGCCGACGGATCGTGCCGATGCGGTGAATGGGCACTCCGGCGACGGATTTTGGGATGCGGCTGGCGGGGCCGGCCGTGAAGAGGAGTTCGTAGTCCTCGCCGCCATTCAGGACGAGTTGGAGTGCATCGGGATTTTCGCCGGCCAGCGGGTGGATCGGCAGCAGAGCTTCTTCCAGGAGAGCGGCGACCCCGGATTCCTCGCAGAGATGGGTGAGGTCGGTGGAGATGCCGTCGCTCAGATCGATGGCGGCGTTCGCGAAGCGGACGAGGCGGCGCCCAACGGCCAGCCGGGGCTCCGGATAAAGATGAGGATGGCCCGGAGAGGGCTGGGTTGCGCGGCTGAACCGGCGCGGGCTGCGGGACAACTGACGGAGTTCGGCGGCGGCTCCGCCGAGAGAGCCGGTGACATAGATGGCGTCGCCTGGGCGGGCGCCGGAGCGCAGCAATGCGGTTCCCGACGGCACTTCGCCGATCGCGACTATGTCGGCAGCGATCGTTCCTGAGACGGATGCCGCAGTGTCGCCTCCAGCCAAAGGGACACGATAGCGGGCTGCCAGGGTGAGAAAGCCGCTAAGAAATCCGTCGAGCCAGCGGGAGGGAAGCCGCTCCGGCAAGGCGATGGACAGAAAGACAGCGACGGGCCTGGCGCACATGGCGGCGAGATCGCTGAGGCCGCGAACCAGGCATCGATGGCCGACCGACGCGGGCGGATGCCAGTCGCGGCGAAAGTGAACTCCCTCAAGAGTGAAGTCGGTCGTGACGCAGATCTCGTGGCCCGGTTTGGGGCGGAGGATCGCACAGTCGTCGCCGATGCCCTGACGAAGGCTGGCCGGCTGCGGGGTGCGGGAGGCCTGCTGCCGGATCGCCTTAATGAGAGCGAGTTCGCCGGGGGTGCGGGATGTTGAGATGCGCTTCATCAGCGTGGCCGGAAGGAGCCGAGGCCAGCATACCTGTTTCACTCGCGGCGGTTGATACACTTCGCATGAACGATGAGTCTCGAACAGAAGATCGAGTGGTATTTCGCCGCAGGCAGCTCCGCGGTGGGCGATGCGGGAGCCGCAGCGGTTTTTCGCGAGCTGCGGGCAGGGCTGGAGGCAGGAGAGATTCGCGCCGCGGAACCGGATCGCCGCTCCGCCACCGGGTGGCGCGTGAATGCATGGGTGAAGCGCGGCATTCTTCTGGGATTTCGCCTTGGCCAGCTTGAGGAAGGCGGCAGCGATCTCTCGTTTGTGGATAAGAACACCTTTCCGCTGCGACGGTTCGTACCGGAGCAGGGCGTGCGCATCGTGCCGGGCGGCTCATCGGTGCGAGCCGGCGCCTATCTGGCCCGGGGCGTAGTGGCCATGCCACCGATGTACGTGAACGTGGGCGCTTATGTCGATGAAGGCAGCATGATCGATTCCCACGCGCTGGTGGGGAGCTGTGCCCAGATCGGCAAACGCGTGCATCTGAGCGCCGCTGCACAGGTGGGCGGGGTTCTGGAACCAGTGAACGCCAGCCCGGTGATCCTGGAGGACGATGTGCTGGTCGGCGGCAACTGCGGTGTCTACGAGGGCACCGTGGTGCGCGAGCGGGCGGTACTGGCGGCGGGAACCATTCTGACGCGCGGAACGCCGGTGTACGACGTCGTGCATGGACAGGTTCTGCGCGCCGACGCAGAAGTGCCGCTGGTAATACCTCCGGGCGCGGTGGTCGTGCCCGGAGCGCGCGGAGTGACGAAGGGCAAAGGCGAAGAGTGGAAGCTGAGCTTGTATACGCCGGTGATCGTGAAGTACCGCGACGAAAAAACGGAGCTGAGCCTGGAGCTGGAAGAGTTGCTCCGGTAACGGCGGCTACGCGCCGCGTTCCTCGGCATGATGCAGGAACGGCAGAGGGGTGCCATTATTGGCCGCCCATTGAAGGCTGGCAATCAGGTCGCCCATGTTGGGGACGGTGACGGCTTCGGTGGGGATATAGAGGCCCACGCAATGCTCATCCCAAAGCTGGTGGACCATAAGAAAGATCAGTTTGAAGCACGCGGGCCATTCCGTCTCCGGGATATCGGGTCCCTGCGGATAATCGACCCCAATCCAGGCCCGGTGCTGGTCCCACGAGCGCTGGCGGGTTCGATTGGTTTCCCGGCCGGGCGGATGCATCCGGCGGCGGCCGACGCGCAGCCCGAACGGAGCGTTCTCCACCCGTATGATCCACGACCCTTTATGCTGAGCAGGAACCACGACGGGTTGAATCTCTTCCGAGCCCCAGGCCTGGTTCGCCAGCTCCACGGCGCGTTCCCGGCTGATCTCGCGGGGAGCGTCCAGCAGCAGAATGACCGAAGGATAAGGATCAGCTTCCGGGGAGGATCCGGAGATGACGTTCCCAACAAAACGTAAGATTGACCGAAACATTTTGGCCACCATCTTACGATGGCAGGGGGCCGGCGCCAAAGCAATTTATGAAGATATTTATCTCGATAACTTACAGTTTATTAACTCGATAATATATTCAGTAAGTTAACTGAGAGCGACGCATGGTTTGT
>CAVPCE010000025.1:0-36985 GCA_963702295.1 uncultured Acidobacteriaceae bacterium | reverse complement strand
ATGCAGGGGCCGAAGGTGTCCACGACGGTGCTGGGAGGTTCGCAAAGGAGCACGCGGCCGGGAGTGTCGTCGGAGGAATTGCTGGCGACGAGGAACTGCATGGAGGGGACCTGAGCGACGCCGTAGGACCGGAACCAGTCTCCCATGACGCGCTTAATGCCGGGGACCACGTCGGCACGGTTGGGGGAAGCGCAGGCGCCGGTAGCAATTTCGGAGGCGAGCATAGCGCCGGCGCGGGGATCCTGCGCGGCGAAGGTGATGGCGAACATGCGGCGGCCGGCGGTGACCGACATGAGGGCGGGGCTGTCGTCTCCAGGGGTGGGTCCGCCGCCGGCGTCGACACGAGAGTCGGCGCAAGGATGGAGCCGCCTGGAAAAGGAACTGCTAACCCGACAGTCATGAAAAACGGCCTTTCGCAACGGGAGCGAGTGTTAGCGCGGGCAACACGGATTGGCCGGTACGGCAACGTCCGTCATGGGTACTGCAACTCGCCTGCGCCGGACGGATTCGGCGGACGAGGGGATGCACGGCAGGGTGCGTCAGAACAGATCTCCGAGAGGTTTTTCCGGCGCAGGACCGCCTACCTCATTCGTAGGCGTCAGGCAAGGGTGGGTCAATGGGATTTTTGGGGGATTGCTGTGGATTTTGAGTCCTGGAATCAAGCGGTTAAACAAATCGAGGTCGATCTGTGGATAACTCGGTGCGGAATTCAGTATACAGTGTATACATGCCAATGCAGATCGCCGAAAGCTCGACAGCGGAGAGGATTCTTGGAGCCGCGGAAGAGCTGCTGGATCGGGAAGGTGCGGGCGCGGTGACAATGCGGCGCGTGGCGGGCACGGTGGGAATTACAGCGATGGCGGTGTATCGGCACTACCCGAATCGCGAGGGATTGCTGGATGCGGTGGCGGATGCGGGGTTCGCGGATTTCCGCGAGCGGCTGGTGGCTGTTCGCGGGGGCAGTACGGACGAGCGGCTGACGGCGTTGCTGGATGTCTGGCTGGATTTCGCGCTGGAGAAGCCGCGATTGTTCGAGCTGATGTTCCTGACAAAGCGACCGGGGCACGGCAGTTTCCGGTGGACTTTCGGGCGGGGGCATCGCCGACGGCGAATGTGGCGGCGGGCATGATCGAAGAGGGAATGCGTGCGGGGATCTTTCGCTGCGACGACGTTTGGGAGATCACGCTGGAGATGGGGGCGCTGCTGCAAGGGATGGTGATGCTGTATCTGGGCGGGCGTTTTGGGATGGAGGCTGGGGAGTTTCGGGCGCTGTGTCATCGATCGTTTCGGAGGTATTTCGATGGAATTCGGGCATAGGGGCGGAACGTGGGATGGGTTGATGGCGGCCGGGCGACAGCACTGCTGGTGTATTTCGGAAATGGTCTTGAGCCTCTGTGGCCGCTGATGTGGCTGGCGCCGCTGCCCGTGCTGCTGTACGCGCCGCGGAGTTCGGCGTGGAGCGCAGGGCTGACGTCCTGGGCAGCGATGTTCATCGGCTGCCTGAACTTCTGGCACTACTTTCAGGTGCTGTCGGCGCCGCCGGTGGCGTGGGTAGGGGATTTCGGCCTGGAGGCGCTGATGTTCGCGGCGGCGGTGATGGTGATGCGGGCGCTGACGCGGAGGGGCGCGGTGTGGAGCGCGTGGCTGGCCCTGCCGGCGGTTGGGTGACGTTTGAATATGTGCGGAATCTGGTGTGGCCGCACGGATCGGCAGCGTGTCTGGCGTATTCGCAGCTGAAGTTCTTGCCGTTTTTGCAGCTGGCATCGCTGACGGGGCCGTGGGGGATGAGCTTTGTGCTGCTGCTCTTCCCGTCAGGCATCGCGGTGGCGTGGCATGTGTGGCGGACGGATTTGCGGCGGGCAGTGCAAGTGCTGGCGGTGACGGCAGCGGTGGTGGCGGCGGTGCTGATCTTTGGAGCTGCGCGGCTGGCTGGGCGGCAGCCGGGGCCGGTGGTGAAGGTAGGGTTGGTGGCATCGGATGCGGGCCACAACTGGCTTCCGGCATATCCAGGGGCGCCGGCCGAGCACCTGTTTCGGGAATACGCGGCGCAGGCTGAGGGACTGTTCGCGCGCGGGGCGCAGGTCGTGGTGATCCCAGAGAACCTGGGCGTGCTGACGGCTGCCGATGTGGCGCAAGTGGACGCGATTTTTCAGCCGGTCGTGGATCGCACCGGGATGATGCTGATCGCGGGAGTGAACGACCAGACGGGGCACGCGGCCTGGAACGAGGCGCGGGTTTATACGGCGGGTATGCCGGTGAGGGCTTATCACAAGCATCATTTGTTGCCGCCCTTTGAAAACAGGTTCACTCCAGGGGACACGCGGCTGACGTTCAGCGGCGTGGGCGCGGCGGCTGGCGACCGGTGGGGTACGGAAATCTGCAAGGATATGGATTTCACGGAACCGGCACGCGGCTACGGACGGGCGGGTGCGGGGCTGATGCTGGTGCCGGCATGGGACTTCAGTGTGGATGCGTTCTGGCACGGACACATCGCCGTAATGCGCGCGGTTGAGGATGGCTTTAGTCTCGCGCGGACCGCGAAGCACTCGACGATGCTGGTGACCGACGATCGGGGGAGAGTAATTGCGGAGACGCCCAGCGGTGCGGCACCGTTTGCCACGCTGCTGGCGGAGGTACCGGCAGGGCATAACGAAACCCTGTTCCAGATGTGGGGGGACTGGTTCGCATGGTTGGCTATGGTGTTGTGCGCGTGGGTGCTGGCGCGGCGGTGGACATTTGCTGCACCCACCACAGAGGCCCCAGAGAGCACGGAGGCGGCAACTGCGAAACAGCCTGCGGCGGTTGGGCAGTGATCTGAATTTCAGGGGCGCTTATCGGGGGTTGGGGAACCGGTGAGGGTGTTTCTCCGTAGGGTGAAGCTAGAGGACGCCCGGCGTGAAGCTCTCAATCGAGAATGTGGGGAAGTGTTATCGCGGCAGGGTATGGGCGCTGCGCCAGTTCAGTCTGGATCTGAAGCCGGGAGTGCTGGGGCTGCTGGGGCCGAACGGCGCAGGCAAGACGACGCTGATGAGCATTCTGGCGACGATTACGCGCTCGACCGAGGGGCGCGTGTTGTGGAACGGTGTGGATCTGGCGGCGCAGCCGAACGCGCTGCGGCGGGTGCTGGGCTATTTGCCGCAGGACTTCGGCGTGTATCCGAATCTGAATGCGCAGGAATTTCTGGAGTATCTGGCGGCGGTGAAGGGGCTGGATGCGACGGTGGCGCAGAGGCGCATCGATCAGCTGCTGGACCTGGTGAATCTGCAGGACGTGCGGAAGCGTCCGCTGGGCGGATTTTCCGGCGGGATGAAGCAGCGGGTGGGAATTGCGCAGGCGCTGCTGAACGATCCTGAGTTGCTGATTGTGGATGAGCCGACGGCGGGGCTGGATCCGGAGGAGCGAGTGCGGTTCCGGAATTTGCTGGCGGAGCTTTCGGGCGAGCGGATCGTGATTCTGTCGACGCACATCGTGTCCGATGTGGAGGCAACGGCGACCGACATTGCGCTGATTGCAGGCGGGCATCTGGTGGCGCATGCTGCGCCGGAGGAACTGATGCGGCGCGTCGAGGGCAAGGTATGGGAGTGGGTGGTGCCGAGCGCTGATCTGAACGGCGTGAAGGAAGCGTATCGGGTGAGCAGCACGGCGCGGCGGAGCGATGGAGTGCACGTGCGAGCGCTGACAGATGAGCCTCCGACGGGCGCGCAGCCGGTGGCGGCGACGCTGGAGGATGCGTACCTCGATGCGCTGTCGGTGCATCGCGCGGGTAAAGTGGCGAGAGCGGTGCCGGTATGAGGCCGGCACGCATGCTGTGGCATCTGGTGAAGGCGGATTTTCTGACGCGGGTACGGCGCACGAGCTTTTTGCTGACGCTGGGCTTCACGGTGTTCGTGGGATACGAGACGTTTGTCGGCCACATTGTGCTGCGGCTGGGCGATTATCGCGGAGTGTACAACTCGGCCTGGGTAGGCGCGCTGATGGGCATGGTGACGAGCGCGTTTCTGAGCCTGGTAGGGTTTTACATCGTGAAGGGATCGATCCTGCGCGATGAGCAGACGCGGGTGGGTCAGATTCTCGCCGCAACGCCGATCAGCAAGGGTTTCTACACGGTTGGGAAGTGGCTGGGGAATTTTGCGGTGCTGGCGTCGATGGTGGGCGTGATGGCGGTGGCCGCGCTGCTGATGCAGTTGGTGCGCGGCGAGGATCGCGTGGTGAACCTGGGGCCGCTGTTGAGTCCGCTGGTGTTGTATGCCCTGCCGGCGATGGCATTTGTGGCGGCGCTGGCGGTGCTGTGGGAGACGGTTCCGGTGCTGCGCGGCGGCCTGGGGAACGTGGTGTATTTCTTTGCGTGGACGGGGCTGCTCTCGCTGGGCGTCGGTGCGGTGATGGGGCATACCGGGGCGATGCGGACGAGCGCATATTTTCAGGATTTCACGGGGATGCCGACGCTGATGAGCCAGATGCGGGCGGCGCTGTTGCAGGTGAACCCGCACTTTAACAATGAGTTTTCGTTGACGATTGCCTCACCGGTACCGTTGAAGCGGTTTGTGTGGAACGGCGCAGTGTGGAGTGGCGTGCAGGTGGCGGCGCGACTGGCGTGGGCGGGCTATGCGGTGCTGGTGGCGCTGCTGGCGGCGGCGTTCTTCCATCGGTTCGATCCGGCTCGCCTGGCGATTGGCGGAGGTCTGCGGCGGCGGACGGAGGCGGCTCCGGAACGTGGCGAGGTGATCGAGCTGAAGGCGGCGCGGCAACTGGCGCTGCAGAGTCGAGAGGGATGGCGTGGGATGTTGACGCCCATTCCGCGGGGCGAGGAGAAGACGCGATTTTTCGCGCTGCTGGCGGCGGAGCTGCGGTTGATGCTGCATGGGCAGAAGTGGTGGTGGTATGCGGGAGCGGTGGGTTTGTTTGTGGGCTGCGCCGCGGCGCCGCTGAATACGGGGCGGACGGGAGTGCTGGTAGTGGCGTGGCTGTGGCCGCTGCTGCTGTGGGGACAGATGGGGAATCGCGAGGCTCGGTGGGCGACAGAGTCGCTGTT
The DNA here is from genome assembly GCA_963702295.1 of uncultured Acidobacteriaceae bacterium. GTDB lineage: Bacteria > Acidobacteriota > Terriglobia > Terriglobales > Acidobacteriaceae > Palsa-343. The sequence goes on along the minus strand of CAVPCE010000025.1, from coordinate 31,953 downwards.
GTATGCGAGTCCGCACGCGCTGGCGCGGCAACTGCCGGCGGCATGGCTGGCTGGGGTGGTAGTGGCGCTGGCGACGGGTGGCGGGCTGGCGATCCGGTTGGGGATCGCGGGCGATGTGCACGGGCTGGTGGGTTGGGCGGTGGGCGCGTGTTTTATTCCGAGCCTGGCGCTGGCGGCGGGAGTGTGGAGCGGCGGCAGCAAATTGTTTGAAGCACTGTATACCGTGTGGTGGTATATGGGGGCGCTCCATCATGTGCCGGGGCTGGATTACACGGGCGTCGTCGAATCGAGCGCACGACCGGGCGTTTATGCGGGGCTGACGCTGATGCTGTTGGGCGCGGCGTGGATGGGGCGGCGGGCGAAGCTGGCTTACGCGTGAGGACAGGGGGCAGGGAGTCCACCACAGAGGACACGGAGAGCACAAAGGACTGCCTGTCGCCTGTAGCCGGTAACCGCGATTCAGTCCAGAGGACGCGGAACCGTATGTCGGATGGGCACGTATGTTTGGGAGGAGGTCAGCATGATGCGACGGATGGTTGGGCGGGTAGGATTTTGTGCGGTGGCGGCAGCGGTGCTGGTGGTCGGCGGCGGTTTGGTGCGCGCGCAGGATTCAGACTTCAATCTGGATTTACACGCGAACAGTCACGCTACGGCGAAGGCGATTGGGCTGCCGGAGTATCCGGGAGCGAAGCCGTACAAGGAAAAGGACGACGATAGTGGGTCGGCGGATCTGGGGATGATGCTGAACAGCTTTCATTTCCGGCTCCAGGTGGCGAGCTACCTCACGGCGGATTCGGCGGACAAGGTGCTGGATTTTTATCGCAAGCCGCTCGCCCACTATGGCGAGGTGCTGGAGTGCGACCACGGGCAGCCGGTGGGCAGACTGAACGAAACGAAAAGCGGGCTGGCCTGCGGGAAGAACGGACACATGGACGTGAACGGATCCGATTCGTCCACGGATCGTGAGCTGCGGGCAGGAACGCCCCAGCGGTTCCGGATTGTGGCGATCGATACCAGCGTGGCGGGGCAGACGAAGTTCGGGCTGGTATCGCTGGAGCTTCCGAAGGACGCTAAATGACTGGCGGCGGTGCACGCAGCGAGCGGTTAACCAGACGCACGCTGGATGAGCGACTGCAGAACGGTACGAAGAGAGACTGTTCCCTTGCGGGACGCAGCGGCGCCGCCTTCGAACTCGATCCATCCCTCATTAAAGCCGTCGAGCATTTGTATACGGGGCAAAGGATTCTTCATGCCCTGGGCACGGAAGAGCGCTTCCCATGAAGCGCGAGGGACGGCCTCCGCGCGGACCGGGCGGCCCAGCAGTTCGGCAAAAGTGGAGGCGACCTGGTTGGGAGTGATGCGCTGCGGTCCTTCCAGCTCGACGGCGTGGGAGGCGGTTGCCGGATTAAGAAGCAGATCGGCGGCGACGCGGCCGATGTCGGCAGCAGCGACCATGGGAACCGGCTTATCGAGGGGCTGCAGGAAGCTGGAAAGGATGCCGGCATCGCGCGCAGGAGCGACGTCCCAACTGCAGTTTTCCATGAACCAGGCGGGCCGGAGAAAAGTGACAGGCAGAGGCAGGGCGCGCAGGGTGTTTTCAATCAGCGTGTGCTGGGTGAGCAGATTGGACTGCGCGGCCTGGGCGCCGATGGTGGACAGATAGACGACGCGCGGCGGCCGGGCGCGGTCGAGAGCGGCATACAGGATGGCGGCGAGAGCCTTGGCTTCTGGAAATCCGGGAACCGGGTCGAAGAGCGGCGGGACGAGAATGAAAGCGCCCTCGACTCCGGTGATTGCGTTGGCCAGGGCTGAGGGGTCGCCGATGTCGGCGACGGCCAGTTCGGCGCCGCGTGCGGTCCAGGGCTGGGCGCGGCCGGGATCGCGGACGACGGCGCGGATGGGTCGACCCCGCTCCAGCAAACTGTGGGCCACGGCACCGCCGACCTGGCCGGTGATACCCGTAATCGCAAACATGGCCGTTCCTCCTGCGGATCGCGCGTCTGCGCTTTCATTATTGGGCGAGGATGCCGAAATCGGCGTCCGCGGAATGCTTACCTGGGGGAAGGGGCCCGGACTGCTGATGCTGAGATTCTGACCAAGGGCCGAGGGATTCAGGCAGCGGGCTGCTTCGGCGAAGGCACCGGCTTCAGAAGCGGTGACGCAGGAGAAGGTCGGCGGCGACGAAGACGAAGAAGATGACGGCGATGACGCCGTTCATGGTGAAGAAGGCGGCGTTGAGGCGGTGAGGTCGCGCGGGGAGACGAGAGTGTGCTCCCAGAGGAGCAGCGCGGCGACCGCGACGATGCCGACGATGGCGAGCGGGCCGAGGTGGAAGAGGACGGCGAGCGAGACCAGCAGAGCGAGCATGATCAGATGCATGGTGCGGGCGATCCAGAAGGCGGTCGCGGGCCGAGGGTGGCGGGGATGCTGAAGAGTCCGGCAGAACGGTCGTGGGCTTCATCCTGGCAGGCGTAGAGGACGTCGAAGCCGGCGACCCAGAAGAGCACAGCGGCGGTGAGGACGAGGATGCGCGGATCGAGCGAGCCGCGGATGGCAATCCATGCACCGGTGGGGGCGAGGCCGAGGGCGAGTCCCAGGAAGAGATGGGACCAGCGGGTGAAGCGCTTCGTGTAGCGAGTAGAGGAACAGAACGGCGAGGACGACGGCGAGAGCAGCAGGTGAGGCGATTGAGCTGCGCGGCACCGAAGAGGAAAACGGCGGACATGAGCAGGGTGAAGCCGGCGGCGAAGTTGCGAGTGAGCAGGCCGGCGGGAATGGCACGCATGCGGGTGCGGGGGTTGACGGCGTCGAGGTCGGCGTCGGCCCAGCGATTAAAGGCCATGGCGGCAGAGCGGGCGGCAATCATGCAGACGACGATCCACCGAGCTTTGATGGGCGGAGGCCAGCCGCGAGCGGCGAGCATGGCGCCGGTGAGCGCGAAGGGAAGCGCAAAGATGGAGTGCTCCCACTTGATCATCTCCAGCGTGACGCGGATGGAGCGCACTAGTAGGGTACAGAGCTACAGCTGTCAGGGATAGCTGGGTTCAGGGCTGGAGGAGGTGGACACTGAAGCAGGAAAAGAAACAGCACCCTCGCTGCAGGGTGCGGAGTGGGGTTAGGGGAGTAGTCTCGCCGTTGACCGGATTACTTGCCGGGTTTTTCGTTGCTGCCGTTGGCGACCTGCAGATTCGTTGGTCACGCTGAAGGCTCCAGAGACACTGTTGGCCTGGATGCCGGCTGCGTTCTTCTCGGCCTCGGTGTCCACGGTGCCGTAGAGCGTCACGTGTCCGTTCGCGACCTGGATGCGGATGGGCTTCACCGGATCCATGGCGTACTTATTCAGCATGGGGAAGCCAAGATTTTGCGGTAAGACCGCGAGGCGGATCTGGTCATCCATCGGGGAGACCGGATCGATCTCGATGTTGTTGATCACGTCGCGTACGCCTTTGGTGTTCTCGACGATAGCGACAGCATCGGAGGCATCGACGGGACCATAGGCATGGCCGCCGAGCGTAACCACGCCGTTGTGCACCTGGACGGCGATGGCATCGAAGGCGGTGGTGCCGTAACCGACCATGTCATAGGCGATGGTTTTCTGCAGTTTCGCCTGCAGTTGCTGGTCGGAGACCTCGGCGCCGCCATTACCTGAATGTCGTTACGGACCGCGGTGACGCCTTTGACGTGGTGGACCTTTTGATCGGCGCTGACTTTCGCGGCGACCACATCGACGGTGCCGGTGAGGGTCGACGACGCCGTTCTGCACCGACGCCTGAATGCCCTTGAAGCGCGAACCGCTGAGGGCCTTCTGTACGGAGGCCTGAATATCGGAGTCATTTTGCGCAAACGCCGCCGGCACAGAAAGAGCCGCGGCAAGAAGGAACAGCAATGCTTTCTTCATGGTTCATTCTCCTAAGGCCGTCTCCGGAATTATTTGGGGATTTCCGGCGGCGGAACGCCATGCGCGGGGAGACATGCCTTCCGCTCTATTCAGACACGGAAAGAGGGCGGTTTGGATGCGCGGCCGAAAGCAAAATTTGGGCCATGTCTCGGCGGCTTTTGACGATGCTAAAAAGGCGCCTGCAGCGACGATTTTTTGAATCTTTTACGCGGCGGAGGGTGCGGAAGGCTCAGTGATAGCTGCGATGGAGGCGGAAGATGAGGCTGAAGACGCCGGATTCGTCGCGCACCGCCACGACGGAGAAGTTGGGGGTCATGCGCCATTCGCCCTGGATCAGCTGCTCGGCGGTGGAGTTGACGTTGGTGGCATAGGTAAGGGTGGCCTTCTTCGAGATGGGCTCCTGAACGGTGATGCGGGCGGTGGCATTGCCGATGCCGGAGACGAAGGTGGGATCGATACGCACGCTGCCGCCGCCAAAAGCTTCTGAATGCGATTGCTGATGGTGGCGTTGAGGGCGCCGCCGAGGAGGGCGTCAGCGGTGGAATTGACGCCGGCCTGCTGCTGCTCAGTGGAGTAGATCTGCTGCTCCTCTTGCGTACGTCCCATGGCGAGCAGAGAGAAGATGTCCTGCTCGGAGAGAGGCGGTTCGGAGCGGAATGTTGGGGTGAGCTTGGAGGAGTTGCCCTGGAGGGAGATGGTGATGGTGTAGTCCTCGACATTGGTGGTGGCGGTCATGTCGACGACGGGCTGAATGCGGACGGGATTGCTGAAGTAGACTTCGCCGTGCTGCAGCTCGAATTTCTCGCCATTGAAGGTGGCGGTGCCTTCAGTGATGGTGACGCGTCCGAGGACGGTGGGCTGGGCCAGGGTGCCGCGGATGGCGAGGTCCACATTGCCCGCGAGGCGCGCGAAAGAGTTCTGAAAATTGAGCGATGGGGCGGATGTGATGTGGACGTCGAGGCGGACGCGATTGGAGGGGGAGTTGGGATTGGGCGGCAATGAGACGCCGTTGGTGGCGGAGGCGAGGGAGGCCAGATCGAGAGTGGGGCTGACGGAGAAACCAGTGAGGAGAACACGGCCGCTGAGGATCATGCTGGCCTGGCTGCCCTGGAAGCGGAGCTTGGCGCTGGCCGTGGAGGTGATGCCCTCTGGATAGCGGATGTGGACATCCCGGGCATCGGCGGTGAGGTCGGCGTAGAGGCCGCGGTGATAGGTAACAAAGCCGCCGAGGCGGATGAGACCGCCGCCGCTGTAGGCGGTGACGTCCTTGAAGTCCAGTCGGTCCTGATCGAAGACGAGCTGACCGTTCATGCGGCTGAGCCCGTTGACGTAATCCTCAAGGGCGACGTTGACGTTGGTGAACTTGACCTGGCCACTCAGGTCAGGATTTTCGGTAGTGCCTTCGGCACTCAGGTTGAAGTCCACATGGCCGGAAGAAATGATGTCGGTATCGAGGGTCTGGGCAAGCGCCATGTTGATGGAGCCGCTGGCCTGGCCATGAATGGTGCGCGGCCGGGCAAAGATGTCGATGAAGCCCTGAGTGCGGAGGTCGGTGTCCTGGCCGGTAATGTGCAGGGGATCCATGGTGAACACACCGCTGCGCAGGGTGGCATGCAGCGGGCCATCGGAGCGGATGGGCACGCCTTCAAGCGTGAGCGAGAATTCGCTGAGGCGGAGGTCGCCGCTGAGTTGTTTGGGCGTTTCGAGCGGGCCGGAGACGGTGACCACTCCGGCGATGGAAGAACTGCCCTGGATGCCGCTGACGCTGAAGGTGCGGAGCAGCGGGTCGATGTTGAAGCGAGCGATATCGAGGGTGGCGCGCGTTTGGTAGTCGCCGGTGAGCTGGGTTTCGCTGCGGAGATCGAGGGTTGAAGTGTTAAGGTGCGCGGTCACGTGCGATACCAGTGCGTGGTCCTGGGTGTGGGCATCCAGATCGACGAAGCCAGTGAATTCGCGGGCGGCGCGCAGGTCGCGGATGTGCGCGCCGACCTGCAGGGAAGGGTTCTCGAATTGTGCCGCTGCCGCGGGCCTGGAAGGAAAACGAGCCGCTGACAGGATATTGCGGTTTTGCAGCTTACGAATATGGCTGAGTTCAAAGCCGCTGCCCTGGAGGGCGAGGCTGATCCCTTGCTGGCGAGGTCGTAGCCGGCACTGCCGCGGACGCTGCCGCCGTCCAGTGTGAACACGAGATGGCTGGCGTTGAGGGTCGTGGCCTTTGAAGGCGATGTCGGTGGTGAACATGTGGTAGGGCTCGCCCTCGACGAGCCGCCGGCGAGGATGAGGTAACCGGCTCCATCGAGGTCACCGATCGTGCCGCCCGGTCTGGGCGTGCAGGTCGAGGGTACCGGAGACAGGGATGTTTTTTCCGGTAAGGGCGATCCACTGGGAGAGATCGGCGTGGGAGACCTGAAGGGTGGCGCGGACGGAGGACGAGTCGGCGAATAGGTCTTTGGGGGATTCCCGGCGGCCGCGGACTTCGCCGGAGAACTGAATTGTGGTTTTGCCCTGGACGAGAGTGGCAGCGGAGACGGAAAGAGAGCCGGCGGTGTAAGCGGCATCGGCGGTGAGGCTGTCGAACTGGAGGCTGCTGAGGCCAGGAGCAGCGGCGGGAGTGGCCGATCGTGCAAGGTTGAAGTTAGTGGCCTGGAGGTGGCCGCGGAAGTTGGGATATTCAGGCTGCCGCTAACGGCTCCGTGGAAATCAGCGACGCCGCGGAGCTGGGCGGGCACGGGGCTGCCCTGACCGTGAGCGGAGAGGCCGAAGGCAGTGAGCGCCGGGTTGAACTCGGAGAGGTCGCGCGTGCTGAGGCTGACATTGAGAGCCGAGGGACGACTCATGGGATAGACGCCCAGGGAGCCGGCAATCTGGATCTGCGAGGCGGGAGTGTGGATGTCGAAAGCGTGAATAACAACGGTGCCGGAGCGGTTGAGGTATTCGGCATTGACGGTGCCGGAGACCGGAACTTCATTGGGGGAGGGCGGGTGCGGGGGAGTGAGCTGGACGTCGACGGCTCCGGTGAGATTGGAAACGCTGCCAGTCCAGGCGACGTTGGCGGTGCCGGAGGCGGCGGTATCGAATCCGAGGTGTCGATAGCGCGACGGAGCTGACGTGGCCATGATGGAGTCGAGGCTGAAGCCAGCAAGATGGGCATGGATGGCGCCCTTTTCGGGAGCGGTGGACGGTGCGCGCTGGCCAGGCTGCGCCGAAGGCGGTGCGTTCCAGTTATCGATGCGCATGTCACCGGTGAGCGCGCCGCCGGTTGCGAGGCGGGCATGGATATTGGTGACGGCAATCTGGTCCTGAGTGAGATGGGCGACGGCATCGGCGGTGAGATTCGTAACATGCACGGTGCCGGTGCGATAGGCCGCGCCGGAGAGACGGGCGGTGCCATCGATGAGGAACTGAGTGTTGGTGCCATGTCCGGTGGCATCGAGCTGGGCGGTGCCGGCTTCGAGGCCGGGCAGCCCCGTCAGGGCCCGGACTTCGAGGGCATCGACGGCGCCCTTGACGCTGAATTGCCAGCTGGGGCTGGAGAAGTTATTCAGGGTGCCGTTGATGCGGACGATGGTTTTCTGCGCTTTACCGGCGGGGCCACTCTGCAGGGTGAGCGAAAGCAGATTCGCGGTGTTGCGGCCGACGTCGAGGGCGGCGTCAAGGACAGAGTGGACAGGCGTGTCGGTGCCGCGCTGGACGACAATGTCTTCGGCGTGGAAGGTGCCGGTGTAATGGTCTCGCAGCGGGACATAGCTGACCTGAGCGGCGAGATTATTGGCGCTGAGGTTGAAGGGAATTTTCCTGTCATTGAGGATGACGACGCCGTTGTCGATGACCGTGCGGCCGATGGCGAGATTAAAAATCTCGTCCTTTGTATCGCCGGTGGAGGGATGCTTCGGTTTCGGCTGGTTGGTGGTGCCATCGGGATAGACGATGAGGTGGATGACCGGGTGGTCGGCTTCGAGGTGGTTGAGGCCGATCTTCGCACGGAAAAACGAGAGGATCTGGAGTCGGACGAAGAGGCGGTCGATGTGGGCGTAGGGGACCTGGCCGGGGGCCTCGAGGCCGTGGATAGTGAGGTTGTCGGCTTCGAATTCGAGATGGGTGAGCCGCCAGTTGAAGCGCTGGAGATCGACGCGGCCGCCGGTAGACTTTTCCAGTTCGGCCACGACGGCGTTGCGGACGCTGCGCTTGAAGGAAGCGGTGTTCGCATACCACGCCAGACAGCCGATGAGGACGAGAATCACGTAAAAAGCCCAGCCGAGGATGTGCAGCAGGATGCGACCCGCACGGCGGGATTGCGGAGAGCGCGAGGGCTCCTCGCGCCGGGGGCGCGTCGGTTGATCCTGCGGGGGTTGGGGGGCGGCGTTCATTCGCTGGTTCCCGTGCTGGGGCTGGTAAGACCAAGGTCGGCATTGTAGGCGCCGTCGACGATGCGGACATTGCCCTGGTCACGAAGGCTGGAAAGCCAGTCCTGAAAGAGACCGCTGACCTGCTGCTGGAGGAGAATCTCCTGAATCCGGGAGGAGACATTCGCGAGAGGAAGGGTGGACTGATGTTCTTTCTCAAGCGCGGGGACGAGCGTGTTCTGGTAATAGGCCGCGATCTGGTCCGGAGAGATGCGAATGCCGCTGCGGAAGCGGAGATCGATGAAGTGGAGCATGGCCATGCGCTGGCTCCAGCGCTGCTGAACGAGCTCAGGGGTGAGATGGTGGGCTTTGAGGAAATCGTCCCATCCCTGCTCATTTCCGCAATGGTATCTCGCGCAGGCAGGAATCTCTTTGCGCAGCTGTTCGATGGCCTTCCCGACCTCGGGCGCAGGGGTGGTGGTGGCCTGCTGCTGCTGCTTCATCTGCTCGAGGATGAGGGTTCGGTCAACGAGGCGACGGAGGGCAGCGTCGGGAGTGTTCTGACCGGGAAGAATCTGCAGAGGCTCGAGAGCGGAAAGGTGCATTTCCTGCTCGACGTCGCTTTGCAGCAGGACATTGGAGCCGATGATGGCGACGACGTGATCGAGTTCAAGAGGACGCTGAGCCGCGGGCGAGGAGGCTGGCGGTGGGGGCGCCAGGGGGGATGGCCGCTGCGCGGAGGCGGCCAGCGCCACCAGGACGAGTGGGGCGAGGAAGGCAAAAGAGCGCGCGGGAAGGGTCATCAGAAGGCCTGCCCGATGCTGAAGAAGAAGTTGAAATGGCCGGCGCGGCCAACGCAGGGCGGCGCTTGTGAGGAGTCCTCACAGGAGTTGGAAGTGGAAGTGGAGGTGGAACCGTATCCGATGATGACCGGGTAGACGGGGGGATTGAGGTTATAGCTGAAGTCGACGCGAATGGGGCCGATGGGGGTGTGGTAGCGGGCGCCGATGCCTGCAGCGTGCGAGAAGTCGTTGAAGTCGCAGGTGCCGGTGGTGTTGGTGCTGGAAGAGCGTGTGACCTGCTGCTGGGCGGCGACGGTGAGATAGGCGGCGCCGGTGCAGGTGTAGCTGTGGGGCTGCTTGATACGGATGGCACTCGACCAGATGTCAGAAGAATTGTTAAAGGCGTTGCCCATGTCCTCGAAGAGAACGAAACCAAGCGACTTGCCGAAGTAAGGAAGCTGGGGATAGGGCAGGCGCAGTTCGGTCTGGTTGACGAAGACACCTGCACCGCCGATGGGGAAGCCGGTGAGGGAGTCGCGAGGGCCGGCGGAGTTGAGGGGGAAGCCGCGCAGGGATTCCGGACCGCCGGCATAGAGCCGCTCCGGCAGCGGGATGGCCTCGTATTTCGCTTCGCCAAAGACGCGTTCCATGCCAAAGCGGGTATTACGCGCGAGGACGAAATTTTTCTGTTTACCGAGAGCGTAGTAGCTGGAGTTGGACCAGTCGAAGTGGGCGAAGTTTGCCTGCGAGCTGAGGAAGGCGTTATCGGTGGCGAAGACCTGGATGCTGTTGTAAAGACCGGCGCGAGCGTCGAGAGGTTCAGGACGGCGGCTGTCGTGGATCCAGGTAAGTTCAGGACCGCCGACACGGACGGGTTCCGAGAGGAGGGGGATGAGGTCGGGGGAGACCTGGATGGTATTGGGGTCAACCTGAACACGCCGGTAAGACAGCTGATACATGATCGTGTCGATGAGGTTGGGGTGCTGGGTGAGGCGGATGTCGGCCTCAGAGGTGGAGGAGGCGAAGGTGACGACATTCTGGGCGTTGATGTATCCGCCGCCGACGGAGAAATCGATCGTGGGGTGGTTGAAAAAGTCGGGAGCGTTGTAGTTGAGGGTGATCTCTTTTTCGAGCGTGCCGTACTCAGAGCGGAAGGTCACGGACTGGTTGCGGCCCCAGAGGTTAATGCGGGAGACGTCCAGCTCACCGAGGGCGCTGACTCCGAGTTTGCCATTGGGGTTACAGACATAATTTGTGATGCCGAGCTGGATGAGGCTGATGGGATTGGGGCAGTTGGTAGCAGGGGTGCCTGTCTGAGCCTGGAAACCGACGCCGTAGGTCACATCCCAGCGGCGGGCCTCGTCGAACTGCACAAGGACATTCTTGCGAAGCTCGTCGCCGCCGGGATTTTCAACGGCGGTGGTGACCTGATTGAAGAGGGTCAGGTTATAAAGCTGGCGTTGTGTTTCGAGAAGTTTGGACTGATCGAGCGGTTGGCCATCGGTGACCAGAATCTGTGGCTTGACGGTGGAGGGTCGGGTGTAATGGAGGCCGCTGATGAGGACATGACGGATAAAGATCTGATCGCCAGGGGTGACGAGGATGGCGATATTGATCAGGTTGGGGTTGTTGGCGGCGGGGTGCTGCTGCAGGCTGACCTGAGCGTGGTCGTACCCGTGATCGAGGAAGTAGCCGAGGATAGCGTCGCGGTCGGAGGCCAGGTTATTGCCGGAATAAGGCTGGCCGGACTGGAGGCTGAGCTGGGGCTGGATTTCGGCGAGCTGGGCGGGGGTGGTGCCGTCGATGTGGTATTCGCCTACCTTTTGCTGCGTGCCTTCCGCGATCCGATAGGTGACGGCAAGTTCCCGGTCGCCGGTTTTCGGGCTGGTTGAGACGACGCGGATTTCGGGAGTGACCTTGACGTTGGTAAAGCCGTTGCTCTGATAGAGGGCGGTAATGGTATTGATGTCAGCTTCCTGCAGGGCCTGGCTATAGGTACCGTGACGCATGAACAGTGAAGCGGGCTGAACGCTGAGGCGCTGCGTGAGGAGCGAGGTTCCGAAATAACCGTTGCCGGAGATAGAAACGGACTTGATCCGATCCCGGGGCCCTAGGGTGACGTCGTAGGTGATGTGGGCGACTCCGTCACTGGCGGTGGAAGTGTGGGTAATTTTGGTGTTGAAGTACCCCTGGCGCTGGAAGTAATCGCGAATGCGTTTGCTGCCTTCGTTGAGGAGGTCTTCGTCGAGGGTGCCTTCGGAATAGATGGGCACAAGATAGCGGATCTTGCCGTCACTGAGCTTCGCGCCTTCGACGACTATTTTGACGATGGGCCCGCGATCGGCCTGAAAGTCGTAATTGAGACGATTAATCGGCTTCTGAAATTTGCTGGAGGCGAGACTGACGTTGGCCTCGAGGCGGCTTTGTCCCTGGTAGTGTTTACGAAGCCGAGTGAGAGCGCGGCTCACGGTGTCAGAGTTGACCTTTGAATTGGGCTTGAGCTTCGCTCTTTTTCGAAAAATGGGGACAGTCATACCGCTGTCACCCTGAATGGCCACATCGCCGACGCGTGCCTGCTTGCCCTGCTTCACCTCGAACTGGATGTTCATTTCGGCGTCGGTCTTGTCGAGCCAGGAATGGGGTGTAACGGAACCCTGGTAAAAGCCGTTTTGCTCGAGGGTCTGCTGCAGAAGGCCGGTGGCGCGGGTCAGTTTCTGGCTGGTGAAGGGCGTCCCCGCATTGAGGCGCGTGGAGTAGTTGAGCTGATTGGAAAGCTGGGTGTTCTTGACGCCCTTGATCGAGATGCGGCCGACGAAGACGGTGGGCGTGCCCTGGAAGACGAGCACAACGTCGTTGCCGTGACGCTCGCCGTCGACGGCGACGGTTTGGTAGAGCCCGGTGGCATAGAGACGGCGGAGGCTGGAACGAACTTTGGCGGCGTCGAGGGGAGCGTTCGGCTGCTGCTCGAGCAGTTCGGGCAGGGGTTCCAGATCGCCACGGCTGACACCGGAGAAGCGAATCTCAGAGACCCGGAGCCCGGCCCATCCTTCGAGCTGGTTGGAAGTAGGAACGGGCTGGACTTTGACCTGCGACTGCGCCTGGGTGCTGTTATAGGACGGCAGCACGCTGCCGGGGGGAACGGGCGGGGTCTTCTTCTGCTGCTGGGCAGGACTGCCGGGAGTAGGGGCCTGGGCGCTCGGATTGATGGGCTGCTGAGCAAAAGAATGCGGAGCGCATGCCAGCAGGATGCAGGCCAGAGCGAAGACAGACCACGACCGGAACGGGCGCGCGAAGCGCCGCGGGAGAGCCCGATGGGCCGGACACAGGTTATTGTGCACAACGGGAACTGCTGTCGAACCCAAACCGCCCTCGTTCCGCATGGGAAGGTCTTTGACCACAAAAAAGCGGAGAAATCATGCCCTGACATTCCCGTCAGGTCATTATTGTTTCAGACGCGTCGAATCACAGGTTGTTGCTCCGCGAGCTGACTCCGATAGCCTCTTAGAACCATGAGATGCGAAGCGAGCGGGACCGTGGCTTCAGAGGGAGCGGAGGCCGCGATTCTGAAATTTCTATACTACTGAGAGATGGAGACTCCGTCCCAGACGGTACCCGAAAGGTACTCCCGGCAGGTGCTCTTTGGCGCAATTGGCGCGGAGGGACAGGAGCGGCTGCGGAAAGCGCATGTAGCGGTAGTGGGGGTGGGTGCCACGGGCGCCGCGGCGGCGGGCCTGCTGGCGCGCGCGGGGGTGGGCACTCTGACGCTGATCGACCGCGATTTTGTGGAGGCGAGCAATCTGCAGCGGCAGGTACTCTTCGACGAAGCGGACGCGCGGGAATCGCGTGCCAAGGCGGAAGCGGCGCGGCGGAAGATCGGGGATTTCAACAGCGACGTTGAGGTTCGGGCTCGGGTGACGGATCTGACGCCGGGCAACATCCACGAGCTGCTGTCGGAGGCAGAGATTGTTCTGGATGCGACCGACAACTTTGAGACGCGCTACCTGTTAAACGATTATGCCGTGGAGCAGGGGAAGCCGTGGATCTACGCGGCGGCGGTAGGCGCTTACGCGGTGACGATGAACATTGTGCCGGGGGAGACTGCCTGTTTGTCGTGCATTTTCCCGGAGGCGCCGGGCGGGGCCGTGGAGACCTGCGACACGGCGGGGATTTTGAACACCGCGGTCAATCTGGCGGCGTCGATTGAAGTCACGGAGGCGGTGAAGTGGATCGTGGGCGCGCGAGATAAGATGCGGCGAACGCTTCTTTCCTTCGATGTGTGGAACAACGAATGGAGCGAGGTGGCAGCGGGAGTGCCCCGGGCGGACTGTGCCGTTTGCGGCCGGCGGGATTTTGCGCATCTGCGGGGCGAAGGGCGGCCGCACATCACGCTATGTGGGCGGAACTCGGTGCAGATTCACGAGCGATCGCGGCCGCTGGATCTGGCGGCGATGGAATCACGGCTGCGGCCGCATGGGAGGGTACGCCGGAACGAACTGCTGCTGCGCTTCGAGCGGGGCGAGCACACGATCACGCTGTTTGCAGATGGACGGGCGATCATCCAGGGCACGACGGATGTGGCCGTAGCGCGGAGCTTGTATGCGCGGTTTGTTGGTTCGTGAAGACGAACTGCGCTGCATCAGGGGTGAGCGGCACTGGCCGTGTGGGCAGAGGCAACGGGCGGATGCCAGCGGGAGAGGATGCCAGCGGCAAAGAACATCAGAAAAGGATCGATGACGATCTTGTAGCGTGGCAGCGAGAAGACCGCGGCGGTGACCGCGACGGCGAAGAGCACAGAAACCACGAGGAACGCGTCGTCGCGAAAAAGCTTGCGGCGACGCATCCAGGCTCCGTACAGCGCCGCAATTGAGAGCAGGAGAGAAGGAACCCAGTAAATAGGACGCCGTCCTTTTTCGTGGCTGGGATCAAAGAGGAAAAAGTAGTCAAGCTTGATGAACGCGAGACGCACTTCCCCAGCAGTATGCGTGAGGGCAAAGTGGATGGCTGTCCGTTTGAAGGCGTCTTCACAGGTGATTTCAAAATCGCGGTTACGTGGCGCATCGCCACAGGTTTTCCAGACATCGGCGGGGATGAATTCCGGGAACGGATAGTGCTGACTGCCGGTCGCATGAGGATTGTTGCCGATCCAGAGGTTTTTTCCGGCGGAGTCGGTGACCAGGACGAGCTGATGGAAGACGAGGAGGTTGCGCAGGGTCCACGGAGCGAGGACGAGGAAGGCAAGGGCTGCGAAGGCGGCAGCCCGGCGGAACTCGCGCCAGCCGCGGCGGATCAGCAGGATGAGGGCGAAGAGCAACACAAGTGCGGGGGCTTCTGCGCGGAAGAGCATGAGCAGGCCCATCGATATGCCGGCGAGGATGAGGTCTTTCCAGGCGTGGGTTTCGTTGGTATAGCGGGTGAGCCAGAAGACGGCGGCTGCACCGAGAACGCAATAAAAGTTAATGCTGTGGAACTCATTGCAGGTATAGATCTGAGTGGGATAGACGGCGACGAGCAGAGCCGCCGCGATGGCCACGCGCCGTTCTGCCAGAAGGAGTGCAGTGCGGTAGATGACATAGACGAGCAAAACGCCGAGGGCGGCCTGAATCAGTTCCAGCGTGAGCCAGGTGAGGGCACGATTGCCGCCCAGCCGGAGCATGGCCACGAGCACCCAGGAATAGGCAGGCGGCATGTAGGCCGAGGGGGCCGTGCCGCCGCCGGGGAGCGCGACGGTGTAGCCGAGGCCAGCACGCATGCGGTCGGCGATATCGCCGAACTCCCAGGCAATTGGGTGGCGGTAACTGCGCAGGACAAAGATGGAGGCGACGCGCAGCACCCCAGCCAGCCAGAGAACCAGTCCGATGGAAGGCCAGCGCTCTAGGAGTGCAACTGCGCGGACGGCGAACGGCTTCGGAGCCAAACGAGACATCGTCTCCTTACCGTGAAGTCCAGGAGGCATGTAATTTTCAGAATATCGCAGAGGCATTACGCGCAAACAAACGCCCCGGGTTTGTGACCGGGGCGTTAATTTTTGCTGTTGAGCCACAGGGGCGTTCGCGTGGGCGACAAATCGTCAGAACTGGTTCCAGAGGAACTGGTTGTAGACCTCGTGGTGGAACTGGACTTCTGAGGGCTTGACGAAAGTGCCGAGGAGACGCGGGCAGCGGTCGGCGGACGCCTGTTTAAGGTCGGCGTAGCGGGCCTTGACGTCCTCACCGAGGAGCTTCGTGGTCCATGCGGCGTTGCGGAAATTCTCGATCGCCGTGTAAATATTGTCCGGAAGGTAGCGTTCCGCCTGGCGGAGGTTGGCGAGCTTCGAGGTCTCGCCTTCAATGCCGGAGCGAAAGACGGAGAGCATGACCAGATAGGGATTGGAGTCCGGCGCGACGGAGCGGACTTCGACGCGCATCGAGCGCTCGTTGCCAATCGGAACGCGGATCATGGAGCCGCGATCGACAGCCGATGCCTTGATCTGGTTGGGCGCCTCGAAGTGCGGATCGAGACGGCGGAAGGCATTGACGCTGGAATTGAGCATCAAGCAGATGTCATTGCCGTGGGTGAGAATGCGGTCGATGAATTCCCAGCCCGGTTTTGGAGAGCTTCTCTTCGCCCTTCGGGTCCCAGAAGAGGTTCTTGCCGTCTTTGCTGATGGAAACGTTGGTGTGCATGCCGCTGCCGTTGACTCCGACGACAGGCTTAGGCAGGAAGGAAGCGGTCATGCCCAGGCGTGTGGCCACCTGGCGGCAAACCAGCTTGTAGATCTGGATCTGATCGGCGGCCGCGACGACTTCGCCGTATCCATAATTCACTTCGAACTGGGACGGAGCAACCTCGGGATGGTCCTTCTCATTTTCGAAGCCCATAGCGCGCTGGACTTCGGCGACCGTATCGATGAAGGTGCGGAGCGGGTCGCCGGGCAGCGAGTGATAGTAGCCGCCGGTATTCACGTAGTCGAAGTGGCCGGTGGTGGGGAAGGTACGCTCGGCATCGATGCCGGCGAAGAGGAAGCCCTCGATTTCGTTGGCGGCGTTGAGGGTGTAGCCGTGCTTTTCTGCCTGCTCTTTAGCGAAGGTCTTGAGGAGGCCCCGAGTGTCGCCGGTGTACGGGGCGCCGCCTTTGTCGATGACGTCGCCGAAGACGAGGACCTTCCCGGCGCCGAAGATGTCGGCGGGAGCGAAGAAGAAGGAACTCCAGTCGATGCCGAGGCGGAGGTCGCTTTCGCGCTGTGCGGTAAAACCGCGGATGGAGGAGCCGTCGAAAGTGAGGTTGTCGTAGCTCTTGATGAGGAATTTCTTGTCGTAGTCGAGCATGTGCAGACGGCCCTCCAGATCGGAGAAGAGAACCGTGACCGCCTTAATACCCTTTTCGTCGGTGAGATACTTCAGCCGCTCATCCTGAATTTTGTCGGGAGCGATGCGCTTCCTGCGCTGGTCTTTGGCCTTGAGATTGAATTCCTCCAGTTCCTCGTACGAGAGCGCCAGGAAATTCCGGTATTCAGTCATGCTTCTCCTCGATCGTCATGGTTTGGAAGTTGGCTGCCGCGTCCAGCTCGCACCGGGAGCGCTGCCCGGAACACACCACAGACTTCGACGACGGTGTGGAAGGATGCAGTGGCGGAGAAGGGTTTGGCGGTTCTTCTTCAGGGTATCGCGTGGATGCGGGAGTCGCTCTGTCATAAAAAAGAGTGATTGTGGAAATCGAGGGACTTTATCGAGGGGCGCGGAGCGGTCCGGCCGGGGAATTCGCGGCGCAGCATGGAAACCACTAAGCTGAACGTGCACAGATGAGCGCCCATCAGGCAGAAGCGTTGGTCCTGAAGAAGTGGCCGATCCACGAGGCCGACGAGATCGTGTCTCTGTTTACGCGCAGCCAGGGACGGATCCGCGGGGTCGCGAAGGCGGCGGCGAACTCGCGAAAGCGGTTCGGCGGGGCGCTGGAGCCGATGACATGGGTTTCTGCGAGCTACGTGGAAAGGCCGAAGCAGGACCTGGTGCGGCTGGATGCCTGCGAGGTGATTCAGTCACCGCTTTCGGATCCGGTGGATTACGCGAGGGCCGCGGCGCTGGCCTTCTACGCGGAAGTTCTGGAGGAGGCGATGCCGGATCACGATCCGCAGGAGGCGGTGTTTCGGCTGGTGCTGGCTGTGCTGCAGCAGACTCGCGAGAACCGGATCTGGATGCCGGTGACGTACTTTGCGCTCTGGATCACACGGTTGCTGGGGTGGATGCCCTCGCTGTCCCAATGCGTGGTGGATGGAGAAGGCTTCGGCGCAGGGCCGGCGTGGTTCAACCTGCAGTCGGATGGACTGGTGTGCGGACGGCATAAGACGGCAGGGAGCCGGGTGTTGTCGCCGGAATCGCTGACGATGGCGCGGCGGATCTTTCAGTCGCCGATTGCAGCGCTTGCCGGTGAGACATGGCCGGCGAGCCGGTCGGCGGATCTGCGGCGTTTTGCGATTGGGGCACTGGAGCGGCACCTGGAGCGACGGCTGCACGCGGGGCTGGCTTTGGCCAGGCTTGGCAGCTGATTCCTGCAGCGCTCGCGCGCACCGCGCATCTACTGGGGAAAGGTCAAATTCTGCGAAGAGTGAGGTTGGAAGCGATGAAGATTGCGAATCATGTCACGGATCTGATCGGCCATACGCCGCTGGTGCAGTTGAACGAGGTAACGGCGGGCGCGCATGGGCGGGTGGTGGCGAAGCTGGAGAGCGCTAACCCGATGAACAGCGTGAAAGACCGGATTGGGTTCGCGATGATCGAAGCGGCGGAACGTGAAGGGAAGATCCATCCCGAGACGACGGTGCTGATTGAACCGACCAGCGGCAACACGGGCATCGGACTGGCGTTCGTCGCGGCGGTGAAGGGCTACAAGCTGATCCTGACCATGCCGGAGACGATGAGCCTGGAGCGTCGGATGCTGCTGCTGGCGTTTGGCGCCAAGCTGGTGCTGACACCGGGACCGAACGGGATGAATGGGGCGATTGCGAAGGCGAAGCAGATTCTGGCGGCGACGCCGAATGGCTACATGCTGCAGCAGTTTGAGAATCCGGCGAATCCGAGGATTCACTACGACACCACGGGGCCGGAGATTTGGGACGACACGGAAGGGCAAGTGGATATTCTCGTTGCTGGCGTGGGGACAGGTGGGACGCTAACCGGCGTAGGGGAATACATCAAGCCACGGAAGCCGTCGTTCAGAATTGTGGCGGTAGAGCCGACGGACAGCCCGGTGCTGAGCGGAGGCAAGCCGGGGCCGCACAAGATTCAGGGGATTGGCGCGGGTTTTCGTGCCGAAGGTTCTGGAGACGAAACTGATCGACGAGGTTGTTCAAGTTTCCAACGACGATGCGATCGCCATGGCACGGCGGCTGCCTGTGGCGGAAGGGCTGCTGGTGGGCATTTCGTCAGGCGCGGCGGTGCATGCGGCAGTCGAGGTAGCGAAGCGGGAAGAGAATGCAGGCAAGCTGATTGTGGTGGTGGTGCCGGACTTCGGTGAGCGTTACTTGTCGTCGGTTCTGTACGAGAATCTGCGCAATGAGGCGCAGGCGATGAAGGCGGAGGCGATCGAGGGATGAAGTAAGCCGGTAGCCGGTAGCTTGTATCCGAGCGAATCTCCTTCGGCCTTTGGGTAGGCTATACCCCGAACCCTATCCCCTATACGCTGTTCTCATCATGTTCGCCAGGATGCGGGAAGACGTTGCTTCGGTGCTGGAGCGCGATCCGGCGGCCAGCTCGTGGCTGATGGTGGTGTTGTGCTATCCGGGGCTGCATGCGGTGTGGGCGCAGCGCATCACGTCATTCCTCTGGCGGGCTCGGATGCGGCTGCTGGGGCGATTTCTCTCCCAGGTTGCGCGTTTGCTGACGGGGATTGAGATTCATCCCGGAGCGAAGGTCGGGCGGCGGGTGTTCATCGATCATGGCGCCGGGGTGGTGATCGGCGAGACGGCGATCGTGGGGAGTGATGTGACGCTCTATCAGGGTGTGACGCTGGGCGGCACCGGGCACGAACATGGCAAACGGCATCCGACCCTGCAAGTATGGCGTGTTTGTCGGCAGCAATGCACAGGTGCTGGGGAATATCTGTATTGGGGAGAACTCGCGGGTCGGCGCGGGCTCGGTGGTGCTGCGCGATGTCCCGCCGAACTCAACGGTGGTTGGAGTGCCGGCCCACATCGTCTATCAAAATGGTGAGCGCGTGCTGATTACCGATCCGAGTCAGGTGAAGGACCCGCTGTCGGGCGATTATTGCCCTCGGCGAGGAGGTGAAGCGTCTGCGGTTGCGCGTGGATGTTCTGGACGGACAGCTGGAGATGACGGCGCGGGAGCTGGACTCGGTCCGCTCGCTGGAGAGCGAAGACGAGGAGCGGGAACAATATCGTAGCGAACAGAGCGGGCTCGTCAGTATGGGAGAAGGAATCTAAGTTAGCCAGTAGCCAGTAGCCGGTTGCCGGTAGCCGGTAGCCGGTAGCGACTGGCCTAACCAATTCTCCCCACGTATCCCACTGGCTGGCTGGGTTCAGAGCGGCTTTGGCGGCTGTTCCTTCAGAATCTCCACGATCATGGCGCGGATCGCGTCGTAGTCCGGTTGGCCGGAGAACATGCGGTAGTCGACTTCCTCGTCGTTGTCGCCGTGGCCGACGAGTTGGAACTGGCGTTCGCCCTTTGCTGCTTCGGCGGGATGAGCCGCGGCCCAGGAGCGCTGGTCGAAGTCATTGCTCTGGACATCGATTTCCCAGAAGCGTCGGCCGTCGGGCTGATGGACCAGAAATCGGTAGTACGTGTGGAACTTGCCCATCGGCTCGAACTCCTCAATGGCGTCGATGCGATTAGAGCCGTCGGGAACATCTCGACCAGGAAGCCGGTGGCCTGACGCGCGTCGGGTGGACCGTCTGGTGCAGTTGGCGAAGAGTGGCGCGCTCCTGATCGCGTTGGGGCTTCATGCCGGCGGCTGACCAGGCAGCGACCAGAGTGGTGTGGATCTTCCAGTCCTGCGGGTCAATCTGGCGGGCCTTTTCAGCGTACTGGACGGCGGGAGCAAGCTCCCTGATAGAGCTCGACGGCGGCGGAGAAAGGCGAGCAGGTTGGCTGTCGCGTTATTGGGGTCGGAGAGGAGAGCTTGCTGAAAATTAGCGAGCGCCTGGCGTGGCTGGTTCGTCTGGAGGGCAGCCAACCCTGGGCAATAGCGGTTGCAGGGGAGGAGGACGGAGCGGTGGCAGGCGCAGGGGTGGTCTGGGTTGGACTTGTTCGTCTGGGCCGCGAGGCATTCAGTCGCACCAAAAAGAAGCGCGGCGGCGATAGTCGTGGCAGACAGCAGCGGGGCAAGACGAAGGCGGGACATCAGGTTTTCTCAGGAATCACTGTAACGCGTTGCTGGCAGAGAGACCGGACCGGTGCACAGCGGGAAAGCGCGCCGCCGCCATTTCTTATATGCTGAGGCGAAAGATTCGAAAGGAGCAAGGAGAAGCCATGGAAGTGGTAACGATCGTTAGTTTCGGGGTAATTTTCCTGACCGCCATTCTCTGGGCATCGCGACGGCCCGTGGACGACCATCATTAGATTGAATTCTGATGGAACCAGGGCTGCAGATGGGTGGATTGCTGATATGATTTTTCATATCGACCGCCAGATTTTCAGAGGGCGGGGCATCCCGCACCGTCGAGATGGGCGAAGGGGCTGAGAGTGTGATTCCATCAACCTTGCTTTCAGCGATATACCACTCGGGTCAGAATTTCAGGTTTTGTCATAACCGGTGGCCCCGAATTTGCACAGAATGAATTAGTTCAGGAGATCGCACCCCGGATCGGCCACCCCCCGGGGCCACGGCACAGTCGTCAGGGTCCCCCGAGGTGTTCAGGACCGGAGCATCCTCTCCGCGCCATGCAGAGGACATTCCAAACCCGTATTGTCGCTGTCCTGCTCGCTTTCTTTACGGTAGCGGCGGTTGTATTTGCGGGCTTCAACCTGGTGCAGGAAGACCGGTCAGGTGCCCGCGGATGGCGTTTGGTGGGTGGAGGGGCACGGGGGACTGGTCGCGCAGTGGGTACCGAACGACACTCCAGGAGAGCGCGCCGGGGTGAAAGTGGGCGACGTGCTGCTGGCGGCGAATGGGGTGCCGACGAAGCGCTGGGCCTCGCTGGTGCGGCAGATGTGGCACACCCGGGCCTATAACACCATCCATTACACACTGGTACGCGACAGCATCCGGATTCCGGATGTGCCGGTCGTTCTGGATACTCCCGATCGCAGCATCAATCAGGGTTTCAGATTTATCGCGCTGGTTTATCTGGGGATTGGCCTGTATGTGCTGTTGCGACGCTGGACAGCGCCGCACTCCACGCATTTCTATATTTTTTGCCTGGTCTCGTTCGTCCTGTACTCGTTCTGGACCACGGGCAAGCTAAACGAGTTCGACTGGCTGGTTTACTGGAGCAAGATCACCGCCAATGCGCTGCAGCCGGCGCTCTTTCTGCATTTTGCGCTGGCCTTCTCGCGGAACCGGAAAAAGCACCGCTGGCTGGCAGTGCTGACGTATGTGCCGGGCGCGCTGCTGGTGGCGCTGCAGGTCGCCGCAATCGAATTGTGGTCGGCGACCGAAATGGTACGGCATCGGCTGGATCAGGTGGCAACCGGATACCAGGCGCTGTTTTATGTTCTGGCCGGGCTGGTGTTCTACATCCATTACCGTCAGGCGACAGCCCCGCTGGAGCGGCAGCAGCTGAAGTGGCTGACGCGAGGCACCATCCTGGCGGTTGCGCCCTTCACTGTGCTGGTGGCGATCCCATATATGGCGGATGTGGCGTTGCCGGGGATGGTCACCAAACTGGCCGGCATCTGCATGGTGTTTTTGCCGCTGACGTTCAGCTGGGCCATCGTTCGCTACCGGATGATGGACGTCGACCTGATCTTCAAGCGGGGCGTGACGTACACGCTGGCCACGGCAGCACTGGTGGCGGTGTACTTTGCGCTGGTCGCTGTTTCGGCCGAAGTCGTGCACACGCGGCTGCCGGGCGCGGGCGTGTGGGGATTGTTCGCGGCGATTATTGTGACGGCGCTGTTATTCGATCCGCTGAAAAAGTCGATTCAGGGACGGGTGGACCGCGTCTTCGACCGGCAGAGTTACGACTATCGGTCGACGCTGATTGATTTTGGGCGCGGACTGAGTTCGTTTACCAATCTGGACGCGCTGCTGCACGCCATTGTGGACCGGCTTCCGCGGACGCTGCTGGTCGACCGAGTGGCAGTGTTTCTGCGCGAAGACGGCGGTGCGGCGGAATGGCGGCTGGCTGCACAGCACAGCCTGCCGGATGTGGTGGCGGGCAGCACACTCGAACTGGGATTTCTGCACTTCGACGAACCGAACGCGGGGAGCCACCTGTTCCTTGAGAATCCGCAGTTGGCATTGCATCTGACACCGGATCAGCAGCGGACGGCGGCAGTGATGGATATGAACTATTTCCTGCCTTGCCGGGTGGGGGTACCGGGGCTCGGGAGTGGCAGATGCAGAACCGCACCATTGCGGTGATCGGCCTGGGGCGGCGCGCCGGAGGCGACTTTCTTTCCAGCGAAGACATGGAACTGCTGGAGTCGCTGGCCGGCTATATCGGGATTGCTCTGCAGAATGCGCGCCTGTATGCGAGCCTGGAGCAAAAGATCAGCGAATACGAGCAGCTGAAGGAGTTCAACGAGAACATCGTCGAATCGATCAATGTGGGGATTATGGCGGTTGATCCGGAAGAGCGGATCGAGAGCTGGAACTCACAGATGGAGGTGATGTTCGCGCTGGCCCGGAAAGAGGCGCTGCGCCAGCCGCTGGAGGCGGTATTCCCGCGTGAGCTGGTGGAGGAGTTCCGGCGGGTGAAGGATCAGCCTGGCGTACACAACCTGTACAAGTTCCGGCTGGAGACGCGCGCGGAGGAGACGCGGATTGCGAACATCGCCATCGCTCCCCTGGTATTGCGGGATTTCCGCACGGTGGGACGCATCGTGCTGATCGACGACATTACGGACCAGACGCAGATGGAAGGGCAGCTGGCGCAGGCGGAGAAGATGTCCTCGATCGGCCTGCTGGCGGCAGGAGTGGCTCATGAAGTGAACACGCCTCTGGCAGTGATCTCTTCGTATGCGCAGATGCTGGCGCGACAGGTGAAGGGAGACGGCAAGCTTGGACCGTTGCTGGACAAGATCACGCAGCAGACCTTCCGGGCGTCAGAGATTGTGAACGGGCTGCTGAATTTCTCGCGGACCAGCGGCACCGAATATCGGGAGACGGATCTCAATGCGATCATCCGCGACACCCTGACGCTGCTGGAACACCAGTTCAAGACGGCGCAGATTCACGTGGAGACGAGCCTGATGGCGGAGCTGTCGCCGATTCTCGGCAACTCCGGCAAGCTGCAGCAGGTATTTCTGAATCTCTTCCTGAACGCCAAGGACGCGATGGCATCTGGTGGCGACGGCGCTCACGAAGAGAAGACGCTGCGCATCGCGACCGAGATGAACGGGCACGTGAGCGTCTCGATTGCCGACAGCGGATCGGGCATCGCGCCCGAGCATCTGCGGCGCATTTACGACCCGTTCTTTACCACCAAGACGGCGCGACGAGACGGTCAGCCGCGGGGGACGGGACTGGGCCTGGCCGTGACCTACGGAATTATCCAGGAGCACTCGGGCAAGATTCACGTGGAAAGCCAGATCGGCCAGGGGACCACGTTCTACCTCGAGTTTCCGATGCTGAGGAAACCCGCGCATGTCTGAAGGGACGATGACGGCCCCGCCGAATTCCGCGGTTGCCGGTTCGGACGCTAATCCGCGCATTCTGATCATCGATGACGAGGCCGCGATTCGGGAATCGCTGGAGACGCTGTTGTCGCTGGAAGGCTACGTGGTGGAATCGGCGGAGAACGGCGAGCAGGGACTGGAGAGGATTGCCGAGCAGCCTTTCGATCTGGTGCTGCTGGATCTGGCGCTGCCGGGGCGAAATGGGCTGGAAATTCTGGAACGATCCGCGAGCGCGAAACGAATCTGCCGGTCATCATGATCACGGCTTTCGGCACCGTGGATAACGTGGTGGAGGCGATTCGCGGGGGCGCTCAGAACTTCGTTCAGAAGCCGTGGGATAACGAGAAGTTGCTGGCAGATATCCGGGCGGCTATTGCCCGTTACCGAGCCGAAGAAGAAAACGTTCAGCTCAAGCGGGCTCTGCGAGCCAGCGGTATAACTTTCCCAACATCGTGGGCAAGAGCGATGAAATGCTGCGGATCTTCGATCTCGTGGCGCAGGTGGCGCCCACGCGCTCGACGGTGCTGATCCAGGGTGAGAGCGGCACGGGCAAAGAGCTGATTGCGAAGGCCCTGCATGCGAACTCACCTCGCAAAGACAAGCCGTTCGTGCCGGTCAACACGGGCGCGATGCCCACCGACCTGCTGGAGTCGACACTGTTCGGGCATGTGAAGGGCGCCTTCACTTCTGCGATTGCCGCGAAGAAGGGTCTGTTCGAGGTGGCAAACGGGGGAACGCTGTTCCTGGATGAAATTGCCACCATGGGCATGGACACGCAGGCGAAGATTCTGCGCGTGTTGCAGGACCGGCGGTTCATGCACCTCGGCGGCGTCCAGGAGATCCAGGTGGATGTGCGGATCATTGCCGCGACCAACGTGGATCTGCGCACGGCGGTGCGGGAAGGAAAGTTCCGCGAAGATTTGTTTTATCGGCTGAATGTGATCTGCTATCGAATTGCCACCGCTGAGAAGCCGCCGTGAGGATATTCCGGCGCTGGCCTCGCACTTTCTGAAGCGGTACTCGGAAGAGAACGGGCTTACGATGCGGTCGCTGACGCCGGAAGCGATGCGGGTGCTGGTGGATTACGAGTGGCCCGGCAATGTGCGCGAGCTGGAAAATGTGATTGAGCGGGGCGTGGTGCTGTCGTCGGGCGGAACCATTGGTGTGGACCTGCTGCCCGGGCACCTGACCGGGGCAAGCTACTCAACGAGCCTTCTAGAGCACAGCCCGGATGCTTCACTGTTCGACATTATGGAAGACATCGAGCGGCGGATCATCGTGGACAAGCTGGAGCGCTGCAACGGCAATCAGACCGAGGCGGCGGAGCAGTTTCGGATCCCGCTTTCGACGCTGAACCAGAAGATCAAGCGGCTGAATATCGAGATTCGCAAGCGACCGCGCGATTAGGACGCCGTCATGCGATCCATCATTCAATCGAAAAGACGGCGTAAACAGTCGCTGATTCCTCCACCTGCTGGGGACGAATCGCGAGTGGCCTGGCGGCGGGCGGCGGTGCGGCCTGCGCAGGTGCCATTCTGGCAAAGGGAAGCACGGGCCTCTCAGGCGCCTGATTGCTAGCGTAAACCAGAGGACCCAGGGTGACGCTCAGGCCCGCGGCCATCTGCGCGGCGATGGCATGGGCATCGACCAGGGCTTTGGCGGCGGCTTTCGCCTCGAGGGCCTTGCGGTCGGTGACATCCCAGTCGATCGCACCGCTGTTATTCGCGCCGGCTTCGACGGCTGCGTGCAGGACCTTCGCTGCGTCGGCGGCTGCGGTGTGAACGGTCCAGCTCTGCGAAAGGGTGAAGGCTTTCTGGGCACGCTCCTGAGGAGTGGGCGCCGGGTTGTAGGGGAAATCGGTCTTGCTCAGGTTCTGGACGCGGCTCTCGATCGACTTGTCCGGCACACCGGCGTTTTTGAGGGCGTCCATGATGGCGTTGGACAGCTGCGAGCCCTGGCGGTAGGCGGTGGCTGCGTCGGGCGCGAATGTGTCGAAGCCGATGGTGATGCTGGCCAGCTCCGCTTCCGCGGTAGCGGTGTCGCTCGCCGTGACGGCGATGGTGCGATTGTTCTTGTCCACCTGGACGGTTTGGGCGCTGGCGGCGGTTAGACAAAGACCTGCAAGGGCTCCGGCAATCATCAGAGCGTGTTTCATGGCGCGATCCTCACCGGGATTGTACCCGGGCCAGCATGCCGAGTTGCGTACGACTGGCTGTATGCTAGGCTCAAGCTGCGGAGCGGAAGTGCGCGGTTACGCATCCAATCCGGCATAACCTATGGCTCTGGAAACGATTGATGCTGCCGCCAAGCGCGGGGTTCTGGCGGTGCAGGAGTACGCGGTGCTGTCGGGGCGGGCGCTGGGGAACCTCTTCCGGCGGCCGTTTTATCGCTCGGACATTTTTCTGCAGGCCGATATCATCGGCGTGGGCTCGCTGCCTATCGTCATCCTGACAGGGTTCTTCCTGGGAGGCGTGCTGGCGCTGCAATCCGCGTCAACGCTCACGCAGTTTGGCGCAACGGCATTCACCGGTCAGCTGGTCAGCTTTTCCATGATTAAGGAGATCGGGCCGGTGGTCACGGCCCTGATGGTCTCCGGGCGCAACGCTTCGGGGATGGCGAGCGAGCTGGGGTCCATGATCGTGACCGAGCAGATTGATGCGATGCGGGCGCTGGGCACTGATCCGCTGAAGAAGCTGGTGATGCCGCGGATCGTGGCAACGGTGGTGATGCTGTTCTTCCTGGTGATCTTGTCCGACGCGGTGGGGATCATGGGCGGCGGTCTTGTTTCCGTGGTGATGCTGGGGCAGGATGGCTCGCAGTACTTTCACACCGCGTATCAGTCGCTCGCGTACCCGGACGTTCTTCAGGGGCTGGTGAAGCCGGTTTTCTTTGGGTTCATTATTGCCACGATCGGCTGCTACTTCGGGATGAAGACGCGCGGCGGAACGCAGGGCGTGGGCCGATCGACCACGCAGGCTGTAGTGTGGTCCTCCATTCTGATCATTTCGTGCGATTTCATGATCAGCCGCACGCTCATCGGCATCTTCGGACGGTGAGCGGCGTGGGCGCCAATGGAGCAACGCCGCCACCCGCGCAAACGCCGGGCGAACCGGTGGTCGTCTTCGAAGACGTTTCCCTTGGGTTTGAGGGAAAACCGGTGCTGGAGGGCATTTCCTTTCAGGTGCGGCACGGCGAGACCCGCATCCTGCTGGGACCAGCGGGAGTGGGCAAAAGTGTTCTGCTGAAGCTGACTAACGGATTGCTGCGGCCGGATTCGGGGCGGATATTCGTCTTTGGCAAAGAGATCAGCGCCATGCGCGAGGAAGATCTCTTTGAGATCCGCGGTGCGATTGGGACCGTGTTTCAGGAAGGAGCGCTGTTCGACTCGCTGACGGTACGCGACAACGTGGGCTACCGGCTGCTGGAAGAGCATGTCTCCGAGGATGAGATTACGAAGCGGGTGACGGAAGCGCTGCGCTTCGTCGAACTGGAGCACACCCTGACGCAGTTTCCGTCGCAGCTTTCAGGGGGTATGCGGCGTCGCGTTGCGATTGCGCGGGCCATTGTGACCCATCCCCGGCTCATTTTGTACGACTCGCCGACGGGGGGACTGGATCCCATCACCTCGACGACAATTATCGAGCTGGTGATGAAGCAGCGCGATGTCTCGCATACGAGTTCCATTGTGGTGACGCATCGTCTGCAGGATGCTTTTATGCTGGCCACGCACCACTTCAGCCGCGAGGAGAATCACATGGTGCCGCTGGGAGATCACCAGGCCGATCCGAACACCAGTTTCATGATGCTGTATCAGGGAAGGCTGGTCTTCGATGGCACCACCGCGGAGCTGGTGCACTCGGAAGATCCGTTTATCCGCAGCTACATCGAGTGAGGAAAGGCAGGTTTTGGGGATTCGAGCTTAGGGATTGGAGCGACATCGCAAACCTTAAGTTCTAATCCCTATTCCCTAATCCCTATTCCCTATTTCCTAAACTCTGTTTCACGACGCCGCGTCGTGATCGTAAAAGCGGAAAAAGAGGCCGGGTTTGGAAACCGGCTCGGCTTTCGCCACGATTGCGGCCTGCTGCTGCTGATTGAGCGGCGTGAATTCCCGCGCCAGCTCGACGTTGTGCTCCAGCTGCGGGATGGAGTCGCAACCGATGATGATGGTGCTGACGGGCTGGGAGAGGACGTAGTAGACCGCTTCCTGCATCGTCAAGGTGCCGGGTTGTGTCGCGATCACCATGCCTTCCCAGGAGTGCTGCTGCTGCTCGAGAGGCGGAGGCGTCCAGGTGGAAAGCAGGCGGCTGCGGCCGGGAATCTTCATCCCGATGATGCCCATCTGCTTCTCGACGGCCATCGGCAGAAGCTCCTGCTGGAAGCTGTAGTGGTGCGGATCGGCGGCGTTGATGGCCATCAGGATGGTGTCGAAATCGTGGCGGTGGAGGGCTTCAATCAAAGCATCGGGACGGTAGTGACCGGTGACGCCCAGATAGCGGACGACCTTCTGCTGCTGCATTTCGAGCAGAGCCTCCATGGCGCCGCCCTTCCCAAAGATCGCATTGATGTCCTTCATGGTGCCGATGTCGTGAAGCTGCCACAGGTCCACGTGGTCGGTCTGGAGAAGCTTCAGAGACTCGTCGATCATGCGCATCGAGCCTTCGCGGGTGCGTTCTTTGGTCTTGGTGGCGAGGAAGGCCTCGTTGCGGCGGGTCTTCATCACATCGCCGACATAGCGCTCGCTCCAGCGCATGGGGCCGCCGTAGATGGAGGACGTGTCAAGGTAATTGACGCCCAGATCGAGGGCGCGGTGGATGATCGGCACGGCGACCTCGGCATTATTTGCCTTTTCCAGCGCGGCCTGACCGCCGAGCGAGAAGAGGCCGACCTTGTAGCCGGTGCTGCCAAGGTTGCGCGTCGGCATAGCGTCCTGCGTGCGCGGATTATTGGGCAGCGCGGGCATAGCGGCGGCGGCCGCGGCGTGCGGCAGTGTGAGGCCGGATCCCGTGAGAACCGCGGCAGCGGCGGCCGTCGTCCCTTTCAAAAAGGTGCGGCGATCCTGATTGGTCATGTGAGCCTCCCGGCGGGCAACAGATCGTTCTACCACACTGGCTCCGCACCGAGACAAAACGATTTTCACTGGAGCAAAGCGCGCCAAAACTAAAGAGGGATGGCCGAAGCCATCCCTCTTTAGGTAAGTGAATTGTTTACCGGCCGTGCGGTTTCTCGTGATCGCCGCCGCCGTGGTTCTGGGGATGCCCCTCGTTGTGGGGTTTCTCGTTATTGGGGTGGGCCTGGGGCCGCTGCTGATTGTTCGGCCGGTTATAGTTCTGTGCCGGCCGACTATTGTTCTGAGCGGGACGGTTGTAGTTTTGCGCGGGCCGATTGTAATTATTGTTTTGGGCCGGGCGATTGTAGTTCTGCGCAGGCCGATTGTAATTGTTGTTCTGCGCGGGGCGGTTGTAGTTGTTGGCCGGAGCGCGGTTGAAGTTGTTATTGCGCGGCGCGTTGTTTTCGCCGCGGTTAAAGCCGTTGCGCTCGCCGGCGTTATAGCCGCGACTGTAGTTAGCGTGCGCCGCAGCCGCCGCATGCATGTTGTACTGGCGGGCTTCGGGATTGCGGTCAAACCGGCCATAGTAGCCATGGTTGACAACGGTGACGCTGCGGGAAACGTAGGTCACGCGGTCGTGGAAGACTACCGGGTGCGTCCCCAGCCCATGCCCCAGTGGCCCCATCCCCAGCCCCAGTGCGACCAGGCGCCGACGGCGATGCCAACGCCAAAGCCGATGCCCATGCCGACTACGAAGCCGCGCGGCGGAGGAGGAGCGTACCACGCATAGTAAGGGTGAAAGCCCCACATAACCCAGGGATCGTAATAAGGGACGTAAACGACGGCGGGGTTCGCGGGCTCAATCACGATGTCGCCGGGCTGATACTCGACGTTCAGCTGGGGAGTCCCGCGCAGGTGACCCGACGCGTAGGCCTGCTGGCGCATGTTCTGCACGGCGCTCATCACGTCCTGCGGCTGGTTGTAGTAAGCGTTGCCCAGCTGGGAGGTCCAGTCGAGATTCTTGTCCATGTTGGAGAGGACCGAGGGGAAGGCGGTGAGGGCCTTCACGCTGGGATCCCAGGGCTGGCTGTTGACCATCTGTGAAATCTGGTCGGGAGGCGCGCCGGCATTGGCCTGGACGAAGCGGTCAGCGTCGACGATCTGGGTAGGATAGGTCGCGGCCGCGAGCACCTGGGCGACCAGCGAGTCCGGATACAGAGCGATGGGCGCCACCAGCTGATTGAGCTGGTCGGGGCTCAGCGCATTCCACTGCTGCGGGGGCGGACCCTGATCGTCCGGCGGAGGGCCCTGGTCCTGCTGATCCGGCGGGGGTGGCGGGGCTTCCTGCGCGAAGGCGGAAACCTGGGCAATCCCGATCGGAATCATGAGACCGGCCAGGACCACCGCAAGACCGCGTTTGGACAGATCCAGAGACATTGCGGAAAGCCGGCGAGTCCATTTGCCGGCCGTGGGTCGAAACGCAAACAAGTCTTTCATTGAAGATCCTTTTCAGCCACTGCGGGCCTTTCTTATTCAGAGCGTCCGGGAATGGGGTCTGCTCAGCCTATGGGAAACCGAAATGCGCACTTAAGTTGCGCGGCGTTTGGCGATAACCGCCGTCTTTATACCACGGAATCAAAGAAGCGGCGCAGGATTCGGGCAACCAGTTCCGGCTGCTCAAATGGGGCGTAGTGGCCAGCGTCGGGGATTTCGCTGTACTCAGCGCCGTAGCCGCCGTTGCGAATCTGCTCAGCCAGCAGACGCATATCCGCGGGAGTGCTGCCGGGATCTTCGCCCCCGGCAAGCACGCAGCAGGGAACGCGAATGGTGCTCGCGGTTGCTACAGAATCCGGACGGCGGGCGAGTCCCTGCTGAACAGCGACAATGGATTCTGCCGAAACCATCTGCATCATCTCGCGGACCTCGGCGACCTTCTGTGGCCTGCGGCGGCGCGCGGTGGAGCCGATCAGCGTCTGCAGGTTCGATTCGATGAAGTCGGCGGTGCCGCGCTCGCGAACCTGGGCGATGTTCTGCTCACGCTTTACCCGCGCGGTCTCGTCGTCGGACTGCGGCTTCGAGCAGATGAAGGCGAACGCCTCCACGCGATCCGGCATCGTACGCCAGATCTCGTACTGCGCGTAGCCTCCGATGGAGCAGCCGGCGAAGAGGGCTTTGCTGATCTGGAAATAGTCCAGCAGCCGGCCGGCATCGGCTGCCAGCTTTTCTACGGTGATGGGGCCGTCGCCCGATTCCGACTGGCCGTGGCCGCGCAGATCCGGAATGATCAGACGGTATTGGGGTGCCAGGATTTCAGCCAGCGGCAGCCAGAAGCGGTGGTTGAGGGGGGTCGGGTGCAACAGGAGCACACTTGGCCCCTGGCCGAGTGTGGTGCAGAAGAGTTTTGAACCGTCGGAGTAGTAGAACATAGCCCCCCAGAGGCTGATCTTAGCCGGGGGGCGGATAAGGCGTGGCGGGGGGAGCGGGCGGCGGAAACATCAGCGGCTCCTCGGGCATGACAATCCAGAAGATGATGTAGGCGAGCAGGCCCGATCCGCCGCCGAAGACGGTCAGCAGCACGGTGATGACGCGCACCCAGACCACGTCCCAGGCATAAGCGTTGGCCAGACCCTGGCAGACTCCGGCGATCATGCGGCCGTGGCGGGGGCGGACCAGGCGTGTAACCGTCGTGGTGGTGGGCCAGGGAGCCACCTGGGGCTGCGTTTGTGCGCCACATCCGGAGCAGAAGCGTGCGTCATCGGCAAGAGCTTTGCCGCAATTCCTGCAGTAGATGGCCATGGCCAGTTCCTCCCCTGGAGCCGCACCGGCTCCGTGCCAAAGTACAGCATAGCGTGGGGTTCGAAATCCAGCAGGAAGCTGGCCGATCCAGCGCTACACCGTTAGATACGCGATTCCCCGCCCCGGGGTTCCGCGGCTCGCCGTAACCCGGTAGCGCGTTATTGTGGTGTTCCGGATGGCTTATCCAGCGGTCGCCCCAAAGGAACAGGCCGCCCGAAGTTGGGGGTGCCGTCGGGATTCCAAGCGAAGGGCTGGATACGCGGCGACCGCTGGTTGCCGCAGCCCTGGTTGGGCCCGGGATTGGCGTGGTAAA
>CAVPCE010000024.1:0-14800 GCA_963702295.1 uncultured Acidobacteriaceae bacterium | reverse complement strand
TGCGATCCGAGAGCCGCTCCCAGCGCGGGTCATTGATCACCTGCTCTCTCATCCGATGTCGGTGGCAGGCGGGGCGGCCACGGCTGTTACTGTTGCTCCCTGCGCTCGTAACGTTGCTGTTCCGCCTGACAGCTTTCGACCGGCCGCCGACTCCTCCCGAACAAACACGTCATTGATGACCAGATCCTCCTGATTGAAGAGCTCGACGGCGAGGACGCTTAGCGGTGTGTTGGCGGGCAGATAGAGCTCGCTGAGCAGCGCGTCGATCTCGGCCTGCGAGAAGGCAGCCTGAACCGGAATGGACTGCTGCTGCGGGATCGAACGGAAGTAGGGCGCCAGGTGTGGCGTGGCTGGGGCGAAGCCGGATGGACCGCCAGGTACCGACGGGATCGGCTGCGCCCCTTCAACTTTGCGGAGGAGCAGATTGCGCCAGGCCTGACCATCCGCGCGGCGCAGCTGCGCGTACAGCAGGAACCAGATCTGCGTTTGCGGATCAGCGGCCGCCGTAAGCGACTGGCCATTCAGAACCGTCTGCGCCAAATCAGCAGAGAAGCGACGATGCAGGGCTGGATGTCCCACCGTCGCTCGGTACGGTGTTGAAGCGATCGGCACTGGCGGTGAGCGGGGGACAAGGATGCTGCACGCCGGCGACGCGGAAGGGGCGGCCGAGAGCGTCCTGGGCCGTGGACCACAGCAGATGTCCGCAGCGCAGCTCATAGGTCCAGAAGCCAAACAAGTCCAAAGCGCTGGGAGAGACGCTTCCGGCAACGGAATCAGAAATGGACGGGCGATGAGGCGGAGGGAATGAGTTGGGTCATCGCGGCGAGGCCGGCATCATCGTTGCGGAGTCGGGCGTGATGGTACGGATAGGCTCAGGATCGAGCGGAATGGGCGTGTCCGGCGATGACGCGAGGTCCCTGGGATAACTGATGAGCAGCGGATCGGGTCCGTAGTTGACCAGGCGAATGAAGTAGGCATCATTCGGGTCCTGAGGGGGCTGATCGAACTCGAGCCACAGGGCACGCTGGCGCTGGGTGGTGGAGGAATAGTCCGACGCGGCTTCGTAAGGGCTTTCCGCGACGCCGGCGGAAACCAGTTTCGGGGTTTGCTGGGTGTCGCCGTGATGGGCACTTCGATGTTTCCGTTCCACAAGGTGACGGGCGTAGTGGGACTGCCGGCAAGGGTGGCGAGCAGTTGATACACGCCGGCGGTTGGGGCGGGAAAGTTACCGGGCCTAGGTGGAATCGATTGTGGAGAAGAAGACGAGCTCTGTGGTGTCACGATCGACGGGCTGTTGTGTAGCCAGCGAGGAGACGAGGCCGGGCGAGAGTGATCTGGCCCAACGTCTGCAGCGTTCCGGCGCTGCCGCCAGCGGCATAAGTCGTCCCCATGAAGGTTAAGCCGATTTGTCCGGCGCCGTTTTGAGCAAGGCCGGTCCAGGTCCAGTCGCGGTTGAGGGTGAGGATGCGTGACGACGATCCACTGGTTGATAAGGTCTTTCTGCGTCGAGAAGGTGATGGAGGATCGATCCTAGGGAGCGTGTGGCGCAACGAACTTTGCGCTCCAAAGAGAATGCGCTGGCCGGGAGGTGCGGAGAGGGTTTGCCCGTTGAGGGGCAGTTCCAGAGCTGATGCCAGCAACTGCAATGGCGTCGTGGCCGGTGGTGTCAGAGTGTTGACGAGGTTCACCAGGCTTTGTACGTCGATTGTTGAGCTACCCGCCTGGATCGTGTCCACGATGGCGGTAGACCCGATGTTCTGCGTTCCGCTCTGATCCAGATCGCGGAGATAGAAGGCCTGCAGCTGTTGATCCGGGCTGCCACCAGCGAGGAGCTGTGGCTCGGTCGCGGCTTCGAACCGAACACGGACATCGGCAATGAGACCGGTCGCCGCGCCGGAACTTCCGAAATACAGATTGTCAGGATCGAGGGCGCCCAGGCCCCGCAGGCGCAGTCGGACGTTGCGGCCGGTGGGAATGGGCAGGACAGTGGGGTTCGTTGAGGAAGGGAAGACGGGACTATCGATTTGCGGCATCGGCGTGGGCTGGAGCGTGAGCTGGATGGGCGTGGAGGCTCCGACGGCAACGGGAGTGGTAACGGAGGGATAGTCGACCTGCCAGGTGTAGACGACGCGGAAGACGCCATCCAGGTCGCCCCGCTGAAGGCGTATCGTCAACATCCGCAAGCGATGCCGCGGTGCCGGTGTCGTAGGTCGGCGCCTGGGCTTCGACGATGATCTGGAGCGTGCTGACGTCGGTATCGAGAACAGCGGCCTGAAATGGCGGCACCGGAGGCCATATTGGATCCGTCGGGCGGCGGAAACGGGCGCACCGGAGGTTGCGAGGGAGTGAGCGCGTAGAGGGCATCCAGGGTGGTCTGGTCGGCTGCTCCGCAGAACACCATCTCCGGGGTAATTGATGGAGGGCGATCGACGGTGAGCGACCGGCCACCGCTGGAATCGACGGGCCCCAGAGTGAGAGGAACTTTCTTGGGCGGAACGCAGCGGCGGAAATTCACCAAGGTTACGCCGGCGTCGGATGGGCTGTCGTCGGAGGGCTGCGGACCACCACCGGTGAGATCCGCAAGGCGGGTGCGGAACTGAAAAGGCTGCCCATAGCGAAGAGTGACGCCGGAGAGCGATTCCGCCAGCGTACCCGTGAACTCGCTGTCTGTCGTCGTGCTCGCGGCCGGCGGCTGGCCACCGCTGAAGGTGTAACCGTACTTGTCGTTGACGACCAAAGTGCGGCCGCGCCACTGCGCGAAGTAGCGCGGGAGCCAGTATTCCTGATTTGCACCGGCATTCTGAATGGGAGTTGGCTCAACACATAGATCGGTCGCATTGAACGAGGTGGTGAAGGCGCCGGCGGCATTCAGAGTGCCACTGGCTGCACAGAGTGACGACCAGGGATCGGTAGTGGACTGGCGGACATCGACGCGATAGCCGAGAACGGTGAAGGGCAACTCGGCGACGGGAGTGGGCGGCGGCGTGGGACTGGCGAGGGCTTGGGCGATCTGAATCTGGCGGTTCACCCAGGTGGTGACCTGCTCATCATCCCAGCCGATCTGGATGCCTGCATCTGTGCCGGGAACGATGGTTGAGGTATCGCCGGTAACGGCATCGGAGGTGGCCGGCTGGCTTGCGTGCACAACTTTAGCGAAGCCGTCGAGGTAGGTGTCGGCTTCGAGCTGAGCCTCGTCCATCATGGCGGAATCGTAATTGGCGAACACGGTGGGGAAGAGGATGGCGGCGAAGACATCCTGCGCGGTGGCGAGGGCGGGCAACCGCGCGGCATAGCTGATGACAGCGGATGGATTTTCAGAAAGAAGCTTCGCGTACCAGTTACCCGGGTTGGTCGTGTCGATCTGCAGCCAGATCCAGCCGCCGCCGGCGACCTGTGCGGGACTGAGGGGGATCTTTACCTGGAGATACATGATGCCCATGGCCTGGGCGATAAGCGGCTGGCGAAGAGCGTAAGAGAGTACTTCTCCCCATGCGATGGTGGATGCGGGCACCTGGCTGGTGTTGGGCTGTGCGCTGCCCAGGGCGCAGCCGAATCCATCTTCGGCGGTGAAGTAGGCCGGATTCGGTGCCTGGAAACCCGTGGCTTCGCGGTAAGAGTCGGGGAGATCTTTGCGGATCACTCCCGCAGGCTGGCCGGTCAAAACTGGTACGACCGGTGTGAACTGGGTGGCGAGCCCGGCGAAGATGGAGTTTTGGGCACTGCTGTATGGGAGCGTCAGGGGCACATAGGTGAGCATGGCCGGGGTGATGGTATTGCTCCACGCAGGCGTAGCGAGACCGGGCAGTAAGGCGGCGCGCAGTACCGGCTGCGCATTGGCAAAGGGCAGCTCCTGGCCGGAGATGAGGGGAACCGGGGCTGTGGGATCGCCGTTGGGCAGGAGCAGCAGGTTGGCGATGAGGTTCCCGCCGTCCCAGTTTTGGGGCAGGAGCATGAGGCTCAGATTGCGTGTCGTACCAGGCATGATGCACTCCGTGAAGCCGATCTAAGCTCAATTGCGTCAGGTTGATTTCCTTCTGGAAGGTCCACGAGCCGGACCAGCTGATGTTCACGACCCAGCAGATACTGATGTGAATGCCGACCGAGGCAGTGCCGATGAGATTGGCGTCGAGAGGGTCGGAGAGATTGAAGCTGAGACCGAGGCCTGCAGTCAGGGTGATGGCGGCACTAGCCAGGCCGCCCAGAACATCGACCTCCGCCTGACCGGTAAGCAGGAACAACAGGGTGATGGTTGATCCCTGGACCTGAATCTGAACGCGCAATGACGATCGATGCGCTGCCGGAAGTGATGCCCAGGTCGAGAGCGAGACCGAGGCCGATTCCCGCCTGAATGAGGATGTCGAGTTGATTGCTTTGAATGCCAGCCTGGAGATAGAAAGTGCCGGAGAGCGGATCAACGATCCAGTGGCACGGCGTGTCGGGCGAGCCGATTCCAACGAGGAAATCAATGGTGAGCCCGATGATGTCGAGGGTGGTGCCGATGTCGAGGGAGACATCGCTGATGGTGCCGGGGCCCAGCGGTATGTCGGGAAGCGTGAAGTTATCGGTCACTGCGAGCTTCCCGTCGGAGAAGTGGACATTCAGCCCGGGGCTGTCGTTCGAGTCGTCCTGGGCCTGGACGCCGTGGGCGTGGCGTAGTTCAGCACTGGCGCCGCCTTCGGGCGTAGGGACACTTTGCAGACTCTGCAGCAAAGTGAAGAACTGCGTGAGAGGCTGCATTGGCCCGGAGAAGACGACCTGCAGGTTGGGGAACGCCGGCGGAAGGGTGTCGGCATCGGCGTGAAATCCGCCCTGCAGCCACATGATCGGCTGGCTGTCGATGGCGGGGATGACCAGTCCGATGGCGACCTGATTGATGTCGAGTGACCAGGAGGGGCCAGTCGTCTGACCCAACGCAATGACGACCGTTCCTGGGTCAGGCGCTGCCGGAAGGGCGCCACCGTTCCAGTGGAAATACAGATTGACATTGGCGATCGAGGTCGAGATGAGGGGGAAGGACGAGGTGGCGTACGAACTGGGAAGGTAGAGATTCTGAGTGGTAGAGAGGCTGGGCGCAGAGAGCTGATTGGTGATGGAGCGAGCGCGCTCGACAGGAATTGCAGGCAATCGCTGATGTCAGGGAAGTTGCTGATGGCGCCAAGAAGCGCTCCGGCGTGGGCGACATTGAGCGCATCGCCCAGAGTGAGTTGCTGTGATCCTACGGTGAGGATGGGCCGGGAGAGGAAGTTGCTCTGCGTTCCGGTAGCCTGGAGAAATCCATACAGAGTGTCGGGTGGCGTGGCGGAACCGGGGTCGAGCCGGAACAGGTCGCCGGGATCGGCGAAGTGAATGAGATTACCGATGGTCGAGCTGCCACTCATATTCGGCTGAATGAGTGGGACGGGTTGCGTCGGCGGCAAAGGCACCGGCGCCGTTTGCGACTGCGTGCGCGCGGCGACGCTCCAGGAACCGTCGGACGAGAGCTTCGGGATGCCACGGATGTCACCGACGAGGGCGACAGCGCGCGACATGATGGTAGCGTCCACAATGGGCGTGGCGTCGAACTGAGTGGCGCGCAGCAGGCTGTTTGCTCCGCCTACGTTGAGCGTGGCGCTGACAGGTCCGCCGGCGCCGTTGCCGAGCGCGTCGAAGTTGACCATGTCCGAAATGCTCGAGGTGGAAACCGGTCGTCAGTCCGACAAAGCCGGTGATGCCGGTGGAGGGGAGGCAGACATGGGTCTGCCCGGTGAGATCCTGAAGAGAGACCCCACCCTGAAGCACCTGATGCTGCGGCTGAATGACGACATCAGCGTCGAAGGTCACGGGTTGCATCGTGACCGGCCCGGTGGCCGTTGCGCCGTCCTCGGTTCCCTGGGTGGTGAGTTCGGGACCCAGTTGCTGGATGTTCCGGACGTTGATCACTCCGCCGATGATGCCGGGGTGGATCGAATCGGGGCCGATCTCGGCAGCGGCCGGGTACTGAAAGAAGCCGTCGCTGGCTGCCTGCCATCCGCTGTCGTAGCGCTGCATGACGCCAGATCCCTGCGGTCAATGGTGATGGTGCGAACTACTTTGATGGCCCAGGGATAGATGATGCTCTGTACCTGAATGACTTCATGGCTGGTGCGCCCGACGAGCACATGGAAGAACGCCTTAATCACATCGGTCACATAGGGCGTGGTGTTGCTCCATTCGCTGAATGTGCTGGCGCCGTAGCCGGTGAGGTCATAGCGGCGGAGGGGGACTCCCGGCGTGGCCGTCGGACTGGGAGAAGGTGGATTAAAGCGGCTGTCGAAGATCGATGTAACGTTGGCACCGAGTACCTGTTCGCCATAGGAAAGCGTTGGGGACGGCGGATTGTCGTCCTGAGTGCGGAGATAGGTTGCTCCGGCAAAGATTGGATCGGGGTCGTTGGGATCGGGTGCGGAGAACTAGCTGCCACGCTCCGGTGTAGAGGACTCCGCTGGGAGTAACGGAGGGCGGAAAGGCCGGCTGCACGAGCGTGAGGTTCGGCAGAAGCGTTCCGCTTACCGTTGCCGAGTCGCTCAGGACGCCGACCATGCCGAACGGCAGCGCGAGCTGCGCCGTGAATTCCGGCGCCGGCATCGAGCACCGCCTGCAACGACTGCAGCGGCGAGATGGGAATCAGAGTCGCGGAGGTTGGCCGGACCTGGCAGACGGGACCGTCGTTGGGGGGATGCAGCAGCGTATCCCTCGAGACCGAAGGATCGACCGCAGTTGAGGTGTTGTACATCGGTTCCCACGCGATGGCGGGCAAAGTGGCGAGGGCCAACAGGGAAGCGGGTCCGCGCACTGAGAGACCATCGATCGTGTACTGCAAATCGGTGCGGTCGTTGACGGTAACCTCGACACCGAGCTGGCTGGCGCGGGTGGAGAGATCGAGGAACAACGCGCCGGCCAGAGGCTCGGGGAGGGGCGGGCCGGTAACGGGGCGCGAAATCTGCTCCTGCGGAGCCAGTGCGGGCGGGAGCGCTGGCTGCCTTGGTCGCGAGCTCGACAGGACCGGGCAGAATTTCGTGCGGGTCGTAGGCGATGGGTGGAACGGCGGTCGATCCGGCCTCAGTGGGAGGGGGAGCGGCCGGATGGGAATGGGCGGTGTCACTGATGCGCAGCTGCGCGGCAGCGATGGTCGGCCAGAGAACTTCGGCGAGGATGAAACCGTAGAGCGCGGATTCCGTGGCCGGTATCTGGCCGGTCGCAAAGGTACCCTGCCCGCCCCGACCGACTCCGGCCTGCAGTCCTCCTGTGTAGGGATCGGGAAGGTAAAGCTCGACAAGAAGGTATGCGAAGAGAAGGTAGAGAAATCCTTCTGTCGAATTGAAGTTTAGGTCGGTGCGGGCATAGACGAACAAAGCCTGCGGCGCGCTGACGTCGAGCAAGCCATTGTCCAGCGCCATGGGATAAACCGCGGGCTTGCCTGCCAGAGTGGGCGGACTCGCGGGCATCGCAGAATATGCGTAGAGACTGTTGCCGGAGTTATTTTGAATGAGGGCGACGACCCCTTCGAGAAAGGCGGCGGGGACACGTGTACCTGTGGCGAGCAAGGGGCGGTCAACAAGCGCGGCCAGGGATACGCCGAGTTCAAGAACCTCCTCGGTCCCGACCAGTCCGTAAAGAAGAAGCTGGCCGACTGTGCGTGTGGCGATAAGCTGGCAACGGCGAGTGCTGGCAGCGTCCTGATCATTCCAGAGTTGGAACGACTGTTTGATCTGAACACCGGGGGCGGCTCCGGAGGACAAATAGAGAATGATCGAACTGTTCGTCGCGATGAGGACGCCGAGAGCAGCTGGTTCGGCTCGTGCGAGGCCCGCCCACTGACTGGAAAGGCCGGCGCCCAGTACAAAAGCGAAGTCGCCCGAGTTGGCGGCGGTCCCCAGAGTCGCCGGCGTTGACGATTCGCTGACACTCAGCGCCCATCCGGCACTGGCGATGGCGGCCGAGCCGGTGAGTGTGAGGAGTTTGCCGGCAGCGTCTGTGGGCGTAAATGTTGGGGCGGAGGATTGGCCGGCAAGGTAAAGAAGCTGAAGTTGAGAATTGTATGCGGCCGGCGTGATGTTGGGCGTGGCGGTGATGGCCTGGCCGTAGATTGTGGCGGCGCAGTTGTCGAAGGAGATAATCGCCGAACCCGCTGCTGGGAACGAGACGGAGATTTTGCCGGGGGCACTAATAGTCGCGGGAAATCCGGAGGGCCCACCCGGCGGCACGGCGGGAACCAGAGTGAGAGTGAGCGACGCGTTCGCAGGAACCGTAACCGTGGTTGACGTAAACGTCAGTGCCTGGTCGCTGGTGAGCTCACCCGACTGAATGGCGATTCCGGCAAAGCCGTCGGCTGGAGCGGCGGATGCGAAGGGTTGCGCAGCAATCCACGCCGAGCCCGCGAGAATGCCGGTTTGCGTGGGCGATCCAAAGTGAAAGATGGACAGCGGTAGAACGCACAGCACGGAGCCAGAGCGAACAAACTCGACAGTCTCCGTGAAGTTAAAGACCTGAATCCACTTCTGCGCAACGATCTGATAACTCGCGCTGGACACACTTACAGGTCCGTAGGTAGCGGCGGGCGCGAGGGCACGCGCCCAGGCCGGTCGCTCCAGTCCGCCCAGTGCCGTCGGCTCGCGATCGAGAATCGCGACACGCGTGGTGACGTCTTTCGCGAGCGCGATGGGAACGATGGCGTCGATCCATGCTGGCGGAACAGTAGTCGATGGTGGAGCTGGCTTGGCAACAGTTACGTTGGCGGCGGTCGGTCCCGACTGAAACCCTGCGGGAGCCCGACTCATGTTGATGCTCTGCCAACCGGCGGGTGCGGCGAGATCGGCGGCGAGCTGATCTGCGCTTTGCCCGGACGCAACAGCACGGGCGATAGCGATCCGGGCGGCCTGAAGAGAGGCCGACGGAGCAGAGATGAGAGGCAGCTTGCCAAGTTCAGACACAAGTTCGTCTGCACCCAGGCGTGGGGGAGTGGGCATAGGATTCTCCGCAAGTACGGTTCAGCGCGACTCAGAAAGCTGAGACAAAGCACACCCGACAACAGGCGAACCGGAGCGGAGGGAGCGTGAGGCTCGCATAGAACCCATCGTTGATACGACCGTCCTGCACAAGGCGGTTACGTCAGTCACGCGAAGAGAGATGCCAGGTCAGAAAGAAATACATTTCAACTGCAGGGCGGCAAGCGTAGCTCTGTTTCAAGAAACGTGTCAATGAGAATTTTGTGAAATTGCGGCGATGTTGAGTCGATCACCCTTGTCCCGATGGTGAACGCGGGAGCGGTCTCTTATGCAGCGGCTCTGCGAGGATTCAAAAGCTGAGTCGTTCTGATCCCGGGTTGGGGGACGCGCAGAACGATTGGTGTAAATATTTTAGGCCGATGCGGCGGCGACACTGTACAGGCATTGCCGACGAATAATCTTTCAATGAGCGTGGTCGGTGAAGGAGCGGAACCGTTTTGAAAACAACCCACAATCGAATGATGGACGGCCTTACAAGGCGCGAGGTGCTGCAGGGCGCCGCGGGTCTCGGCCTCGCGACGATGCTGGACCAGTCCGGTTTTCCCCTGAGCGCCGACGGACCAGGTCCGGTCGCGCTCGATCTGGGCGGCGATATGTGGACGCTAAGCGAGCAAGGCATCACAGGTTCGATTCCTGCCGTGATTCCCGGGAGTAATTACGCGAATCTTCTTGCCGCCGGAAGGATTCCCGATCCTTTCTTTGGAGAGAATAACGGCCAGGTGCAGTGGGTCGCGGAGAGGAGGTCCGTTTTCGAGCGCAGCTTTGACGTTCCCGATGAGTTGTACCGAAGAAGGCATGTGGAGCTGGTCTGCCACGGGGTCGATACGCTGGCCACGATCTGGCTGAATGGCAAGCGGGTCGGCAGCAGCAATAACATGTTCCGGACCTGGACCTTCGATATCAAACCTCACCTGCGTCGGGGAACGAATCATCTGCGGGTTACGTTTGATCCACTGAATTCCTATGTGCAGTCGCAACGGGCCAGCTATCAGCAGAAATACAGGATCGATCTCCCCAACGAGCGTTCGTGGGTCCGGAAAGCGCCTTACATGTGGGGATGGGACTGGTGTCGACCCCTTCTGACTCAGGGCATCTGGAGAAAGATAGAAGTTCTAGGTTATGACGTCCGAATTGCCGACGTCGGCATCCTGCAGAGCCATCAGGCGGACGGCACAGTGCATCTGCAGATTCAGGTCACGCTGGCGGGAGCGGCTTCCGGCATCGCAATTGATTGCCTGATCGATTTGGCAGGCGAAATGGTTGCGACGGCGAACGGTGCCGCGGCCACCGGAGAGACGGTTCTGCAGGCGACCATCCCCAAGCCGCAGCTATGGTGGCCGAACGGCATGGGAGATCAACCTCTCTATACCGTATCCGTACATCTGAAAGACGCAGAAGGCAAAGCCCTGGATTCGGCGACACACCGCGTCGGGCTTCGGACTATTGAGGTTGTGGAGCCGAGCCAGAACCAGGCTCTGCATCTGCGCGTGAACGGGGTACCGGTCTTTGCGAAGGGGGCAGACTGGATCCCTGCCGACAATATGCCTGCGCGTGTGACGCCAGCCATTTTGCGCTGGTATATGGAAAAGGCGGCCGAATGCAATTTCAATTTCATCCGGCTATGGGGAGGAGGTTATTACGAAGAAGGCGCGCTGTTTGACATGTGCGACGAACTGGGGCTGATGCTGCAGTTTGAATTCAAGTTTGCCAATGCCAGTTATCCCATCCATGACCAGTCCTGGATGGATAACCTGGGAGAGGAAATTGAAGAGGAAACCCGCAGATGCCGGAACCATACCTCCATTGTCATCTGGAGCGGGAATAACGAAATCGAGTACTTCGACGGCTACAACCAGCTGTTCGGCGACTTTATAGGCGGTATCGTGAAGCGGCTTGTGCCGGGGGCGTTCTATGAAGTTGGCAGTGGCGCGCATGGTAGTGGGGACATTCATTCCTGGGGCGTCTGGCATGGGAACGATCCCGTGGAGAGCTATCTGAAGATTGAGGGGTTTGTGACCGAGTTTGGGATGCAGTCAACGCCAGTCCCGGCGACGGTTCGAGCCTTCACGGATCCCACCGATCGCCAGGATATTCTTTCGCCGGTTATGCGGTATCACGAACTGGATGGGAGCGGACGCGGCCTTGAGATCATCATGCGCTATACGGAGGCAAACTTCGGCAAGGCTCCGGCAACCTTCGACGACAAATTATGGCTGACCAATATTAACCAGGCCTGGATGATTGGCTACGCCGTGGAGCACTGGCGGCGTGATATGCCGCGGTCAATGGCTGCCGTGATCTGGCAGTACAACGATTGCTGGCCCTGCTCCAGCTGGTCCATGGTGGACTATTTTCGGCGTGCGAAGCCGCTGCTCTATAGGTCGAAACACTTCTTTGCTCCCGTGCTCGTGAGCGGGCTGCCGGATGCGCAAAATGGACAGGCGGATATCTGGGTGACGAACGATCTTCAGAGGCAGGTCGCGGGTGAATTGCTCTGGGGCATCACCACGGTTGACGGCGAGAAGCTGCGCGAGGGCCAAAAGCAGATTGATATTCCGGCGCGGACCAGCTGGTGCGCAGAACAGCTCGATCTGGCGGATCTTGTTCAGGCGCACGGCGCCAGCAATCTGCTGGTTTGGCCCGAGGTAGTCGTGGATGGGCGGACGGTGGCGCGGAATACTCTTTTCTTTGGCAGGCCGAGGGAGTTGAAGCTGACGAAGCCGGATCTGCGGGTCAGCGTGTCCGGGGGAGAGAGTCGCTACTCCGTCATTCTCGAAAGCGACACTCCCGCGATGTGGGTCTGGGTCGATTTGCCTGGCAGGGAGGCTTCTTTCTCTGAGAATTTCGTTGATTTGCGCCGGGACCGGAGCGCAGAAATTGAGGTTGTGTTCGATGTTCCCATAACCCCGTTTGATTTCCGGAGAGAGCTAAAGGTTCGCAGCGTCTACGATGTCGCACCGGGGATGCGGCGACAAGAGTCAGGAGTCTGATCCGTTGGGAGGATCAGACAACAGCTGGGAAAGCTCTCGGGGAGGGATGATCCGGAAGAGGATTTCCCACTCCGCGATCTCTCCGGCTCCGAGCTCAACGGCTAAACCTGCCTGTTGCGCTTCGGCGAGGGTATTGCAACGGGACGTGGTCGGCTCAAGCGCGACAGCATATTGCCGCGGGCCTTCGGACTGATCCGGCCACCCTCCATGACAAATCCAGAGACCGAGATAAGGCAAGCTGGCGGTATCGAATGAAACTTCGAGCACTTCTCCGGTTGCGTGACGCCAGATTCCGCACAGCCCTTCGTTGAGGCGCGACGTGTAGAACATTCCGCAGTGCCGGTTTCCGGTCCCCCGGTTACGTCCAGACAAATGCCCGAACCTGTGACCGGCCATGGGACGATCGCTCCGCGCTGACCAATTCGATCGTTGCGCGAGTAATTGAGAGTGAGCTCACGCACTCCGGGAGGCAGAAGAATACGGTCGCCCGCGGAAATGGCGAGGAGGGGATGGCAGGCATAAAGAAACGATTGCACCGCTGACCCAATGTTCTCGACCCGGTATCGGACGCGCAAGGTACCAGCTTCCAGAGTGAGGTCTTTCGTAAAGCGAAAG
Source organism: uncultured Acidobacteriaceae bacterium (assembly GCA_963702295.1). Classification (GTDB taxonomy): domain Bacteria; phylum Acidobacteriota; class Terriglobia; order Terriglobales; family Acidobacteriaceae; genus Palsa-343. Next base: position 2,172 of record CAVPCE010000024.1, on the reverse strand, counting down.
GTCCGGCTAAATCCACTCGCGGATACCTGCAGGTGCCTGCCCGAATTTGTCAGCACATCCCAGGGGAGTTGCCAGAAGTCGCCATGGTCAGGGACAAAGCCATCCCGGGCAGGGCCGGGACCCACGGTGGGAAGGCATTCCTCGATACCGGCGCAGGATCCATGCTGAAAAAGTGCATTGAGACCGGGCTGGGGGCAGGGGTCGCTGCGCGTCGACAGCGTCAGGAATTCAAGCCCGGTAAGACGGCTGCGGAGCGAAGAAATGCGGCCACCTTCAGAGGGGATAAGTTCAACGGTCAGGCGATCGTTTTGCAGGCAAAGAACATGGGGGTGCGGCACAGCGTTCAGAGCGGTATCCCCGGTAACGTACACACAGAGATATCTTCCGGAAAAGAAACAGCGGTTGTCAAATGGGCCGACCGGAGAGCTCCCTTTGGGTCAGTGGACACAAGGCATGACAGGGCGTGGCGGAGGCGAGATGGAGTCTCGAGGGCGAAACGCCTGAAGGGGGTCGAGGGGTCTTTTGGCCGGTGATCTTGACAAGCCTTGCGAGCGGAGGTTACCGTCATTCGCGTTAACGTACACAGAGATTTGTGTTCTGAATCGTTAACGTACACGGTCGATCGCGCTGGCCTGGCAAAAATTGGCGAGGCGCCGCAAGGGAGATGAGAGATATGCTGATGAGCGGTTTTTTGAGGCTGGGAAGATGCAACGCAGGGCGTTGGACACACCTTATGTCTGTGATGGTCGCGGCGTCGCTTCTTTTCACTGCGGGCTCTTACGCACAGACTGATCAGGGCGCGATCACCGGCATCGTGCAGGACACGTCCGGAGCCATGATCTCCAACGCACAGATCAACGTCACAGACGTTGATACCGGATTGTCACTGCAGGGCAAGACCAATGCCGGCGGTGTGTTCATCTTTTCGCCTCTCAAGATCGGCAACTACACGGTCACTGCATCCGCGACGGGTTTCAAGAAGGTGACCCGTGAAAACCTTCATCTGGATATTCAGCAGCGTCTGAATGTGATTCTTGCGCTTCCGCCGGGTTCGGTTACGGAGACAATAACTGTGACCACTGGAGCTCCGCTGCTGCAGACGCAAGATGCAGCTGTCGGCCAGGTGATCAGCACGCGGGCGATCAACGACACGCCCCTGAACGGGCGGAACTGGGTTTACATTGCACAGCTGACGGCGGGCGTGGCGCCGCCATTCGGCAATACGCGCGGATCGGGGAGCGGCGATTTTGTTGCCAATGGACAGCGCGCGGAGCAGAACAACTTCATCCTTGACGGCGTAGACAACAATACCAATCTGGTGGATTTTTTGAACGGCTCGAGCTATATCATGCGGCCTCCGCCCGATGCACTCTCGGAGTTCAGCCTGCAGACCAGCAACTTCAGCGCGGAGTTCGGACATTCGGCGGGCGCGGTTCTGCAAGCCAACATCAAATCGGGAACCAATCAGATTCACGGCGATGTATGGGAGTACTTCCGCAACACCAATCTGGACGCCATTAACTGGAACGCGGGGCCTAAGGCCGTGGTTCCTCCGTATCACAGAACCAGTTCGGCGGACGCTCGGCTTTCCCCTATGGAAGAACCGTTTGTTCTACTTCGGCGATATCGAGGCCAACCGGATTTCGATCAGCAACCCGACACCCATCAATGTGCCCACTGCTCTCGAACGGCAGGGCAACTTTTCCGAACTGCTGAACGGCAATCTGACGGGAGTGGGCGCGCCCACCCGATTTACGAGCCGAACTCCGCCGATCCCACCATGCCGCTGATGTGCAACGGCCAGCAGAACGTGTTTTGCCAGGGTCAGATTAACCCGGTAGCGCAGAAGATCCTGAGCCTGTACCCAGCGCCGAACGCCAATGGCGGGAAGCTCTACAACAACTACCTGGTGAATTTGGGGAATACCGACAATACCGTTCAGTGGGACCAGCGTCTAGACTGGAATCCCAGCGCGAGAGATCAGACCTACGCGCGGTACAGCTATCTGCACGAGATCAAGATGAACGGACTGCCGCTGGGGCCGATCCTCGATGGCAGCGGTTATGGCGGCGAATACGACACCAACCTGGCGATGAACTTTATGGGCAGCGAGACGCACATCTTCACGCCGACGCTGACCAATGAATTGCGGTTTGGCTACAAATGGGGCGT
>CAVPCE010000023.1:0-13965 GCA_963702295.1 uncultured Acidobacteriaceae bacterium | reverse complement strand
CAGCTACTCGTTTCCGCAACTGCGATCGGCGCTGGAGCAGAAGCTGGCAGGCAGGCTGGAACTGACCTCAACCGCGAATTACATGGTGGCCCATCCCCCGCACGGCGCTGGCAAGAAATGGGCCGACCGGTTCGAAGAGCTCTATCGGTCGTTCGTCCACTACTTCGCCGTGCGAGGCTTGAAACTCAAGGACCCCGAATTTCCGCTGGTGGCGATCGTCTGGGAATCGAAGCAAGATTTCATCGCCTACGCCCGTTCGCAAGGCATCAACGTGCCTCCGGGCCTGTTGGGCTCTATTCGCCGATGACCAATCGCATCCTGCTCTACGACTCGAGCGATGGCAAGCGTGCCTCGACCGCCTGGCAGCAGGATGCCTCGACCATCATTCACGAAGCAACCCACCAGACCGCGTTCAACACGGGCGTACACAGCCGGTTTGCCCTGCCGCCGCGCTGGCTGGCCGAAGGCTTGGGCATGGCCCGTACCCCAAGCCGAGCCCGAGCGTGACCGCCACGGTCAGCACGAACGTCGTGCCGACCGCCACCCACGGGGACCGGTACCGGGCATGCACGACGAACAGGATGTGCGGGAACGCCCGGATCCGGCCCATCGCGAATTTGATGCGCGACGCGATGTTCGTGCCCGCGTTCGCGTTCGCGATGGTCGAGTTCACGATCGCCAGGAACACGAAGAACCAGAACAGCCCGTACAGCGACCGCGCTATCCCGACCCAGGACGCCGCGCCCGCGCTGCTGAAGCCGGTGAACTTGCCAGGCCCGAACGCCACGTCCACCGCGTACGTGGTGAACACGTACAGCACGCCGATGCTGACCGCGGACAGCACCACGGCTCGCTGTACCGTCCGCCCGGGATTGCGGGACTCCTCGGCCAGCGGAGCGGCGCCCTCGAATCCCGCGAACGCGAGCACCGTGTACACCGACCCGGCGATGCTGGGCGGCGCCGGACACGAGGAGCAGAAGAGCGGCGATGATCAGTGTTCGCATGGCGGGATTCTAACCTGATTCCTTTCCGGTATTTCCCTAATTGTTTTCAAGCATTTTAAACCAACCATTCCCTTCATGGATAGCAAAGCCCTTCAACAGGGCGCTCCGGCGCAAGGTCAAGGGCGGCCGTTTAAGAGGCGATCCCGCCGCCCTTCAGGCGTATCGGCTCTTGGCCGTTCATCTCGACCCTTGACGGCGAAGGACGTCCTGTACTTTTCGTTGCGAAGGGAATGGGTGGGGGCATTGAAAAGTGCTGTGCGAAGACTTTGTCGTTACCCGAATTTCATGCCATTCCCGGCCCGAGCCGGGCGGGTTGTATGTCTTCTGTCTCGGTATCGGTCTTCGTGAGCGTGGCGGTGGCGGAAGCGGCGGCATCCCTGAAGGCGGGCCGGGATGTAGGCCGTAATCCTCGGCGTAATCCGCCGAACCGTAATCGGGCAATCCGCCGCTTGTGTCGTCCTGACGCTTTGCGATCTGCGCGGCAAAGGCCTGTTCGTCGTCGCTCAGTTTTTTCTCTGCCGCCGGCGCGTAGGTCGCCGCGCGGTCCGCTGTCACCTGATCGTGCAGGCGCTGCGCCTCGGCGGCGCGGGCGTCGAGATCGGTCTTCTGTTTCCAGGTCGGGGCATCGGGGCGCAGCTCGTGCTCGCGCGCGGCCTCGGCTTCATCGGATCCGGTCAGGATCGTGCCGTTCTGGTCCCGGTAAACACTGCCGTCGGCATAGGCCTGCCGCCCATCGCGCAGATGCAGGGCGTCGGCGCGCATCTGTTCGCGTTCCTTTTCAATCGCGGCCTGTTCGTCCTCGATCCGCGCCAGCAACTGATCCTGCCGGGCGGCGATGTCGGCCATGCGCTGTTCATAATTGCGGCGTTCGCGCTCGCGCTGTTCCTCCATCAGCTTTTTCGTGTGCGGTGTCTGCCAGTCGAGCAGCATGAACGGGCGGGACAGCCCCGCCTTTTCGGCAGCGAGCTCGGTCATCTGGCGGTCGTGCATGATGTTTGAGCGCGCCGCCCACAGGCCCGGCAGGTCGCCGGTTGGCAAGGCCATCAACTTGTCGTCGGACATGGGCGGCAGCGTCAGCGCCATGCAATCCCCCTGCCCTCGATCTTAACCACCAAGTTCTTAACATTTCGTAAATTGGTTGTGGGCACTGAAGAGTCGCAATTTAGACGGGCATGGAAGGGCGCGGATTTTCAGGGCCTGCATGAGCGGGCTGACGCGGTAAAACGCATACAGACCCCCTCCCCGCGAAAACTACGAGGCAAAGACCGCGAGGCTCGCCTTGTCCAGCCGGGCGTGAATGTCGGCGTTGCGCGCGCCCTTGAGATAGACCATCGTGCTGGTGATGTCGCGATGTCCCATCCAGCTTTGCAGGGTGCGGATGTCGATGCCGTCCTGCAGGTGCCGCGTGGCGTAGGTATGCCGGAACTTGTGCAGGAACCAGCGGGTGCAGTACGGCCCAGCCAAACAGCGGTTGATTCTGACCGTGCCGTCGGACAGCTTGTGTTCGACCGCGCAGTGCCCGCAATTCAGCATGCCGCGGCGCGCCGCGGCCTTGAGCTTTTCCAGCATGGCGCCGTCGGGACGGCCGGTGGCGCTCGGGAAGACGGGGTCATCGGGCGCGGCGTCGTCGGGTTTGTATTTCTGCAGAAGATTGATGAGCGCCTGAGGGACGGGCACCTCCCGCTCCTCCCAGTTCTTCGGATGGAATTGCCAGTGCGGCTTCGCCGTCACGCGGATGGCGCGGTGACGAAAATCGACGTCGCGCCAGGTCAGGAACCGCCCCTCCGCATCGCGGAATCCCGACAGCAGGTAGAACTTGAACCGGATGGCTTCGTCCGGCATGCAGGCCTTGAAGAGTTTCTCCAGCTCATCGTTCTCATAGATCGGGCGCACCGTCTCCACAAAGCTCGGCCAGTCTGCCGGTGCGAGAAGCTTCGGCTTGCCGTGCTGCTTCATCACCTGCGACAGGACGACGAGTTTGTTGTAGATCGATTTGCCCTTTTGCCCCTGCTTGAGGCATTCCGTGGCGAAGTCGAGAAGGTCCTCGCGCGTCACGTCGGCGACATGGGTCTTGGCGCAGTGGTCGCCGAACGCGCGCAGGATCGGACGGTAGGTGCGGAACGTGCGCAGGGACCGGTGGAAACGGATATAGTCCTCATACTTCGTGAGCGCCGTCGCGAGCGCGATGCGCTCTCCCCGTTATCGTTCGCCGGGGCGGGGACGATTCCGCTGCGGATGGCGCCGCGCTCCGCTTGCTTGCGTTTCGCGGCCTCGGCGGCCATGAAGGCGTCTGCCCCTGCCGGCTCGCGCGTGCGCTTTCCGGCGGTCCAGTATTCGAGGTAGTAGGTGCCTTCCGCGTGCTGTTCGTCCCTGCCCTGCACGCGCACATGGTCGCGGCGCACGCGGCCCTTGCTGTCATACAGGGCGGGCGCCAGCTTCCACGATCCGTCGATCTTGATTTGTTTGAACAGCTTCACGTCGCCAAGTCTGGGCATGGTGAAGTCCTCGGCGGTTCTTTGGAGAACCGCCTATAGATTGGCCCATACAGCCAATTTTGACAACGGGGAAAATCAGACCTTGATCTGTACGTATTGCCAATATCCATCGGGATACTGGCGGGGACGACGGGGCTCGAACCCGCGACCTCTGCCGTGACAGGGCAGCATTCTAACCAACTGAACTACGTCCCCTTGTGTTGCAGAACCGGAGCGTTGCGCTGCCGGTTTTTCTGTTGCGATTCGCGGCGCTCAAGAGTGGCGAACCCGCGGGGCTGTCACCATCCCGCTCTTCGGATTGTAGCAACATCAGCCTTCAGCGTACAGCACACAGCGAACCGGAAAACCACGAACCACGCGCTGTCGCCGCCAGTTTTCAGGTCAGCCGGCTGAGGGTGGTTTGGCGGCTTCAGAGAGGCGGCGGACGACGCGCTCTTTGCCGAGCAGGGCCATCACGGCGAACAGACTGGGAGCGACGGCTTCGCCGGTGAGAGCGACGCGCGATCCGTTGATGAGCGCTCCGGCCTTCATACCCTTTTCGGCCGCAAAGGCGCGGAGGGTCTCCTCGGCGGTAGCTTCGGTGAATTCCGCTGCTGCGGCGTAGCGATGGGCGAGTTCCTCGAGAAGCCCGGGCAGCGAGGGGTCGGAGAGGAATTTGGTCACCGCGGCAGGATCATATTCGAACTGATCTGTGAAGTAGGCGCGGAAGGAAGTGGCGAAGTCCTTCACGTTGCGGGCGCGCGCTTGACCAGGTCGATAGCGGCAAGGATTTCGGCGCTCGATCGGGTGGGCTTCAGATCGGCGGCCTTCCATTCTTCTTCAATCAGCGGCAGGAGCCTCGCCGAGTCGTAGGCGCGAATGTATTCGGTATTGAACCAGGCGAGTTTGTCATGGTCGAAGACGGCGTTGGATCGAGAGATGCCTTCGAGAGTGAACAACTGGATTAGGTCTTCTGAGCTAAACAGCTCACGATCCTTATGTTGTCGACCGGGTGACCAGCCGAGAAGGGCGAGAAAGTTGCGAAAGGCCTCCGGGGCAATCCCCATGTCCTTATAGGCGATGACCGAGGTAGCGCCATGGCGCTTGGAGAGGCGGGTTTTGTCGGGGCCGAGGATGAGCGGGACGTGGGCGAAGGTGGGCAGCTCCGCGCCGAGTGCTCGATATTGCAGGATCTGTTTAGGCGTGTTGGAGATGTGGTCGGCGCCGCGGATGATGTGGGTGAGGCGCATGTCGATGTCGTCGGCGACCACCGACAGATGATAAGTCGGAATGCCGTCGGAGCGAAGGAGGACGAAGTCTTCGAGCTCGGCATTGGCGAATTCGACGCGGCCGAAGACGGCGTCGTCCCAGAAGGCGATGCCGTCGGGGACGGCGAAGCGGACAGCGGCGGACTGGCCGGCCAGGCGACGTTTTTGAGATTCAACGCCGTCCAGCTGACGGCAGCGGCGGTCGTACATGGGCGTGTGGACGGCTGCTGCTGCGCGGCGCTGTTCGAGTTCTTCTTTGGTGCAGAAGCAGTAGTAAGCGTGGCCGGAGGCGATGAGCCTTTCGGCGGTGGCCTGGTAAAGAGGCAGGCGCTGGGACTGGAAGAAGGGACCCTCGTCCCAGTTGAGGCCGATCCAGCGCATGCCTTCGAGGATGCCGTCGACCATGGCTTCAGAAGAGCGCTCGAAGTCGGTGTCCTCGATGCGGAGGATGAAGGTGCCTCCAAAATGTCTGGCGAAGAGCCAGTTGAAGAGGGCGGTGCGGGCTCCGCCAACGTGGAGATAGCCGGTGGGCGAGGGGGCGAAGCGGACGCGAGGCAAAGCGGCAACTGTGTCGGTCATAGAAAAGTTACAGGTTACAGGTTACAGGTTGCAGGACCGAGGACATCGCCACCGAGTCCGGCTTCGGGACTTAACTTCTCCTCATCCCGGGAGTGAGTTTTGGATGAAGTACCGTCCTCTTTATTAAGTAGCGATCTGGTTTAGAGGCCTCAGGCAGGAACTACCGGAAAATTGGGCAGTTTTTCAGAGGCTCCAAAGGGGACTGACTGTCCGCTGCGGTACGGAGGTCCTTCGCCTGGCTCAGGATGACTCCTGCTTCGCTCAGCTCACAACCTCACAGCAGCCAGGGGACGAGGGCGGCGGTATGGCGGGCGTAGTTGCTGTACACGTCGCCGAACTGGGTGCGCATCCAGCTCTCCTCGAGGCGGAGCTTGTACCAGAGAGCGAAAAAGACGAGCGCGAAGGCGAGGAGTCCACGGAGCTGGGCGGTGGCGACGGTGCTGCCAAGGAATCCGGCGAGGATGCCGGTGTAGATGGGATGGCGCACGAGGCGGTAGGGTCCGGTGATGATGAGCTCGTGATTCTGCTTGATGGTGACGGAGCGGCTCCAGTTGGCGCCGAGGGTGAGGCGCGCCCAGACAGCAAAGAGGAGGCCGGCGACGGTGATGGCGGCGCCGATCCAGAAACACGCGAGGGGATTGGGCAGCAGGCGCAGATCAATCCACGGAATGCGGTTCTGAGGCACAAAGAAGAGGGCGATGGCGATGAGGAAGGCGAGGGAGCGCAGGATGCGGGAGGTGGCGGGCTCAATACGCGTGGTGGTTTTGGCGCCGCCGGCGGCGATTTGCCAGTAGAGGAGGAAGGCGATCCAGACGGCGGGAAAGAACCAGTTGTAGAAGGCTTGCATGGGGCGTCCTCGGGAGAAGATTACGCCGATGGGGCGGGATTGGTTCCCATTCGGGTGGAAGCGTGATCCTCGAATTCGGGACGGCGGGGGCAATCGACGATGATGGCGCGGCCGTCGGTGAGGGCCTTGACGGAGTGACGGGCGCCTGCCGGCACGATGGCGACGATTCCGTTTTTCGCGACATGGACGGTGCCGTCGATGGTGAGCTCCAGCTCGCCTTCGAGAACCTCATAGATCTCTTCCTGCGGGTGGAAGTGCTCGTGGATTAGAGAGCCACGCCGGAATTCGTAATGGGCGACGGTCATGCCGGCCGAATGGAAGTAGCGACCGTGCCATCCGGGCAGGCGCTCGGTAACGGGAAGAGTGCTGATATCGATGAGGGGCATGGAGAGACTCCGCGGAGGATGCTACATGCCCGGGGTGAGGTCTCGCCAGGAGGCAAGAGGAAGGCTGGGGAGGAGATCGAGGAGAGCAGAGTGTTCCTGGGCGCGGGAGGCGCGAAGGCGAGTGCGGACCGCATCGAGGTGGACGTCGACGTAACCCGGGTGGCAGACGAGTTCCCAGACAGGACGCGAACCGGGGGCGGGCGGCATGGCGGCGAGGAGGGTGCGGAGAGTGGTTGGGACGTCGCGGGCGCCGGTGGCGAGGACGCCGAGTGTGCCGTCGGGAGTGGCGAGCGAAGCGGCCCGGATGCGGCGGAGGAAGCCGCGATGCTCGGAGCGGAGAGCGACTACGGCGAGGCGGCGGAGCCGGGAAGCATTGTCGGTGGCGCGGAGAGACCAGGCGGGTTCGAAGGGATTGCGGATCGCGGGGATTCCGCGGGCGCGGGCGGCCTGAAGGAGCGGGCGGAGGACTCCGGAGAAGAGGTGGGTGTGCTTGTGCGTATCGATATGGGAGACGCGGAGGCCGGCGGCCTGGAGGCGACGGATTTGCGCGGTGGCTTCGGCGGTGATTTCTTCGGGCCGGATGCGGAAGGTGAGAAGGTCGCGGAGGAAGTGGGTGAGGGACGACCGCAGCTGGCCACTGGCCGTGACCAGGGAGGGGATTTGGCTGGGCGGAAGGACGGGGGTGCCGTCGACGAGGAGGATATGGCAACCGACTTCGAGGCTGGGGTGGTCGTGGGCGAGGCGAACGGCATCGTCAAAGAAGGGGCCGGTCGCCATCAGGGTGGCAGAGGAGAGGGCGCGGGCGGCGTGCAGTTCGACGATGGAGCGATTGATGCCGGGGGTGAGGCCGAAGTCGTCGGCGTTGACGAGCAGCATTTAGAGACAGGGTACAGGGTGCAGGGTTCAGGGTACAGAGAGCTGGTGCTGCGGTCAGCGGGTGAAGCGGTCAGCTCTGAAGCAGGCATCCGGGAGAGAAAGACCAGGGTTCCTACTCTGCCGCGTGCTCAGGATGAGGTCTCTTTTGCGCCGTAGATTGCGGGATTGAGGGAGGGGTCATTGTACATCTTGAGCTGGCGGTAGATTTTGAAGTAGCGGCGGCCCTGAAGGACATCGCGCCAGAGCTGGTCGAGACAGGCGACGAGGTCGTCGCGCTGCTCGGTGAGGAGGGCGAGGCGGGCCCGATTGCGGTCCGCGTGGCCTTCGGGGGCGTGGGGGCGGTCGACTTCTTCCCGGGTGTGGAAGATTTTGAGGGCGAGGATGGAGAGCCGGTCGATGATGAGGCCGGGAGATTCGGAATTTTGCTGGGCCGTCGGAGAGGGGCCGCCCTGGGGGCGGAGAAACTCGGTGGCCTGGTGGAGGAGCTGGACGTCGCATTGTTCGGCGAGGTCGTTGCGACGCTGATTGTATCGATCGATCGTCCGTTTGACCTCGGCCATGTCGTGATCGGAGGCGCGGGGGTCACGGGCGCGGTCTTCGGTATGCCAGAGGTCGAAGTTGGCGCGGTGCTGGTTGAGGACGGTGTCGAGGAAATCGTGGGCGTGGATGTGGTGAGGGTCTTCGTTGCGATGCCAAAGGGCAGTGGCGCGGTCGTGGAGACGGGCGATTTCGAGGGCGGAGAAGTGGAAGGGGTCAGACATGGCATCCCCGTGTCTATGGTAGAACAGGCGGCGGGGGAGAAGCAGAGTTTAGAGTTTAGGAATCAAGGGTGAGCCACCAGCGGTGAACGAGGGTGACTGGGCGCGGGGCAGAGAACGCAAGGTTCTTCGTCGCGCCAGGATGACAATCCTATGAGCGAGATGACAAGCGTATGAGCGAGCAGCCGCGGATTTTGTGCATCAGCACGTATGAGAAGGGGCAGGCGTTTCTGGAGGAGTGTGCGGCGCAGGGATGCCGGGTGATGCTGCTGACGCTGGACAAGCTTCGCCAGGCGGACTGGCCGCGGCGGATTCTGGAAGAGCTGGTGACGATGCCGGAGGGACTGACCCTGGAACAGGTCACCAACACGGTGACATACCTGGCGAGGACGCGACGGTTCGACCGGCTGGTGGCGCTGGACGAGTTCGACATGGAGACGGTGGCGGCGCTGCGGGAACACATGCGGATTCCGGGGATGGGGCGGACCGCGACCTCGCATTATCGCGACAAGCTGGTGATGCGGGAAGAGGCGCAGCGGGCGGGATTTCTGGTCCCGGAGTTTACGCGGGTGCTGGTGCATGAAGAACTGCACCACTGGATGGAGCGCGTGCCGGCGCCGTGGGTGCTGAAGCCGCGGGCCGAGGCCTCGGCAATCGGGATTCGTAAGTGCCACGAGGCGGCCCAGGTGTGGCGGGCGCTGGAGGAGCTTGGGGATCGGCAGAGCTCATTTCTGCTGGAGCGTTTTGTGCCCGGCGATATTTATCACGTGGACTCGATTGTGAGCGACGGGAAGCTGGTCTTCGCGGCGGTGAGCGGGTACGGTAAGCCCCCCATGCAGACGATGCATGAGGGCGGGGTGTTCACGACGCGGGTCATCGATCGCGGGTCGGAAGAGGCGCGGGAGCTGGCGCGGATGAATGCGGAGCTGATACCGGCGCTGGGCCTGCGGAATGGGGTGACGCACGCGGAGTACATCCGCGGAAAAGACGGGAAGACATACTTTCTGGAGGCGGCAGCGCGGGTGGGCGGCGCGTTCATTGCGAACGTGGTGGAAGCGGCTACGGGCGTGAATTTGTGGCGGGAATGGGCGCGGATTGAGGTCGCCGATGTGCGGGGACAGGCCTATCGGGCACCCCAGCCGCTGGCGTTTTATGCAGGGAGTGTCTTGTGCCTGGCAAAGACGGCGGAACCGGATACGCGGAAGTTCTTTGCGCCGGAGATCGTGCTGCGGCTGAAGAAGCATCATCACGCAGGGCTGGTTGTGAGGAGTGAGGATCCGGAGCGGGTGCGAAGGCTGCTGGAGGAATTTGCGGAAGGATTCGCGAGGGAGTTTCTGGCAGTGGTGCCGGTCCCGGATAAGCCGACGGCGTGATTGCGCTCGCGCGATCGCGCCGAGCGGATAACGGACAGAACGGCACGGCACGGAACGGGCGGGCAGGGATTGGGGATTAGGGATTAGGAGGGAGTTTGGCTGAGTCTTTGATGTTTCCGCATCGCCGGTATAACCCGCTGCGGCGGGCGTGGGTGCTGGTGTCTCCACACAGAACGGCGCGTCCGTGGCAGGGGGAAGTCAGCAAGTCGTCGGGGTTCTCGGAGGTGCATTACGATCCCGAGTGCTACCTGTGTCCCGGGAACACGCGTGCGGGCGGGAAGGTGACGCCGCAGTATGAGGGCACGTATGTCTTCGACAACGACTTTGCGGCGCTGCTGCCCGATTCTCCGGAGCCCGATCGCGAGGCGGGTGGGGGCGGAACGCAGGAGTTGCTGCGCGCGGAGCGGGAGCGGGGACGGTGCCGGGTGGTGTGCTTTCATCCCGACCACAGTTTGACGCTGGCGCGGATGGATGTGCGGGATATCCGGCGGGTGGTGGATGTGTGGACGGAGGAATATCGCACGCTGGGGGAAGAACCGGATTTCCGGTACGTACAGATTTTTGAGAATCGTGGGGCGATGATGGGGGCTAGCAATCCCCACCCGCATGGGCAGATCTGGGTGACGGAGCATGTACCGGACGAGCCGCTGGCGGAGATGGAGGCGCTGTCGGCGTATCGGGAGCGGCGCGGAGGGTGTTTGCTGTGCGACTACGCCGCGCTGGAGGCCGCGAGCGGGTGCGGGTGGTGTGCGAGAACGAGGCTTTTCTGGCGGTGGTGCCGTGGTGGGCGGTGTGGCCGTTTGAGACGCTGGTGTTGGCGAAGCGGCACGTGCGATCGCTGGTGGACTTTAAGGATGCGGAGCGGAACGGCCTTGCGGATGTGCTGAAGCAGGTGACGACGCGCTACGACAATCTGTTTGAGACGAGCTTTCCGTACACGATGGGATTTCATCAGGCGCCGACGGATGGTTGCGGGCACGATGAGTGGCATTTCCATGGGCATTTTTTGCCGCCGCTGCTGCGGTCGGCGACGGTGCGGAAATATATGGTTGGGTTCGAGCTGCTGGGGATGCCGCAGCGGGACATCACGCCGGAGGCGGCGGCGGCGCGGCTGCAGGGAGTGTCCGGGGTGCATTTTCTGGACCGAGTTTAGGGGCGCCTGCTCCCACGGGCTAAAACCGTGGCTTTCTCCGTCATCCCGCATCCACGGGATCGCTGCGCGTACCGCTGAAGGTTTATCTGCAGCGGCGGACCCCGCCCTACCTGCTTCCTGACTGAAGCTGGTTGAGTTTGTTCTTTAAGTCCTGGAGTTTCTGGCCGGCTTCGGCGAGTTTGCCCTGTGCGGTGAGGCTTTGGTAATCCGCAAGATCCCGGGCGGCGGCGGCGATGAGCGCAGCGCGGTTGGCAGCGGCGTTGCCTGGGGTGGCTGGCGCGGGCTGCCCTGAAGAAGCGGACGGTCCTGAATATCCTGCTGGCCGGATGAGCCGGATGACGACGCGGTTGCGGTGAGGGATGACGGCTGGCCTCCGAAGAGCGCGGCGAGAGCGGTCTCGAAGTTGGGGCCATAGGCGAGGCGATCCTGAAGGGCGAGGACGACCAGGCGGAGCTCGGGCATAGGGCTTTGCTGGGCCTGGAGGTAGATGGGCTCCGCGTAGAGGAGCGCGTGGCCGCAGGGGATGACGAGCAGAGTGCCGCGGCGGACGTGGGAGCCCTGCTGGTTCCAGAGAGTGAGTTGACCGGAGAGCGCGGCGTTCTGGTCGATGCGGGCTTCGATCTGCATGCGGGCCGTCGACGAGCCGGGTCTTGGGGAAATCGTAGACGACGGCGGTGCCGTAGTGGTCGCCATCGCTGCGGCCGGCGATCCAGCCGATGAGGTTATTGCGATTGGCGGGCGTGAAGGGGAGGATCTCGACAAACTCTGCGGAGGCTTCGCCGGGGAGCTTCATTAGGACGTAGTTGGGCTCCATGGCCTGGGTCTGCTGATCGCCGGTGTCAGTGACGCCCAGTCTCGGAAGCGACGGTCCAGAGATCTTCGCGGTTGTAGAAGACCTCGGGATCGGTCATATGGTAGAGGCCATAGACGGCGGCCTGTGCTTCGAGCAGAAGCTGGGGATAGCGGATGTGGCGGCGGAGGTCAGGGGGCATGGCCGAGGCGTCGCGGAAAAGCGAGGGGAAGATGCTGCGCCAGGCAGTGATGATGGGGTCGTGTGGATCGAAGACGTAGAAGGTCGTGGCGCCGTTGTAGGCGTCGATGACGACCTTGACGCTGTTGCGCATGTAGTTGATGGAGTCGTCGGCGAAGGGATAGCTGGCGGATTCGGGATAGCTGTTGGAGGTGGTGAAGGCGTCCAGCATCCAGTAGAGGCGGCCCTTGTCGCCGATAACGATGTAGGGATCGGCATCAAAGTTGAGGAAGGGAGCGAGCGCCTGCGACGCGGGCAAGGATGTTGCGGCGCATAAGGAGACGGCTCTCGGAAGTGATGTCGTCGCTGAAGGGAACCTTCCAGAGGTCGCCGCGATCGGCGGCGATGAGAGTGCGGCGCAGCATGCCGCCGAGAACGATGCCGCCGGTTCCCTCATACGAGGTGAGGTTATTGGTCTGGCCCTGCGGGTAGTTGAATTCCTTCTGGCGGGTTTTGACGTAGACGTCGGAGTTGGTCATCTGGCCGAAGTAGATTTCCGGCCGAGAAACGGTGAGGCCGGAGACGGTGCTCTCGACCGGCATGTTGCTGAGGTAGAGCGTGGGCAGACCTTCCGGCGTGAATCCGTTCACGGGGTTCATGGTGATGCCGTAGCCGTGGGTGTAGATGAGTTTCTCGTTGATCCAGTTGCGGCTGCTGTCGGGAAGCTTGTCGAGGCTGAGCTCGCGAGCGGCGAGCATGACCTCGCGGAGATCGCCGTTGAGGGTGTAGCGGTCGATGTCGATGTCGGGGAAGTCGTAGTAGGTGCGAATCTCCTGGATCTGGCGGAGGGTGCTCTGCAGGGCACGCCAGTCCCACAGGCGGATGTTCTGCAGGGTGACCTGGTTGTGGTCGGGGTCGGCGGCGTCGGGCGTGGTTTCGGCAGGAAACTCTTCCTGGGTGATGCGGTCGAGGTCCCAGGCCTGACGGGTCCCGGCGATGTTCCAGGCGATGTAGGGCAGCTCGCGGTCGAGCTGGTTGGGTTTGACGATGAAGCTGTTGACGTACCAGCCGATGAGTTGCACGACGATGAAGCAGGCGAGGGCGGGAATGATGGCCGCGACGAGACGTCCTGGACGCGAAACGGTGAAGGCGTTGCTCACGGCGATTGCGGCGCCAAGGAGCAGAGCGAATGCCGTCACGAGCAGGCCGGTGATGGTAATGTGCGCGTCGGTGTACTCGACGCCGCTGAAGATGGTGTGCGCGGTGAAAAGCGCGCCGAAGCGGCTGAGGTAGACCTGCACCGCGAGCATGAAGAGAAAGAAGGCGAAGGCGATGGAGATGCCGCGCCAGGGCAGAGGCAGAACGAGGCTGTCTTTTTCCCGGCGATCGCTCGGGCGCTTCCGGAGAGGAGAAGGAAGGCGCCGGCGGCGATGCAGGCGATGACGGCGAGGACCATGAGCCATCCCGCGACGAGTTGCCAGGCGGGCAGAGTGAACAGATAGAAGCTGACCGGCCTGGCGAAGACGGGATCGAGACGGGGTGCAGCGGCGCGAGGGCGCGTACCAGAAGAGGGCGAAGATGGGCCACTCGGCCATGAGGGCCATGCCGCTGATGAGCGCGACGCCGAGGGAGAGAACGATGCCGAGGATACGCGACACCCGGCGCAACGGCAGGCTCAGCCGCTGTTGTCCGATGAAGACGGCTCGATCCAGGGGCAGGTCGGCCTGGTGGATGCGCCAGAGGGCGAGGAACCAGCCATAGAGGATAACGAGGGTGAGGATGAAGGCAACGACGAAGACGCCCCACTGCAGGCCGAAGCTTTTCCAGAAGACGTCTCGATAGCCGAGAGAGCCGAACCAGAGCGAATCGACAAACCAGGAGAGGGCGGAGCTGCTGCCAATGAAGATGGCGACGATGACGAGAACAGGGATGAGAACGAGGCGATTGGAGCGCGGTTTACGACCGGGAATCTCGATCATTCGATGCAAAGTTTGTCCTTCTCCCACCAGCGAATTCAACTGGAGTCAGGCCGCAGGTATTGTACGCCGCGGTTGGCTGGTTTCCGTGGCTGGGGCAGGGCAGACGGCGTTGAGAGTTCGGAGTTTAGCGCAAAGGCCGAGACCCCTGATCGGCGCCTGATTGCTCTTTCGCCGCACGCCGGCCCCTCCGCGCCGAGTGCTGTTACGTACCGGGGTCCGTTGACGCCGCGCCGGGAGGCACTGCGGGAAAGGGCGCGGCGGCGCTCCGCTCAGGGGTGACATTCATATTTTTGGTGAG
>CAVPCE010000022.1:0-7456 GCA_963702295.1 uncultured Acidobacteriaceae bacterium | reverse complement strand
ATCTGGCAACAGCGGCCAGATATGAGGCATCTGGGATCGTGTCCTGCTTAACCAATTTCCAGAGTTGGTTCTCTTGTCCGTTCATCATTGCATGGTGAGTAGAGCGGCCATGGTGGCGGTGCCGTTCCAGAGGTTTTCGAGGCGGAGGTTTTCGTTGGCGGCGTGTTGGTTGTCGTCGTAGTTCGCGATGGGGATGGTGATGGTGTGGGTGCCGGCGGCGCGCTCCATGGCGCCGAGGGGGACGCTGCCGCCCATGGTGGGGAGGAGGACGACCTGTCCGTGGTGCTCTTCGATGGCAGCGGACTGGACGGCGGCGATGACTTCCTGGGCGATGGGCAAATCCATGGGAGTGCGGACGGCGTTGTAACTGGCGGGATCGCGGACGATCATGGCCACGCGCGGATGCGAGGTGAGGATCTGCTGGGTGGGCTCCGTGTCAACGACGAAGTAGCCGTGGGAGCGGACGTAGTCGATGACGTTCTGTTGCTGGCGCTGCCAGTCGTTGCCCACGACGAGACGCATGTCGATATCCGCAGTGGCGGTTGGCGGGATGACGTTGGCAGCGTGGGCGCCGGTAGCGCCTGAAGAGAGGCCATTAATGTTGAGCGAGGGCTCATTGAGGACCTCGAGCAGAGGACGCGGGGCGTTCTCCGTGTGGCCGAGCCAAAAGGATCGCGTGAGCATCGCGTCGTTGGACGGGGCGCGGGCGATGGCGGCCTTCTCCATGGGGGAGAGGGGCGCGATGCCGTCATAGAAGTGGGGGATGAGGATGTGGCCGTTGGCGTCCTTCATCCCGGCGAGGAGCTGAGCCAGTTCCATGGCGGGGTTGGGCGCCCAGTTGCCGTAGTGGCCGCTATGGAGTCCGTGATGAGGGCCGTAGACGGTAATGGCGATGTGGGTGTCGCCGCGAGCGCCGAAGGCAATGCTCTGCGCGCCGGATTGATCGACAGGGCCGTCGCAGACGAGCCAGACTTCGTCCCCCTGGATGAGGTTGCGGTGGGCGTCGAGGAGGTCTTCAAGGTGCGGCGAGCCGGCTTCTTCTTCGCCTTCCCAGACAAAGCGGATATTGGCGTGGGAGGGAAAGGTGTGCGGCGCGAAGGGCGTCGAGAGCGGTGAGCTGGGCGAAGATGGCGGCTTTGTCGTCTCCGGCGGAGCGAGCGTAGATGCGGGCTTCGCCGTTGACGGAGTGGACTTCAGGGGAGAAGGGCGGGATCTGCCAGTCGGAGGGGGTGACGGGCTGGCCGTCGTAGTGGGCGTAGAAGACGATGGTGTGCTCGGCGCCGGGAGTGCGGATTTCTCCATAGACGACGGCGGGGGTTTTGGGGCGGGTGGGGTCGGTGAGGAGCTGGGTTTGGGCGCCACGTTGACGGAGTTGATCGAGGAGGAAGGCAGCGTTGCGGCGGAGGCCGTCGGGGTCGGCGGCAACGTTGGGAAGGGAGAGGAAATGGGAGAAGGCCTGGATGAGGTCGTCGTGATGGGCGGTGGTGTAATCGTGGGCGGTGGCGGCGGGGGAATTATCAGACAAGGGCGGAGGCGAAGGCGACGAGGGCGGCGAGGCAGGCGGAGATCAGCGTGCGCGTGCGAGGCATGGGGATCAGGGTACAGGGTCCCCACCCTGTCCGCACGAAAGGCTGGTCCTGGCGGGGATGGGCACCCGGCTTTGGCCCGATTGCGCATCCAATCAGATTCGCGGTGCGATGAGGTGGGTGGGCCATGGGCAGAAAGCGGACATTGGTGCCGGAGATTGTTACGGATCCGGAGGCGGCGGCGAAGGAAGCGGGACTGCGGTATGTGACGGACGCGCAGCCGGGGATTCGGCGGATTCGGGCGGGGAAGGGTTTCAGGTATGTGGATGCGGCGGGGAAGCGGGTGCGGATGCGGAGACGCTGAAGCGGATTCGGTCGCTGGTGATTCCGCCGGCGTGGAAGGATGTTTGGATTTGCGCGGATGCTCGCGGGCATCTGCAGGCGACGGGGCGGGATGCGCGAGGGACGGAAAGCAGAGCCGGTATCATCCGCGGTGGCGAGTGGTGAGGGATCAGACGAAGTACGAGCGGATGCTGCTGTTCGGAGACGGCGCTGAAGGGGATGCGCGCGCGGGTGGAGGAGGATATGGGACGGCCGGGGCTTTCCGCGGGGAAGGTGCTGGCGACGGTGGTGCGGCTGATGGAGACGGACGTCGATCCGGGTGGGGAATGCGGAGTATGCGCGGGAGAACGGGTCGTATGGGCTGACGACGATGCGCGGAAAGCATGTGGAGGTGAAGGGGTCGACGGTGACGTTTCGAGTTCAAGGGGAAGAGCGGGAAGCTGCACACGGTGGGCATTGAAGATCGGCGGCTGGCGCGGATTGTGCGGCGGTGCCAGGACCTGCCGGGGTATGAGCTGTTTGAGTTTGTGGATGAAGAGGGGCAGCCGCGCCGGAAGATCGACTGCGGCGGATGTGAACGATTATCTGCGGGACGATGAGCGGAGAAGATTTACGGCGAAGGATTTTCGGACATGGTCGGGGACGGTGCTGGCGTCGCTGGCCAAGCTGCGGGAGTTTGAGGGAGGCAGAGTCGGAGACGCAGGCGAAGAAGAATGTGGTGGCGGCGATTAAGGAGGTCGCACCAGCGGCTGGGGAATACGCCAGCGGTGTGCCGGAAGTGCTATGTGCATCCGGCGGTGCTGGAGTGCTACCTGGCGGGAAAGCTGGAGCGGCGGGTGCGGAAGAAGATCGAAGAGGCGGCGGATGAGATTCTGCGGGAAGAAGAGGAAGAGGAACTGCGGCGGGAGGAACGGGCGCTGATGGCAATGCTGCAGGGCGGCGGGTTAACGACGGCGTGCACGGTACGGCGTAGAGCGGACAGCGGACGCGTGAGTTCGGAATCAACTTTTGAGATCTGGTCGCTTCGCGATCGATTCCCTCCGCGCGCAGCTGGTTGTTGGTGCGTGCAATCCGCTTCGCTACGGGGGGTCCTTCGGCTCCGCGCCGGGACGCTTCGTACACCGCTGGCGAGATCTCGGCGGCGCTCCGCTCAGGATGACAACTGAATCGTGTGGGACGACAACCTTGCCTTATGTGATGGTGTGGGTGGCGAGGGTGATGGTGACGACGTCATCGGGGGTTTTGGTGGTGCCGCCATCGTGCTCGGGGTGGAACTCGATGGTGAGAGTGGTGGCGTTGACGATGATGCGGAGGTATCCGTAGTCGGTTCCGTCATAACTCTCGAGGGTGAGGGTGTCGTCAATCTTGTACGGCGTGCGCCACGTGCCGCGCATGGGGGAGAGCGGGGAGTGGCCGCCGCATCCGGCGACGAGGAAGGGAATCGAAAGGCCGTTGATGATGCGGGTGTATCGCTGATAGTTGTGGGCGTGTCCGGCGAGGACGGCGTGGGGCCAGACGCCGGCGGCCTGGCAGGCGGAGTCGATGTCAGCGAGCGTTTGCGGGCTGCCGCCGTGGACGGTGCCGCCCGTGAAGGGGGGATGGTGGACGGCGATGAGGACGGCGCCGGTGAATTTGTCGGACTGGACGCGCTTGAGAGCGGCGGTGAGGAAGGCGATCTGACGCTGGTCGAGGGTGGAGTAGGTGCCGTTTTCGTCGGAGATGACGCCCGGGTCTTCGAGGACATTGGAGTAGAGGCCCAGGATGCGGACGAAGGGGGCTTCGAGGGTGAAGTAGACGCCGGGCTGGATCATGGTGGTGCGGAGAAGGCCGCCGGCATCGGGCGATTGTGCGGGTGAAACAGCGCAAAAATTGCGGAGGAACGCCTGTAGGGTGGCGCGGGTCGCCGGACCAGACGACACCATCATGGTTGCCGGGGATGGCGATGATGGGCGCGGGGTAGTTGCGGAAGGAGTCGTAGAACTGGTCGTAGTAATAAGCGGCTTCGCCGAAGTAGTAGACAACGTCGCCGAGGTGGAAGAGGAACGAGGGGACGTCGGCGGGATTGGCCTCCTGGAAGTCAGTGACGAGCTTGTCGGAGACGAGGTCTTCGGTGGCAGGGCCTTTGACGCTGCCGGTGTCGCCGACGCAGTGGAAGACAATTTGGCCGGCGGCGGTAATGGACTGCATCTTCGCTGCGCCCTGGCTGCCGTAGACCTGCTGGAGCGTGAGGATGGGCTCGACCGCGTTGCCCCGGGGCTGGGGAACGGTTTCAACCGCGGCGATTTCCTGATCGCTCTGGTCGGTGACAGGGGTTCTGAAGCCGGTGGGATCGGGTGTGGGCTGAGGCTGGGCGAAGACGGGGCTGCCGGCGGTGGAGGATTGGGATCGCGCAGATTTTGGGGACTTCCTGGCTCGGGCAGGGGCGGTCTGCTTCGGCATGGTGATCTCCTGGAGGAGTCGTGCGAGCGAGATTCAGTAGTTGTACCACCGGGGCGTGACGCAGCAGTAACAGGGTGCGTCGTTCGCAATGGGGAGGGGAGATTGCCAGAAAAATCGGGGGAGGTACCACGAACGCGTCTTGTATGGCGCAACAAATGCCGTAGAGTAGCGATCCATATAACCACAAGCTTCTTCGGCCGGGAGCGGAAGGAGCCAGTTCGGAGGGTTCCTCTGCTGCCGGCATGAGCGAAGGAGCGCGGAGGAACGACAATGATTCCCGAACGCCATCCATTGCGCCAGTTGTTCCATGAGGTTGTGGCGGGTTGCTATTCGCGATACAGCGGGATCAGCGATCCGGAGCTGACTTCGTATGTGGGCGATCTGCTGACGGAGTTTACAGCGTCAGAGAGTCTGTACCGGATCAGGGACGCTGAGGGGCGGCCGCTGACGGCGGTGCAGGCGATGGTTGAGGCATCAGACCCGGTGTTTGGCGGCGCGGCGTCGTTCGACGAGGAGCGCAAGGTGCGGCGGCACATTGGGGATTACGCGTTGTTTGCCACCGGGATGTATCCGGAGTCGGCGCAACTGTGGCGGCACACGGGCGAGGCGGGAGTCACGGAGCTGATACGGACGGGCAAGGAGAGCTACTACATCGTTTCCCAGTTCGATTTGTTCGAGTACCGGGACGAAGCTCCGCTGTTTGCGCAGCTGTCAGAGGAGTTTGAGCGCTGCATGTTTGGGCTGACGAAGGTCCGGGAGGAACTGGACAAGATGGGCGGAACGGCGACGATTCAGTAGGCCGGCGAAAGAGGCAGGCCGAAACGGTTGCGGGTTCCGATCCTGGAGGAGTGAGCCTTAGAGACTGCTGCCGATGGTGTTGAATTCGGTGCCGATTTTGGTGGAGAGGGTCTTCATGGCCGTGATGGTCGCCAGGGCGATGAGGGCGGCAATCAACGCGTACTCGATCAGATCCTGGCCGGAATCTTCGCGGAGGAGGTTCCGCAGCTGGGTGTTGAGAGCTTTCATTCCGAATTTCTCCTTGAACATTTGAGCCCGACTCAGAAGCCGGCTGAGAGTGTGTGAACTACGCACATCCATATTCAGGGCAGGGGGGGGTGGCGGCAATGCCATTTCTGCGTGACTCAATAGCAAGCGACAGTAACCAAGGCAACGGTTACCAATGGGGGAGTGCGATTGGGGGGTGCGGCCAGGTGGTTGCAGCGAACAGAGATGGGGGTGATCGGCCCGGCGCCTACGGCTTCGGTTTGGGAAACTCCTCGACGTGCTGTTCGCCCTGTCGGCCGAAATAGATGACGCGCTTGCCGGTGAGGAAGGCCCAGTATCCGATAACGCCGGCTGCCGTGGAGCGCTGGATGAATTCGGGGTAGCGGATCGTATCAGCCTGGGCGCCGCGGATGGCCGCCACGAGGTCTGATTCGCTCCACG
Organism: uncultured Acidobacteriaceae bacterium; assembly: GCA_963702295.1. GTDB lineage: Bacteria > Acidobacteriota > Terriglobia > Terriglobales > Acidobacteriaceae > Palsa-343. The sequence continues at coordinate 1,703 of CAVPCE010000022.1, read as the reverse complement.
CGGCGGCGATGGGACCGGGCTGGAGAATCATGGTGTCGGTGTGGGTGGCGCCGTCAGCCAGATAGCAGGTCTTGCGCGCGGCGGCGAAGTCGACGAAGTAGGATTCGACGCCCAGGGCGAGGAATTGCTGGACGACCTGGGGAAAGGTCATCGTGCCCCGCTGGGTGGCGACGTTGATTGCGTGTATCTGCTCGGTGTTCATGTCGTTCTCCTTATTCGGTGGGCAGAGTATGAAGGCCATGTGCCTTCACAAGTTTTTTCATCGCGGCGATGAGTGCGGCATGCTCTTTGGCTGACAGGGGATGGAAGAACTCTTCATCATTCTGGTCAGCAAGGGCAGCGAGCCGGGGAACGAGCCGGCGGCCGGCGGAAGTGAGAGCGATGTCCTGATAGCGGCGGTCGTCGGAGCGCTCGCGGCGAGTGATGAGCGATTTGGCCACCAGGCGGTCCACCAGCTTTGAGACACCGCCGCGGGTCATGCCAATACGTTCGGCGACGACGCCGGGCGAGGTTTCGTCGTCATCGAACATCTCCCGGAGCACGACCCACTCGGCGACCGTGACGCCGCTGGCGAGCAGTTTACGCGCGAATGCGTGGGAGACGTGGTTGGAGACGAAGCGCAGCCAGAAGCCGGTGTGTTTTTTCAGATCGCTGACCGCGGAATGACTCACAGAGGCAGATTACAGGGAAACAGTTGATATGTCAACTATACAAAAAACAAACTTTGAAGAGCCTTGCCTGCCACTGCCGGGCTACCTAAGCGCGCGGTCGAGGTGGGTATAGCCCCCGTCGACGATGAGGTGCTGGCCGGTAGTGTGGGCGCTCTGGGTGGGCGAAAGCAGAAAGACAGCCATGGCGGCGATTTCTGATGCTTCGGTAAAGCGATGGCTGAGGGGGATGCGCTGGCGGATTTCGTCGAGCGCGGCCTGGGGATCGGGCCGAGTCGAGATCCAACGGCTGTACTGGGGGGTCATGACTTCGGCGGGGATGATGGCGTTGGCGCGGACGCCGTACGGAGCGAGTTCAGCAGCCCACTCGCGGGTGAGAGCCAGCTGCGCGCCTTTGGCGGCAGCATAGGCGGAGGTGCCTCCCTGGCCGGTGAGGGCGACCTTGGAGCTAATGTTCAGGATGGATCCGCGGGCGGCCCTGAGCATGGGCAGCGCATAGTGCGCGAGGGCGTAGCAGTGGACGAGGTTCTGGTGGAGGCTTTCGATGAAGCGCTCGGGAGAGCCGGACTCGAGGCCGATGCCGTCATTGGTGCCGGCATTGTTGACGAGGCCCAGGAGGTGGCCATACTTGTCGCGGACGTAGTCGATGGCGCGGCGGCATTGAGTGAGGTCGGCGAGATGCGTTTCGACGAAGTCGCAGGGACGCTGGGCGTCGCGCATTTCGGCGAGGAAGGCTTTGACGTGGTCGGAGGCGCGGCTGACGACGACGACGGTCGCGCCTCGTCAAGGCAGGCGCGGGTGATGGCCTGGCCGATGCCGGCGCCACCGCCGGTGACGAGGATGATGCTGTTGTGGAGGCCGAGATCCATTGGGGACAGGATACTCGGTGGGGTCTCAATGTGGGTGGGTTGCAGGCGTCGCAACGATGAAAGGCTGGCAGAGATCAGGAACGCAGCCAGTTTTCGACTTTCAGATTTTTAACGCGCTTGAACTTCTCGAATCGTTGTCAGTCACAAGGACAGCATCGATCGAGAG